>JBBILI010000057.1:0-26958 GCA_037445025.1 Rhodospirillales bacterium
CCAGCCCCGCCTCCGGCTCCCCGGCCAGCCCCGCCTCCGGCTCCCCGGCCAGCCCCGCCTCCGGCTCCCCGGCCAGCCCCGCCTCCGGCTCCCCGGCCAGCCCCGCCTCCGGCTCCGCGACCAGCCCCGCCTCCGGCTCCGCGGCCGCCACCGCCACCGGCCCACAGGGCCTGCCCGCCGAATGAAAAATCGTGCTGACACACATGATCTGCCGGGGCACCCTCGCCCCGGCAGGTCGTCTGCCAATCCGTGGGTCAACAATCGGCCCGGCCGAGGCCGCCAGCCGTGCGCCCGGGTTTTGCAGAGGCTGCGGCAGGCCCGGCGCTACGGCCCGATCATGCGCCGCGCCGCAGCGGCCACCTGCGAGGGGCGATACGGCTTGGGAATGAACAGATCGCCGGCGCCGGTATGCCAGGGCTGCATGCGGTCCGGCTGGCCGGTGGTGAAGATGATCGGCATCAGCGGTGTCCGGCTGCGCGCCGCCGCCGCCAGATCCAGCCCGTCCAGCGCGCCGGTCAGCTGGATGTCCGTCATCAGAATGTCGAACATCTCGCCGGCGCGCAGACGCATCAACGCCTCCTCGGCCGATGCGGCATTGACCACCGTGAATCCCTCGTCCGTCATCGCTTCCGTCAACAGCCGGCGAATGACGTCTTCATCTTCCACGATGAGGATCTTGATAGGTTCGGTCACATGGATGACGTTACCGGCTACGACTGTATGCCGACAAACCACGGTTGCGTGTGCAGGGAAAGTGGCGTGATGCAGCGAAATGAAATCCGGGGCGTGCTGGCCATGGCCGGCCTCGCTACACTGCTGCTGACCGCTGTGGCCCAGGCCCAGCCGGCGGTGCAGGCCGAGGGCCAGACCAGCACCCTGGACTGCGGCACCGCCGCCGCCACGGTGTTCGGCAAGCGCAACGTCATCACCTTCACCGGCGCCTGCGCCGGTCTCACCGTGCGCGGCGACGGCAACCACATGGCCATCGCGCTCGGCACCGCCGCCCCCATCGACATCGCCGGCTCCGACAACCAGGTGCGCATCACCGCGGGGCAGGGCGGTGCCCTGCATGTTTCCGGCAGCAACACGCTGCTGGTGGCCGATGGCGGCACCGCGCCCGCCGCAACCGGCGCCGCCATCTCCGGCGATGGCCAGACCATCCAGCTGGAATGCGCCGGCGGCGCGGTCACGCTCGGCGGCAACCATTCCCGCTTCCATCTCCACGGCGGCTGCCGCTCGCTGCTGCTGCGCGGCGCCGGCAACGTGGTGGACACCGATCTGCTGCCCGGCGCCGCCGTGCGGGTGGAGGGCGACGGCTCGGTGGTGATCTGGCACCTCACCGCGCCGGGCGCCGCGCCCACCGTCGCCATTCTCGGTACCGACAGCCTGGTCCAGTCCGACACCGCCATCGCCCGCGCCCCGGCCCCCGCCGCCCCGCCGGCCGGCGTCACGCTGGTCGCGCAGATCATGGCAGCGCTGCAAGGCGAGGTGACGCCGGCCGGCACCCTGTTCCACATGCCGCCTGCCATGTTCACCGACACCGACCTGGCCCCCGCCGGCCAGACCGCGCTGGCGCAGATCTCTCAGCTGGTCGGGCTCATCCACCCCGCCGGCCTGCGCATCGAGGGCCAGCCCGCACGCGCGGCCGCCGTGCAGGCCTGGCTGGCCGATCACGGCCAGGTCCGCTCGCCGATGACGACGGCGGCCGGGCAGGCGGGGGACAAGATTGACGTGACGATCTTGAGGTAAGAAAGAGAGGACTTCTTTTCTGAAGAAAAGAAGCAAAAGACTTTCAAACGTTTGAGCGGACCGCTTTCCGGAGAGTGGCGTCAGCCGGTCAGACGTTTTTTGGTTCTTTTTTTCAAAAAAGAACGCCCTGCCTTCCCTCCATGACAGAATCTTCACGGCAATCCCGTCTCGCGGCACGGCCGGGCCGGGTGCTAAGACCTCCTTATGCGCACCCTCCTGATCTGCCTCCTCCTGGCCGCGTTCCCGCTCCATGCCCGCGCGCAGGTCCCGCGCTCAGTCCTGATCGCCAACTCCGGCGACGCCTCTCTGAGCGTCATCGACCTCGCCACCCACACCGAGCGCGCCCGCATCCCCGTGCTGCGCGAGCCGCACCATGTGATGCTCACCCCCGATCACGCCGACCTTCTGCTCGGCGACACCGCCGCCAACGAACTGCTGGTGCTCGACCCCGCCACCTTCGCCATCCGCCGCCGGATGACCATGGCCGACCCCTACCAGCTCGGCTTCTCCCCCGACGGTCGCATGCTCGTCGTCACCGGCCTGGCCCGTGCGCAGGTCGATGTCTACGAGGCCGGCACCTACAAGCTGCTGCATCGCTTCCCGCTGAAATCGATGCCCAGCCACATCGACTTCTCACCCGACAGCGCCACCGCCTTCGTCAGCCTGCAGGGCACCGGCAAGCTGGTCGCGCTGGATCTGCGCGACATGACGGTGCGTTGGGAGACCGCCGTCGGCACCGCCCCCGCCGGCGTGCTGTGGAATCACGGCAAGGTCCTGGTCGCCATCATGGGCCAGGACGACATCGCCGTCGTCGACCCCGCCACCGGCCATGTCGAGCGCCGCGTGCGCACCGGCCGCGGCGCCCACCAGATCTTCCATTCCCCTGACGGCAAGACGCTCTGGGTGAACAACCGCGTCGACAGCACCTCCGTCGTGCTCGACTCCACCACCCTGGCCGAGATCCGCGCGTATAAAATCCCCGGCGGCCCCGACGATCTGATCTTCGTCCCCGACGGCCATGTCTGGTTCACCCTGCGCTTCGCCCGCGAGGCCGGTATTCTCGACCCGAAGACCGGCGCTGTCGAAACCATCCCGGTCGGCCGCAGCCCGCACGGCCTCATCCTCAGCCTGCCCGCCCGACCTGTCTCATGAGACGCGTGTCATGAGCCCCACACTGCCCTTCGACCTCGCCGCCGGCTGGCTGCAGGAGCACGCCGTGCTGCCGCTGCTGTATCAGCTGGACCTGATGGACTGGGAGGAGATCAGCTTCGGCTGGACCCTGTTCGCCGTCTATGGCCTCGCCCAGGTCCTGGTCACCTACGCCGTCTGCGTGCCCCTGGAACGCTGGCGCCCGGTGGAGCGCTGGCCCGACCAGAAGGCCGTCAGCATCGACATCGTCTACACCCTGATCTCCCGCGTGGGCCTGCTGCCGCTGGTTACCTTCGTCCTGTTCACCCAGGCGCAATGGACGCTGAACGGCTGGCTCACCGACCACGATATCGTGCCCCCCACGCTCGAAGGCCTGATGCCGTTCCTGATCGGCCGCCCGGTCGAAACCTTCCTGCTCTACGCCATCATCCTCGATTTCTCGGAATATCTGCGCCACCGCGCCAGCCACGTCTTCAACTGGTGGTACGCGCTGCACGCCCTGCATCACGCCCAGCGCCAGATGACCTTCTGGTCCGACGACCGCAACCACCTGCTCGACGAGGTCATCGGCTTCGTCTGGTTCATGGCCGTTGCCCTGCTGATCGGCGTGCCGCCCATGCAGTTCCCCCTGCTGGTGCTGCTGCTGCGCCTGCTGGAAAGCCTGTCCCACGCCAACACCCGCCTGTCCTTCGGCTGGCTCGGCGAACGCCTGCTGGTCAGCCCGCGCTTCCACCGCGCCCATCACGGCATGCTGGCCGCCGGCGTGAAAAGCGTGAACTACGGCGCCGTGCTGCCCTGGTGGGACATGCTGTTCCGCACCGCTGATTTTTCGGCAGAGTATGTCCGCACCGGCGACCCCACGGCCGAGGAGGCCATGGCCACCGGCTCCTACTTCGCTCAACAATGGGCCGGCCTGCGCCGCATGTTCCACGGAGAGACCACCGCATGACCAGCCCCGAATCGCTCGGCCTTTCCGCCCCCCGCCTGGACCGCCTGACCGATTGGGGCGCCTCGCTGGTGGCCGATGAAAAACTGGCCGGCGTGCTGACCCTGGTCGCCCGCAAAGGCGAGATCGCGCACCTCGCCTGCCACGGCCTGGCCGACCGCGAACGCGGCGTGCCCCTGCAGCCGGACAGCCTGTTTCGCATCTATTCCATGACCAAGCCCATCACCAGCCTCGCCATCCTCATGCTGTACGAGGAAGGCCGTTTCCTGCTGGATGACCCGATCAGCCGCTTCCTCCCCGAATTCGCCGACATGCGGGTCTACACCGGCGGCTCGCGCCTGCGCCCGGTGATCGTGCCCGCGACTCGCCAGATCACCTTCCGCCACCTGCTCACCCACACCGCGGGCCTCACCTACGGCTTCCTCGAACAGCACCCGGTGGACGCGCTCTACCGTGCTTCGGCGCTCGACCGCCTCGCCGCCGGCGAATCCATGGCGCAGCAGATCGCGCGCCTCGCTGCCCTGCCGCTGCTGCACGAGCCCGGCGCCGCCTGGAACTACTCCGTCGCCACCGACGTGCTCGGCCACCTCGTCACCGTGATCTCAGGCCAGGACTTCGCCGACTTCCTCGCCACCCGCGTCTTCGCGCCGCTGGGCATGACCGACACGCACTTCACTGTACCGCAGTACAAGCTGCCCCGCTTCACCACCGTCTACGGCCCTGGCCTGACCCCGATCGACGACGCCCAGTCCAGCCCCTTCGCCCAGCCCGGGCGCCTCGCGTCCGGCGGCGGCGGCCTGATCTCCACCGCCGCCGACTATCTGCGATTCTGCCAGCTCATCCTTGGCCAGGGCGCCGCCCACGGCGTGCGCCTGCTCGGCCGCAAAACCGTGGCGCTGATGACCGCCGACCACGTCGGCGAAGCCGAAACCGCGGCCGGCCTCGCCCGCCTCGGCGGCGTCCACCGCGACGGCCTCGGCTTCGGCCTCGGCTTTCAGGTCGTCCTCAGCCCCGCCCGCGCCCAGCTCATCGGCAGCCCCGGCGAAATCTCCTGGGGCGGCGCCGCCAGCACCCAGTTCTTCATCGACCCCTCCGAAGACCTCATCGCCATCCTGATGACGCAGTTCATGCCCTCCAGCACCTACCCCCTCAACCAGCAGCTGCGCGTCATGACCTACCAGGCGCTGGTGTGACGTTTGAGGCAATCAAGGCCAGGGGCTTTGCTCCTGGACCCCACCAGAGGCGGAGCCTCTGGACACCATTCGTTTAAGAGGTTGGTGGGAGAGGAGAGGTCCAGGGGCTCGGCCCCTGGCGGGGGTCGAGGGGGCGGAGCCCCCCGCCTTGCTTGCCTCAATACTTGTTCGCCCCGCCGGCGCCGCCGGTCAGCGGGCCGGCTACGCCGCCTGGGCTGCCGATGGCGCCGCCGGGGCTGAAGCGGCCGACATTGCCCAGCAGCTGCTGGATCAGCGAGGCGTCGTTGCCGGGTGAGGGGGTGGAGCGGCTGACGACGGTCACCGGTTCGGCGTCCTTCATGCCTTTGCGGGTGATGGTGCGCAGCACGCCCGAGGCATCGAAGTTGAGCACGATCACCTGCTGGTCATCGATCATCTGGATCCCGCCGATCACCGGCTTGGTGATTTCGCCGATATAGATCCAGGTGTTGTCATCGAAACTCGCCTTCGCCGTCGGCGAGCCGATCAGCGATGTCACGTCGGTGCGCGTCGAGGTGCCGGGCACCAGCTGCGTCAGCAGCTCGGGATCGACCTTGTTGCCCCGCGTCTGCGGCGAATAGGTGAGTTCGGAGATGCTCTTGCAGCCGGCCAGCGAGGCCAGCACCAGCAGCACGGTCGCGGTGCGCAGCATGGAACGCAGGTCGATGGAACCAAGGCCGATGGAACCAAGGCCGATGGAACCAAGGACCAGGCGCGGGGCCGGGCGAGAGACATTCGGGCGCAAACTGGCAGGTCCTTTGACGTTCGAGCCGGCAAGGCGAGCTCGGATGGGCACGATCCTTGAAGCGGATCGCCAGGATATCGCCTGCCGTGCGGTGGCGGAGGTTGACCCTGTGCGGTCCGATCCATCATCTAGGGTGTGTGGCGACGCGCGTCACGCTTCAATTTTGGCGCCGGTCTCAACCGGGGCTTGCGAGCGGGCCGGAGGTTCTGATGGCGTTATTCGGATGGAAGCTGTTCGGCGGCGGCACCAAGGCCGGCCCGGAGCGGACCGGCTACGAGCTGTATGGCGCAGCCGTCACGGCCGCACGCCAGCCGTTCTTCTACGCCGAGCTCGGCGTGCCCGACACGCTCAACGGACGGTTCGACCTGGTGGGCCTGCACGCCTTTCTGCTGATCCGCCGGCTGACCAGCGAGGGTCCGGAGGGCGCGCGTCTGGCCCAGGCGGTGTTCGATGCGATGTTCCACGACATGGATGTGAACCTGCGCGAGATGGGCGTGGGCGACCTGTCGGTGGGCAAGAAGGTGCGGGTGATGTGGGAGGCCTTCCACGGCCGCGCCGCCGTCTACGCCGATGCCATGGCCGTGGGCCCCGAGGCCCTGGCCGAGGCGCTGGAGCGCAACGTGTGGCCTGACGGCACCGACCAGCGCCAGGCCGCCGCCAACCTTGCCCGGCTGGTCTATGCCCAGGACGCGCATCTGTCGCGCCTCTCCCTTGCGCAGATCCGCACGGCACAGGACCTGTTCGTCGAACCCGCCAAGGTGTTCGCATGATCCCGCCGGAGCTGCACCGCCCGGTCGCCACCGACCGGATCGCCGCGGCCGGGCAGAGCTTCGAGGTGCGAGCCGATGCCGCCGAGTGCGCGGCCGTCGCCCAGCGCCTCGGCATCCCCGCCGTGCACGCGCTGTTCTGCCGCTTCCAGGTCACCCGCCAGATGGACGCCCGCAGCGGCGAGATCATCGCCGAGGGCCATCTGCAGGCCCGCATCGACCGCGAGTGCGTGATCACGCTCGAGTGCTTCAGCATGAAGGTGGAGGAACGCTTCCGCGTCCGCTTCGTGCCGCAGGGCACCGAGGCCGGGGATGACGATCCCGAGTCGGACGACGAGATCCCCTACGAGGGCACCGGCATCGACCTCGGCGAGGCGGCGGTGGAGCAGCTGGCGCTCACGCTGGATCCCTATCCCCGCAAGCCCGGTGCCGCGCTACCGCCTGAGGCCAGCGACCCGGAAGAGGGCGCCTTCTCCGCTTTGGCCGCGCTGGCGCGCCGGGGGCAACCCAGCTAAAACCCCACCATGCGCGGCTTTCGCTTGCAGCCCCCTGGGGGCTCTGCTATCTGCCCGCCCTCGCGTTGTTGCCATTTTGTGACCTCGTTGATGCCGGCATGCCGCACGTTGGGTGCGGTGGCCGCATCGGCAGTCGCGTTGACCGGAGGGGCGTTGTCCCATGGCTGTTCCCAAGAGAAAGACCTCGCCCTCGCGTGCGGGGATGCGTCGCAGCCACCAGGCCCTGCCGACCGAGGCCCATGCCGAATGCGGCAACTGCGGCGAGCTGAAGCGCCCGCACCACGTCTGCTCGCATTGCGGGCATTACGACGGTCGCGAGGTCGTGGCCGCCGGCAAGGCGCTCAAGGGCGCCGTCCGCGCCTGATCCGGTCGCGCGCCGTCCGGATCCTGCGTGATCCGTCCGGCGCGCGCATTGGTGCGGCGCGCAGCTTCCGCATGGAGGATCATAGGCCGCGCCAGACAGGAGCAACACCGTGAGCGCTGCGATGAGCGAGACCGCGGTTGTTCCCTTCACCCTGGCGATCGACGCCATGGGCGGCGACCGTGCGCCTGATGTGATCGTCGCGGGCATCGAAGTGGCCTCCGAACGTCACCCCCAGGCCCGGTTTCTGCTCGTGGGCAATGAAGCGCTGCTGGCCCCGCTGCTGCAGCGCCACAGGCGCGCCCGCGCCAGCTGCACGGTCCGTCACACCGCCGACAGCATTGCGGCCGACATGAAGCCGACCGCGGCGCTGCGCCTGCGCCAGTCCTCCATGCGTCTGGCGATCGACGCCGTGGCGAACGGCGAGGCCTCCGGCGTGGTCTCCGCCGGCAACACCGGCGCGCTGCTGGCGCTGGCCAAGATCGTCATCAAGACCCTGCCGGGCATCGACCGCCCCGCCATGGCCGCCATCTCCCCCTCGGCCCGCGGCGACGTGGTGATGCTCGATCTCGGCGCCAACGTGGTGTGCGACACGCGCAACCTCGTCGAGTTCGCCATCATGGGCGACGTGTTCGCCCGCACCGTGCTCGGCCTGACCGCGCCCAGCATCGGCCTGCTCAACGTCGGCTCCGAGGAGATGAAGGGCGGCGAGGTGCTGCGCGCCACCGCCGAGACCTTGCGCGCCTCCCACATCGCCCCGCAGTTCCACGGCTTCATCGAAGGCCACGACATCGCCGCCGGCACCACCGACATCGTCGTCACCGACGGCTTCACCGGCAATGTGGCGCTCAAGACCGGCGAAGGCGCGCTGAAGCTGATGGGCCAGCTGCTGCGCCAGGTGTTCTCCTCCGGCATCGCCGCCCGCATCGCCTATCTGCTGGCCCGCCCGGGCCTGGACAGGCTGCGCGAATGGCTCGATCCGCGCCGCTACAACGGTGCGGTGATGCTCGGCCTGTCCGGCGTGGTGGTGAAATCCCACGGCGGCACGGACGCGCAGGGTTTTGCCCACGCCATGGACGTGGCAATGGATATGGTGGTGCACCGGTTCAACGACCGCATCCGCGAGGGTCTGGCCCTGATCGGTGCCACCACGGGACCACGTGACAGCAAGGGCGCCGCACCGGCCGGCCCGACAGAGGCAGGAACGCAGGATGGATCAGACAGTGCCGGCAATGGACATGCCAGCGCCGGCCCTCTCGCCGCAACAGGCTGACACCAGGCCGGCGGCACCGCCCCTCCCGGCAGCGTTGACGCCGGGACTGCCGATGGTGCGCAGCCTGCTGGCCGGCATCGGCGCCTACCTGCCCAAGCGCATCGTCACCAACGCCGAGCTGGCCGAACGCATCGATACCTCCGACGCGTGGATCCGCGAGCGCACCGGCATCCGCCAGCGCCACATCGCCTCGCCGCAGGAGACGTGCACCTACATGGCAGTGCAGGCCGCCCGCCAGGCGCTGGAAGACGCCGGCGCCACGCCCGCCGATGTCGGCGCCATCATCCTGGCCACCGCAACACCCGACCAGGCCTTCCCGGCAACCGCCGTGCGCGTGCAGGCCGAGCTCGGCTGCGGCGGCTTCGGCTTCGATCTCTCGGCCGCCTGCAGCGGCTTCATCTACGGGCTGTCCATGGCCGACGCGCTGATCCGCTGCGGCCAGGTGCGCGGCGTGCTGGTGATCGGCGCCGAGGTCTATTCCCGCATTCTCAACTGGCAGGACCGCGGCACCTGCGTGCTGTTCGGCGACGGCGCCGGCGCGGTGTTCCTGCGTGCCGGCCCCCGCGACCTGGCCGCCGCCGGCACCAGATCCGACCGCGGCATCCTCGGCACGCATCTGCACGCCCAAGGCACGCTGGGCGACATTCTCTATGTCGACGGCGCGGTCGGCCGGCCGGACCGCCCGGGCCATCTGGTGATGCAGGGCCGGGAGGTGTTTCGCCACGCCGTCACCCGCCTGTCCGAGACCGTCACCGAGGCGCTGGCCGCCGCCGGGCTCGAACAGTCGGCGGTCGACTGGCTGGTGCCCCACCAGGCCAACCTGCGCATCATCGACGCCATCGGTCGTAAGCTCGGCCTGCCGCCGGAGCGCGTGGTGGTGACGGTGGACAGGCACGCCAATACGTCCGCCGCCTCCATCCCGCTCGCCTTGGCCAGCGCCTATCACGACGGCCGAATCCAGCGCGGCCAGCTCGTGCTGATGGAGGCGCTCGGCGGCGGCCTCACCTGGGGCTCGGCATTGGTCCGGCTGTAGCGAGATCAAGTTTCGCGACAAGCGTTTGATAGTGATCACTTCTTGACGGCGCCGCGGCCGCTGCCTAGCGTCCGGACATGAAAACTGTCACCCGCGCCCATCTCGCCGAGACGATCTACACCCAGGTGGGCCTGTCTCGCAACGAGTCGGCCGAGCTGCTGGAGACCGTTCTGGCGCGCATGAGCGAGGCGCTCGAATCGGGGGAATCCATCAAGATCAGTGGTTTCGGAACCTTCTCTGTCCGCCAGAAAGGCCGCCGTATCGGCCGCAACCCCAAGACCGGCGTCGAGGTGCCGATCCTGCCGCGCCGCGTGCTGGTGTTCCGGCCGAGCCAGGTGCTGAAGGCGCATGTCAACCACACCGCCATTCCGCCTGATGGCGGCGACGACGAATGATCCAATCCGACGGCCCGCATGAGCCGGAGGACATCCCCGAATCCGGAACCGATGCCAAAGGCCGGGTCCGCAAGGCTCCCAACGCCTTTCGCACCATCAGCGAGGTAGCGGACGATCTTCACATTCCGCAGCATGTGCTGCGGTTCTGGGAGACCAAGTTCCCCCAGGTGAAGCCGCTGAAGCGCGGTGGCGGCCGGCGCTACTACCGCCCGGATGACATCGCTCTGCTGCGGCGCATCTCCGGCCTGCTCTACATCCAGGGCTACACCATCAAGGGCGTGCAGCGCCTGCTGCGCGAGGGCGGCGGCCGCCTGTCCGACGACATCCCTCCGCCGGCCCCGGAGGAGAAAGCCGGCCCCGAGCATCAGGAGCTCGCCGACCACGACGAACCGCAGCTGCCCATGCCCGGCCTCGTTCCGGTCGAGCTGCCGCCGGCGCCGCGCGCCGTCCGCGGCCGGGCCGAGCCGCTGCGTCCCGCGTCCGACGCCGAGGAGGTTGCCCGCCTGCGCGCGGTGCTGCGCGAGACATTGTCTGAGCTTGAGGCGCTGCGGGCGCTGTTGGGGTAAAGCAAGATCTTCTTTTCTGAAGAAAAGAAGCAAAAGACTTTGAAAAATCCACACGGCTCCTTCCGGAAGGGGCCGCGACAGCGGCGTAAAAGTTTTTTGGTACTTTTTTCAAAAAAGAACCGCTTCCCTTGACGTTTCGCAAGCACCTGCTGCCTCCCATGCGTTGACAGCTCCACCCGCGAGGCTGCCAATCCCATCAAGCACAAGCTCGCGGCGAACCGGCGTCACCTGCCCGCTGCCCACCCTGATCACCGCCACCGCAGCCGAACTGCACCAGCGTTTCACCGCCCTCGACGCCGCCATCTCCGCAAGCCAGCGCGCAAGCCGGATCTGCCCCGGTTACCACCTGGAAGGCCCGTTCCTCAACCCGGCCTCCGGCTATGCCGGCTGCCACCCGCCCGCCGCCATGGCCGCACCCGACTACGCCCTGGTCCAGAACCTGGAGCGAAACCTCGACCGTCCGATCCTGCTGATCACCATCGCCGCCGAGCTCCCCGGTGCCACAGCCTTCATCCGCGCCGCCCGCGCCGCCGGCAAGATCGTCGCCATCGGCCACAGCGCCGCCGATTTCGCCCAGACCGAAGCCGCAGCGGAAGCCGGCGCCGGCCTGGCTACCCATCTCGGCAACGGCCTGCCGCAGATCCTGCCCAAGCTCGCCAACCCGATCATGGCCCAGCGCGCCGAGGACCGCCCCGCCATCTCCCGCCGCGCCGTGTCTCTGGGCCTGGCCGCCGCAGCGCTCGCCACACGGGGGCAGGCCGCCGGTCCGCCGCTGCCCATATCCCCGGTCGCGATCAGCATCATGGATGTCGGCGGCGCGCTGGCGCTGCTGCAGCCCGCGTTCGAGGCCTACCAGGCCACCAACCCCAGGCTGGTCTCCCACATCGCCTACGTGAAGGCCCCCGCCCCGGAGCTCGCCGGCAAGATCAAGGCGCAGGTCGATGCCGGCCGCAGCGACATCGACTTCGTGCTGAGCTGCAGCGACGGCCTCGCCGCCGGCCTCAGCCTCGACCTCTGGCGCCGCATCTTCCCCGACTTCAACGACAAGTTCCCCAACATCGAGCAGAACTACGACCCTGCCGCCCTCAACCTGCACCGCGCCCAGGGCGCCGGCTACGGCACCGTCGTCAGCTACTACCCGTCCGGCCCGCTGCTGGAATACGCGCCCGACCGCGTGCCCACGCCGCCCGACACCGCGCAGGACCTGCTCGACTGGGCCCGGGCCCACCCCAAACGCTTCATGTATGCCCGCCCGACCAACTCCGGCCCCGGCCGCACGTTCATCATGGGCCTGCCGTATATTCTCGGCGACTCGAACCCGGCCGACCCGGTCGCCGGCTGGGACAAGACCTGGGCCTACCTGCAGGAGCTCGTCAAGACCATCGAGTACTATCCCGCCGGCACCGGGGCCACGAAGAAGGAGTTCGGCGAAGGCTCGCGCGACATGATCATCAGCACCACCGGCTGGGACATCAACCCGCGTGCCCTCGGCATCGTCCCCAAGGAGGCGAAGATCGGCACGCTGAAGGGCTTCCACTGGGTGTCCGACGCGTTCTTCATGTGCGTTCCCAAAGGCATCCCTGACGACCGCATGGCGGTGGTGCTGGACATGATGGAATTCCTGCTCACCCCCGCCATGCAGGCGATCGCCTATGACGAAGGCTATCTCTGTCCTGGCCCGGCCGTGCGCAACGTTCCGATCACCCTGGCGCCCAAGCACAGCCAGGAGGTGATCGCCGAGTTCGGCCGGCCGGAATACGCCGCGGTCATCGCCGACAACCCGATCGAACTGCCGCTGAAGCCTGACGCGATGGTGACCGCGTTCAAACTCTGGGACCAAAAGGTCGGCAGCAAGACCTGAGCGATTGCGGTGGCGCACACCTGCTGCTAAGGGTGCGCTCTCGCGGTCGGAGCGTGGCGCAGCCTGGTAGCGCACTTGTCTGGGGGACAAGGGGTCGTGGGTTCGAATCCCGCCGCTCCGACCAACGCCCACCCCGCACACCATGAACACCAATTGCACAGGCAGCCATTGCATCGGCGCGACATCGTTGCGCATCGTGGCAGGGTTGCTGGAATTGCACGATCGCTGTGCTACACAGCCAGTCACGCTGAGCGAGGACGGAAGGGACGATGATGAACTCCATGGATCAGACAGGCGCTGCACCCGGCGCCCGGCCGGCCCAGAGCCCGTTCAAGGCCCGCAAGACGCTGATCTTCGCCAACGACAAGTCCAGCGGCAAGACCACCACCGCCAATGCCGTGCTGGTCAGCCTGCTGCAGCGCTATCCGATTCTCATGCGCAGCATCGATGTGCGCGAGTACGAGCGGCAGCCGCGGCTCAGCCTGATCTTCAAGAAAGAAGACGGGTTTGCCAGCATCGTGCATCGCGACGCGCGCAACGGCGCTGCGTTCGACATGGCGCGCGAGCTTGCCTATGACCCCAACGCCACCCCGTGGGACGATCTGCTCTACGATATCGGTATCGGCAACCTCATCGTCGATCTCGGGTCCAACACGTTCTCCGAGATCTGCCGCATTCTCGACGATGAGCCGCGCCCGATCTTTCCGGATGGCGGTGACCGCGTCGGTATTGTCGTGCCGGTCACCACCGCGGCGGACAGCCTCGAATCGGGCATGGCCGCCATCGACCATGTCAGCTCCTGGGGGCCGCGCACCCATATCTTCATCGTCGAACAGGAATATCTCGGCCGCTTCTCCGCCGACCTCACGGACTGGACGAGCTATCGCGACCGGATGATCGCGGCTGATCCGAGCCGGGTGCAGGTGATCCGCATCGAGAAGCTGCTGGTGGCGGATATCGGCTCGGTGGTGTTTCAGCGGATCGACAAGATCGTGGAGAACGCGCAGGCGATGTTGCGCTCGGACAAGCTGACCGGCGCTGCCCTGCTGCGCGCCCTGCGCCAGGCACGCGCCGAGATCTCCTGGGGCAACCGCACCCTCGACGCGATGAAACCGATCGCCGACTGGTTCGCAAACTAAAACGATAGAACGTTTCTTTGCTTCTTTTTCTTTCAAGAAACGAAGTTCTTTCTTTGAAAAGAAAGAACCAAAGAAACTTTTATTCGTTCAGGCCACGCGCAGCGTGACCACGACCATGTCGTGATCGCTCAGCACGGTACCGTCTGGTGCCAGGGCGGGGATCACCGCGGGTGCTTCGGCCTTGAGGCCGCGGGTGGCGATCCAGTCCAGCTTGAACGGCCAGTCATGCCTGATCCAGGTGCTCAGGCGCGTGGTGCGGCCAGGCGCGTTGCAGTCTATCCAGTCATAGCCTTGGGCCACCGCGAGCGTGAACAGCGTCTCGTCAGGTGTCAGAACCGGCGTGTTGAGGTCGCCTGCGAACACCGCCGGCCGGCCTTCGGCGTAGCGGTCCAGCGCCGCCAGCAGGGTGCGGATCTGCAGGGCCCGGCCCGGGGCATCGGAATTGCTTTCCAGGTGCACCGCACAGGCCACGATCTCCTGCCCGTCCAGATCGAAGGTGGCGGCGATCGCCATGCGGGTGCCGATGCGGCTCTCGCCGCGCGGCGCCGCCACGAACCAGTCGGCCACCTCATCGAGCCGGATCACCACCGGGCGCGTGAACGGCAGGGACGAGAGAAACCCGTTGCCGTGAACCCCGTCCCGGTTGCCCGGCGCGCTGTCCGCAAGGGCGATCGGCCGGGGCATGGTGGCAAGCTCCAGGAACTCCAGCGCATAGGCGTAGCCCTGGCCCAGGCTTGCGGCCATCTCGCGGATGGTGTGGCGGTTGCCGGTGCGGTGACAGCCGCAATCGAGCTCGGTGAGCAGGGCAAGGTCGATGCCGTTGGCGGCCAGCAGGGCGGCCGAGGCTTCGGGATACAGCACCCGCTCGATGTTCCACGCTCCCAGGCGCAGTGCGGCGCCGCGATGCGGTGTTGCGATGGTGCCGCCGACCTCGATTTCGGTGAATGTCGACACCTTGTCATGCGTCGCGGTGTGGGAGAGCCGCAGCGGCGGCAGATCGCGCATCGCGTCACGCGTGGTCTGGGGGATGCGGGTCAGCGCCGGCACCATCGTGGAGCCGACCATGGGCCGCACGCCGTCGCGCAGCAGCAGCGCCAGCACCGGGATGTCGGTGGTGAAGACATCGACGGCGAGATCGAGCATGTCGGCGAGGGCCAGCGCGTCGTTCACCGCCCAGGCGCCGACGCCGAGGCCGGCCGCGCGCAGATCGGCGAGGATGGCGGCGTTGAGATGGGTGCAGCGGATGCCGAGCCGGCCGATCTGATGCGCCAGCGCCGAGGCCTTCACCGCCTCCAGCCCGATCCGCTGCTGCAGCTCGGGCGAGACCAGCCAGATCGCGCCTGCCAACCCTTCCGTGGCCGCGGCTTCGGCGGCGATGTCGAGGTTGAAGCTGGTGACCACGGTGCGTCCGCGCAGGCCGGCCGTGTCCAGCACGTCCAGCGCCTGGGCCAGCAGGGTGGGGTAGGGGCGGTGATCGGGATCGGTCTTCACCTCCATGCGCAGGGTGATGCTGGTGGGGGCGAAGATCGCCGCCAGCTCGGCCAGGGTCAGCATCGCCTCGTCGGTGCCGGACAGCTTCAGCGCCTTCAGTTCGGCCAGGGTGCGGGTGTGGACCGGGCCGGTGGCGTTGGTGGTGCGGTCCAGCGTTGCGTCGTGGATGACGACGATGTGGCCGTCGGCGGTGGGGTGGATGTCGAACTCCACCTGGTCCACCGGCAGGGACGCGGTGTTGCGAAACGCGGTGGGGCTGTTCTCCGGCCACAGCAGCGCGCCGCCGCGATGGGATGCGATGAGGGTCATGGCGCTCTCAGCTCAGGGTGGGGTCGAGACGGTCGCGAAGCCAGTCGCCCACCAGGCTCACCGACAGCGTGGTCAGCACGATCACCGTGCTCGGCGCCAGCAATATCCACGGCGCGCGCGTGAGGTATTCACGGCCATAGCCCACCATGTTGCCCAGCGAGGTCATCGGCGGCTGCACGCCGAGCCCCAGGAACGACAGCCCGCTCTCCAGCAGCACCACCTCGGGGAACGACAGCGTGGCCGCCACGATCAGGGTGGAGGCGATGTTGGGCAGGACGTGACCGAGATAGATGCGCAGCGGGCGCGCGCCGAGCTGGCGCACCGCCGCCGCATAGCCCTGCGCGTTGGCGGCGATGGCGAGGCCGCGGGCGATGCGGGCGTGGCGTTCCCACCCGTACAGCCCCATCAGCACCACGAACAGGCCGAGTGCGTTGCCGAAGAACGCCAGTACCGACAGGGCGAGGATCAGAAACGGCATGCTCGCCTGAAAGTCGATCAGCATCAGCACGAACTGCTCTACCAGGCCGCGGAAATGCGCCGCGAGGAAGCCCATGGTGGTGCCGAACACGGCGGCGATGACGGTGGCGCCCATGGCGATCATCAGACTGATGCGGATGGAGACGATGAGGCGCGACGTCACGTCCCGTCCCAGCTCGTCCGTGCCGAGCAGGTGTTTGAGAGTGCCGCCGAAGCCGACCGGCGGGGTCAGCCGGGCGCGCAGGTCCAGCGCGGTGATGCCGTAGGGGCGCAGCCATTCCGCCAACAGGGCGATCAGCACCATCGCCGCGATCCAGACGATGGCGATGACCACCAGCGGCGGCAGGCTGGCCTTGCGGCGGGGCGGTGCGGCGGTGGTGGCGGCGGGCAGGGATGTGGCGGACATCAATGCGCTCCTGCCGTGGCGCCGGCGCGCAGCCGCGGGTCGAGCACGCCGTACATCAGGTCCACGATCAGGTTGGACATCACCATGGTCGATGCCACCAGCAGCAGGATGCATTGGACGACTGCGAGGTCACGGTTGGCCACCGCCACGACCAGCAGGCGGCCGACGCCGGGCCAGCTGAACACGCTTTCCACCACCACGGCGCCGGCCAGCAGCGAGCCCACCATGAAGCCCACGATGGTGACGGTGGGGATGGCGGCGTTGGGCAGCGCGTGGCCGCGCACCACCAGTGCCCAGGGCACGCCTTTGGCCGAGGCGGTGCGGATATAGGGCTGGCCGAGGACTTCCAGCATGGCCGAGCGGGTGAAGCGCGCCAGGATGCCGGCGCCGCCGAAGCCCAGGGTGATCACCGGCAGGATCATGGAGCGCCAGCTGTCCTGCCCGCCGGAGGGCAGCCAGCCGAGCTGCACCGAGAACAGCAGCACGAGCAGCAGGCCCAGTACGAAGCTGGGTACGGTGAAGCCGGCGACGGCGCCGGCCATCACCAGGCGGTCGGTGGTGGAGTTGCGGTGCAGGGCGGCGTAGATGCCGGCGGGGACGCCGAGGCCGATATGCAGCAGCAGGGCGGGGACGGTGAGTTGCAGGGTGGCGGGAATGCGTTCGCCCACGAGTTCGATGGCGGGTCTGCCGTCGCGGAAGGACACGCCGAGATCGCCGTGGGCGATGGCGGAGAAATAGTCGAGGTATTGCACCCAGATCGGCTGATCGAGGCCCCAGGCGTGGCGGAAGGCCTCGATGGCCTCAGGCGGTGCTTCGGGGCTCATGATGATCAGCGCCGGATCGCCCGAAAGCCGCAGCACCACAAACGCAAACGTCACCACCAATATGATCGTGAGCGCCGCCCGAGCCAGCCGCAATGCCAAGAACCGCAGCATCAGGATTGGCCCCGGATCAAACGGATAAAAGTTTTTTGCTTCTTTTTTTCAAAAAAGAAGTTCTTTCTTTGAAAAGAAAGAACCAAAGAAACTTCCATCCGTTCAGGCATGCCAGGCTCCGAAGAAGTCCATGAAGAACGACGGCGGGGCTTTCCAGGGGGTGGTCTTGCGGCAGGCGGTGAACACGGCGTTCTGGTGCAGCACGATGTAGGCGGGGTCGTCGCGTTCGCAGATCTGCAGCATGCGGGCGAAGGCGGCTTTGCGCCTGGCCGGATCGGTGCCGGTCTCGAGCTGGTTGGACAGCATGTTCATTTCGGCGTTGGTCCATTCGCCGTTGGTCTGCTGTGCGCCGTGCGGGCCGTGCTGGTTGACGAGGGAGGACACCGGATCGTCGAACACGGCGGAGTTCGACCAGTCGCGCACGCCGCGCGGGCCTTTCTTGTCGAGCACCTGGCCCCAGTTCTCCAGCACTTCGAGGCGCACGTTGAGGCCGACCTGCTTCCAGAACTCGACCAGGATCTGCGCTGTGGCGACTTCGGCGGTGTAATAGTCGTTGCGGGCGCGGTAGACGACCTCGTCGCCTTTGTAGCCCGCCTGTTTCAGCAGCGCCTGGGCGCGGGCGGGATCGTAGGGCGGCACGGTCCAGCCTTTGACGAACATGTCGCCGTAGAATTCCCATTGCAGGCCGGGCGGGACGCGGGAGCGGCCGGCCCAAAGGGAGTCGACGATGGCCTGACCGTCGACCGCGTGGGCCATGGCGAGGCGCACCAGCGGGTTGGCCAGGACGGGGTGGTGTTCGTCGAACACCACGATGCGGTGGTTCAGCACGAGGCCGCCCTGGACGACGAATTTCGGGTTCGCCTCGATCGTCTTGATCTGATCGGGCGGGATGTCGCACGCGAAGTCGAACTCGCCGGATTGCAGGCCGGCGATGCGTGAGGCGGCTTCGGGCACTTCGAGGAAGCGGATGGATTTCAGCGGCGGGCGGCCGCGCCAGTAGGTGTCGTGCGACTCCAGGAGCAGGGAGCTGTCCGGCTGGAAGGATTGCAGGCGGTAGGGGCCGGTGCCGACCGGCTGTTTGGCGTTGGCCGTCCAGTCGCCATTGGCGGTCCAGGCCTGCTGGGAGACGATCTCGCTGCCGCCGGCCGACAGGCGGCCTTCCAGGGTCACGTCCGGCGTCTGGTTGACGAAGCGGACGGTGTGCCGGTCGATCACCTCGACGCGGGCCAGTGACGGCCAATGGCGGCGGGCGATGGCTGGGATGTCCTTCGGCAGCGACGGGCCGAACATGTGGGCGGGGCCGAAGGTGAAGGCGACGTCCTCCGCGGTCAGTTCCGTGCCGTTGTGGAAGGTGACGCCCGGGCGCAGGGCCAGTTCCACCGTGGTGTCGCTGATGCGTTTCCAGCTTTGCGCAATGCCGGGCACGCGTTCGAGCACGCCCTGCTGGTTGCGCGCGATGGGGGTTTCCAGGATGGAGGCCACCCAGCGTTCGCTGGCGTTGGAGGACTGCTCGCGCAGCGGCTCCAGCACGCCGGTGTTGCTGATCTTCTGCACCGCCACCGTTACCGACGGGCGCTGGTCGGTCTGGGCGATGGCGAAGCGGGGCAGGGACGCTGCGGCGGCGGTCAGCGTGGCGCGGCGGGTGAGTTTCATCAGGCGGCGATCCGTGATGGAGAGAGGGCGAGATGACAGGCAACCTGCCGTCCGTCGTCCAGCGTCTGCAAGGCTGGCACATCGGTGCGGCAGGCGGCGATGGCGACCGGGCAGCGCGGATGGAAGGCGCAGCCGGGGGGGCGGTCGGCGGGGTTCGGCGGGTCTCCGGTCAGCACGATGCGGGGGATGCGGCGTGGCCCGGGCACCGGAATGGCCGAGACCAGGGCGCGGGTGTAGGGGTGCACGGGGTCGGCGAACAGCGCCTCGGGGTCGCCCTGTTCGACGATGCGGCCGAGATACATCACCGCCACACTGTGGCTGACCTGGCGGACCACCTTGAGGTCGTGGCTGATGAACACCATGGCGATGCCGCGGGCGGCCTGCAGGTCGGTCAGCATGTTCACCACCTGCGCCTGGATCGACACGTCCAGCGCCGAGACCGGCTCGTCGCACACCAGCAGGCTGGGGTTGGTGGCGAGCGCGCGGGCCAGCACGGCGCGCTGGCGCTGCCCCCCGGACAGTTCGTGCGGGTGGCGGGCCGCCTGGTCCGGCCGCAGCCCGACATCGATGAGCAGCTGCGCCACGCGGTCCGCGCGTTCGGCCTCGGTGCCGATGTTGTGGATCGCCAGCGGCTCGGCCACCTGGGCTGCGATGGTCAGACGGCGATCCATGGCACCCAGCGGGTCCTGGAACACCAGCTGCATCTGCCGGCGCAGTGATCGCCATTCGGCGGTGCCCGGGGCCGGCATGGCGGTGCCGTTGAAGGTGACGTGGCCCTGGCTCGGCCGTTCCAGCCCCAGCGCGATGCGCCCGGTGGTGGATTTGCCGCAGCCGCTTTCGCCGACGATGCCCAGGGTCTTCCCGGCTTCCACGCGAAACGAAAGCCCGTCCACCGCCCGCACCGCCACCGGCCGGCCGAGCAGGCCGCGGCGTGTGGTGTAGATCTGGGCCACGTCGGTCAGCGTCAGCAGGCTCATGCGAAGATCCGTTCCCGCACCGTGGCGTGCACGCAGGCCGCGGCATGGCCGTCCGCCAGCGTGCGAAACGCCGGCTGCACCGCGCAGGTGGCATCAGCACGCGGACAGCGCGGCGCGAAGGCGCAGCCCGGCGGCAGGTTCCAGGGTTCCGGCACGGCGCCGGGGATGGCGGCGAGCCGGCGCCGCGGCCCCACCATATCCGGCAGGGCGGCCAGCAGGCCCTGGGTGTAGGGATGCGCCGGGCTGGCGAACAGGGTTTCCGACGGGGCCTGCTCCACGATGCGGCCGGCATACATGACGCAGACGCGCGTGCACATGTCGGCGACCACGCCGAGGTCGTGGCTGATGAGCACCAGCGCCATGCCCATCTCGCGCTGCAGGCGGCGCAGCAGGTCGAGGATCTGGGCCTGGATCGTGGCGTCGAGCGCCGTGGTCGGCTCGTCGGCCACCAGCAGTTCCGGCTCCCCGGCCAGCGCCATGGCGATCATCACGCGTTGATTCTGGCCGCCGGACATTTCATGGGGATACACGTCAAGCCTGCGACCGGAATCCGGGATGCCGACGAGTTCGAACAGGCGCTTGGCCTCCGCCCGCGCGGCCGCGCCGGTCAGGCCGCGATGCAGGCCCAGGGCCTCCATGACCTGTTTGCCGACGCGCTGCACGGGGTTGAGCGCGCTGGCGGGGTCCTGGAAGATCATGGCGATGCGGCCGCCGCGCACCCGGTCGAGCGTGGCGGGCGGGGCGCCGAGCAGATTGTCCGCGCCCAGCATGACGCGGCCGGTGACGCTGGCGGTGGGGGGCAGCAGGCCGAGGGCGGCCAGCCAGGTGACGGATTTGCCGGAGCCGCTTTCGCCCACCAGACCCACCGCCTCGCCGGCGCCGACCGACAGGTCGACGCCGCGCAGGGCGGGGGTGCCTTGGAAGGTGACTTCCAGGTTTTGCAGGTGGATGAGAGGGTTCATCAAGAAAGGACTTCTTTTCTGAACAAAAGAAGCAAAAGACTTTTATTCGTTGGAGCGGACCTCTTTCCGGAGGAGGGCGTCAGCCGAGTGAAAGTTTTTTGGTTCTTTTTTTCAAAAAAGAACATCTTCCTTATCCCCAATTCTTCGGCCCAAAATCCATGGCAAACGACGGTGCCGCCTTCCATTTCAGGCTCTTCGGCTTCGCCGTGAAGGTCGCATTCTGGTGCAGCACGGTATAGGCTGGATCCTCACGTTCGCAGATCACCAGCATCCTGGCGAACGCCTTTTTGCGCAGCGCCCGGTCGGTGCTGTTGAGCAGCACCACGGAAAGCTGGTTCATCTCGGCGTTGGTCCACTCGCCGCGCTGCTGCTGCTCGCCGTTCGGCCCGTGCTGGGCGACGATAGAGGACACCGGATCGTTGAACGTGGCCGAGTTCGACCAGTCCCGCACCGCGCGGGTGGGGGTCTTTTCGGAGATCTGGCTCCAGTTCTCCTTCATCACGATTTCCACGTTGATGCCGGCCTGCTGCCACATCTCGGTCAGCACCTGGCCGGTGGCGGTCTGGTTGGTGTAATAGTTGTTCAGCAGGCGGAACTCGATGCGGTCGCCCTTGTAGCCCGCCTGCTTCAGCAGATCCTTGACGGTGGCGAGGTTGTAGTCGGGGCAGCGCCAGTCGGTGATCAGCATGTCGGCGTAGAAGTCCCACTGCAGGCCCTTCGGCACCACGGTGCGGCCGGCCCAGAGACTCTCCACGATCGCCTGGCGGTCGATGGCATGGGCCATAGCGAGGCGCAGCTTGGGGTTGGCGAGGGAGTTGTGGCTGTCGAACGCCAGGATGCGGTGGTTGGGGATGGTGCCGCCCAGCACCTCGAAGCCGGCGTTCTTCTCGATCACGCCGATCTGGTCGGGCGGCATGTCGCAGATGAACTGGTATTCGCCGGATAGCAGGCCGTTGATGCGGCTGGAGACTTCCGGAACCTCGACGAAGCGGATGGTTTTGATCGGCGGGCGGCCGCCCCAGTACTCGTCATGCGCGTCCAGGATCAGCATCGAATCGGGGACGATGCTGCGAACCTTGTACGGGCCGGTGCCGATCGGCTTGCGGGCGTAGTCGGCCCAGGAGGCGGCCTCGTGGTAGGCGCGCTGGCTGACGATCTCGGCCCCGGTGGAGGAGACGCGGCCCTCGATGGTCACGTCCGGCGTCGCGTTGACGAAGCGGACGGTGTATTTGTCGACCACATCGACACGATCGAGCCCGGGGAACAGGCGGCGCGCCACCGGCGGGATCTCCGGCGGCAGCTCCTTGGATTTGGTGATGATCTGGAACACGCTCGACAGCGGCAGCGTCTTGCCGTCGACCACCGGGCGGGTGCTGCCCATCATGTGTTCGGGGCCGAAGGAGAAGGCGACGTCCTCGGCGGTGAACTCGTCGCCGTTGTGGAACTTCACGCCCTGGCGGAGCTTGAATTCGACGGTCTTG
The DNA here is from genome assembly GCA_037445025.1 of Rhodospirillales bacterium. Taxonomy (GTDB): domain Bacteria; phylum Pseudomonadota; class Alphaproteobacteria; order Acetobacterales; family Acetobacteraceae; genus CAIQQQ01. Next base: position 22,402 of record JBBILI010000057.1, read on the forward strand.
TCGTCGATGCGCTTCCATTCCGTGGCCAGGCCCGGCACCTGCTCGAGTGCCGACTGGTAGTTCAGCCCGATCAGCCGCTCGGTGAACATCGCCGACCACCTGGTGCCGACATTGGACTGCTCGCGCAGCAGATCGAGCGCGTTGGTGATCGAGACCTTCTGCACCGCGATGGTGATGGTGGGGCGCGTGTCCGCCTGGGCGATGGCGAAGCGGGGCAAGGTGGCTGCGGCCAGGCCGAGGCCGAGGGTGGAGCGGCGGGGAAGCGTGATCATCGTCTCAGGTTTCCTTGTGGGATGGGACGCCGCGCTCTTCGAGCCCGGTCGGTGTGGCACGGAAATGGGTCAGGGTGCGGTCGGCATGGCGCATCCGCCAGGACAGGGCACGCTGGGCGTAGTCGCGGACGATGGCGGCATAGGCGGGCTCGTCGGCGAGGTTGCGGAACTGGTGCGGATCGGCCTTGAGGTCGAACAGCAGCGGTGGGAGTGCGGTGAAGTGGACGTATTTGTAGGCGTCGTCCTGCAGCACCGAGAGGGTGCAGTCATCCATGTCCAGGCCGAGCTCCTCCTCGTGGCGGGAGGGGAAGACGTTGCGGAAGTCGAACTCGTAGTGCAGCGCGTCGCGCCAGCCGGGCGGGGTGTGGCCGGCCAGGAAGGGCAGCAGGCTGTGGCCGTCGCAGGCGCGCGGGGCGGTGCCGCCGAGGTAGTCGAGCAGCGTGGGCATGATGTCGACGCTTTCGGTGAACGCATCGACCACGCTGCCGCGTGTGGCCTTCGCATCAGGATCGACGATGACCAGCGGAATCCGGAAGCTCTCGTCGAAATAGCCGATCTTGCCGAGCAGATGATGGTCGCCGAGCTGCTCGCCGTGGTCGGAGGTGAACACGATCAGCGTGTTGCGAAATTGGTCGGTCTCGTCGAGGTAGTCGAACACGCGGCCGAGACAGTCATCCACCTCGGTCATCATGCCGTAGTAGGTGGCGCGCATCTGCTGCAGTTCGGCGGCGTCCATTTCGGCGACCAGCCCCTGGCCGCGCTGGAAGAAGCTGCCCTGGCGGGAATGGCGCAGGTAGTAGTCGAGCAGCGGGTGCTGCGCCGCCTCGTCGGCCACGCTCGGCGCGCGCACCAGGGCCGGCATGTCCTCCGGCCGGTACATCGCGTGATACGGGGCGCTGGCGACGAAGGGCGGGTGGGGGCGGTAGTAGCCGAGATGCAGAAAGAACGGTTTGCCGTTGCGGCCCTTGAGGTAGGTGAGCGCGCGGTCGGTGAAGAAGGCGCTGTCGGAGAGTGCGGCCGGGATGCGGGCGGGCAGGGCGGTGGCGCCGGGCAGCGCGTCCACCCCGTCTGGCAGCCAGATGTCGTCGCGGTTCTCCGGCAGCGGAAAGCCCTGTTGGGCCAGCCAGCCGAAATAGCCCTCATGCCCCGGCTCGAAGGCGCCCACCGGCCGCCAGCCATCCATCATGTCGCCCAGGTTGGAGAAGCGCGGATCGTTGGGCGAGGTGGTGCGCGGGTCGGGCGTGGTGGTGGTGTAGCCGATCAGCGCGGGATCGACTCCCAGGCCGCGCAGCGCGCGGGGCAGGGTGGTGTGGCGTGCGTCGAGCGGGATCCAGTTCTGCACCTGGCGGTGGTTCATCAAATAGAGGCCGGTGTGCAGGCTGGCACGCGCCGGGCCGCACGGCACCGCGGTGGTGACATGGTTGCGGAAGGTGACACCCTCGCGGCACAGCCGGTCGAGGTTGGGGGTGCGCAGATTCGCGGTGCCGAGATGCGGCACACAGTCCGCCCGCCACTGGTCGACCACGATCAGCAGCACGTTCTTCTTTGCCATGAGGCCTCCGTCAGGCCGCAGGGGTATCACGCCGTCGCGTCGGGCTTATGACAGTCAGGTTTCAATACCATGACAAGCTGCCTCGACCCGCTGTGTCCGCAGACGCATAATGGGGCCGAGGCGCGCGCCTGACGCCCCCAAGAAACCGCCGTGGAGAGCCAGAAATGTATCCCAATGTTGACCTGTTCATCGATGGCGCCTGGGGCCCGGCCGCAGCCGGCAAGACGCTCGCCGTCGTCAATCCCGCCACCGGCGAGGCGATCGGCAGCGTGGCGCATGCCGAGATCGCCGATCTGGATCGCGCGCTGGCCGCGGCCGAGCGTGGCTTCACCGTGTGGCGGCGGATGTCGGCCTATGACCGCAGCAAGATCATGCGCAAGGCGGCCGAGATCCTGCGCACGCGGGTGGGCGACATTGCGACGCTGATGACGATGGAGCAGGGCAAGCCGCTGGCGGAATCGAAGATCGAGACCGGTTTTTCCGCCGACATCATCGAATGGTTCGCCGAGGAGGCGCGCCGTGCCTATGGCCGCGTGGTGCCGTCGCGCGCCGAGGGCATCACCCAGCTGGTGCTGAAGGAGCCGGTCGGCCCCGTGGCCGCGTTCACGCCGTGGAACTTCCCGATCAACCAGGCCAACCGCAAGATCTGTGGCGCGCTGGCCGCGGGCTGCACGATCATCGTCAAGGGCCCGGAGGAGACGCCGGCCTCGCTGGCCGCCTATGTGCAGTGCTGGGCCGATGCCGGCGTGCCGGCGGGCGTGATCAACCTGGTGTATGGTGTGCCGGCCGCGGTCAGCGAATACCTCATCCCGCATCCGGTGATCCGCAAGATCTCCTTCACCGGGTCCACGCCGGTGGGCAAGCATCTCGCCGCCATGGCGGGGGCGCATATGAAGCGGGTGACGATGGAGCTGGGCGGGCATGCGCCGGCGCTGATCTTTGACGATGCCGATCTGGACAGCGCGGCGTCGATCCTGGCGGCCAACAAGTTCCGCAACGCCGGGCAGGTGTGTGTCGCGCCCACAAGGTTCCTGGTGCAGGAAGGCGTGTTCGACGCGATGGTGGACCGGTTCGTCGCCAAGGCGGAGGCGCTGAAGGTGGGCGACGGTCTGGCCGAAGGCACCACCATGGGCCCGCTGGCCAATGCCCGCCGCGTGCCGGCGATGGAGAGCCTGATCGCCGATGCGGTGGCCAAGGGGGCCACCATCCGCACCGGGGGCAAGCGGATCGGCAATGTCGGCAATTTCTTCGAACCGACGGTGCTGACCGACGTGACGCCGGAGATGCGGGTGATGAACGAGGAGCCGTTCGGCCCGGTGGCGCTGTTCGCGAAATACCAGGGCTTCGATGACATGGTGGCCGAGGCCAACCGGCTGCCGTACGGGCTGGCCAGCTATGCCTATACCGCGTCGCACCGCACCGCGACGCTGCTGGGCACGCGGGTGGAGGCGGGGATGCTGTCGATCAATCATCACGGCATCGCGCTGCCGGAGGTGCCGTTCGGCGGCATCAAGGACAGCGGCTATGGCTCGGAGGGCGGTCTGGAGGCGATCGAGGCCTATCTCAACACCAAGCTGGTGACACAGGCGATCTGACATCTGGCGCTGTGCGGCCGGCGGCACAGATCTGTGCCGCCGGCGTGGCTGTGGTCGCATCTGACGTGCGCTGCAGATCATGTTGCCTTGCAGCAAAACGTCACTTTCAACTGGCTTCCCAACGAAATCAATTTACACGAGTCGAATCCCGCTGTTACCTCAATGCAGTGGCACGCACACAGTGCTTGTAGAACAGGGCAAGAGGAGACCCGGAAGTCATGTCAAAGGCGTTCATCGCAGCGGTCATCCAGGAATCGGCGGAACTCACGGGCGTTGCCGCCAACCGCACCGCCGGCGACGTGATTGCTGCGATCGTCAAGGAGCTGAAGAAGACTGGCAAGTTCACCCTGCCCAGCTTCGGCACCTTCACCGTGAAGAAGACCAAGGCGCGCAAGGCGTTGAACCCGCGCACCGGAGCGCCGGTGAAGGTCAAGGCCGGCAAGACCGTGCGCTTCAAGGCCTCGCCAACTCTGAAAAAAGCCGTGTGATCACGGTCGATGCATTGAGTTTGTGGAATTCAGCATGTACTGATCCTGCCATGTGCATCCGCTGAGGAACTGCCTGCGTAATCGCGTGTGTGTGTCGGGTTTGGTGAAAATTCTGCGGCGGTCCTGTAACAGAACCAGGGGCCCGCGAGACTTCTCATCAAGCGACGAGGCAGCACCTCCTGGCTTGGGTCACCTGGCAGCCGGACAAATGGCGGGGTGAAACGGTGGGGTGGCGTGCAGACATACTCGGTGACGCTTGAGATCAATGGATGGAGAGTCGAGTATGAACCCTGTCAAAATGACCATGGCTGCCACGGTCGCCTTGCTGATGGCGAGCACAGCCTTCGCGCAGACGAGCCCGGTGGCCGGTTGCGTGCAGATATCCGCTGCCGGCAACCCCAAGCTCGCCGCTGGCGAGGGTGCCAACAATCCGAAGCTCGCCGCCGGTGAGGGTGCGAACAATCCCAAGCTCGCCGCTGGTCAGGGTGCCAACAACCCTAAGCTTGCCGCCGGTGAAGGCGCCAACAACCCCAAGCTTGCCGCCGGTGAGGGTACCAACAACCCGAAGCTCGCCGCTGGTCAGGGTGCGAACAACCCGAAGCTCGCCGCTGGCGAGGGTGCGAACAACCCCAAGCTCGCCGCCGGTGAAG
>JBBILI010000058.1:0-26269 GCA_037445025.1 Rhodospirillales bacterium
CACACTGGGCAGTCTGTGAGCTCGTGAGGCTGTCTCCACTTTACTGGGCAGTGGGGAGAGGGAGGGGAGGGAGGGGGTCGGGGTAGGGGTCGGGGGAGGGAGAAAGAGGGAAAGGGCGAGGGAGGGCATCAGAGGTTGCAGTTGCAGCAGTGCGACCGCTGCCGCATCCGTCCTTTTGCCCGAGCGCATCGAAAAACTCCTGGCCCGGGGGCGGCGGCGGCTCGGCGACGGGCGGCGGTGGCGGTTCCGGCGTCGGCGGGGTGGGCGGCGGCGGAGGTGGCGGCGCTTCGGTCACCGGATCGGGCGGCGGCGGCGCCGGGGGTTCCGGCGGCGTTTCGGGCACCGGCTCGCCGGGGGCGATGGTGATCTCGATGGAATCCTCGGGCGTGGGCAGAGGCGGCCGCGGGATGGTGACGAACAGCAGGGCGGCCGCGTGAAGGCCGGCCACCACCAGCAAGGCGCCGGGGCGGACCCAGGCCAGACGCAGCCCGCGCGGCGTGGACCCGGTCATGGTGTGGCTGGGGGAGCCGGCGTGGGGTTCGCGGCGGGCGTGGGCGCGGGCGGCGCACTGCGCGAGCGCGGGTCGGAGATCAGCGCGATATGGATCATGCCGCTGGAGGCCAGGGCGTCGATGGCGGTGACGATGGTGCCGTAGGCGACCGCCTTGTCGGCGCGGATCTGGATGATGCGGCTGGTGTCGCCGTTGGTCATCTTCTCCAGGGTGGGCACGAGGTCGGCCATTGCCATGGTCTGGGTGCCGATGGCGATGGTGCCATCGGCGGTGACGGAGACCACGATCGGCTCCTTGGGGTTGACCGGCTGGGCGGATTTGGCCTGTGGCAGGTCCACTTTCAGGCCGGTGGCCATGATCGGGGCCGTGACCATGAACACGATCAGCAGCACCAGCATCACGTCGACCAGCGGGGTGACGTTGATGTCGGCCAGCGGGCGGTGCAGGCCCGAGCCGCCGAGCGGGCGGGGGGTGCCTGCCATCACACCACCTCCTTCAGGTGCTGCGGCCGGCTGCTCGGCACGACGCATTGCAGCGCTTCCTCCTCGATCAGTCCGGCGAGGTCCTGGGTGGCGGCGGTGATGGCGCTGCCGATGCGGGTGTAGCCGATGGAGGCGGGGATGGCGGCGGCGAGGCCGATGGCGGTGGTGGCCAGCGCCTCGGCGATGCCGGGGGCGACGACGGCGAGCGAGGTGTCCTTCGCGGCGGCGATGGCTGAGAAGCTCGACATGATGCCCCAGACCGTGCCGAACAGGCCGACGAAGGGCGCCACCGAGGCGATGACCGCGAGGTTGGCGAGGCCGCCTTCCACGGAGGCGATCACCTGGCGGGCGCTGCGGTTCATGGCTTCGATGATGCGGGCGCGGCTGTCGCCCACGCCTTCGCCGGGGATGCGCAGGGCGGCCGCCGCACGGCCGGCCTCGATGATGCGGGCGAGCGACCGTGCGGTGCCGTCTCGCCGCCAGCGGCGCAGTGCGCCTTTGAAGCGGAGCACGCCGACCAGGCCATCGATGATCAGCACCCAGCACCAGATCGATGACAGGAGCAGGATCACCATCACGCCTTTGCCGATCGGCCCGGCGGAGAGGAAGAATTCGACCGGAGAGATGTCCACGCTGCCCATATGCCTGCCTCAACTGATGAAACGCAAAGAGAGGCCCGCCAGGCGGACCTCTCTCCGGATAGAAAACGCGCCCAGCGAATGAAAGTTTCTTTGGTTCTTTATTTTTAACGAAAGAACTTCTTTTTTGTAAAAAAGAAGCAAAGAACTTTCATCCGTTTTTAGAAGTCCACGCTCAGCGAGCCGTAGATCAGGCGGCCGGGCAGGAATGAGTAGGTGAGCGAGGTGTTGTTGATGCTGGTCAGGCCGGACGGGTTGCCGCTGATCTCGGTGATGCTCTTGTGGTCGAACACGTTGTAGACGCCGAGCTTCAGCGTGGCGGTCTTGGCGACACCGGTCATCGGCAGCAGATCGGCGCGGTAGCCCACCACGAAGTCGGTGGTGTTGTAGCCGCTGACATGGTTGAGGCCGGCATTGGTGGTGGCGCTGTTCGCCGCCTGGCCGTTGCTGCCGTAGAAGTCGCCGGTGACCTTGGTGAGCAGTGAGCCGAACAGGTTGCCGTCGTCATAGATGCCGCCGAACGCGCCGGTGGTGGTGGGTGCGTCGCCCACGCGCAGGCCCTGGTTCTTGCCCTTGATGAAGCGCGCATCCATCAGCGCCAGGCTGCCATAGGCCGAGAAGCCGTTGCGCAGGCTGTAGCTGCCTTCCGCCTCGAAGCCCTGGTACCGGGCGGTGCCGCTGTTGGTGTAGTAGGTCTCGCCGGTGGAGGTCACGTTGGTGACGGCGAAGTTGTCGGCGGTCACCTGGTAGATGTCGGCGTCGGCGGTGAGGCGTTCGTTCTTGAGCACCACGCCGGCCTGATAGTTCGTCGTCGTCTGCGGCTTGATGCCGCCGACCGAGGGGTCGAACACGTAGTAGGCGGCGACGGCGGGGGCGAGGAAGCCCTGCGAGGCCTGGGCGTAGACCGTCACCTCGTCGTTCACCTGATAGCGCGCGGCGAGGAACGGCAGGCTCACGTCGTAGGTGTGGTCGTAGGTGAGCGGCTGGCGCGTGGTCTGGTTCACCAGCGCCACGTGGCGGCGCTCGAAGCTTTCATACTTGTAGCCGGGCGTGATGGTCAGGCCTTCGAGCGGACGCCAGTCGTATTCGATGAACGGCTGCACGTTGGTGATGTGCGAGCTGAGGTTCAGCTTGTAGGCGGCCTGGTTGCTGGCGCCGAGCTGGGTGAAGGTCTGCCCGGTGGTGTAGTCCTCGTAGAGCTGGAAGCGCTGGTTGTCGATCTGCTCGGCCCAGAGGCCGGCGCGCAGCGTGCCGCTGAACATGCCGAGGTCGAGGTCATGCTCGAGCTTCAGCGAGTTGCCGTAGGCGCGGTAGTTGTTGAACTTGATGTAGCCGATCACATCGCCGTTCGACACGCCGGGAATGGCGATCTTGGTGCTGCCGCCGGTGATGGTGGGGATTTTCACCGTGTTGATGGTGCCGCCGTTGGCGAGCGAGGCGTTGCCTTCGATGGTCTGGTCCAGCCCGTTGTTCTGATAGGTCGGGTAGGAGTAGGACTAGGTATAGACCTTGTTGTCGACGCGCAGGCCGCCGATGTGACCATTCACACCGATATATTCCATATCGGTCTGCTTCTGTGAGTTGTTGTAACCCACATATTGCTGGCTGCGCGGATTGTTGTTCAGCTGCCCGTAGGTCTTGCCGTACTGCAGCAGCTGCGGATAGGTGATGCTGCCGGTGTTGTTGTAGTTTTCGATGCCGTAGTTGCCGAACACCGTCACCTTGAAGTCACCCAGCTGCTTGTCGAGCTTCAGCAGGTATTGGTTCTGGTTGACCTTGCCGTATTGCTGGGCGCCGTCCGTCTGCGCATGCGAGAACTGGACCAGGGCCCGCACGCCGGTGTCACCGATCAGGCCGGTCTGGATGGTGGCGGCGCCGGTCTGGGTGTTGTTGCTGCCGTAGGAGCTGGTGACGTTTGCGCTCTTGGTGTCCGCAAGGTCCTTGGAGTTCAGCGACAGCGTGCCGCCGAAGGTGGCGTAGCCGATCTGCGAGGCGGCACCCGGGCCGCGGTCGACGATGACGCTGCCTAGGAAGTAGCCCGGGAAGTAGGCCGCCGAGTGATGGCTGGGGTCGTTGGCGTCACCGAACGGAATACCATCGAAGGTGATGTTGTACTGGCCGTCCTGGTAGCCGCGCCAGCCGCCGGTGCTGTCACCGAGCAGGCCGTTGCTGTTCGAGGACACCCAGCCCGGGGTGTATTTCACCGTTTCGTTGTAGTCCGAGGTCGGCGGCACCAGGTCGCGGATCACCTTGTCGCTGACGATCGAGCCGGGCTCGAAGGCGCGCAGCGAGCCCTGGGCCGGGGCGAGCGCCGGGGCGGAGCCGGCCGGTGCGCGGCTGCCGACGGCAGCGGGGCTCGAGAGCGGCAGCGAGACGCGGGTGCCGGATTTGACGTCGACCGAGCCGATGTCCGGGGTGGTCGTGGCCGGGGTGGCCGCGGTCTGCGCAGCGGCGCTGCCGGCGGCCATGGCGAGGGCGACGAGCGAGATGGAGGCGCAAAGGACTGTGCGCAGAGAGAGAGTGCGTCCCGGCATCATGGACATGGAGCCTTCCAAAAAGTGAGCGACCGACCGTTCCGGCGTCAGATCGCGCATTTATCGTGGCAGTTAGGCAAATGCCATGTCAGGGCCGTTGCAGGTCAGAGACAGTTTTGTGGCTCCGGATCAATTTGGCATCGAAAATGCCCGTAACGAACTGTTCCGTGGGAAAAGTCACACGCCGGGCGGAGAATGGTCGGAGTGCCGTGAGATGGTGGACAGGCGGGGTTCAGGAGCCGAGCTTGAGGCCGGCCACCCCGGCCAGGATCAGCAGCACGCAGACGATGCGCAGCAAGCCGGCCGGCTCGCCCTGCATGGCGATGCCCCAGAGCACGCCGCCGGCGGCGCCGATGCCGGTCCAGACGGCGTAGACCGTGCCCATCGGCAGCACCCGCAGCGCCTGCGACATCGCGAAGAAACTGAACGCGACGGTGCCGCCGGTGGCCAGGCTGGGCCACAGGCGGGTGAAGCCTTCGGATTGTTTCAGCAGAACCACCCAGGCGATTTCGGCCAGGCCGGCGAAGGTCAGCCAGATCCAGGGATTCATAGGAAGACGTTCTTTTTTTGTAAAAAAAGAACCAAAAAAACTTTCATTCGTTGGGCCCGGCTTTGTCGGAGAGGGCGGGCCCAACGGATGAAAGTCTTTTGCTTCTTTTCTTCAGAAAAGAAGACCTTTCTTAAGCCGCCTTCTGCGTGAGCAGGTTCATGGCAATCAACGTCTCGGCAATCTGCACCGCATTGAGGGCCGCCCCCTTGCGCAGATTGTCCGACACGCACCAGAACGCCAGCCCGTGCTCCACCGTCGGGTCCTTGCGGACGCGGCTGATGAAGGTGTCATCCTCGCCGGCGCATTCGATGGGCGTGATGTAGCCGCCGTCCTCGCGGTGGTCCATCACCGTCACCCCCGGGGCGTCGCGCCAGGCGGCGCGGGCCTCGGCGACGGTGATCGGGTTGTGGAACTCGACGTTCACCGCCTCGGAATGGCCGATGAACACCGGCACGCGCACACAGGTGGCGTGGAGCTGAATGTCAGGATCGAGGATCTTCTTGGTCTCGACGACCATCTTCCATTCCTCTTTGGTCGACCCGTCCTCCATGAACTTGTCGATATGGGGAATGCAGTTGAAGGCGATCGGCTTGGTGAAGATCTCGGGGGTGGCGGGGTCGTTGACGAAGCTCGCCTTGGTCTGGGTGAACAGCTCGTCCATGCCTTCCTTGCCGGCGCCGGAGACGGACTGGTAGGTGCTCACGATGACGCGCTTGATCTTGAACCGGTCATGCAGCGGCTTGAGGGCGACCAGCATCTGGATGGTGGAGCAGTTCGGGTTGGCGATGATGCCGCGGCGGATCTTGTGCAGCGCCTGCGGGTTCACCTCGGGCACCACCAGCGGCACGTCCGGCTCCATGCGGAAATGGCTGGTGTTGTCGATGACGATGCAGCCGGCCTTGGCGGCGCGCGGCGCATGGATGGCGGAGATCTCGGCGCCGGGGCTGAACAGGCCGATATCCCAGCCGGCGAAATCGAAGGTTTCGAGGTTCTGCACCTTCAGCACGCGCTTGTCGCCGAAGGAGATTTCCTGGCCGACGGAACGGGGGGATGCCAGCGCCACGATGTCTTTGATCGGGAAGTCGCGCGCGACCAGGGTTTTGATGATTTCGCGTCCGACCGCCCCGGTGGCGCCGACAACCGCGACCCTGTAGCCCATCTTCCCATCTCCTCATCGCGCGCAGCCCCCTTGGCCGCACCGCAGCACGGAGGCTGGCGAAGAAGTGGGGCCAGGACAACCCCTGGTTTTCCGCAGCTGTCCCGCTTCGTCGGCAGACCTGAGGTGCGCCGAGGAAGCTGCGGCGGCGCGCGTGACGCAGTGCGGCATCACAGGCTAGGGTCGGAGCGATCTGCACAGGAGTGCTCATGACCGCGCGTGTCATTGCCGTTGAACCGTTCGATCTCGTCGTGTTCGGCGCCACCGGGGATCTTGCCGTGCGCAAGCTGATCCCGGCTCTGTATCACCGTTATGCCGATGGGCAGATGCCCGGTTCGGCCAAGGTCATCGGTGCCTCGCGCCGGGCGATGACCGATGAGGCGTTCCGTGCCATGGCGCTGGCGGCGCTGGAGAAGCATGTCACGGCGGAGGAGCGCACGCCCGAGGCGGTCGCGCATTTCCTGTCCATGCTGTTCTATGTCGCGGTGGCGGGCGACGGGGAGGCCGGGTGGAGCGAGCTGGTGGCGGCGCTGGGGCCGCGCACGCGCATCCGCGTGTTCTATCTCGCCACCGGCCCTGATCTGTTCGGCCCGATCTGCAGCCATCTTGCGGCGCATGGGCTGGCCGAGGGCGCGCGGGTGGTGGTGGAGAAGCCGATCGGCAAGAGCCTCGCATCGGCCCGCGCGGTGAACGATGCGATCGGGGCGGCGTTTCCGGAGGATCGCGTCTATCGCATCGATCATTACCTGGGAAAGGAGACGGTGCAGAACCTGATGGCGCTGCGCTTCGCCAACGCGCTGTTCGAGCCGCTGTGGAACGCGAGCCATATCGACCATGTGCAGATCACGGTGGCCGAGACGCTGGGGGTGGAATCCCGCGCCGGGTATTACGACACCGCCGGCGCGCTGCGCGACATGGTGCAGAACCACATCCTGCAGCTGCTCTGCCTCGTCGCGATGGAGCCGCCGACGTCGCTGGCGGCCGATTCGGTGCGCGATGAGAAGCTCAAAGTGTTGAAATCGCTGGTGCCGCTCGATGATGGCGCGGCGCTGGACGCAACCGTGCGCGGCCAGTACCGCGCCGGCGCCTCGGCCGGCGGGCCGGTGCGCGGCTATCTCGACGAACTCGGCGACGCCGGCAGCCACACCGAGACCTTCGTGGCCGTGCGCGCCGAGATCGCCAACTGGCGCTGGTCCGGCGTGCCGTTCTATCTGCGCACCGGCAAGCGCCTGGCCAGCCGGGTCTCGGAGATCGTGGTGGCGTTCCGCCCCATTCCCCACTCGGTGTTCGACGCGGCGGCCGGGCCGATCACCGCCAACCGCCTGGTGATCAGGCTGCAGCCGGACGAGGGCGTGAAGCTGTGGCTGATGATCAAGGACCCCGGGCCCGGCGGCATGCGCCTGCAGCACGTGCCGCTCGACATGAGCTTCGAAGCCGTGTTCGCCACCCGCAACCCTGATGCCTATGAGCGGCTGCTGATGGATGTGGTGCGCGGCAACCAGACGCTGTTCATGCGCCGCGACGAGGTGGAGGCGGCCTGGACCTGGATCGGCCCGATTCTGGACGCCTGGACCGCGAGCCGCGAGCCGCCGCGCGCCTACACCGCCGGCACCTGGGGCCCGTCGGCTGCCATCGCGCTGATCGAGCGGGATCGCCGCACCTGGCATGAGGAGGATTGAGCGTGTCCGCCACTGCGATCATCGAAGCCTACTATGCCGCCTTCAACGCCGGTGACATCGCGGGGATGCTGGCGTTGCTGTCTGACGATGTCATCCATGACATCAGCCAGGGACCGCGCGAGGTCGGGCGGGACGCGTTCGGCCGCTTCATGGCGCATATGAACCGCTGCTACGCCGAGCAGCTGACGGATCTGGTGGTGATGGCGCATCCGTCGGGCACCAGGGCCGCGGCGGAGTTCATGGTGCATGGGCGCTATCTCGTCACCGATCCGGGCGTTCCACCGGGCACTGCCGCTGCCAAAGGGCAAAGCTACGTGCTGCCGGCCGGCGCCTTCTTTCAGATTTCGGAGGGCAAGATCACAAGAGTTTCAAATCATTACAACCTGTCCGACTGGGTCGCTCAGATTCTTTGACACCCCTTGCATCCGGCACGCCGCTCACGGCGTAATGCTCCGTGTCCCTTCACGGTATTGACAATGGCGCGGAACTCTTTCCATTGCGTTTCGACCGTTATGCACAACAAATTGTTTCAATCTCGATCCATGACAATGTCATATGGTGTTGACAAGTACTGTGTGGCGGGTCGCAGGAGCCCGGTATGAGCGACGGCCTGCCGACGCGCGAAGATGAGCGGCTGCGCGCGCTGCGCAGCTATGACATTCTCGACACCGCGCCGGATGCTGACTTCGGTCGCTTTGTCCGGCTGGCCGCCCGCCAGTTCAACGCCCCGATGGCGGCGCTCACCTTCGTCGATGCCGATCGGGTGTGGCTGAAGGCCAAGACCGGCCTGGTGACATCGGCGGTGCCGCGCGCCCTCTCCTTCTGCAACACCACGATCACGAAGGACACGGTCTGCCTGGTCGGCGATGCGCGGACCGACCCGCGCTTTGCCGACAGCGACCTCGTCAGGGCCGAGCCGGATCTGCGCTTTCATGCCGGCGTGCCGCTGATCGCGCCGTCCGGCCATCGGATCGGCGCGCTGTGCGTGATGGACCGGCAGCCGCGCGAGGGGCTCGATCCATTCGATCTCGAGGTGCTGACCGAGTTGGCCGGCCTCGCCGTCACCCAGCTCGAACTGCGCCGCGAGCGGCGCCGGCATGAGCAGGCGGTGCAGGATCTGATGCTGATCAACGAGGTGCCGATCCTGCTGACCGACACGCGGACCCTGCGTGAGGCGGTGGAGCGGATCATCGGCCGCGTGACCTCCGCCACCGGCGCGCTGGCCGGCACCCTGCTCGAACTTCGCCCCGATGACGGGCTGGTGCATCTGGTGACGCCGCAGACCCGCCCCGGCGTCGCGCCTGGCCCGTTCCTGCGGGCACATCAGATGCTTCCGGTTCCGCCGGCGGAGATCGCGATGTCCGACCTGTTCGATGCCACGCTGGACCCGCAGACCCGGGTGCGGCCGGTGCTGCCCCGGCCGGGCTTCGGGGTGCTGACGCAGATGGCGGCGATCGGCGTGGTCGCCATCGTCGGCCTGTCGCTGCCGGTCGGCGGGCGGCGCCACGTGCTGGTGCTGAGCTTTGACGATCCGGCGCTGCCGTATGATCGCGTGGCGGGCCTGCTGGCGCAGCTGCAGCAGTCGCTGCGCCCGGTGCTGCAGCGCAAGCTGGCGGAAGAGCACATGATCCTGCTGCACGCGGCGCTCTCGGTGACCAAGGATGCGGTGCTGATCACGGACGCCGATCCGATCGACCCGCCGGGTCCGCGCATCGTCTTCGCCAATGACGGCTTCACCCGCCTGACCGGCTGGCCGCTCGCCGAGGTGCTCGGCAAGACGCCGCGCCTGCTGCAGGCCCCGCAGACCGATGCCGCCACGCTGGATCGGATCCGCGGCGCGCTGCGCGACTGGCAGCCGGTCCGGGCGGAGCTGCTCAACCGGCGCCGGGACGGCTCGCTGTTCTGGGTGGAGCTGGAGATCACCCCGCTGGCCGATGCCGGCGGCTGGTTCACCCACTGGGTCGCGGTGCTGCGCGATGTCAGCGAGCGGCGGCAGCGCGAGCGGGAGGCGCAGGCGGCGGCCTTGCGTCTCGCCCGGCTGACCGACGACCTGCTGACCGCGCAGCACATGGCGCGCATCGGCTCCTGGCGCTGGACCCCGGCGCGCCGGCTGCTCGAATGGTCGGCGGAGACCTATGTGATGTCCGGTGTCACCCCGGAGACGTTCTCGCCCAGCCTGGAGGGGCGCTGGACCTGGTGCATCCGGAGGATCGGGCGAACGCCGCGCAGCGCCTGACCGAGATGATGCACGATGGCGTGCCGGTCATGTTCGATTTTCGCACCCTGGGGCCGGACGGCGTGCTGCGCCATTGCCATTCCGAAGGCTCCAGGGGGATGGGTGCCGACGGCGTCACCTTGGAGGTCACCGGGGTCTGCCAGGACGTGACCGAGCGGCGGGCCGCCGAGGCTCTGCTGCTGCAGACCGAGCGGCTCAACGCCCTCGGCCAGCTCACCGGCGGCATCGCGCATGACTTCAACAACCTGCCGATGGTCATTTCGCTGAATCTGGAGATCGCCGCCGACATGCTCGGCGAGGACCATCCGGCCTTGGGCATGCTGAACCCGGCGCTGCGGGCCGCCACCGCCGGCGCGCGGCTGACATCGAGCCTGCTCTCCTTCGCACGGCGCCAGCCCCTGCGGCCGCGGCCGACGGACGTCAACCACCTGGTGGCCGAGATCGCAGCCCTGGCCGCCCGCACGGTGGGCGCGCGCCACAGCTTCCGCGTGGCGGCACAGCCGGCGCTGCCGGACTGCCTGATCGACCCGTCGCAGTTCCAGAGCGCGGTGCTGAACCTGCTGGTGAACGGCAGGGAGGCCATGCCGCAGGGCGGGGAGATCGTGATCGAGACCGGGCTGGTGTGCCTTGCGGCCGGCCAGCCGGCGCTGCCGCCCGATCTGGCGCCTGGACGCTACGTCACGGTCGCGGTGATCGACAGCGGGTGCGGTATTCCCGAGTCGCTGCATGCCAGCTTGTTCGAGCCGTTCTTCACCACAAGGGCGGTCGGCCAGGGCGGCGGGCTGGGGCTGAGCATGGCGATGGGGTTCGCCCGGCAATCCGGCGGGCAGATCCAGCTTGCCAGCGTGGAGGGGCTGGGCACGATCGTGCGGATATACCTTCCTGTTGCCATGCGTGAACTGGTTGCGTCCGACATCACAGCTGCCATGATCGCAGCGCCTTCTCTGTCGCTTGACTTCAGATCCTGATCACGGCTGCTCAAGGCTATGCAAGACATCGGAATGGACACGTCGCCCCCTCTGCTTTCGGACGCGGACACTGCACTGCGGGTGGCCTGTGCCACGGCCCGGTTGGGAGCCTGGCGCTGGGATGCGGCGCGCGGGCTGCATGTCTGGTCTCCGGCGCTGAGCGCCGTTTTCGGCGTGGCCCTGGATCCAGCCGGTTTCACCTCGGACGCGCTGCGCGAAATTGCCGATCCGGCAGATCGCGTGGCGCTTGCCGCGGCCCTTGACGGCCTGCCAGCGGCATCGGGCCCGGTGTCACTCGCGTTTCGCATCCGCGGCCAGGATGGCGAGATCCGGCATTGCCTGTGTGCCGGCACCGCGGTGCAGGCCCCGCCGGGCGACATGCGCGCCATCGAGGGTTTCTGTCAGGATGTCACGGCCCTGCGGCAGGCCGAGGCGGCGCGGCTGGCGGCCGATCGGCTGGCTGCGATCAGCCAGCTCACCGGCGGGCTGGCGCATGATTTCAACAATCTGCTGACGGTGATCTCGCTCAACCTGGAGATCGCGGTGGATATGCTGGAGGCGGAGGACCCGCTGCTGGAGATGCTGCAGCCCGCCATCAAGGCGACCACCGATGGCTCCGCGATCACCCAGCGCTTGTTGACCTTCGCCCGGCGCAAGCCGCTGCGGCCGGAGCGGCATGATGTGAACGCGCTGGTCGCCGCCATCGCCACAAAGCTGCGCCACGGGCTTGCGCCCCGCCAGACGCTGGTGGTGGAACTGCAGCCCGATGTCGGCCCCTGCCTGATCGACAAGAGCGGGCTGGAACTGGCGTTGGGCAACCTGGTGGACAACAGCAGCCAGGCGATGCCAGAGGGCGGAACGATCACGCTGCACACCGCGCGCGTCGCCCTGTCCGCCTCGGATGCGCGCGACCTGCCGCCTCTCACGCCAGGGTTGTATGTGCGGATCAGCGTGACGGACTCCGGCATCGGGATTCCCCCGGCGCTGCTGCCGCGCGTGCTGGAACCGTTCTTCACCACCCGCAAAGGCGTGCGCGCGGCCGGGCTGGGCCTGAACCTGGTGGCTGGCTTTGCCGACCAGTCCGGCGGAGCCATGGCCCTGGACAGCACTGAAGGCCGAGGCACGACCGTTCGCCTGTTCCTGCCGGCGGCTGTTGCGGCGGTTGGGTAAAGGAGGCAAGGCCAGGGCTCTGCCCTGGACCCGCCAGAGGCGGAGCCTCTGGACACCATTCGTTTAAGAAATGTTGGTGACGTGAGAGAGGGGCCAATCGAGACCTGCGGGCAGGGCTCGGCTGGCCCCTCTCTCACGTCACCAACCTCGCTTCAAATGAGAGGTCCAGGGGCTCGGCCCCTGGCGGGTCTGGGCGGAGCCCAGCGCTTGCTTCCTCCCCCGATTGCCCCGACGCTGCCGGGGTGGGATGGAGATGCAGCGGATGGCCGGAACGGCACCGAGTTCGAGTTCACGATTTTCAAGTCTGACGCCGATGCTGGCGCCGCGGTCGGTTGCGGTGGTGGGGGCCTCGTCGGACGCTGCGCGCATTGGTGGGCGGCCGATCGCGTATATGCGCCAGCGGGGCTTTGCCGGGCGGATCATGCCGGTGAACCCGAATCGCGCGGAGATCCAGGGGTTGCCGGCCTATGCGTCGCTGTCGGCGCTGCCGGAGGTGCCGGATGTGGCCATTGTCGCGGTGGCGGGGCCGGCGGCGGAGGCGGCGGTGGCGGAGCTGGCCGGGATGGGGGTGAAGGCGGCCATCGTGTTCACGGCGGGGTTCGCCGAGGTGGATGCGGGCGGGGCCGGGCCTGAGACGGCAGCACAGCTGCGCATGGTGGCCGCGGCGCGGGCCTGCGGCATGCGGGTGCTGGGGCCGAACTGTCTGGGGCTGTTCAACAGCCGGATCGGCTATTTTCCGATCTTCTCGTCGTCGCTGGAGATGGGGTTTCCGCCGCCGGGGCGGATCGGGGTGGCCAGCCAGTCCGGCGCGTATGGGACGCATCTGTTCGCGGTGATGCGCAATGGCGGGCTGGGCACGCCGGTGGTGGTGACGACGGGCAACGAGGCGGATGTCACGATCGGTGACGTGATCGGCTGGTTGGCGGAGGATCCGGAGACGGATGTGATCGCGGCGTATGCCGAGGGGATCCGCGAGAGCGAGAGCCTGCTGGCGGCGTTGGCGGCGGCGCGGGCGGCGCGCAAGCCGGTGGTGATGATGAAGGTGGGGCGCAGCATGCTCGGGCGGGCGGCGGCGCAGTCGCACACCGCCTCGATCGCCGGGGACGATGCGGTGACGGAGGCGGTGCTGAACGAGTTCGGCGTGATCCGCGCGCGCACCACCGAGGAGATGGTGGACATCGTGCGGGCGGCGACGCGGCGGATCTATCCCGTGGGCAACACGCTGGGGGTGATCACGATCAGCGGCGGCGCGGGCGTGATGGCGAGCGATGCGGCGGAGCGGCTGGGGTTGCCGATGCCGGAGATGCCGGCGGCGGCGCAGGCGGCGTTGAAGGCGCTGGTGCCGTTCGCGGCGCCGCGCAACCCGGTGGACTGCACGGCCCAGGTGTTCAACGACATGCGCCTGGTGGGCGCGTTCACCGAGGCGATGGTGGAGGCGGGCGGCTATCGCTCCGTGCTGGGGTTTTTCACGGTGGTGGGGGGTGCGCCGTCGCTCGCGCCGTCGGTGCGGGCGCAGATGGGGGCGGTGATGGCGCGCCATCCCGACCGGCTGTTCGCGCTCAGCGTGGTGGCTTCGGCCGAGGTTGTGGCGCAGTACGAGGCGGACGGGTTTCTGGTCTATGAGGATCTCGATCGCGCCATCGTGGCGCTGCATGCCATGGGGCGGTTCGGCGATGCGTTCGCGGCACCGGCGCCGTCCGTGCCGCCCACGGTGCCGGTGGTGGGCTTGCCGGGGGTGACGCCCAACGAGGCGGAGGCCAAGGCGCTGCTGGCGGCGGCGGGGATTGCGGTGGTGCCGGAGCGGGCCTGTGCCGATGCCGAGAGCGCGGTGTCGGCGGGCGAGGCGTTCGGGTTTCCGGTGGTGATGAAGATCCTGTCGCCGGACATTCTGCACAAATCCGAGATCGGTGGGGTGCTGGTGGGGGTGGCCGATGCGGCTTCGGTGCGGGCGGGGTTCGCCACGCTGATGGCGCGGGCGCCGGCGGGGGCGCGGGTCGAGGGGGTGCTGGTGTGCCGGCAGGTCAGCGGGGTGGAATGCATTCTGGGCATTCATCGCGACCCGGTGTTTGGGCCGGTGGCGATGTTCGGACTCGGCGGCATCTTTGTGGAGGTGATGAAGGATGTGGTGTTCCGCCGCTGTCCGTTCGGGGTGGTGGAGGCGGAGGCGATGATCCGTTCCATCCGCGCGCTGCCGCTGCTGACGGGGGCGCGGGGGCGGCCGCCGGTGGATATGGCGGCGCTGGCGGAGATGCTGGCCCGGCTTTCGGTGTTCGCGGCCCAGGCTGGCCCGGGGCTTCGGTCGATCGACCTCAATCCGGTGTTCGCCATGCCGGACGGGGCGTTCGCGGCCGATGCGGTGATCGAGATCGGAGCCGGCGATGCCCATTGAATACGAGCGCCTGCTGAATTTCCCGATCCCGGACGTGCGCCAGCGCGTCACCAGGGCGGACACGATCCTCTACGCGCTCTCCGTCGGCCTCGGCAGCGATCCGATGGACGAACGCCAGCTCGATTTCGTCGATCACCACCGCGATCTGCGGGCGATGCCGTCGGCGGCTGTGGTGCTCGGCCATCCCGGTTTCTGGCTGGCGGATCCGGCGACGGGGGTGGATGCGGTGCGGCTGGTGCATGGCGAGCAGGGCATTGTGTGGCATGCGCCCTTGCCGGTGGAAGGCGAGGTGGTGGGGCGAACGCGGGTGACCGGGCTGGTGGACAAGGGCATGGGCAAGGGCGCGCTGCTGTACACGGAGAAGACGCTGCATGACGGCGATGGCACGTTGCTGGCGACGCTGACCGCCACCGTGTTCCTGCGCGGCGATGGCGGGTTCGGCGGTCCGGCCGGGCCGGTGCGGGCGGCGGCGCCGGCGCCGACGGGGGTGGCGGATGTCGTTGTCGATCTGCCGACGCGGCCGGAGCAGGCGTTGCTGTATCGGCTCAACGGGGATGACAATCCGCTGCATGCCGACCCGGCGGTGGCGGCGCAGGCGGGGTTTGCCCGGCCGATCCTGCACGGGCTGTGCACGCTCGGCGTGGTGACCCATGCGCTGCTGCGGGCGCTGTGCGATTACGCGCCGCGGCGGCTGGTGTCGCTGGATCTGCGGTTTTCGGCGCCGGTGTTTCCGGGCGAGACGATCCGGACGGAGATCTGGCGGGATGGCGGATTTCGGGCGCGTGTGCTGGAACGCGATGTGATGGTGGTGAACAACGGGTTGGTGAGAGTGGCATGATCGACAAGATTGTCCGCGGCATGGCCGAGGCCATGGAGGGTATCGCGGATGGCAGCGTGATTCTGCTGGGCGGGTTCGGCTCGGTGGGGCAGCCGGATGCGCTGCTGGACGGGCTGATCGCGCAGGGGGCGAAGGACCTGACGGTGGTGGCGAACAATGCCGGCACCGGGCGGGTGGGGCTGGCCAGGCTGATGGATCTTGGCCGGGTGCGGCGCATTGTGTGCAGCTTTCCGCGTTCGGCGGGGTCGGTGGTGTTCGAGGAGCTGTATCGCGCGGGGAAGCTTGAGCTCGAGATCGTGCCGCAGGGGACGCTGGCCGAGCGGATGCGCGCGGCCGGGGCGGGGGTGGGCGCGTTCTTCACGCCGACCGCGGTGGGCACCAAGCTGGCGGAGGGCAAGGAGGTTCGTGAGATCGATGGCCGCATGATGGTGCTGGAGCACGCGCTGCATGGCGATGTGGCGCTGGTGGAGGCGTGGGAGGCGGATCGCTGGGGCAACCTCACCTACAACCAGTCCGGCCGGAACTTCAACGCGGTGATGGCGACGGCGGCGAAGCTGACCATTGTGCAGGCGCATCACATCGTGCCGTTGGGCGCGCTGAACCCGGAGGCGGTGGCGACGCCGGGGATTTTCGTCGATCGTGTGCTGCATGTTCCGGGAGAGATGGCATGACACTCTGGACCCGTCCGCAGATGGCCGCGCGTGTGGCTGTCGATATTCCTGAAGGCTGGTATGTCAATCTCGGCATCGGCATGCCGACGATGGTGGCGGACCATGTGCCGGTGGAGCGCGAGGTGATCTTTCATTCCGAGAACGGTGTGCTCGGCATGGGGCCGGCGCCTTCGGCGGACAAGGTGGATCCGTGGCTGATCAATGCGGGCAAGCAGCCGGTGACGCTGCGGGCCGGCGGCAGCTTTGTGCACCATGCCGACAGCTTTGCCATGATCCGCGGCGGGCATCTCGATCTGTGCGTGCTCGGCGCGTTCGAGGTGGCGGAGAACGGCGATATCGCCAACTGGGCGACCAGCGAGAACGACACGGCGCCGGCGGTGGGCGGGGCGATGGATCTGGCGGCCGGGGCCAAGCGGCTGTGGGTGGTGATGGAGCACACCACGAAGGACGGGCGGTCCAAGCTGGTGCGGCGCTGCTTCTATCCGTTGACGGCGTTGGGGGCGGTCAAGCGTGTGTATACCAACATGGCGGTGCTGGACGTGCTGGGCGACGGATTCCGTGTGGTTGACATGGCCCAGGGTGTGACGCGGGAGTCGCTGCAGGCGGCGACCGACGCGACGCTGGTGTTCTGATGCTGCGGGAGGAGCGGCAGGGCCAGGTTGCGGTGTTGACGCTGGATTATCCGGCGCGGCGCAATGCGCTGGCGATGCCGATGCGCGAGGCGTTGGCTGCGGCGTTCGACCGGCTGGAGGGCGATGCTGCGGTGCGGGTGATCGTGCTCACGGGTGCGGGGGGGCATTTTTCCGCCGGCGGCGATAGCAGCGGCATGAACGTGACGGACATTGCCGGTGGGCGGGAGCGGTTTCGGCTGACGCATCTGCTGGTGCGGCTGATGATCGAGGGTGCCAAGCCGATCTTATGCGCGGTTGAGGGTTGGGCGGTCGGCGCCGGCCTCGCCCTGGCGCTGTGCTGTGACACGGTGGTGGCGGGTGCGGATGCCAGGTTCATGGCGGGGTTCGGCAAGGTGGGGCTGGTGCCGGATTTCGGGCTGCTGCACACGTTGCCGAAGCGGATCGGCGAGGGGCGGGCAAGGCAGATGGTGCTGCATCCTGAGCCGGTGGATGCGGTGCGGGCCGAGGCGATCGGCATGATCGACCGTGTGGTGCCGTCGGGCAGGGCGTTGGCGCAGGCGCTGGCGTTGGCGGCGACGCTGGCTGAGACGGCGCCGCTGCCGATTGCGATGACGAAGTCGTATCTGGCGCAGGGGTTGGGCGACGCGCTGGAGTGGGAGCGCACGGTGCAGTCGATGCTGTTCCTGTCGGCCGACCACGCCGAGGGGAAGGCCGCGTTTCTGGCCAAGCGCGCGCCCCGCTTCACCGGAATGTGAGTGTTGGGCTTTGATTGGATGAAAGTTTTTTGGTTCTTTTTTTCAAAAAAGAACCGCTTTCTTACGACCGTGCCAGTGTGTGGTATTCCGCATTCGGCATCATATCCGAAGCGATCGCCATTCGGTTCGACAGGTTGAAGAACGCGATGACCTGGGCGAGGTCGAAGATGGCTGCGCTGTCGAAGCCCACGGCGCGCAGGGCCTGTCGGTCTGCCTCCACCACTTCTGCGGGTGTGGCCGTGAGTTTCCAGGCGAAATCGAGCATGGCGCGTTGGCGGGTGTCCAGATTTGCCACGCGGTAGTTGATGACCAGCATTTCGCCGAGCTGAGGGTCGTTTGAGAGTTTGCGGACGGCGGCGCCGTGGGAGACGAGGCAGTAGTAGCAGCGGTTCACCGAGGAGACGACGACGGCGACCATCTCGCGTTCGAGCTTGGAGAGGGCGGAGTCGGAGAGCATGATTTCGTTGAACATCTGCATGAAGTCGCGCAGGCGCTGGGGTTTCAGGCTCAGCGTGGCGTAGACGTTCGGGACGAAGCCGAGTTTTTCCTGGCATTTCGCCCAGATGAGCTTGAGGTCGTCGGGGAGGGTTTCGGCGTCGGGGACGCCGAGGGCGGAGATGTGGGTGGGTTGCGGCATGGCTTATCCCTGAATGATCGGCAGCTTGACGCTGCTCGGGCGGGCAGGGTCCATGAAGATGGTGTTGACTGCAAGCTGGCGGCGGCGGGCGGCGCCGTCGGGTTCGCCGGTGTTGGGGTTGACGTCGAATTTCGGGAAGTTGCTGGACGAGATGTCGAGCCGGATGCGGTGGCCGGGGAGGAACAGGTTGGCGGTGGGG
Organism: Rhodospirillales bacterium; assembly: GCA_037445025.1. Lineage (GTDB taxonomy): Bacteria > Pseudomonadota > Alphaproteobacteria > Acetobacterales > Acetobacteraceae > CAIQQQ01. The sequence continues at coordinate 18,046 of JBBILI010000058.1, forward strand.
AAGAGGGTGATGCGGATGGGGACCACTTCGCCCGGGGTGCGCAGGCGGGGGCTGGCGGGGTTTTCGGCGTAGCGCAGGCGGATGATGCCGTCGGTAAGGATCATGGCGTAGCCCTGGGGATAGTCGTCGCTGGGCGGATGGACGTCGATCAGTTTGGCGGTGAAGTCCGTGTCGGGGGCGGAGGTTGCGACCCAGAGTTCGGCTTCGATGGGGCCGGCCACCGTGATGGCGTGGTCTAGCGGGGCGGTTTCGAAGACCACCACGTCTGGCCGGGTGGCCAACGGCAGGTAGGGCGGGGTGCAGCCGAAGAATTCGGGGGCTTCGCGCTGGTCGAAGGCGCCGCCGCGGGCGACGGGTTCGAGGCTGGTGAGGTTGCCGCCGATGGTGGGGACGGGGTGGGCGGGGTCGTGGTCGAAGCTGATGGCGCCGCCGGGGGATGGGGTAGGGGTGAGGCGGCCGTTCGGGTGGAGGTGGAAGCGGGTTGGGGTGGCTTCGGGGATCGGCCAGCCGGAGAAGGTGGCCCAGCGCCCGCCGTGGTCGAGATGGCCTTGCGGGGTTTTGCGGCCGGAGCCGCCGCCCATGATGAAGATGCGCACGGCGGGCTCGGGGTTTTCGGTGCCGTGGATGACGTGGTTGAAGTGGCGGAGGCGGTATTGGCGCCAGTCGCCGGCCCAGCTGTCGATGGGGGCGTCGGGGCCGAAATCGACGTCGCCGAAGATCTGGCGGGAGCGGTCGCCGTGGGTCCAGGGGCCGAGGATGAGGCGTTGGCGGCCGCGGCCGGCGTGCTTTAGCCCGACATAGTTGCCGGTGGCGGTGAGGGGGTAGGGGTCGAACCAGCTGGACATGTGGACGCAATCGGCCTGGGCGTAGGTGGTGTGGAAGCCTTCGGCCCAGATGCCGAGCTTTTGCCAGAATTCGCCCCAGGCGCCGTGGGTCCATTGGTCGAACAGGTAGGCTTCGTAGTCGGGATGGTGGCGCAGGGGGGAGTGGCCGGGGCGCCAGGGAAGGCGGGTGAACCAGTCCCTGATGTCCTCGGCGGCGAGGGCTGCGTGCATGACGGGGTCGGCCTGGGCTTCGGGGGAGAGCAGGGCCTGTTTGTGGGCCCAGGTGGCCTGTTTCAGCTCGAAGGCGCCGAACTGGCGGATGCCGCCTTGCCAGGCGTTGCAGAAGCCGCCGCTGTCGAGGATTTGGGTGACGAGGCCGGGCGGGGCGAGGCAGCCGAGGGCGGCCTGGGTGTGGGCGGCGTAGGAGAGGCCCATGGTGCAGATGCGGCCGTCGCACCAGGGTTGGGCTGTGATCCAGGCGCAGGTGTCGAAGCCGTCTTCGCCGTCGGAGAGGTATTTGACGAAGATGCCTTCGCTGCCGTGGCGGCCACGATTGTCCTGGTAGACGACGGCGTAGCCGTGGGCGGTGAAGTATTGCGCCAGTTCGGCGCGGGGGGCGGGGGTGCGGTTGGCGGCGGTGACTTCGCTGCGGCTGGCTTCGTTGCGGCCGTAGGGGGTGCGTTCGAGGATGACGGGGAAGGGGCCGGGGCCGGGCGGGAGGTGGATGTCGGTGGCGAGGCGGATGCCGTCTCGCATGGGGACCATGAGGATGTTGGATTGCGGTGTGGTCACGTGGGCTCCGGCGGCAGGTATTGTCTTGTTGGTATAATATCAACGGCCGTGATCGATGACTCTTCCATCGATCACGGCCGTTAATATCGCCCGCCGGGTTGGCCGGCGGCGGCGCGCCAAACCAAGACTTATACCAACGGTCATTCTTCATGACCGTTGGTATAAGAAATTGATTTGAGGTGTTGTGGGTTTTGACTCGGGATAATTTTTCAAATTGAGTTGGTTATTTATAAAATAATAGAATCTGTTTATTTTGGGAGATATTTGGATTTGTAAGGCAAAGTGATGGGTGGCGCTTCGCTTCCCATTCTACGTCTGTGTGACGTGCTTGTCGATCAGCCTGGTGGTGGTCTGGCGATGGGGTGGGGAACGATACGATTTAATGATATTTTGGCGGTGTGGTGATGGTTGGTCGATGCGTTTGCATTGCTTTTCGGGGTGCGGCGTGATAGGAACAAAAAATGAACGAAAGCGTTTCCCCTTTTTCGAATCTGTCTGCGGTGATTCTCGCTGTGCAGGGGTTGCTGGGGGGTTGGGGGAGGCTTGGCTGGTTGGGGCAGGCGCTGGTGTGGTTGGTGCATCGGCGGTTGGGGGAGGTTTGCGGGAAGCTGGAGCGGATGGTGGCCCGGTATCAGGCGGGGCGGTTGTGGCGGCGTGGGGCTCGGGGGGCGGTTTCGCCGGTTGCTGAGGCGGTGCCGCGGGAGGTGCCGAAGCGGGTTTGGCCTCGGTCGTTCGGGTGGCTGGTGCGGGCGGTTTCGTGGCAGGCGGCGGGGTATGGGTCGCAGCTTCGGGCGCTTCTGGAGCACCCGGAGGTGGTGGCGTTTCTGGTGGCGGCGCCCCAGGCGGCTCGGGTTCTGGGGCCGGTGTGTTGGATGTTGGCAATCGAGTCGGCGGTGTTGCGGCCTGGGGTTGTTGTGGTGGTGCCGGTTCGGGTGAAGCGGGTTCGGCGCGTGGTGGAGAAGGTGGATTTGGGGCGGGTTCCGATACCGCGTGGGGTGATGGCGGCGGTGAGGCGGGGTCGGTATGGAATTGTGTGAGTGAGGCGCGGCGTGGGCGCGTGGTTTTTGTTACGTTTTCGCAATATTTGTGTGTGGATGAAATGTTGGGCTGAAGCCCACCCTACGATTGGAAGTTTTTTGCTTCTTTTCTTCAGAAAAGAAGCGCTTGCTTAGGCTTCTTCCAGCTCTGCGCTGAGTCGTCTGAGGTCTGTTGTATGAGGATGTTGGGTTCTGCCTGCCCTTAGATCTTCTGCCGAGATCATTTCGACCATTTCGCCGGCTTGCATGACGCCGATCATGGGGCAGAGGTGGGCGATGACGGCGAGGTTGTGGCTGACCATGACGTAGGTGAGTTTGCGGCGGTCCTGCAGGTCGGCGAGGAGGTTGAGGACTTCGGCCTGGACGGAGACGTCGAGCGCGGAGGTTGGTTCGTCGAGCAGCAGGACTTCGGGTTCGGACATGAGAGCGCGGGCGATGGCGACGCGCTGGCGTTGGCCGCCGGAGAGTTGGTGGGGGTAGCGGAAGCGGGCGGCGGCGGGCAGGGCGACTTCGGAGAGGGCCTGGCGGATGCGGCGGTCGATATCGGACATGCCGTGGACGAGGAGGGGTTCGGAGAGGGCGCGGTCGACGGTCTGGCGGGGGTGCAGCGAGCCGTAGGGGTCTTGGAAGACCATCTGGACGCGGCGGAAGAAGTCGCGCGAGCGTTTGGGGGTGAGGGCGGTTCCGGCGATGGTCATGCGGCCGGTCCAGTCCGGGTTGAGGCCGGAGAGGGCGCGCAGGACGGTGGATTTGCCGGAGCCGCTTTCGCCGACGATGCCGAAGCTGGAGCCTTCGCCGACGGCGAAGGTGACGCCGCGGACGGCTTCGACGGGGCCGAATTTCACCCGGAGGTCCTGGACGGAGATCATGCGAGCCACGCGGGGTCACGCGCCATGACGGGCAGGCGAAGTTTGGGGTGGGAGAGGGTTGGGAGGCATTCGAGCAGGCCGCGGGTGTAGGGGTGTTTGGCCTGGAGAAGTTCGCCGGCGCCGAGTTCCTCGACGACGCGGCCGGCGTACATGACGGCGACGCGGTCGCAGAAATGGCTGACCAGGGGGAGGTCGTGGCTGATGAGGATGAGGCCCATGCCGCGGCGGGAGACGAGGTCTTCGAGGAGGCGGAGGATTTCAGCCTGGACGGTGGCGTCCAGCGCGGAGGTGGGTTCGTCGGCGATGAGGAGTTCGGGGTCTGGGGCGAGCATCATCGCGATCATGACGCGTTGGCCCATGCCGCCGGAGAGTTCGTGGGGGTAGGCGTCGGCGACGCGTTTGGGGTCGCGGATCTGCACCTGGGCGAGCAGGTCGAGGGCGGCTTCGCGGGCGGCTTTTTTCGAGCCTTTGGTCTGGTTGCGCCAGGCTTCGGCGATCTGGGCGCCTGCGGTCATGATCGGGTTGAGGGAGTATTTCGGGTCTTGCAGGATGAGGCCGGCGCGGCGGCCGCGGATGGCGCGCATCTGGCGTTCGGTGGCGGAGAGGATGTCGATGCCGTCGAAGCGCAGCGTGTCGGCGGTGACGCGGGCGGCTGGGGGGAGGAGGCGGAGGATGGCGCGGGCGGAGATGGATTTGCCGGAGCCGCTTTCGCCGACGATGCCGAGCTTTTCCTGGCCGAGGGTGATGGACACGCCGCGCACGGCGTGGCTGAGGCCGTGCTGGGAGGGGAACATGATGTTGAGGTTCTGGATCTCAACGAGCATCAGCGCTGCTTTGGATCGAGCACGTCACGAAGCCCATCCCCTAAAAGGTTGAATGCGAGGGAGGCGATGAAGATGGCGATGCCGGGGATCAGCGGGACCCACCATTGTTCGAGGAAGAAGCGTCGGGCGGAGGCGATCATGGCGCCCCATTCGGGCGAGGGCGGCTGGGCGCCCATGCCGAGGAAGCCGAGGGCGGCGGCGGTGAGGATGATCGAGCTCATGTCGAGCGTGACGCGCACGATCAGCGAGCCGAGGCAGAGCGGGGCCACGTGGCGCAGCACGATGCGCCAGGGGGAGGCGCCGGTCAGACGGACGGCTGCGATGAAGTCGGCATTGCGGATGGTGAGGGTTTCGGCGCGGGCGAGGCGGGCGTAGGGCGGCCAGGCGGTGAGGGCGATGGCGAAGACGGCGCTGGACACGCCGGGCTTGATGGCGGCGACGAAGGCGAGTGCGAGGATCAGGCGGGGGAAGGCGAGGAAGATGTCGGTTGCGCGCATCAGCAGACGGTCGGCCCAGCCGCCGAAATAGCCGGCGATGCAGCCGACGGCGAGGCCGAGCGGGGCGACGAGGATGACGACGGCGAGCACCATGCCGAGGGTGACGCGGCCGCCGTAGAGGAGGCGGGAATAGACGTCGCGGCCCAGCTCGTCGGTGCCGAGCCAGTGGGCGGGCGAGGGCGTGCCGAGCCGGTTGACGAGGTCCTGGGTGCTGGGGTCGTGGGTGGCGAGGAGTGGGGCGAAGGCAGCGGCCAGGATCAGCAGGAGGGCGATGATGAGGCCGGACATGGCCAGCGGGTTGGCGCGGAAGTCGCACCACAGGCGGTAGCGGCGGCCCCAGGCGGCCTGGGCGCGCGAGGCCGGTGCGTCGGACAGCAGCCAGGCGCGGTCGGTGACGCCGCTCATGAGACCCTCGGGTCGAGCAGGCGGTAGGCGGCGTCGGCCAGCAGGTTCAGCGCCATGTAGATGAGTCCGACCACGAGGGTAGCGCCGAGCACGGCGTTCATGTCGGCGTTCAGCAGGGAGACGGTGAGGTATTGGCCGAGGCCGGGCCAGCTGAACACGGTCTCGGTCACCACGGCGCCTTCGAGCAGGCCGGCATAGGTGAGGGCCAGCACGGTGACGAGGCGGACGGCGATGTTGCCGAAGGCGTGGCGCCAGATGACCCGAAGGTTGGAGAGGCCCTTGGCGCGGGCGGTGATGACGTATTCGCCGGCCAGGGCATCGAGCATGAAGGCGCGGGTCATGCGGGCGATATAGGCCATGGAGAAATAGGCGAGCACGCCGGCGGGCTGGGCGAGATGGGCCCACGCGTCCCAGAACGCGTCCCAGTCATTGGCGAGCGCGCTGTCGATGGTGAGGAAGCCGGTGACGACGGGGTTCATGCCTTCGAAGGCGACGTCGGCCCGGCCGGTGCCGGGGGCCCAGCCGAGGGTGGCGTAGAAGACCAGCAGGCTGATGAGGGCAAGCAGGAAGATGGGGATGGAATGGCCGGCGAGGCAGATGACGCGGATGCCGATGTCGAGCTTCGAGCCGGCTCGGACGGCGGCGAGCACGCCGAGCGGCACGCCGATGACGGTGGCGATGATGATGGCGACGGTGGCGAGTTCGATGGTGGCGGGGAAGTAGCGCTGGATGTCCTCGACCACGGTGTTGGAGGTCATCACCGAGCGGCCGAGATCGCCGTGGAGCAGCTGCCAGACGTAGATGCCGAACTGGACGTAGAGCGGCCGGTCGAGCCCGAGCTCGACGCGGACGCGGGCCACGACGTCGACCGGGGCATGGTCGCCGATGATGGCGATGACCGGATCGATGGGCATGACCCGGCCGATCAGGAACGTCACCAGCACCAGGCCGAACAGGGTCACCAGCAGGCTGGAGGCGGTGCCTGCCAGCCTGCCGAAGTGTCTGGTCATGCCTTCTTGATGTCGGAGAACTTGGTGAAGTCCGGCAGCGCGCCGATGGTGAAGCCGGTGACGCCCTTGCCGAGGGCGGCGGAGGCGATCTTCTGCAGGATCATGGCGAAGGGGGCGCGGCTGGCGAACTTCACCTGCATGTCCTGGTACATCTTGATGCGCTTGGCGCCGTCCAGCTCGCGGGCGGCGGCGACCGACATGTCGTTCAGTTCCTTGTCCACGTAGTGGCTGCGCCAGGCGAGGATCTTGAGCTTGCTGGCGTCGCTGTCGTCGGGGTTCTCGCACCAGGCCTGGCTGTTGGAGTTGGGGTCGAAATAGTCGGTGCCCCAGGCGAGGATGGCGAGCTGGTGGGTGCGGGCGCGGGTTTTGGTGATGACCTGCTTCTGCTCGCCGGCCAGCAGGGTGACCTTGATGCCGACGGCGGCGAGATCGGCCTGGATGGCCTGGGCGATGTCGGCGTAGGGGGCGACGGAGATGTAGTCCATCGTCACGGCGAAGCCGTTGGGGTAGCCGGCTTCGGCCAGCAGCGCCTTGGCCTTGGCGACGTCCTTGTGGAACGGCTTCTCGGTCATGGCGCCGGGCAGGCCCGGTGGCAGGAAGCCCTGGGCCACGACCCAGGCGTTGGGGGTGATGTTCTTGGCGATGGCGTCATAGTCGATCGCCCATTTGATCGCCTGGTGGACCTGCACCTTCTGCAGCTCGGGCATCGCCTGGTTCATGGCGATATACATCGAGCTGCCCTGGCCGGACGAGGTGACGGTGAAGGCCTTGTCCGCCTTCACCTTGGCGAGCAGATCCGGTGTCAGCGTGCGGGCGATGTCGATGTCGCCCTTCTGCAGCTGCAGCAGCTGGGCCGAGGGGTCCGGCACGTGGCGGATGGCGATGCGCTTCGTGGCGGTGGGGATGCCCGAATGCGGGTTGATGTCCATGGTGATGTGGTCGCTCGCCACCCAGTCGGTCAGCTGGTAGGCGCCGGAGCCGGCGGAGTGGCTCTTGAGCCAGGCGTTGCCGAGATCGCCGCCCACGTCATGCGCCATGGCGGTGGCCTTCTCGACGACGGCGCCGACGCCGGCGGAGAGGCAGAACAGCACGAAGGTGGGGGCGGCGGCCGAGGGCAGGGTGATGACCAGCGTGGTCGGGTCCTTGGCCACGATCAGCTTTTCCACATTGTCCGGCGTGAACCCGAACTGGGTGATGATGAAGCCCGGCGTCTTGTTCAGCTTCACCACGCGGTAGAGCGAGAACGCTGCATCCTCGGCCGTGAGCGTCTTGCCGGACGGGAATTTGGAGTTGGTCTTGAGCTTGAAGGTGAAGGTCAGCCCGTCCGGGCTGATCGTCCAGGACTCCGCGAGGTCGCCCACGACCTTGGAGCTGTCGGTGTGGCTTGGGGCGACGAGCCTGCGATAGACGTTGCTGTTCACCTCGCCGTTGGTGAACTCATAGGCCTCCGCCGGGTCGAAGCTCACGACGTCATCGATCTGGTTGGCCATGACGATCACGCCCTTGGGCGTGGCGGCCTGCGCCTGGGTGGCGATCAGCGGTGCGGCGGCGGTGGCTGCCATCAACGAACGACGTGTCAGCATTGCAGGTCTCCCATGTGCGTGGCCGGGAGCATAGCCATGTGACCCCGCCTTCGTGAAGAGCAGGTGACAGTCCGAGTGGGGATTTGGGTGATGCAAGTCCTGGGGTAGGAGCAGCCTTGACCGAACGTGGCTGCCCGCGCCTCCACGCAAGCGGCACGGTCCCGGTCGACCGTCTCACCCGATCCTGAAGCTCCCCGCCGACAGCATCTCCTTGGTCACCCCCGTCAGGTGAATCGAGCCCGACGCCCCCAGCGCGAGCGTGCTGTTGCCATGCCCGTCATCGACCAGCGCCGACCATGCCGCATTGGCCGTGCCATACCCGCCGGCGCCGCCGAGCAGATCGATCACCCCCGCGCTATCCGCCCCGAACGACGCCAGCGACA
>JBBILI010000059.1:0-25883 GCA_037445025.1 Rhodospirillales bacterium
GTGCCGCGTTGATGTACACCATCATCGAGACCGCCAAGCTCAACGGCGTAAACGCCGAGGCCTACCTCGCAGACCTCCTCGCACGCATCGGCGATCATCCCGCCAAACGTATCGAAGAGCTCCTGCCATGGAATTGGAAGCCTGCGGCCTGACCAAGGGTCATCACCGGACGCTGACCCTTTTTCCAGAAGGACCGAGGAAGTCACCGAGCGCACACTGGATCGCGCCACACAATGCGCTGACCGTCGCGGGCCACGGCTCAGACGGCGGCTCTCCGCGGGTCGATCACGTTGAGGCCGGCGGCCTTGAAGACGCTCGTGTCACGGGATGCGACAGCGAAATCATGTGCTGCGGCGATCGCGGCGATGTAGCCGTCGGACGTGGGGAAGCCTCTTCCCGCAGCGCGAGCGCTCACGGCGAGTGCCGCATAGCGGCGGGCCGCTCTGGTATCGAATGGCAGAATTCGGTCAGCGAACAGTTCGATCACGCCGTCGAGGGCCGCGGTCAACTTGTCGCGGCGTCTGCTTTTGGGAAGTGTGCCGATGCCGAACATAAGCTCGGCGATGGTGACGCTGGAGAGATACAGCGTCTCCGCGGCCTGTGCGTCGAGCCATGTGCGGACCGCCGGCGCCGGCTCGGGCTTCATCGCCTCGGAGACCACGTTGGTGTCGAGCAGGATCATTCGAACCGAAGCGGCTCGGCGGGCTTGGTGTCGCGGGTCTGCTCCAGGGCGTCGACATCAGCGTTGATGAGCCCGATTTTCCGGCTCATCTCCGCCAGCGCTGTGCCGAGACGTAGCCGCCCCTCCGGCCGCGCGGCCTCTTCCAGGATGGCGCGCATCTCCGCCTCCGTGCTCCGATTGTGCCGTGCAGCCCGAATTTTTAAGGCGCGATGGGTTTCATCGGAGAGATTGCGAATGGTGACGGCCGGTATGGTGGCATACCTCCAAGTGCGGCAGCGTTGATAGCGATATACAGAATTGCTATCAAATTTCAACGGCGATAGGCATCGCTCACGCGCCGCCACATCCGAATTTCCAGACCGGGATGCCGAGCTTTTTGGCCTTGTCGGCAAGGTTGTCCTGAATGCCGGTGCCGGGGAACGCCATGACCCCGATCGGCAGCACCTCCAGCATTGCGTCGTTACGTTTGAACGGTGCTGCCTTGGCGTGTCTCGCCCAATCCGGCTTGAAGGCGATCTGTGGCACCTTGCAGTGATCGGCCCATTTGGCGGCGATACGTTTGGCACCTTTCGATGATCCGCCGTGCAGCAGCACCATGTCGGCGTGCTTGGCGTGGACCCGGTCGAGCTTGTCCCAGATCAAGCGGTGGTCGTTGAAGTCGAGGCCTCCGGTGACGGCGATCTTGGGGCCGGCCGGTACCAGCACCTCGGTCTCGGCCCGGTGCTTGGCGGCGAGGAAGTCGCGGCTGTCGATCATGGCCGAGGTCAGCGTGCGGTGGTTCACCATCGACCCTGCGCGCGGCCGCCAGGCGGAGTGGGTGTGGCGTTCGAACTGATCGGCGGCCTGGTCGCGGAAGAATTCCATGCTGTCGCGGCGTTCGATCAGCGTCTGCCCTTCGGATGTCAGGCGTTCCAGCTCGACCGAGCGGATTTCGGAGCCATCCTGTTCCTTCTGGCTGCGCTTCTGCGCCTGCGCATTGTCGTCGAGTTCGCGTTCGATCCGGCCGATGGCGCGGTGGAAGATGTTGACCGTCGACCACAGCAGGTCTTCGAGGTCGGGTTCGAGGCGGGTGTCACCCAGCGCCACCGCCAGGGCGTCGAAGATGTCGGCCACCGCGCCGGCGACGATTTGTGCGTCGGGCATCGGCCTCGGGTCGGGTTCGTCCTGGAAGGGGCGATAGCCGTAGAGTTGAAGTTCGGTGAGGACGTGATCGGTCGGGGATGAGCTGTGTGGCGGCTCGATGCCGGTGTCGTCGTATTCGGTCGTCATGGGATGCTGCCTTTCGTCGGATCGACCGCGCCCATCGCGGCCTTCATGGCGACGAAGGCGGCGGGCGGGGCGGACCTGCACCCGCAGCGCAGCGCAGGGCCGAAGCGGAGCTGAGGATGGCGGATGCCGGCTATTTTGCTTCGCGATGCAAAGGCGGCCCCGGTTGGGCCGCTGGCGGAAAATAGCCGGCCATCCGCCATTGCTTGTCCGGGCCGCTTGCCGCCCGATCGCCCTCTGAGAAGGCCGTGGGCGCGGTCCTCTCTGACGATAGGTGGGCGCTACCCCACGGCTGGGTGCGAGAGGACGCCAGGGCCTCCGGCAGCAAGGCGATGAACGCCTCCTCCACATTCCGCGTGTGCGTCGCCGCCTGCAGCGAAGCGGGCGATCCGCTGGCCAGCACCTGCCCGTCATTCATGGCGATCAGCCAGTCAAACCGCTTGGCCTCCTCCATGTAGGCGGTCGCCACCACCACGCTCATCGCGGGGCGGCGCTCCCGCATCTGGTCCACCAGTGTCCAGAACTGCCGGCGCGACAGCGGATCCACACCGGTGGTCGGCTCGTCCAGGATCAGCAGATCGGGGTCATGGATCAGCGCGCAGCACAGCCCGAGCTTCTGGCGCATCCCACCGGAGAGTTTCCCGGCCGGCCGAGCGGCGAATGGCGCAAGCCCTGTCGCCTCCAGCAGCTCCGCGGTGCGCCAGGCGCGTTCCGCCGCATCCTGCCCGAACATCCGGCTGAAGAAGGCGATGTTCTCGCGCACGCTGAGGTCCGGATACAGATTGCGGCCGAGCCCCTGCGGCATGTACGCCACGCGCGGGCACAGTTCGGTGCGATACGCTGATATGGCCATATCGCCGCCCAACACCGCGACGGTGCCGGTCTGGATCCGCCGCGCGCCGGCAACGAGACTGAGCACAGAGGACTTGCCGACGCCGTCCGGCCCGATCAGCCCCACCATGCCGCCGGCTGGAATGTCCACCGTCACGCGGTCGAGCGCCAGCACCTTGCCGTAGCGCAACGTCACACCCACCAGGCGCGCGGCAGCGCCGGTACCCGGCGTCATTTCGGCGCCGAACCCTGCAGCTTCACCGGCCAGGCCGTCTTCGGATCGGTGCGGACGTAGGCCAGCCCCGGCAGCCCGCTTTTCACCGGCGTGGCATTGGCCGCCAGCACCGCCGGATCGATCCGAACACGCACCCGAAACATCAGGCTGTCCCGCTCATTCTGCGTCTCGACGGTCTTGGGGGTGAACTGCGCCTGGGCGGCGACAAACACCACCGAGGCTGCGATGGGGTGGTCAGGATAGGCATCGAGCAGGATCCGCGCGTCCGACCCGATCCTGGTATGGCCGGCATCGGCGGTGGACAGGTAGACGTCGATATAGACATCGTTTCGGTCCAGCATGGTGAACACCTTGCCGCCGGCCGGCGGCACTTCGCCGACATTGGCGATGCGGTATTCGATGGTGCCGGCGCGTGGTGCGGTGAGCGTGTTGTAGCCGATGTTCACCTGGCCGAGCACCACCGCCTGCTGCGCCGCGGCGCCGACGGCTGCGATGCTGGCATTGACCGTCGCGGTGGCGCCGTTGAACGCCTGCTGCCGCGTATCGACCATCTCGCGGGTCTCGAATCCGGTCTTTGCCAGGGTGGTCGCGCGGTCCAGCTCCTGGCGCGCCAAGACGACCTGGGTGCGCTGCGTCGCGAGCGTCGCCATGGCCTGCTGCACCGCGTGCTGGGCCTGCATCGCCAGCGCCTGTGACTGCGCCAGCGAGGCCTGCAGGTCCTGGCTGTCCATCATCCCCACGGTCTGCAGGGCCGTCACCACGGCCCCCTCGTCCACGGCAAGACTTGCGATCCGGCCCGCGAATTTCGTGTCGATGTCGATTTCGTCAGCCTCGAGCCGGCCGTTGCCGAAGGCGATCCCCGCCGGCATCCCCGGCGCCCGGTTCAGCCACCAGTAGGTGCCGCCGCCGGCTGCGATCGCCAGCACCAGCGCCAGCAGCAGCGGCCGCTTCCACCCCAGCGGCGCCGGGGCCGCCGGGGGCGTGGGTATCACCGCCGGCAGGTTGGGTGTCAGCGGCACCACCGCCACCGCCACCGCCCCGGGTGACGGTGCGGCGGCAGGCACAAGCACCGGCCCCGCCTTGAGATCCTCCGCCATCAGTTCGGACGGATCGCGTGCGGGGCGGGCGCCTGCGGCGCCGGTGCGCTCGAAGCCGGCACGGGCGGCTCCGGCACGATGCCGAACCGGGCGACGGAGGCCGACATCAGCGCCGCGGCCAGGGTCGACGCGAGCAGCCAGGCCCAGTTCGGCATCACCGGACCTGCGACCGTGGCCGCACTGAGCTGCGGCGCCGGCAGCAGCGCCTCCAGCCAGTCGGCCGCCGCCCAGCCGCGCCAGCGCCGAGACGACGCTGAGCGGCATGCCGTTGGGCTCGACACCGATCTCCGCGAACAGGAACAGGTTGAGGTCCGACCGGCCCATGGCAAAGGCGTCAGGTCTTGTCATGGCGATGCTCCTGGCGAGGACCGACATTCTGCTCGGTTCCAGGACGCTCAGGCAGGGTCGGAAAATACCTTCAGGAGCCGAGTGTTCTTTTTTGAAAAAAACCAAAAAACGTTCTATCGGCTGACGCCCTCCTCCGGCGAGAGGTCCGCTCAAACGATCAAAAAGTCTTTTGCTTCTTTTCTTCAGAAAAGAAGTTCTTTCTTCCTACCCCTCAAACAACCGCTTGACCGCCGGCGACACCCCCCCAATGGATTTCGCCCCCGGCCTGCGGAACGTCCCCGCCACGGCCTTGCGCGGCTTCAGCGACGCCAGCGTCTCCGCCTGCCGCACCGCCGCCGCCACCGCATCCACCAGCGGCACCCGCACATCGCCGGCGATCTGGGCTGCCACCCCCGCCAGCGGCGCGCCACCGAGGATGCACACATCCGCCCCCGCCGCGATGGCACGCTCACAGAGTTCGGCCAGCTTTGCCGCCTTTTCTTCCGCCACGCTGCTGATGTCGTTGAACGGCTCATCAAGGCAGAAGATGCCGGCACAGCGCCCGGTGAGCCCGTTGTAATCGACCGATTCCTGATACCAGGGCTCCAGCGCCACCGCGAAGGTCAGCACCGCGAATCGGCGCCCCAGCATGCAGGCGGTCAGCATCGCGGCCTCGGCCATGCCCACCACGGGGATGGTCAGCAGCTCGCGCGCCGCCCCCAGGCCGGGATCGGCATAGGCCGCGATGACGGCGGCATCGGCGTCATGCGCATGTTCGGCCAGCAGCTCCAGCGTCGCCATGGCACCGATCACCGCCTCGGCCCGCGTGGCGATATAGGGCGGCCCGAACGTGGCGGTGACGGCCCGGATCTCGGTTCCCGCCGAAGCCGCCTGGCGCGCCACCGCGGCAATCCGGTCGGTGACGGCCTGGGTGGTGTTGGGGTTGGCGACCAGCAGCTTCATGCGCCGCCTCCTTCGGTTCCAAGTTCGGCGCGCAGCCGGCGCGCGAGCGACGCGAACCCCTCGCTGCGCGGATCGCGCGGGCGGGGCAGATCGACGTAAACGTCAGCCGCAAGCTGGCCAGGGCGGGGCGTGAACTCCAGGATACGATCGGCCAGAAACACCGCCTCGTCGATGCTGTGGGTGATGATCTCCGCCTCGATCCCCTCGGGCTTCAGCGGATCGGGCATCAGGGACATGGCGTTGGTGGTGGTGGTGAAGGCGGTGCCGAGCTTCACATGGCGCAGGCTTTGCCCCAGCGACGTGCGCGGCACGATGGCGGGAGCGGCGAGCAGGATGCGGCGCGAGATCATCGGAGACTCCGGTCGGTTCCAATTGGAGCGGAATGATGCAAATGCTCTGCCATGTTTTTCCGGAGCCACGACGTGACACGACCGCTGGGCATGCTGACCCCTTCCTCCAACACCGTGCTGGAGCCCATGACGGCTGCGATCCTGCGCGATGTGCCGGCGGTTTCCGCCCATTTCAGCCGCTTCCGCGTCACCCAGATCGCGCTCAGCGACCAGGCGCTGGCGCAGTTCGACCGGACGGAAATCCTCCGCGCCGCCACCCTGCTCGATGATGCGCGCTGCGCCACCATCGCCTGGAACGGCACCGCCGCGGGCTGGCTCGGCTTCGAGGCGGATGTGGCGCTGTGCCAGGCGATCGAGGCCGCCACCAAGGCCCGCGCCTGCACCTCGGTGCTGGCGCTGAACGAGGTGCTGGCCCGGACAGGCGCGCGGCGGCTCGGCCTGGTTAGCCCCTACACGCCGGATGTGCAGGCCCGCATCATAGCCAACTATGCGGCCATCGGCATCGAGGTCGTGTCCGAGATCCATTGGAACCTGCAGGACAATTTCAGCTTCGCCGAGGTGGGCGAAGCACAGATCGCCGCCGGTATCCGCCACGTCGCCCAGGCGAAGCCGGACGCCATCGCGGTCTACTGCACCAACCTGCGCGGCGCCGCCCTGGCTGCCGATCTGGAGCGCGAAACAGGCGTCGCGATCTATGACACGGTGGCGACCGCCGTGTGGAAATCGCTGCAGCTCGCAGGCGTCCCGACCGCACAGATCACCGGCTGGGGCAGCCTGTTCGGCGTGGGCTAGATTTCGCGCACGCCGCACCAATCGGCAATGAAGGACGCGATCACCAGCGTGGTCTGCTTCAGCCGCGGCAGGTTGGCGCGTTCGTCGAACGCATGCGCCCCCTGCCCCATCGGCCCGTAGCAAAGCCCGGGCATGCCGAAATACAGCCCGTAGAACCGCGTGTCGTTCACCCCCGTGCCCAGCCGCGCCTGCATCTCGGTGCCGAACACGCCGTGGTGCGCCGCGCCCAGCACACGCTCCGCCGCGCTGCCGGGCTCCAGGATGTAGCCATCCGCCTGGAACCCGTTCCAGACGATCTCCGGCGGATTGTTGGCGAGAAACCCGTCGGTCTTCACCGCGCGGCCGACCGCCTCGCTCACCCGCCTGCGCGCCTCCTCCAGCGTGGTGCCCGGCAGCAGGCCGATGCGACAATCCACCTCGCACCAGGCCGGCGTCGAGCTCGCCCAGTCCCCCCCGCGGATCTTGCCGGGGTTGAACTTCACCGGGTCCGGCACGTCCTTGAACCACCCATGCTGCTTCGCCTCGACATTGATCTCGTCGACCAGCGCGTAGAGCTGCTGCAGGATCGCATAGGCCGACATGATCGCGTTGGTGCCGGACTGTGCCACCGCCACATGCACCGGCACCCCGCGCACCCGGATGCGAAACCACATCACCCCCACATGCCCGCGCGTGATGGTGTTGCCGGACGGCTCGGGGATCAGACACGCATCCGCCAGATACCCCCGCGCCAGCGTGGACAGCGCGCCGTTGCCGGTGCTCTCCTCCTCGGTGACGGTCTCGACATACACATCCGACGCCGGCGCCAGCCCCGCCGACCGCAGCGCGTCCATGGCGAACACCATCGCCGAGACGCCCTGCTTCATGTCATGCGCGCCACGCCCGTTCATCCAGCCGTCGCGGATCACCGGGTCATACGGCGGATAGGTCCACATCTCCGCCGGCCCCTCCGGCACGACATCGACATGCCCCTGCAGGATCAGCGATTTCCCCCGCTGCTCCGGCGCCCGCACCGAAGCCACCACCTGCACCGCCTGGGCGTAATCCGTGTCCACCACCGGCGAGAACATCGGCAGATGCGCCATCGGCTGGTCGGCGAGGACATAGCGGTCCACACTCCAGCCCCGCTGCGAGAACTCCCGGGCGATCCAGTCCTGGCACGGCCCTTCCTGTCCCCGCAGGCTGCGAAACCGCACCAACGTCTGCAGCCAGGCAACCTGCCTCTCCCAGTTCGCCTCGACAGCGGCTTCGAGACGAGACAGCAAGGCAGCATCCGTCATGACAAAACTCCCGCATCACACGATGGGGCAGTGTTCCATGAGGACCAGGACCTGTCGATCCGGCGTGATCTGAGGAAGGAAGCAAGGCCAGGGCTCTGCCCTGGACCCGCCAGAGGCGGAGCCTCTGGAGACCGTTCGTTTAAGAACGTTTATGAATGAGGAGGGGGCCAGGGGCTCGGCCCCTGGCGGGTCTGGGCAGAGCCCAGCGCTTGCTTCCTTCCTCAGATCGCGCCAGTCGATCAGTGGCCCAGGCCCTTCACGATCTCTTCGGTCATCTTCTTGGCGTCGCCGAACAGCATCATGGTGTTGGGGCGGAAGAACAGTTCGTTGTCCACGCCGGCATAGCCGGAGGCCATGGAGCGCTTGACGAACAGCACCGTCGCCGCCTTGTCCACTTCCAGGATCGGCATGCCGTAGATGGCCGAGCTCGGGTCGGTCTTGGCGGCGGGGTTGGTGACGTCGTTGGCGCCGATGACGTAGACGACGTCGGCGGTGGAGAAGTCGTTGTTGATCTCCTCCAGCTCGAACACCTCGTCATACGGCACGTTGGCTTCGGCCAGCAGCACGTTCATATGGCCGGGCATGCGGCCGGCGACGGGGTGGATGGCGTACTTCACTTCCACGCCTTCCTTCTTCAGCAGATCGCCCATTTCGCGCAGCGCGTGCTGCGCCTGGGCGACGGCCATGCCGTAGCCGGGGACCACGATCACCTTGGAGGCGTTCTTCATGATGAAGGCGGCGTCGTCGGCGTTGCCGGTCTTCACCGTGCGGTCGGTGGCAGCGGCCGCCGGGCCGGCGGCGCCGGTGTCGGTGCCGAAGCCGCCCAGCAGCACGTTGAAGATGCTGCGGTTCATGCCTTTGCACATGATGTAGGACAGAATGGCGCCCGAGGCGCCCACCAGCGCGCCGGTGATGATGAGCGCCAGGTTCTGGATGGTGAAGCCGATGCCGCAGGCAGCCCATCCGGAATAGGAGTTCAGCATCGACACGACGACCGGCATATCCGCGCCGCCGATCGGGATGATCAGCAGGAAGCCCATCAGGATGGCCAGCGCCGCGATGATCCAGAAGATCAGCTGGTCACCCGTCGTCACGAAGGTGACGATCAGCAGCGCCAGCACGATGCCGAGCACCAGGTTCAGCTGATGCTGATACTTGAAGGTGATCGGCGCGCCCTTCATCAGCGCCTGCAGCTTGGCGAAGGCGATCAGCGAGCCGGAGAAGGTGATGGCGCCGATGGCAAGACCCAGCGACATCTCGACCAGGCTCTCGGTCTGGATCGCGCCGACCTTGCCGATGCCGAACGCCTCAGGCGCGTTGAGCGCCGAGGCCGCCACGAACACCGCGGCCAGACCCACGAGTGAGTGAAACGCCGCCACCAGCTGCGGCAGTGCCGTCATCTGGATGCGCTGGGCGAGCTTGGTGCCGATCGTGCCGCCGACCGCCACCGAGATCACGATGAACAGCAGCCCCTGCGGCGCCATGCCGGAATGGGCCAGCGTCGCCAGGATGGCGATGGCCATGCCGATCATGCCGAAGCGGTTGCCCTGCTGCGACGTCTCGGGGTTGGACAGGCCGCGCAGGGCCAGGATGAACAGAACGGCCGCAACCAGATAGGCGACCGAGGTCAGGGAGGCGGACATCGCTCAGCGCACCTTCTTCTTGAACATGGACAGCATGCGCTGGGTGACGACGAAGCCGCCGAAGATGTTCACCGAGGCGAGCATGACGGCAAAGCAGCCGAAGCCGATCGCCCAGGGGCTGGTGGCCAGACCCACGGCGAGCATGGCGCCGACGATGATCACGGATGAGATGGCGTTGGTCACCCCCATCAGCGGCGAGTGCAGCGCGGGGGTCACGTTCCACACCACGTAATAGCCGACGAAGCAGGCCATCAGAAAGATGGCGAGCAGGAAGATGAACGGTTCCACCACCTCGGCCACCGGGCCCGCGACGGCGGAGAATTTCTCGGCGGCTTCGGCCAGGGCATGCGCCTGGGCGGCCAGGGCGTTGGCCTGCGCGGCCAGATCGGTCGGGTTCATGGGCTTCTCCTCAGGCCGCGGCGGCTGGCTGAAAATTCGGGTGCACCACGGCGCCGCCGCGGGTGAGCATGACGCCTTTGACGATGTCGTCGCTCTCCGGCAGCTTCGGCACGCGGCCCTCCTTGTCCCAGAACGTGGACAGGAAGGTGAACAGGTTCTTCGAATACAGCTGGCTGGCGGCCACCGAGATGCGGCCCGGCCAGTTGCGCCAGCCGATGATCTTCACCCCGTTGTCGGTGGTGACGATGGTGCCCGGCTGGGTCAGCTCGCAGTTGCCGCCGGCGTCGGCCGCGATGTCCACGATCACGCTGCCGGCCTTCATGCTCGCCACGTGCGCGGCGTTGACGATGATCGGCGCCTTGCGGCCCATCACCAGCGCGGTGCAGATCACCAGGTCGTTCTTGGCGATGGTGGTGCTCATCAGCTCGGCCTGCTTGGCGCGGAACGCGGCCGACATCTCGCCGGCATAGGCGCCCTTCTGCGCCGCACTCTCCTCGTCATCCACCCCGATATAGGTGGCGCCGAGCGAGCGGATCTCCTCCTTGGCGGCTGGCCGAACGTCGGTCGCCGACACCAGCGCGCCCAGGCGCCGCGCCGTGGCAATCGCCTGCAGCCCCGCCACGCCGGCGCCGATCACGAACACCCGCGCCGGCGGCACGGTGCCCGCCGCGGTCATCATCATCGGGAAGCCGCGGTCGAAATTGGCCGCCCCCTCGATCACCGCGCGATACCCCGCGAGGTTCGCCTGCGACGACAGAATGTCCATCGACTGGGCGCGGGTGATGCGCGGCAGCAGCTCCATGGCCGCACAGTCGATCCCGGCTTCGGCCAGGCTCGGCACCAGCTCGGCATCGCCGAACGCGTTTGCCGTGCACACCAGCAGCGTGCCGCGCGCCATCAGCGCCCGTGTGTCGGCCTCGGGGGCCTGCACCGCGAACACGATGCCGGCGCCGGTGAGAGCGCTCGCCGCATCGGCCGCGATCTCGGCGCCGGCCGCGACATAGTCGGCATCCGAGATGGCGGCCGACACGCCGGCCCCGGTCTCGATGACAATGGTGAGACCCATGGCGGTCAGCTTCTTCACCGTCTCCGGCGTGGCCGCGACCCGGGTCTCGAATGCGCGCCGTTCCTTCAGCACCGCAAGGCGCATCTGATTGATCCTCGTATTGATGACGGGAGCCGGGCGCCCTTGCCCAAACTTACGAATTTGTATGCCCGCGCGGACGGGTGCAGCGCAAGAGCCCATGCAACGGCTGCTTGCGCGGGGGAGCGCCGTGGCGGCGGCATGGCACCGGGCAGCGGCGGCAACAGGGTCCTGCGCCGACGCACCCGCCGGGCCGCAGCCCTCCACCCCGCACGATAACTCTTGCGCGAACCGCATTGTTGCTAAATCGCATTTCCATATCGTAACAGCATTGAGATTGAGGTCTCGCAAGAATTCAGCAACACTCAAGCCACCGCGGGAGAATGACCATGGCCATGCTGCTACGCATTTTCGGGCTGGTGCTGATTGCCACTTCCGGCATGACCGGCACGATCTGCTTCACCCGCTTCACCGCCTGGCAAAGGGACAGCGAGGCGATGGCGGATGCGCTGTTCGCGGAGCTGCTGTCGCTGTTCGGCTTTACCCTGCTGCTGGCGATGGGCGGGCTGGTCGGCATCGCCATGGGCGGCGTGCTGGCGGAGATGGAGCGGCTGCGCCACCGGTTTGCCGACCCGTATGACGAGCATCCCAAGATGGCGCCGGGGGCTTATGACAATCGGCAGTATCTGCCGGAGAGTTAGCAGTGAGGAAGCACTTCTTTTCTGAAGAAAAGAAGCAAAAGACTTTTATCCGTGGGAACCGACCAGGTCGGAAAGGCCGGGTCCAACGGATGAAAGTTTTTTGGTTCTTTTTTTCAAAAAAGAACCGCTTAAACCGTTGGCGGCACCCCCGCCTCCGCCAACGCCGCCGCCTGCCGCTCCGCCAGCGCCTCGGTCTTGAAATGATCGATCAACTCATGGAACAGCCGGCTCCAGTTGATCTCCGCCTTCAGCCGGAAGAACACGCTGCCCAGCCCGATCGCGCTGCGATCCATCAGCACGAACTCCCGCGGCGGCCGCACCCCGCCCACCCGCTTCAGCCCCTCATGCACCTTCTCCGCCACGCTGCGGCCGAACTGCGGATCATCCATGTCGGTGATCCGCCGCACCCGGTCATCCAGCAGCGGCTCATACAGGAACTTCGCCCACATGTTCAGAATGTCCATCTTCTCGTTGGACAGGTCGGTGAACCCCCATTGCTCATAGGCGTGATGCGACTTCTCGCGGTCGTCATCGCGCACTGCCTCGAACAGATCGATCACGGCGCGCACGAACTTGGCGGGGAACACGCGGATGGCGCCGTAGTCCAGCAGGTTCAGCGTGCCGTCCGGCCGCACCTGGTAGTTGCCCAGATGCGGATCGCCATGGATCACGCCGTAGCGGTAGAACGGCACATACCACGCCCGGAACAGCGCCTCGGCGAGCGAGTTGCGCTCCGCCATCGGCGTCTCTTCGTCGAGCCGCTTCATCAGCGCCCGGCCCTCCAGCCAGTCCATCACCACCAACCGCCTGGTGCACAGGCCCTCGACGGGGGTCGGCACATGCACCAGGGGCTCGTTGGCCAGCATGATGCCGTAGAGCCGCATCTGCGCCGCCTCGCGCGTGTAGTCCAGCTCCTCGCGCAGCCGTTCGGCCAGCTCGGTGTAGATGTCCTCGGTCTGGATGCTGTCATCCATGCGCCGATACACCGACATGGCGAGGCGCAGCTGGCGCAGATCCGCCTCCATCGTGCTGGCCATATCCGGATATTGCAGCTTGCAGGCGACGTCGCGCCCATCCTTCAGCGTGGCGCGATGCACCTGGCCGAGCGAGGCGGCGGCGGCGGCTTCGAGCGAGAAGGTCTCGAAATGCGACATCCAGTTCGGCCCCAGCTCGCCCTGCATGCGCCGGCGCACGAAGGCAGCACCCATCGAGGGCGCGTTGGCCTGCAGCTGCGACAGCTCGCGGGCATATTCCGGCGGCAGCGCGTCCGGAATGGTGGTGAGGAACTGCGCCACCTTCATCATCGGGCCCTTCAGCCCGCCCAGGATCACCTTGAGATCCTCGGCGTGACCGGCGCGATCGCCCTTCATGCCCATGCGGCTGCCCGCCACGCGTAGCGCGATGCCGCCCACCGCCCCGGAGGTGCGCGCAATCCGGCGCATCTCGCCGAACAGCGAGGCCTTGTCCTCGGTCCCACTCATGCCGGCAGCCTTTCCAGCTCGTCGATGAAGCCGGAGACGACGTCGAGCCCTTTCCGCCAGAACGCGGGGTCCGAGGCATCGAGCCCGAACGGGGCCAGCAGCTCGCGGTGCCGCTTGGTGCCGCCGGCGCGCAGCATGTCCAAATATTTCGCCTGAAAGCCGGGATGGCCGGACTGGAACACGGAATACAGCGCGTTCACCAGACAGTCACCGAAGGCATAGGCATAGACATAGAACGGCGAATGGATGAAGTGCGGCACATAGGCCCAGAACACGTTGTATTCCGGCAGGAATTCAAACGCGGGGCCCAGGCTCGCGGTCTGCACCTCGCGCCAGATCTCGCCGATCCGGTCGGCCATGATCTCGCCGGTGCGGCGCTCGTCGTGCAGGCGCTGTTCGAACTGGTAGAAGGCGATCTGCCGCACCACGGTGTTGAGCATGTCCTCCACCTTGGAGGCCAGCATGATGCGGCGGCGTGCCGGGTCGGTCTCGGCGTCGAGCAGGGCGCGGAAGGTCAGCATCTCGCCGAACACCGAGGCGGTCTCGGCCAGCGTCAGCGGCGTGCCGCTCATCAGGTAGCCCTGCCGGGCGGCGAGAACCTGGTGCACGCCGTGGCCGAGCTCATGGGCCAGCGTCATCACGTCACGCGTCTTGCCGTGATAGTTCAGCAGCAGATACGGGTGGGCGGAGGGCACGGTGGGGTGGGCGAAGGCCCCGCCGGACTTGCCGGGGCGTGGGCCGGCATCGATCCACGGCTTGTCGAAGAAGGACTGGCCGACCTTGGCCAGCTCCGGCGAGAACGCGCCGTAGGCCCCCAGCACGCGGCTCTGCGCCTCGTCCCACGGGATCGTGCGGTCGACATCGCCGGGCAGCGGCGCGTTGCGGTCCCAGTGCTGCAGCTTCTCCAGCCCCAGCCATCTCGCCTTCATGCTGTAGTAGCGATGCGACAGGCGCGGATAGTCAGACGTGACGGCGGTAACCAGCGCCTGCACCACCTCGTCCTCGACCATGTTGGAGCGGTTGCGGTAGCTGCCGGGCGTGGGGTAGCGGCGCCAGGTGTCGATGATCTCCTTGTCCTTGATCAGCGTGTTGGTGATCAGGGCGAACAGCCTTGCATTGGCCGCGAAGGTGGCGCCGATGGCGTGGCCGGCGGCCTCCCGCCTGCTGCGATCGGTGTCGGACAGCCGGTTCAGCGCGTCGGACACGGTGAGCGATTCGTCGCCGATCTGAACCCGCAGGCCGGCGATGGTCTCGTCGAACAGGCGTGACCAGGCCTGCCGCCCGGTGACCTCCTTCTCGTGCAGCAGCTTCTCCAGCGTGTCGTCGAGCTGGTGCGGGCGGAACACGCGCAGGTCGCGCAGCCAGGGGCGATAGCGGGCGAGATCGGGGTCGGCAAGCCGGCTCTCCAGCACCGCGTCGTCGATGCGGTTGAGTTCGAGCGTGAAGAACAGCAGATGCGAGCTGATCGCGGTCACCCGCTCGCTCATCGACTGGTAGAACTTGCCCAGCACCGCATCCGTGCTGTCGCCTGAGAACAGCAGCTGCGCGTAGGACATCACCCGGCCGAGGATCTCCTCCACCGCCTCGTATTCACCGATGGCGGCCGCCAGCGTGCGGCCGGGCAAGGCGGCCAGCTTGCCGGCATGCCCGAGCTCGAACGCCTTCGCGGCCTGCTCGGCCCGATCGAGATCGGCGGCCAGAGCGGGCGAGTCCGGGGCGGGGTAGAGGTCTCGCAGATCCCAGGCGGGCAGCGAGGCGGCGTGACCATCAGGCATTTTTCGGGGGATCCAGCATCTGTTCGGCCTGCTGCATGTAAGTTATGCCGGGGCAAGTCAAAGGGGTCGGGGGAGGAATAGACTGTTGGACCGGTTGCCGGACTGGCCGAACACCGCCACGATGATGCTGTCGCTGGCCCGGCACTGGGCGAGACGGCCGTTCCTCCGCCATTTCCGGGACGGCGCCTGGCACGCGACGAGCTGGGGTGAATTCGGCGCCCGGGTGGGCGCCCTGGCCCGCGGTCTGCGCGCGGCCGGCATCGTGGCGGGGGACCGGGTGGTGATCGTGGCCGAGAACCGGCCCGAGTTCCCGATCAGCGAGGTGGCCCTGCAGGCGCTGCGCGCCGTGCCGGTGCCCACCTATGTCACCAACACGGTGGCCGACCACGCCCACATCCTGCGCGACAGCGGCGCCTCGGCCGCCATCGTCTCGACCGCGTCCCTCGCCGCCAAGCTGCGCGCGGCCGGCCCGCTCGACCTGCTGATCTGCATGGAACCCGCGCCCGGCACCCTGCTGTGGTCGGACCTCGCGGCCGACGATCTGGGTTTCGCCGATATCGCCGCCGAAGCGGCCCTCATCCCCAAAGGCGCCCTGGCCGCGATCCTCTACACCTCCGGCACCGGAGGCGCGCCGCGCGGCGTGATGCTGCCGCACCGCGCGCTGATCGCCAACTGCCGCAGCGCCTTCGAACTGGTGCGCCCGCTGAACCTCGCCGACGAGGTGTATCTCTCCTTCCTGCCGCTGTCGCACGCCTACGAGCACACGGTGGGGCAGTTCTTCCTGCCGCTGACCGGCACCGAGATCGTCTACGCCCGCGGCGTGGAGCATCTGGCCGCCGACATGCTGTCCATCCGCCCGACCATCATGACGATGGTGCCGCGCATCCTCGAAGTCATCCGCGCACGCATCCTGGGCCAGGTCGCCCGCGAGAAGCCGTGGAAGCAGCGCCTGTTCCACGCCGCCATCGCCATCGGCCGCAAGCGGGTGGAGGGGCAAGGGCTCGCTTTGTGGGAGCGTCTGGCCGATCCGCTGCTGGACCGGCTGGTGCGCCGCACGCTGCGCGCTCGCTTCGGCGGCCGGTTCCGGGCTGCCATGAGCGGCGGCGCGCGGCTGGAGCCGGAGGTGGGCCGCTTCTTCCAGGCCATCGGCATCCAGCTGATGCAGGGCTACGGCCAGACCGAGGCGGGCCCGGTGATCTCCGCCGTCTCGCCGCTGTCCATCCGCGTCGACACGGTGGGACAGCCGCTGGAGAACGTCGAGGTGCGCATCGCCGAGGACGGCGAGATCCTGGTGCGCGGCGATCTGGTGATGGACGGCTACTGGGGCCGCCCGGAGGACACCGCCCGCGCCCTGCGGAACGGCTGGCTGCACACCGGCGACATCGGCACGCGCGACGCCGACGGGTTCCTGCACATCACCGACCGCAAGAAGGACCTCATCGTGCTGTCCGGCGGCGAGAACGTCGCACCGGCCCGCATCGAGGGATTGCTGATCGCCGAGCCCGCCATCGCCCAGGCGGTGGTGGCCGGTGACGGCTGTGCGTCGCTGTCCGCCCTGCTGGTGCCGGCCGAAGGCTTCGACGAGACGGCGGTGGCCCAGGCGGTGAGCGCGGTGAACCAGCACCTCTCCGTCACCGAACGGGTGCGCCGCCACGCCCTGGTGCCGCCGTTCACGCTGGAGAACGGATTGCTCACCGCCACCCAGAAGATCCGCCGCGCCCTGGTCATCCAGGCGCATCAGGCGTTGCTCGCGGAATTGGCGGGCGGGACACGCAAGGGGTGACAGGGCTGTGACGCCGGACTGACAGCACAAGGCGAGGCTGCGACGTCTGCAACCGGAGGGGGCGATGGGCGAGACGACAGCACATCTGGCCGACCAGGCCGTCGCGGCCGGCAACTGGCGCGCGGCCCTGGCGGCGTTCGAGCATCTGGCCACGCTGCAGCCGGACAACGCCGCCGTGCTCAGCGCGCGCGGCCATGCCGAGCTGCAATGCCGGCTCAGCGATCTGGAAGGCGAGGATGCGGTGGCCAGCCGCACGCCCTTCACCATCCCGACCGGCGCCACGTCAGCCGACCGCGCCGATCGTGCGCTGATGCTGCGCTTCGAGAGCCTGGGGCTGGACTGCGAGTTCGGCCTCGTCCAGCGCCATTACGGCGCGGAGCCGCTGGGCCTGTTCCGCTGGAACGGCATCATGCCGGAACCGCTCTGCGACGCGCTGGAGCATGATTTCGCCGGCATCGGCGATCCCGTGACGACCACGTTGAGCTACTCCGAGGCGCTGCAGGAATATCTGCTGCACGAGCCACGCTACGGCATGGGCATGCACAGCTTTATTCGGACCCGCGACCCGACGGTGCCAGATTCCCGCCTGCACGCCCAGCTCTGCCGCAGGGCGGCGTTCCTGCGCGACAAACTGCTGGGCGACATGGCCGAGGGCGAGAAGGTGTTTCTCTACCAGTTCCCATACCGGCTTCACCAAGGCCTGCGGGACAGGCTGGTTGCCGGGTTGCGCCGCCACCATCCCGGCAATCGGCTGTTGCTGGTGCACGAGGCCGAGTCCCACGAGACGCCGGGTCGGGTGGAGCGGGCCCCAGACGGCGTGCTGCAAGCGGCGATCGACCATCTCTGCGGCCGCCGTGGCGGGTGGGAGACGCTGTCCACCGCCCTCTGGCGCACGATCTGCCGAAATGCCATCGGCTTGATCGACCGGTAGCCCGCTCCCGCTCTTGCATGGCTCTTGGGCGATGCGGGATCGGCACGGTTTGGGAGCGTGCGCGGTCGTGCTAGCCTACCAGCATGTCCGACCCCATTCTGATCATCGGCGGCGGCGTGGCCGGGCTTGCCGCCGCCGCAGCACTGCGTGCGTCCGGCCACCAGGTGATCGTGGTGGAAGCCGGCCCGCGCATCGGCGGGCGCGCCCACACCACCCTGATCGGCGCCCACGCCTTCGACCACGGCGCCACCTGGCTGCACGACGCCGACCGCAACCCGCTGGCCACGCTCGCCGCCCGGCTCGGCGCGCCTCTGATCGACGCCGGCGCCACGCGGCGGAGGCAGGTGCTGGTGGACGGCCGGCCCGCCACCGAAGCAGAGCTGCGTCACCGGATGGAGACGTGGGACAAGGTGGACGCCCTGGCCAGCGCCGCCACCGATGACATCGCCTATGCCGACGCCATCGCCGCGATGCGCCACGATCCCTGGACCGCCACGATCGAGGCCTGGGAGGCCTGTCAGATCGCCGCCGCCGACCCGCGCGATTTCGGCGTGCATGACTGGAAGCTGAACGCGCTGGAAGGCCGCAACCTCGCCTTGCCCCAGGGCATCGGCGCCTTCGTGCGCGAACGCCTGGGCGCAATGGCGGGGCCGGTGGAACTGTCCACCCCGGTGAAGGCTCTCAACTGGCGCGGCCCGATCACAGCCGAGACGCCGCGCGGCACGATCCGCGCCAGTGCGTGCATCATCACCGTCTCCACGGCGGCGCTGGGTCGGATCGCCTTCACCCCTGCCCTGCCCGTCCCGCTCGACGGCCTGCCGATGGGGCTGCTGACCAAGATCGCCTTCCGCGCCACCGGTGCGGACCGGCTGGATCTGGCGCCCGACGAATCGGTCTCCGCGCGCGTGGCGCGCGACGAGGCGCCGCTCTCGCTGATGGCGTGGCCGCGCGGAGCGGATCATGTCTCGGTGTTCCTCGGCGGACCGGCGGCCTGGGCGCTGTCACGCGAGGGGCCGGCGGCGACCGTGGATTTCGTACGCGCGCGGCTGCGCGCCTGGTTCGGCCCCCGCGCCGACACCGCCCTGGGCGCGCCGGTCTGGACCGATTGGAGCCGCGATCCCCACCATCTCGGCTCCTACGCCTATGCCCGCCCCGGCCATCTGCAGGACCGCGCACGTCTCGGCGCACCGCTGCTGGACGGCAGGATGGTCATCGCCGGCGAGGCCTGCCGGATGGACGGGCTGGCCGGCACGGTGGCCGGTGCCTATCTCGATGGCGAGCGCGCCGCCGCTACTGTTGCAGCAGCTTTGCCACCTCGCGCTTGACCACCTTGCCGTAGCCGGATTTCGGCAGTTCCTCCCACACCACCACGCGGCGCGGGAATTTGTATTTGGCGATGCGGCCTTCGAGATGCGCCAGCACCTCGCCGAGCGAGACCTTGTGGCCCGGCTCGATCACCAGCACCGCCACGCCGATCTCGCCCCATTGCTCGTCCGGCAGGCCGAGCACGCAGGCCTCGGCGATGGCGGGGTGCAGCAGCAGCGCCTCCTCCACCTCGCGCGGATACACGTTGGAGCCGCCGGAGATATACATGTCCGAGGCCCGCCCCGTGATGAACAGAAACCCTTCCGCGTCGAGATGGCCGAGATCGCCGGTGCGGAACCAGCCATCCTTGAAGGATTTTTCGGTGGCTTCTTGGTTGTTGTAGTAGCCGGTGAACACGGCGGGGCCGCGGGCGCAGATCTCGCCGGTCTCGAACGGCGCCAGCCGGTCGCCGGCGTCGTTGACGATGGCGACCTCCATGCCGGTGCGGGCATAGCCGCAGCTGCCCACCTTCATGCCAGCATCGTCCGCGCTGTGCAGATGCGGCGGCAGCACGGTGATGTTGCCGGTGACCTCGCCCAGCCCGAAATACTGCACCAGAACCTTGCCCAGCTTGCACAGCGCATGCACCTGATCGGCGCGATACATCGGCGCCCCGGCATAGATCACATAGCGCAACGACGAATGGTCATGCCGATCGACGGCGGGATCGCGCGTGAGCAGGTTCACGATGGTCGGCACGGTGAACATGTTGGTGACGCGGTGCCTGGCCACCAGCGACCAAGCCTCCTGCGCATCGAAGCGCGCCCCTTCCAGCAGAATGCTCGGCACGCCGCGCGCCACCTGGCTCAGCGCGTGCACGCCCGCGCCGTGCGACAAGGGCGCGATCACCAGCGAGGCGTCGTCCTCGGTGGTGCCGGGCATCAGGTCGCACAGATGGTTGGTGACCACGAACGCCATCTGCCCATGCGTCAGCATGCCCGCCTTCGGCCTGCCGGTGGTGCCGGAGGTGTAGAAGAACCAGCAGCACTCATCGCGATCGACATCGACGGGATGCTCCAGCCTGGCGGCACCTGTCGCCAGATCGTCCCAGTCCTCCAGCCACAGCTGCGTCACGCCCGCACGCAGCGAGGCCGCGGCATGGTCGGGGAACTCCCGGCCGAACAGCTGCAGCGTGGCGCCGGAGGACTCCGCGAGATAAGCGACCTCCGCCGGCGTCAGCCGGAAATTGGTCGGCACGAACACCGCGCCGATCATCCAGCACGCCCAGGACGTCTCGAACAGCGCCGGCGAGTTGCGCCCGTGCACCAGCACCCGATCACCCTTGGCCACGCCGCGTGCCGCAAGCGACGCCGCGGCGGAGCGCACCCGCATCGCCATCTCGGCCCAGGATCGCACCAGATCGCCCTGGATCACCGCGGGGCGATCCGGCAGGCGCCGCGCCGTCTGCAGCAGCAGGGCGGCGAGGTTGCTGGTGGGGATCAGGACAGGCGTTCCAGCACGCTGACGTAGTTGGCCACCGCCGCCCCGCCCATGTTGAACACCCCCGCCACATCGGCGCGGGCCAGCTGCATGTCACCGGCCTGGCCACACAGCTGCATCGCAGCGATCGCGT
The DNA here is from genome assembly GCA_037445025.1 of Rhodospirillales bacterium. Taxonomy (GTDB): domain Bacteria; phylum Pseudomonadota; class Alphaproteobacteria; order Acetobacterales; family Acetobacteraceae; genus CAIQQQ01. Next base: position 20,559 of record JBBILI010000059.1, read on the forward strand.
GCATGGACACACCGGTGGCACCGATCGGGTGGCCCTTGGATTTCAGCCCGCCCGAGCGGTTGACCGGCAGCTTGCCGTCCTTGCGCGTCCAGCCTTCCAGAATGGCGCGTTTGCCCTCGCCCGGCGCGGCAAGACCCATCGCCTCGTATTCCAGCAGCTCGGCGATGGTGAAGCAGTCATGCGTCTCGACGAAGGAGAGGTCACCCAACGTCAGCCCCGCGTCCGACAGCGCCCGCTTCCAGGCCAGGGACGCGCCCTCGAACGCCGTGGGATCGCGGCGCGACAGCGGCAGGAAATCGTTCACCTGCACGGCGGCGCGGAATTTCACCGCCTTGCCGAGCGCGCGGGCGGTCTCCTCATCGGCGATCACCAGGGCGGCCGCGCCGTCCGACACCAGCGAGCAATCGGTGCGCTTCAGCGGCGGCGCCACGTAGGGGTTCTTCTCGCTGACCTCGCGGCAGAACGCGTAGCCGAGATCCTTGCGCATCTGGGCGTAGGGATTGTCGACGCCGTTGGCGTGGTTCTTGGCGGCGATGGCGGCCAGCGCGTCGCTCTGGTCGCCATATTTTTGAAAATACCGCTCGGCGATCCGCCCGAACACGCCCGCGAACCCGGCCGGAATGTCACCTTCCTCGCGGCGGTAGGAGGCGTTGAGCAGAATGTCGCCCACCACCGCCCCCGGTGTGGCCGTCATCTTCTCGGCCCCCACCACCAGCGCGATCCGCCCGCGGCCGGCGGCGATCCAGTCGCGCGCGCCATGCACCGCGGCGGTGCCGGTGGCACACGCGTTCTCATATCGCGTCGCCGGCTTGAAGCGCAGTTCCGGGATCGCCTGCATCACCAGCGAGGACGGAAAATCCTGCTTGGAGAAGCCGTTGTTGAACAGGCCCACGAACACGCCGTCGATCTCGCCCGGCGCCACGCCGGCATCGGCGATGGCGGCCCCCGCCACGCCTGCGATCAGGCTCTCGACATCGGGCTCCTCCAGCTTGCCGAACTTGCTGTGCGCCCAGCCAACGATGCAGGCCTCGCTCATGATGCATTCCCTCGCGTTTTCCGTATCATGTGTCCGAGGGTGGCGCTGCGGCAAGAGCCGCGGCGGCGGGCGCATGGGGCCGGCGGTCGTGCAAGGTCAGCACAAAGGTGGCCCCGCCGCCCGGGGTGTCGCGCACGCTGATATCGCCTTGATACAGCCGCGCCACCTCTCGCACGATGGACAGGCCGAGGCCTGCGCCGGCCGGCCGGTCATCCTTGCGCCAGAACGGCTCGAACACCATCGCGCGGTCGGCCATGCTGACGCCGGCGCCGTGATCCTCCACCTCGATAACGAGGCCGGGCCCCACCCTGACGATGACGCAGCCGCCGGCCGGCTCCGCCCGCAGCGCGTTGTCGATGAGATTGGCGACCGCGCTGTCCAGCGCCCGTCCGTTGCCGCGCATCGGTGCCGCGGCGCAGCGTGCCTCGAATTCCAACGCCACACCGCCGCGCAGCGCCATCGGGGCACAATCCGCCACCAGCGCCCGCATCCGGCTCACCAGATCGAGCGGCTCCTGGCCGGTGCCATAGACCTCGAGCCGCTCCACCGAGAGCAGCTGCTCGACCAGCAGGCCGATGCGGTTGACGTCGCGCTCCAGCTCATGGCGGCGCGGCAGATCGGGCAGGCTGTCCAGCCGCGCCCGCAGAATCGCCACCGGCGTGCGCAGTTCATGCGCGGCGTTGGCATGCGTCAGCCGCTGACGCGCCGCGCCCTGCTCCACCCGCTCCAGCGCCGCATTGACCGCCCGCACCAGCGGCAGCACCTCCAAGGGCACCTCGCTCTCATCGAGCCGCTGCGACAGCGTGCTGAAATCGATGGACCGCGCCAGCTGGGCCGCCCGGCGCAGCGGGCGCATCGCCGAGCGGATCACCAGGGGCACGCCGATCAGCGCCGCCAGCACCGAGGGGCCGAAGATCGGCACCAGGCTGGGCACATAGAACCGCACGAAGGCGCCCCAATCCTCCGCGTGGAAGCGGTTGCCGGCGGTCACGAAGGTCAGGCCCTCAGGCCCGAAATCGCCGGTCTCGAACCGAACGGCGCCGGCCACGCCATCCGCCCGCACCGCCAGCTGGCCCTCGAGCGGCACCACATCCGGGCCGATCCGCGTGATCAGGTCCCGCACCACCGGATCAGACCCGGGCACCACCCTGCCCCGGTCGATCACCGCATAGCGAAAGCTCGGGCGGCGGGCGGCGTAGCGCCGCAGCGCCGGCGTGGCCTGCAGCACCTGGGACCCATCGTCCTGGCGCCGCAGCGCCTGTGCCACCACCCGCTCGGCCGAGGCCACCGCCACGTCATCCCAGCTGACATAGGGCGAAAACAGCATCCAGGCCGCCATGCCCAGGATCGGCACGCCGGACTGCACCAGCAGCAGCAGGATGAGCAGCCGGCGTGTCAGCGAGCGGGTCAGGCGCCGGTACATGCCACCACATCCAGCAGATAGCCGACGCCGCGGACGGGATGGATGGTCACCCCCGCCCCGAGCGCCTTCAACGTGCCGCGCAGCCGCGAGACATGCGCGTCGATCGCGTGGGGCTGCACCTCATCGTCGAACCCGTAGATCTCCTCGATGATCCGCTCGCGCGGCACCACCCGCCCGGCGCGGCCGATCAGCGACTCGATCAGCGCCGTCTCCCGCCGCGTGAACCGCACCGGCATCCAGCCCGACCACCTTGTCGGTCAGCTCATCGAGCGCCGTCAGGATCATGATCGGCACGCCGGCGCGGCGCCCGCGGATGGCGGCGAGCCGGGCGATGCTGTCGCCGTCCGGCAGCCGCCGGTCCAGCAGCAGCAGATCGTGGCGGGTGGTCGCCACAGCGTCCATCACGGCGGCGATGCTGGCCACGCGGTCGACCAGATAGCCTGCGTCCTTGAGCTGGTCCGCCACCAGCGCCGCCATCGACGGCTCGTCCTCGGCCAACAGGATACGCATCTCAATCTCCTCTGCCGGCGCAGGATCGCACCGCAGCATTGCCGGAAAATGACAGCCGACGGCGCCCGCGGCGGACAGGCCGTCCGGCACGATGCGGAGACATTGTAGTGTATTTCATGAATTGGCTGACCTGGCTGCTGACCCTGATGACCTGTGCCGTGATCGCCACGGCCTGCGGTTCCTCCGCCCGGGCGCAGGACGCCCCGGCCGAACCGCCGGCCGCACACCGACGGGCTGACGCTGCGACTGGGCGGCGGCGCGGTCGTGGGCCCGGCCTATACCGGCAGCAAGACGACGCGCGTCTCGGCGGTGCCCGCCGTCTCCGGCAGCTACGGCCAGAGTGTTGAATTCGGCTATCAGGGACTTCGCATCACGCTGCTGCGCACGGGAGGCCTCACCGCCGGGGCGGTGGCGCAGATCGACCTGGGGCGCCGCGAAAGCGACGATCGCAAGGCGTTGCATGGCCTTGGCAATATCGGCACGTCGGTCGATCTCGGCGGTTTCGTGCGGTATGAGATTGGCGATATCTACCTCGGCAGCGTGCAGATGAAAGACGTGGCCGACGGCGACAAGGGCGTGGTCGGCACCCTCAGCGCCGGCACCGCGGTGCCGATCGCCTTCACGGCGGGACGGCCGATCCTGCTCGGCACCGAGATTTCGACCAGGATCGCCGACAGCCAGTATATGGAGGCACATTTCGCGTCACGCAGGCCCAGTCGGTCCGCTCAGGCCGCGCCGCTTTCCACCCACGCCGGCGGCGTGGAGCAGGCCGGCCTGTCGGCCAGTCTCATCTATCCCATCACCGGCCGGCTCACGCTGACCGCCCTCGCCGGGTTCGACCGTCTGCTCGACGATGCCGCGCGCAGCCCGATCGTGGCGCACAAGGTCGGTTCGGCCAACCAGGTCACGGGCGGGCTGTTGCTGACCTACCAGCTCTACTGAGCCGGTCGCAGAGGTCCGCTTGACAGCGGTCCCGGCGATCCGCCTCATCGTCGCGGCCGGGTGATCCCGCGCCGCGACGAAGGACATGCCGATGCCGCCAGACGAGGAACCCCAGGACCGGCATTGGCGACGCAACTTCGTCATCGTCGGGCTCGGCTCGTTCACCACCATCGTCGCCATGACGGTGCTGCTGCCGTTCCTGCCGCTCTATGTCGCGGAACTCGGCATGCATGACCGTGCCGATATCGCGCAATGGTCCGGCATCGCCTATGGCGCGACGTTCTTTGCCGCGGCCCTGGTGGCGCCGCTGTGGGGGCGGCTGGCGGATCGCTACGGGCGCAAGCTGATGCTGGTGCGCGCCAGCCTCGGCATGGCGGTGGCGATGTCGCTGATCGGCATGGTGGACAGCGTCTGGCAGCTGGTGGCGGTGCGGCTGTTCGCGGGCCTGGCCGGCGGCTACGCCTCGGGTTCCACCATCCTGGTAGCGACGCAGACGCCGAAATCCCGCACCGGCTGGGCGCTGGGGGTCATATCGTCGGGCATCATGGCGGGCAATCTGGTGGGGCCGCTCGCGGGCGGCGTGCTGCCGCCGCTGATCGGCATTCGCGGCACGTTCTGGATCGCCGGCGGCTTCATCTTTCTCACCTTCCTGGCCACCACCTTCCTGCTGCGCGAGGACAGGAAGCCGGTGCAGGTGCGCCGCGCCGCCTCCCGCCAGGGCTGGTCCGCCATTCCGGACAAACGCCCCGTCATCGCCATGCTGGCCACCGGCGCGCTGCTGATGATCGCCAACATGTCCATCGAGCCAATCATCACGCTGTTCGTGGCCCAGCTGGTCGAGACGGACCGGGTGACGCTGGTCTCGGGCCTCGCCATGTCGGCGGCGGCGCTGGGCAGCATCGTCTCGGCCTCGGGCATGGGCCGGCTTGGCGACCGCATCGGCCATCTCCGGGTGATCGTGGCGGCGCTGGCGGTGGCCGCGGTGCTGCTGATCCCGCAGGCCTATGTGACGACGGGCTGGCAGCTGGTGGCGCTGCGGTTCTGCATGGGGGTGGCGCTGGGCGGGCTGCTGCCCTGTGTCACCAGCGTGATCCGCCACGCCGTGCCGGAAGGCAGCGTGGGGCGGACGCTGGGATTCGCGACATCGTCACAATATGCCGGCCAGGTGCTGGGCCCGCTGGTGGGCGGCTTCGTCGGCGGGCATATCGGCATGCGGGCGGTGTTTCTGGGGACGTCGGTGCTGATGGCCGGCGGGGCCGCGATGGCCTGGTTCAGCCGCCGGAGGGCCTAGGAGCCTGTCCGAGAATTCTCTGGCCGACGCGGGCTGAGGTTTGATTCACTGCCAAGCATGAGCAAGACCTTTCGTGCGTGGGATGTGGATCAAGCTTGGCTGCTTCCGCCATCATTGCATCAG
>JBBILI010000060.1:0-25787 GCA_037445025.1 Rhodospirillales bacterium
CGCGCCGTATCGGCCACGAACAATGTCTGCGAGCGTGCGCTGCGGCCCAGCGTGATCTTCCGCAAGGTGACCAACGGCTTTCGCTCCGAATGGGGTGCGCAAACCTACGCCGCCTTCCGCTCCGTGGCCAGCACCGCAAAGGCCAATGGCCGCTCCGTCCTCGGTGATATTCGTCACGTGCTGGCAGCCACGTCACAACGCGACGCGCGGGCAGAGGTGGGGTGAGCAATTACTCCCGGCCTTGGGTTTCCGCATGCCTGATCATGTTCACAATGACGGGTTGGATGCCGAAGCCTGTTGTCGATAAATTCAGCCTTCGTACAGAATAATGAGCTTCGTATCCTGGTTCACGTCAATTTTCGAATCGCTTGTCATTGATTTTTTGTGCTTGCGTGATGCGGCACTTTTCTGGCTATTTTATTAAGGCTGATAATGTCCATTTTCTTGAAATCTTCCATTACTTTTCTTCTTACGGATGCGGACATACCAAACCCCTTTTATATTGATAACGCTGCGACACTTGTTTTCGTGTCTTCTTCTTCTAATTCGTTTGGACGCAGGCAATTACTCAAAATGTTAATCTGTAAGTGATTTTAAAAAACTTCAGCGTACAGGAGTCAAACTCCCTCAATGAGGCGGCGCTTTCCCCCATGGGCTCGCCCATATCCCCCGATTTGCGCACATGCTGCTCCCGCGCGTGGGGCTGTATGGGCACCACCCGCGACTTCAGCATGATACGAACCCGGCAAGGTCGCTCGGCCAGGATGCTTGTGTTTCGGCGCATCATCGGGGGGAAAAGCTCCCCTTTCGGAGAGCAGGAATACGTAAGCGGCGACGCACCGGGGCGCGTGATGATGAAAGCCGCGCCAACCTCTCCCTTTATACTGGCCAAGGCCCAGTTTCTGTTTGAGGTCCTGGTAGTCTCGTTCGATCCGCCAGCGGAGCTTTGCCGTGGGCACCAGGGTGCTCCGACTGGTGGTTGCCGGAGCGTCGACAGAAAGTATTTCGTCGGCTCGGTTTCGTCGGCGGACGCCAGACTTGGTCGCCATCGTGGCCACCATCGCGGAACGCTCGGGCCTGTGTTCGGAGCCGGGCATCGCGCTGAGCACCTCCGCACCCGGCCGGGCCCGCAAACTTCGCCGTGCTGTCGGGGAACGAGATGCCATCGGCGGCCATGGCGCCCCTCAATCTTCTGGTCATCCCGTTCCCATATCATTTGAACGCGCGCGCCTTTCGCACGGGCAGAGCGCCGGATCGACCGGATCTGGATGGGTAATTCGAATTGGACATGCTGTCGCTGCTGCAAGGCGGTCTGCCGGAGACCTCGTTGCCGCCGGCGCTGGCCGAGCGTGTCGCCGTGGCCGCGAGACGTTGATCTGACTCCAGGTGCACACGCAGTCTTCATTGCATTGTCAGCTCAGCCGCGCCAGCAAAAGACACTGGATATGATACCAACGGCCTTGATCGATGGAAGAGTCATCGATCAAGGCCGTTGGTATTAGGTTTCTGTTTAGACGACAGCGCGACAGTGGTGGGCTGGTCGAATATCGCATGGCTGGATGCCGAAATGTTACCTTATCCGATCCCGGTGATTTCCCCTGACTGGTCAAAGGCACAACAAGTGACTACGTCCCTGATCCAAGATTGCGAGGCGTGCCATGAGCAACTGGTCGTCACCCTTTGCCAAATGGGTTCGCGTCAGCTGGGCTGAACCTTTAAAGCGTGTCGACGGCCGACGGATCACCGGTGACTTTCGCCGCAATCTGACACATCCGCCAAGCCGTCTCGCGGTGATCCCACTTGTGGACAGGTCGCTGGAGCAAGCTGGACTGCAGCTTTGTAGGATTCGCAATATTTGTCAAAATCAGACCGCAGATCAACTTTATCCACCCAAACTATCCATTCTTTGTTGGGTCAACATTTCAGGTTTCGGCATACACTGATCTAACGCAACAGGCCTGGAAGCCAAAGCGTTAAGCCCGGAAGATAGGTCACCAGCACGACCGTCAGCAGACCCAGCAGAATAAAGGGCACTAACGCCTGAATCTGTTTCTCGAATGTAATCCCGGCCATGCGGGAACAGATCAAAGCCGAGGCGCCATGCGGTGGCATGATCACGCCGATCTGCAGATTGACGATCATCATGATGCCGAAGTGGATCAGGTTGATGCCAAGGCTGTTGACCAGCGGCAGCAGGATCGAGCAGGCCAGGAGCAGCGCCGGAGCCGGTTCAAGGAACATGCCAAAGATCAGCAGCACGAGATTGATCATCGCCAACGTCTCGAACCGGCCAAAGCCCATCATCGAGGCCGCCACCTGCTGCGGCAGCTGGCTGCGTGCCAGCACCCAGGAGAGCAGGTTCGACGCGCCGACCATGATGATCACCATGCCGGTGTCATTGGCCGTGCGGCCCAGCGCCTGCGCGATGCCTCGCCAATCGACCCGGCCGCGCACCAGCCCGATGCCGATGGTGTACAGCAGCGCATAGGTCGCCGCTGCTGCGGCCGATTCGGAGACGGTGAACACACCGCCCACCACGCCGGCCACGATCAGAGCCGGCAACACCAGCGCCGGCAGCGCCTCGACCAGTGCGAGCAATGTCACCCGCAGGCTGAACCCGTGCGACATCGTGCCGTAGCCGTTGCGCGCCGATCTGACATAGGTGAGCACGCCGAAGCCCAGCGACAGCAGCACGCCGGGCACGATGCCTGCCAGAAACATCTGGGTGATCGAGGCTCCGGACGCGAAGCCGTAGATTACGATCAGTGTCGAAGGCGGCACGATCGGGCCCACGATGTTCGCCGCTGCCGTCACCGCCCCGGCAAAGGCCGGCGGATAGCCCTCCCGGATCATCGCCGGGATCATGATCGAGCCGATGGCCGTCGTGTCCGCCAGGCACGAACCGGTGACACCGGCCAACAGCGTCGAGGCCGCCACGTTGCCCAGCGCCAGCGAGCCGCGGATATGGCCGGCCAGCGAGGTGGCAAAGCGCACCAGCGCATTCGTTACCCCACCGACGGTCATCAGCTGCGCCATCAGCAGGAACAGCGGAATGGCGACGAGCGGGAACGAGTTCAGCCCCTCGAAGATCTGCAGCGAAATGACCGACAGGCTCGGCACGCCGAGCAGGACTGTCCCCAGCAAAGCCGCCAGACACATGCTGAATACCAGCGGAATGCCAAGCAGCAGCAGCACCAGGAAGCTGACAAGGACAGCGCCGCCGATCATCGCCGCCCCCGCCAGATCGCCACCAGATGCTCGATCGTGTACAGCGTCATCAGCACGCCGGAGATCACCGAGACGGCATAGATCTGCCCCCAGCTGGCCGGCACCAGAAATCCTTCCACATTGGAGTCCATCGTCAGCTCCATCAGCTCCCGGCCGGACCAGGTCAGCACGACGGCGAAGCCCAGAATGGCCAGATGGATGACGGTCTGCACCAGGCGCTGCCAGGTCTGCGGCAGCCGGCTCACAACGAAGCGCACCGACAGGTTGCGCTCGCTGCGCACGGCGGCCGTCGCCGCCAGGAAGGCGATCCAGGCGAGCGAGGCGGAGGCCAGCGTGTCCGACCAGGTGTTGGCGTTGTTGAAGCCGTAGCGCATGACGATCTGGATCGTGACCGACACGAGGCTGATCGCCACCAGCACTCCGCCGAGGAACTCGGTGGCGTGTTGTGACCAGCCGAGCAGCCGGCCGGGCAGGCCGGGCGTGAGCGGCCCCAAGGTGCGAGACGTGTCCTGTGCCATGCCGAAGCTCAGCCCGCCGCCAGCTTCTTGGCCCATTCATAGACCTCGGGCAGCTGCGCCTGCATCGGCTGCACCATCCCCTGCAATTCGGCCAGCGTGTGGCCGGATTCGACGAAGGTCACCCCCTTGGCCTTGAAGGTCTCGATCAGCTTGCTCTCCTCGGCGCGCGAGATCTGACCGAAGAAATCCGACGCCTCGTGGGCGGCGCGCATGAACGCGTACTTGCCCTTCGGCGAGAGCCTGTCGACGAATTTGCCGAAGGTGAGGAAAGCCTTGGGCGACAGCACGTGGCTGGTCTTGACCACCGATTTCGCCACGTCCTGGATCGACAGCGACGCCATGTCGGAGATCGTGCCCTCGATGCCTTCCACCACGCCCTGTTGCATCGCCGTGAAGGTCTGCGCGATGCTCATCGGGATCGGCGACAGGCCGAGCAGCCGGATCTGGTCGACATAGATGGCCGTGCCGGGCACGCGGATCTTCATGCCCTTCAGCGCATCGAGCGACGAGGCGGCGCGGGTGGTGTAGATCCAGCGCGCGGTGTTCCACGACGGCGCGATCATGCGGTAGCCGCTGCGCTTCTCCACCTCGGCGATCAGCGCCTGGCCGCCTTTGCCGTTCCAGGCTTTCACCATCTCGTCCTGGGTGCCGAAGGTGAACGGCCAGGCATTGGCGGTGACGATCGGCACCTGCCCGCCCAACGCGTCGGGCTGGATGAACATGACGTTGACCAGATCGACCTTCATCTGGGTGGCCATGGTGTCGAACGTGCCGAGCTGGCTGTTGGGGTAGACTTCGACCGTGAGCTCTCCGTCCGAGTATTTCTCCGCAAGTTGCTTGAACAGCGCCTCGGTGCGGCCGACCGCACCTTCGGCCGGGCTCGGGTCGCCCACGATGATCTTGCTGGCGGCCCGCGCGCGCGAGGCGGCGAAAATCGCGGGAGCCGTCAGGGCAGTGGCCAGAATGGTGCGACGTTTCATGGGCGTGACCTCCGATTTTTATTTTTTTGTTTCAGGCGCGAAGACGTCAGGCAGGGACAAGTCCGAGCCTCTGCAGTCGCAGCTTCACCATTGGCTTCCAGCCACCAAGCCGGACGGTTGCCAGCAGGTCGGCCGACAGCGGCTGGTAGGACTGCACGGTGCCGCGGCTGAGGTTTTCGAACACGCCGGTGGAGAAGTTCACCCGCAGCCGGTCGCCGGTCTCGCAGGTCTGGGTGACGCCCGCGGCGTGCGAAATGAACGGCACACCGGCGTTGATGGCGTTGCGATAGCTGCCGCGTTGGATCGATTCACACACGAGCCCCATCTGGTTGGCGGCGATGCCGATCAGGCCCTGGATGTGCGGATTGCCCTGCGCGAAGCGCTTGCCGGCGACGATGATGTCGTGCGGCGCGACCTTCTTGGCGAAATCCGGATCGATGCCGCACATCAGATAGTCGCGCAGCACCTCGTGGCGGGTTTCGCGCTGGGTGGAGAACTCCTTCTTGGTCATGTCGCTGTCGACCGAGATGTTGTCGCCGAATTTCCAGCAGGTGCCTTCGTAGATCAAATCCATTTTTGTGGTCCTTCACACAGACGAAAGGACTTCTTTTTGAAAAAAAGAAGCAAAAAACTTCTATTCGTTTTGGTGCGCGTCTTTCCGGACAGGCTGGGCCCAGCGAATGAAAGTTTTTTGGTTCTTTTTTCAAAAAAAAACTGCTTCCTAAAGAAACTTCCGTGGATCACTGATCACCCCAGCCACAGCCGAAGCCGCCACGGTGAGCGGACTGGCGATATAGAGCGACGCCCCAGGATCGCCCATCCGCCCCCGATCGTTGCGCGTCGCGGTGTTGATCGACGTCTCGCCCGCCGCCAGCGGGCTGATCCGCCCACTGGCGCACGGCCCGCACCCGGGCGCGCTCACTGTGGCGCCGGCTTCCATAAAGATCGAATACAGCCCCTCCGACGCCATTTTCGATGCGATCTCGTTGGTGGCGGGCGTGATGATCATGTGCACATCAGGATGGATGCGCCGGCCGCGCAGAATGCGCGAGGCGTCCAGCATGTCCTCATACGAGCCGTTGGCGCAGGAGCCGATGAAGGCGTGATTGACCTTCACACCCTCGACCTTGCTCACCCCCATCACATTGTCCGGCCGCGGCGGCGCAGCCACCTGGGGCTCGATGTCGTCGAGCGAAATGTCGAACACCGCCTTGTACCGCGCGTCAGGATCGCTCACCACCGGGGTGAATGGCTGATCGGTGCGGCCACGCACATAGTCGAGCGTCCAGGAGTCCGGCTCGACGATGGCCGATTTCGCGCCGATCTCGAGCGGCGTGTTGCACAGCGTCTGCCGCCCGCCGAAGCCGATCGCGGCCATCGCCGGGCCGCCATATTCCACAATCGAATAGTCGATCAGATCGGCACTGAGATCCTGCGTCATCTTCTGCGCGAGATCGCGGATGGTGGCGCCGAACGGCAGGCGTCCGTGCAGGTTCACCCGCACCGTCTCCGGCACCTTGATCCAGACATTGCCGCAGGCCAGCACCTCGCTGATCTCGGTGACCAGCGCGAACCCCAGGCAGCCCACCGCGCCGTAGTTGGTCACATGCGTGTCATATGCCAGCACGAACATGCCAGGCCGCACGATGCCCTTCTCCATCGGAAAGACATGGCCATGCCCGCCACGGCCGCTGTCATAGAACTGCGCGATGCCATACTTGGCAACGATCCCGCGCACCGCCGCCTGGCGGGTGGCCGCCTCGCGGCTCAGCGCCACCGGCTCATGATCGGTGCAGATCAGCACGCGCGTCGCGTCAAACAGCCTGGTGACACCAAGCTCCATCAGTGCGTTGTCGAAATTGACCACATACCAATCATGCACGGTCACCAGGTCGGGGTCGGGGAAGATTGTCTCACCCGCCACAGCCGGGCGCCCGGCGGCCCGCGAGAGGATCTTTTCGGTGATCGTTGCACCCATTTTGGATCTCCGTCCATTGATTTTGTGGTGGCGCGGCTAAAGCCCCATCACGGATTCGATGCTCTCGCCGCGGCGCAGCCGGTCTTCCTTGTCGATCTCATCGTGCCGTTTCGCCTCGGCCTTGGGCACGATCTCCGCCAGTCGCCCGGGCGGGATGACGATCACCCCATCTGCATCGCCCAGGATGATGTCGCCCGGATGGACGTTGACCCCGCCGACCACGACGGGAATGCCGATCCAGCCCGGATGCGCCTTGGAGGTGCCGCGCACCGCAACGCCCGCGGCAAACACCGGCCAGCCGCTGTCCAGAATCTCATCGAGGTCCCGCACCGCCGCATTGGTCACCAGCCCCGCCAACCCGCGGGCGACCGAGGCCACGGTGGAGGTGCCGCCCCAGATGGTGGACCGGTCGGTGTCGCCGGCATCGATCACCAGCACCGACCCTGGCGGGGCCGCGGCGATCGCTGCGAAGACCACCTTGTTGTCGCTGGGCATCGCCTTGACGGTGAAGGCGGGGCCAAGCAGGCGGGCGCCTGGACGCATGGGGCGGATATTTGGCGCCATGTCGCCCAGCTTGCCTGCGGCTTCGTATACGGTGGCCGCCGGCAGGGGGCGCAGGCGGTCGAGCAGGTCGGCCAGGGCCGGATCGTCATACGGCATCGCGGGCGTTCCGATCGGCGGCGGCGCGCAAGTCCTGCTGGCGGCGGGCGTGACGGATAAAGGTCTGCGCGGCGAGCGAGGCCGCGTCCTCGTCACGCCGTTCGATCGCTTCCAGTATGGCGATCAGCTCGGCGCTGCCTTCCTCGACGCGCCCGGAGACCCGCACCGAGCTTGACCAGAACTGGCTGAGCCGGGCGCTGATCTGGCGGAGATAGGCGGCGATCGGCTGGCTGTGGCAGGCGGTCAGCAGCGCCTCGTAATAGCGTTTCTTGCACGGCACGATCCGCGCCGTGTCGCGCGCCTGCAGCGCCTCGATCAGTGCCAGCGTGTGGGTGCGCAGCGCGGCCAAATCCTCTGCCGTGGCCCGGCGCGCGCAATAGCGGGCGCATTCGCCTTCAACCACTGCCATGAGATCATACAGCTCAGTGGCCTCCTGGGCCGACAGCCGCTTCACCACCGGTCCGCGATGCGGCACGAGCTCAACCAGCCCCTCGGCCTCCAGCTGCCGCAGCGCCTCGCGCAGCAGCGGGCGACTGACATCGAGCCGTTCGCACACGTCCCGTTCAACCATGCGCTCACCGGGTCGGAACAGCCCTTCCACCAGCGCCGCGCGGAGCCGGGTGACCACCTGATCGATCAAGGTGGAGGTCACGCGCTCGATGGTGAGCGAGGCGGTCAGTCGGTCGGGGCTGGGCGTTTCGGACATTGCTTGTCTCGCTGATATTCAGAGCCACAACGCCCTAAATTGTCTGACAATCTAGCGGCACCCGCCCGGCATGGCAATGACGTTCCCGTCACAAGTGCCGTGCGGGAAGGCCTTTTTCGAGCTCTGCTTTTCATGAGCAGCTCCCGGCACTTAACTGATCTTCTTCCAGATGAGCTGCCGATGCTGGTTCTTGCCTTTCCAGGGTCGCGGTGCCGGTTGCAAAACCAGCCGCCCCTCGTCCAGGCTCACCTTGCGCACCTGATCGGACCCCATTCGGGAGGGTTCGGCGGTTGCATCCACCCGCGTGACCAGGGTGACACCGTCAAACGTATAGGTGCCGCAATAGGAGCTGTATTCGCGAGTCTCTCCGGGCTCGATGGTGCCGCCCTCGCACAGCACGGCCACCATGCGCCCGGTGGCATCGAAGCTGATCACACCGAGACCTTTGCCGCCATAGGGCGCACGAATGGGGGCGCCGTCGTCGTCATGCGCACGGGTTTCAACGAGCTGCCAGGTGCCGATGAGCATCGCCGGATCGATCATGAAACATCTCCCACCAGGGCGAGCAGCACGGCCAACCCGGCCTCTGTGTCGTCAAGGGCGGCCAACACCGCGGCACCCGACCGGCCGGCGCACATGGTGAATTTGGCGAGCTGGTCCGCCTCGGTCGCCGGGTTCTGCGGCATGCCCTTGTGATGCGCCATGGTGACCTGCGCCTCGCGGCCATCGGTCAGTCGCACCCACACTGTCGCCGGCAGTTCCAGGGCGAGCGCGCGCACACCCGGAACATGTTCCTCATACTCCGGCAGCACCACGAAACGGCTGCAGTCCAGCAGGCGGCGGATCTGTGGGCGCATCACCGCTTCATCGGTGAACGAGGACAGTTTCGGCCCATCATCGACAAAGGTGGCGGCCACGCAGTAATGCATCGAGGGGTTGGCCTGCAGCGCGTTGGTCGGGTGGGTGTGGATCAGCGTGCGCGGCAGCAGGTAGCTGACGCGGAACTCCATCTCGGCGATGGCATCGGCGGAAACACCATGGTCGCGCATCAGGGCGAGCGCGCAGTCGACCCCGTAGAGCGTCGGCTGGCCGCAGGGGTAGAGCTTGAGGATCGGGCCGGGATCGACGATCACCGGCGGGGCGGTGCCGATCTCGCGTATCATCGCCCGGAAGGCGGCTTCGTTCCACTCCCGGCTCAACGCCTCGCCGTAGGAGTTGGGGCGCCCAAAGATATCGGGGTGGGCGGTGAAGCTGCCCTGCGCGAGGCGTGCCGCGCGCACCGCGTTGGCCGCCGCCTCGCCGCAGTGAAACGACATCGTCATCGAGCCGAAATTGCGCCGCAGTCCGCCGGCCAGCGACGCCGCGATGCCGATTGCCATGCAGGTCTGTTGCTCGTCCAGCCGGAGCAGCAGCGCACAGGCGATGGCGGCCCCGATGGTCCCCTGCGTGTTGGTGGCATGCCAGCCCGCCTCATAGGCGGAAGGGTTGAGCACACGGCCCAGACGGCACTCGACCTCGTAGCCGACGACGAAAGCCTGCAGCGCCCGCCCGAGGCTCAGCCCCTCGGTTTCCGCCACCGCCAGCACCGCCGGCATCAGCGGCGCGGTCGGGTGGCCCCACATCGGGCCGGAATTGTCGTCAAACAGCAGCAGCGCCGTCATCATGCCGTTGGCACGCGCCGCATCCGCCTCGGCCAGCCGGCCGCCGCCGATCACGCTGCAGCCGCCGGGCTGGCCATCGACGCGGCGCATAATGGCGATCGCCGGATCGGTGGCGGCGGCAAGGGCGACCGCCAGACCGTCGAACACGCAGCGCCGCGCCTGGGCCAGCGCGTCCGGCCCCACCGTCATCGCCCGGCACGCGCGGACCAGCTCCAGTGTCACGCTCACAGCCGTCCCTCCAGGCCGCGCCAGCGCGACCCCGCCCGCGCCAGCCGGCGCAGGCCCACATCGAGCACGCCCACGATGGTGACCACCACCGTCATGCCGGCGAAGACCTGGGTCATGTCCAGCATCTCCTTGCCGTAGACGATCAGGTAGCCTAGCCCTCGATCGGCGCCGAGATATTCGCCGATTACCGCGGCTGCGAAGGCATAGCCCACCGCCAGGCGCAGCGAGGCCACGATCCACAGAAACGCCTTCGGCAGATGCACGTGCCACAGCAGCGCCGCACCCCGCCCGCCCATCACCCGCGCATTGGCCACCAGCAGCCGGCTGCCGGAGCGCAGACCGGAATAGACGCCGAAGAAGATGAAGAAGAACACCACCGAGGCGGACAGGGCGATCTTCGAGGACGGCCCGAAGCCGAACCAGGCGATCAGCAGCGGCGCGAACGCCAGGCGCGGCAGCGCGTTGCTGACCGTCATCAGCGGCAGCAACGCCTTCTGTGCCGCCGGGTGCAATCCGCAGAGCAGCCCAAACCCGGCCCCGAACACCGCCCCGATCAGCAGCCCGGCCAGCGCCTCGCCGGACGTGGTCAGGATATGGCCGAGCAGGTCGCCGCCGGCACCCCATTGCCAGATCTGATCCGCCACCTGGGCGGGCGAGGAGATGAAGAACGGATCGGCGAGACCGGTGAGCGGCAGGAACTGCCAGATCAGCAGCAGCGCCACGACGAGGAGCAGCCGCTCGATCAGCGCCCGCATCAGAACACCAGCCAATGCGAGCCGCGCCGTTCCAGCGGCGCCAGGATGACGATGTCGACCAGCAGCACGATCACGCTGGCAAAGAACAGCCCGGTCATGATCCAGTCCGGCTTCACCGCCGACTGGCCGGCGGCGATGATCCAGCCCAGCCCGTCGGTGGAGCCGAGCAGCTCGCACACGATCGCCGCCGTGAACGCCTGGCCGATGCTGATCCGCATGGCGCTCACCACCCACACCAGGGCGGCGGGGAGGTAGACATGGCGCGTGAGGTCCGCCCGCCCTGCGCCCATGACGCGGGCATTGTCGACGATGGTGCGATCGACCTCCTTCAGCCCGGTGGACAGGCTCAGCAGCGTGATGGCGAACACCACCAGCATCACCAGCGCCACCTTGGAGCCGAGCCCGATGCCGAACAGCAGGACGGCGAACGGCGCCAGGATGGCGCGCGGAGCGGCGTTGAGCAGCACCACCAGCGGATCGCACAATTCCGCCACACGCGGCACGAAGAAGAACAGGAACGCGACTGCCATGCCCGCCAGCGTGCCGCCGACATA
Organism: Rhodospirillales bacterium; assembly: GCA_037445025.1. Lineage (GTDB taxonomy): Bacteria > Pseudomonadota > Alphaproteobacteria > Acetobacterales > Acetobacteraceae > CAIQQQ01. The sequence goes on from JBBILI010000060.1 coordinate 11,269, forward strand.
GCCGATCCCCACCTCGGAGAACGTCGCCAGCATACGCGGCACGATGTAGCCGGTGCGGGTCCATTGCCAGACCAGGGCGGCGACATCGAGCGGGCGGCTCAGGTAGCGCGGATCGGCCAGGCCGAAGCGGGTGGCGAAATCCCACGCCAGCAGCAGCGCCAGCACCACCAGCGCCGGCGAGGCGGCGGAGAGCCGGCGGCTAACCATGCACCAGCTCCCGCTGCAACGCGTAGCTGCGTGCCACCTCCTCGCGCAGCGCCTCCCAGATCTCGGCGTGCAGATCGCGGAACCGGTCGTCGAAGCGGATGTCGTTCACGTTGCGCGGGCGATCCAGGGTGACGCGGAACCGCTTCTTCACCCGGCCGGGATTGGCGGTGAGCACCACCACGTGATCGGCGAGTGCGATCGCCTCCTCCAGGTCGTGGGTGACGAACACCACGGTCTTGTTGTTCTGCTGCCACAGCTCCAGCAGCTCGTTCTCCATCATGTTGCGCGTCTGCACGTCGAGTGCCGAGAACGGCTCGTCCATCAGCAGGATGCGCGGGCCGTAGACGAAGGTGGCGGCGAGCGCCACGCGCTTGCGCATGCCGCCGGAGAGCTGGTGCGGGAAATTGGTCTCGAATCCGGCCAGACCCACCCGCGCCAGCCATTCGCGCGCGATCTGCCGGTGATCGCCGCCGAGGCGGCGGAACACCAGCGGCAGCTCGACATTGGCCTGCACCGTCTTCCACGGCAGCAGCGCGTCCTTCTGGAACAGGTAGCCGACATCGTTGCGCAACTGTCCGGAGACGGTCTCGCCCGCCACCGTGATGCGGCCCTCGCTCGGCGCGTCCAGCCCAGCGATCATGTTGAGGATGGTGGATTTGCCGCAGCCCGACGGGCCGACCACCGCCACGAAGCTGCCCTCGGCGATATCGAGATCGATGCCCTGCACCGCGGTGAAGCTGGACTTGCCCTTGCTCGCGGGGTAGCGCCGCGCCACGCCGCGCAGCGAGATCAGCGGTTCGGTCATGCGCCCGCCTTGACAGCGCGGATGAACCGGTTGTCGAACGTCGCCGCCGGCTCCATGCCGCGACCCAGCTTGAGGTCGCTCATGTCGTGGATCATCGCCTCGGCCGCGGCGAGCGGCACCTCGCCGTCGTCGGTGAACGCGCCCACGGTCGCGCGGATGGTCTCCACGATGCTGTCCGCCTGGAACTCGGCCGGCAACACCTTTGCGACATCTTCCGGCCTGGCACCCTTCAGCCGGGTGATCGAGGTGCGGATCGCCTTGTCGACCTGGAAGGTGGCGAACGGTTCGCGGTCGACATAGGCCTGCGAGCTGAGCAGCCCGAGGCCGAGATAGGGGTGGCCGTAGATCTCGGTGGTGATCTTGTCCGAAACCAGAGAGACCAGCGCCTTGGCCGTGCCTTCCTAGATCAGCTGCAGCCCCGCGATCAGCGTGGAACACAGCACGTCCACCCGCTTCTCACGCATCGCCGGCAGCAGCCCCGAGGTGCCGCCGACGCCGATAAACTTCACATCGCTCGGCTGCAATCCGTAGAACTTGGTCACCCGCAGCGCCACGGCATGGGTGGCGGAGCCGAAGCTGGTCAACCCCAGGTCATGCCGGCGGTGTCCTTCACCGATGTCACCTTGCCGGCCAGATCGGCGCGCATGACGATGATCAGGCCCGGGGTGGCCATGATGTTGTCGAGCAGGATGACGTCGCGGCCCTGGCTGCGGGCGCGCACGCCGTTCTCGTAATAGCCGTGCGCGAGATCGACGCGCCCGCTGGTCAGCGCCAGCAGCCAGTCGCTGCCCGCGCTGAACGGCACGATCTCGACATCGATGCCCAGGGGCTTCAGCGTGTCGAAGATGCCGGCGTATCTGGCATACCACACCGCGAGATGAGTGATGTCGGCCACCCCGCCGACGGCCAGCCGCACCGTGCGACGCTCGCCCGCCGGCAGTGGCACGGGGCGATAGTCCGCGGCCTGCGCTGCCGAGGCCATGAGCGCCGCCGGCACCATAGCCAGCACGGCGCGGCGTGCGAGACGGATGTCATGTTGCTCGGGCATTGTTCTGCCTCTCATGACGCGATTGCATTCGCGCCTTTGTGTCGTTGAAGCTCTGGCTCAGGACGTTGCCAGGGAGACTAACCCAACCACGGGCGATTGAAAGCGAAGAACTGCAGATCGTCAGACAATCCTGTCATGAACCGGCAGGTCGCCCGCCAGCACCGCGCGCATGTTGTCGTAGATCACGGCGATTTCGCGCAGCAGCCCCAGTCGGGACCTGCCCGCCAGATGCGGGGTGAGGATCACCTGGGGCAGCGCGCAGAACCGGTCATCGCTGGGGCGCGGCTCCACCAGGTGCACATCGAGACCCGCGCCCGCGATGCGGCCCTGCACCAACGCGTCATACAGCGCATCCTCGTCCAGAATCGGGCCGCGCGCGGTGTTGATCAGGAAGGCGGTGGGCTGCATCCGCGCGATCTGCGCCCCACCAGCCCGCGCGTGGCCGCGGTGTTGGGGGCGTGGATGGAGACGAAATCGGCCTCCGCCATCAGCGCATCGAGCGGGCGGAATTGAGCGCCGAACGCCGCCTCCCGTTCGGGGGGCAGCGGGCCACGGTTGGCGTAGATCACCCGCATGCCAAACCCCTGGACGATCCGCGCCACCATCGCGCCGACCTCGCCGAGGCCGATAATGCCGAGCGTGGCCCGGAACAGCCCTGACGCGCGGGGCAGTCCCACCCAGTTGTAGGCGACGTTGTCGGGCGAGCGCACACGCTGCGGATCATAGTCCCCCGCCCGCAGCGCGCGCTCGGCGTCTGGCAGGCGCTTGGCCAAGGCGAGGGCGAGCAGGATCGCGTGCTCGGCCGTGTAGGCGAGCGAGGGCCGCGCGAGGCAGGAGGCGGGCACGCCACGGCTGCGCAGCGCTGCCAGATCGATCATGTCGGCCCGGCTGCCGAGCCGCTGGACGAGCTTCAGGCCGGGGCACGCCGCCACCATGGCGCTGTCGACCGTGCCGCGGCGGAACAGGATCAGATCGGCGCCATCCGCCAGCGCCCGGTCGCCGCGCGCCTGGACCAGCTCGACCCCGTCGGCCTGGGTCAGCCCCTGCGCCATCGCGTAGACTTGGCCGAGGTCGCACGCCTCCGGTGCGAAGAACCGCGCGATCGCCGCGTCGTTCTCAGCGCTCGGCTCGGCCATGCCGCGCCGCAGCAGGGTCATCACATGGTCCTCGTCGAGAATGACCACGCGCACCGGCCGCGCGCCGGTCATGCCGACACCGTGGCGGCGCGCGCCGCGGTCAGCGCCTCGATCACCGCGCGCTTGGCGACCTTGCCGGTATCGGTCAGCGGCACGCGCTCGGGGGGGACGATCTCGATGAAGCGCGGCACCTTGAACTGTGCGGCCGCCGCCCGGCAATGCGCGTCAAGCTCGGCCGGCGTGGCCTGCGCGCCCGGCTTCAGCACCACCATGGCGGCCACGATCTCGTCGCGTTCCCGGTCCGGCACGCCCACCACGATCGCCTGCGGCACCGCAGGATGCTCCTGCAGCAGCTCCTCCACATCCGCCGGAGTGACGTTGATGCCGCCGGTCTTGATCATCTCCTTGAACCGGCCGCGATAGACGACGATGCCCTGCTCGTCGATCAGTCCGACATCACCGGTGTGAAACCAGCCCGCCACGTCGATCGATTCGCAGGTGCGCTCCGGATCGTTATGGTAGCCGGGCGTGACATTGCCGCGCAGCCAGATCTCGCCGTCCTGCCCCGGTGGCCATTCGGCGCCGGTGGCGGGGTCGGCAATGCGCAGCTCCACCCCCGGCAGCGGATGGCCCGAGCCGCGTTTGCGCAGCGAAAGCGGCCATTTTGCGTCCGAGTTGCAGCTGTTGCCGTAGCATTCGGTGAGCCCGTAGGAGGTGATCATCTCCTGCGGCCCGATCTCTGCCAGCGCATCCATCACCTGCGGCCGGCCGATGCCGGTGCGCCAGGAGCTGAGGTCGCGAATCCTGCGGTCGGGGTGGGCATACAGCTCCAGCACCATGTTGGGCTGGGTGTAGACGGCGGTGCAGCGCTGCACATCCACCAGGCGCAGCATCTCGCCGGCATCGTAACGGAACTGCAGAACCACGGCCGCGCCATGCGTCATCGCCGCGAACAGGCCGTTGGCGCAGGCGTAGCTCCAGAACATCGAGACCACCAGCAGCAACCGGTCCTGCTCGGTCAGGTGCATGCGCTCGCCGATGCCGTGCATGTTGTCGATCAGCCCGCGATGCGCGAGGCCCGCGGCCTTGGCGCGCGCGGTCGATCCGGAGGTGAATAGAAGCTCCGTCAGATCCTCGGGGTCGATCGCGGCGGTGGCGTCGTCGATCACCGCATCGGCCACGTCGCCGCCCAGGGCCAGCATCTCGGCGTAGGGCACGGCGCCGGGCGGCAGGGTCTCGCCCAGGCAGACGATGCGTTGCAGCATCGGCAGCGCGGTCGCGAGATCGCCCAGCTCGGCCAGGGCCTGCGTATAGTCGTTGCTAATGTAGCGATCGACCATGATGAGGGTGGAACTGTCGCTGATCCTGAGCGCATGTTCCAGCTCGCGTCGGCGCCACCAGGTGTTCACCGCCACCAGCACGCCGCCCAGCATGGTGACGGCGAACAGCAGCAACAGCCATTCTACCTGGTTGCCCATCACCAGGGCCACCTTGTCATGGCGGCGCACGCCGAGCGAGTACAGCGATTTGGCCAGTCTGCGCGCTTCCGCCTGGAATGCGGCGTAGGTCAGCGCACGCCGCTCGTCGATGGCGAAGGGGCGGTCTGGGAAACGCGTGGCCATTTCGGCGAGCAGAGCCGGGACGGTGCGGGCGGCGAGTTTGTCCATATTGATCTCTCTCAGATGCGGCCGAGCGCGATGGCGATGCCGGTCAGCATCTCCGCCATGTCCAGCAGGGCGTTCTGGCGGGCACCGCCGGCCAGATGCGGGGTGAACAGAATGTTCGGGCAGTCGAGCAGCGGATCGCCCGGCAGCATCGGCTCGGCATAGAGCGTGTCGAACCCGGCGCCGCCGAGATGTCCCGTCCGCAGCGCCGCCATCAGCGGCGCAGCGGTTGACCACCTGGGCGCAAGCGGTGTTGATCAGCAACGCTCCCGGCTTCACGCGCGCGATCGCCGCCGCATCGGTCAGATCCTTCTGGCTGCCGGGCACGTGCACGCTGATGGCATCCGACTGCGCCAGCGTCTGCGCCAGCGAGGCGGTGGCGATGCCGAGCCTCGCCTGCTCCGCCGGCGCGATCGGCGTGCGCTGATGCACCAGCACGTGCATGCCGATGCCGCCGGCGATGCGCGCCACCTCGCGGCCGATCTCACCGAAGCCGATCAGCCCGAGCGTGGCGCCCGACAGCAGCCGCAGGCCAGACACGCGGCCCCAGTTGGCGGCGGCGGTGTGCCTTGTGTCGTAACGGGTCGGATGGAAGCCGTGGGCGGTGAGGCCAGCGTCGGTGACGACGTTGCCGATGGTATCGAGCCGTTTCGCCAGCGCCATCAGCAGGGCGATGCTGTGCTCGGCGACGGCGATGTTGGTGCGGCGCCGCTGGGTGCGCACCACCACGCCGCGCGCGGCACAGGCGTCAAGGTCGATGTTGCGGTCATCGAGGCCGAACTGCTGCACCACACGCAGATGCGGCACCGCATCGAGCTCGGCCGGGCCAAGCCGCAAGGCCTCGATGACAGCGACCTCCGCGTCAGCCAGCGCCGCGTGAAAGCTCGCCGTGTCATGCGCCGGCCTGATCGTGGCCGGAACCAGCCCGCCGAGCCGCGCGCGCAGATCCGCCAGCCAGGCATCGAAATCCGGCAGATCATGCCGCAGATAGTCGGCAAACGCCGCGATCCGCTCCGGCGACGTCGTGGGGTCGAGCACCACGCCGGCCAGGCGCAGCGGCGGATCCACCTCCAGGGCCACCACCGTCATGACGCGCGCGCCGCCCCGGCCAGCAGGTCGAGCAGCGCCGCTGTCGAAACATCTGGCTGGTCAAGCAACGCGGCGAGCCGGCCCGGCAGCGACGGATCGAAATCCTCGGCGGCACAGTCGGCAAACTTGTCCAGCAGGTCCGCCTCGCTGACCGGGTTCTGCGGCATGCCGCGCGGATACTGCACCACCGCCCGGAACACTTGGCCGTCGCGCTGGGTGACACTGATCGTCGTCGGCTGGTCGAACGGCAGGCGCCGCACCTCCGCCACCGCCTCGCTGAGATGCGGCGGCACGACGATGCGCACCTTCCGGCGCAGCGCCTCGACGGCCGGGTCGGCCACCGCTGCGTTCGTGTAGGTCGCGATCTTCGGACGTCCGTCGATGAGGCAAAGCCTGGCATTGGCGAGCTCGGCCGCGCCGATGCGGGTGGGCAGGGTTTCAAGGCAGAGATGGGCGATGCTGTAGGTTAGGTTCACTTGAGACCCTCGCGATAGAAAGAAAGCACTTCTTTTCTGAAGAAAAGAAGCAAAAGACTTTTTATTATTATTGGGCCTAGGCCCGCTTGACCGCCAGCACGAACCGATTGTCGAACGTTTCGGCGGGGTTGATGCCGCCCTTGCCAAGCTTGATGTCGCTCATGTCGGCAATCATCGCCGTGGCCGCCGCAAGCGAAATGACACCATCGGCGGTGAAGGCGTCCGTCGTGTCGGCGATCGCAGCCTCCAGCGTCGCGCTGTGGAACTCCGCCGGCAGAATCCGCGCGACGTCGGCGGGCTTGGTGCGTTTCAGCGTGGCAATTGATTTGCGGATCGCGTCCACCACACGCAGTGTTACATACGGCTCCTGCTCGGTGTAGGCGCGCGAGGTCAGCAGGCCCGGCCCCATATACGGATGGTGGTAGACCTGCTCGACCGGACCGGCACTGTCCGTATTCAGCAGCAACGTGGCACTGCCCTCCTGGATCAGCAGCGACGCCGCATTGAACGAGGCCGTCAGCACATCGACGCGCGCCTCACGGATCGACGGAATATAGCCGGTGTTGCCGCCCAAACCGATGAAACGGACATTCGTCGCGTTGAGCCCGTACGATTTGAGCACCCGCAGCGACACCGCATGGGTCGCTGAGCCAAGGCTGGTGATGCCCCATCTCAGCCCCTTCACGTCGGCCACGCTCTTCACCGTGTCGGCGAGGCCCTTGCGCAGCAGGATCAGAAATCCCGGCGTGGGCAGGATGTTGTCGATCAGAATGACGTCGCGGCCCTGGCTGCGTGCGCGCACGCCGTTCTCGTAATAGCCGTGCGCCATCTGCACCTGGCCGCTGGTGAGCGCCAGCAGCCACTCGCTGCCGCCGCCGAACGCCACGACTTCGACGTTGACGCCGTCGGGCTTCAGTTCGTCGAAGTAGCCGCTGTATTTGGCGAACCAGACCGCAAGATGCGGCACGTCGGCGATGCCGCCCACGGCCAGCTTCACGGCGCGGCGCCGGCCCTTCGGCAATGGCTGCGGATGAAACCCGGCGGTTTGGGCAAATCCCCGCGAAGCCAGCAAGGAAGCGGGCAACAACCCCAGCAAAGCACGACGATCGGGCGAAATATCCTTGATCGACATTGTCTCCCCCCAAAGAATAAAAGTTTTTTAGTATTTTTTTCAAAAAAGAACCGCTTGCTTCTAAAACGTACCGGTCATGGCATCCCAAGTCATCCCGGTCAGCCCCTTCTCCCCTTCGGCGCGCAGCCCGGCCTTGCGGATCTTGTCGGTATCGGTGCGCGGAAAGCTCTCACGCAGCTCGACGTAGCGCGGGATCAGGTAGCCCGGCAGTTCGGCTGCCATATGGTCCAGCAGCGCCTGTGGCGAGAGGTCCATGCCTTGCCGGAGGCTGGCGCAGATCCTGATGTCGTCTTCGGCCAGGGTTGCCGGCACGCCGATCACCAAGACCTCGGCGATGGCGGGGTGGCGCGCCGCCACCCATTCCAGTTCGGTGGCGGAGACGTTCACGCCGCGTCTGCGGATACGGTCACCGAGGCGGCCTTTGAAGTAGAGATAGCCGTCGGCGTCGAGCATGCCGCGGTCGCCGGTGTGGAACCACAGATTGCTCCAGGCCTCGACGGTGCGCTCGGCGTCGTCGAAATAGCCGAGCATCATGACTTGCGGCACAAGCGGGCGGACGACGATCTGACCTTCGGTGCCGGACGGCAGCGCGTAGTCGTCCTCATCGACGATGGCGATGTCGAACAGCGAGGAGGAGAGGCCGCAGCTGCCGGGGCGGCGGGGGATGCCGGGCGGATAATAAGCGACGACGGTGAGCTCGCTCATGTCGAACAGCGGAATGATACGGATACCGAAGCGTTCCTCGAACACTGGGAAGGGTGCGGCTGCGGTGTACATGACGCGGATGCTGTGATCGCGGTCGCGTTCGGTGGGTGGGAGTGACTGCAGGATGGCCACCTGCGCGTCGAGCGCGTGGGAGACGGTGACGCCGTGGTGGCGGGCGAGGGTCCAGAACTGGCTGGCGCTGAATTTCTTGGTCATGACCAGCGTGCCCTGGCCGCAGAGGGCGGCGAGGATGCCGGTGACGGTGGCGAGCATGTGGTGCACCGGAAAGCAGGTGAACATCACGTCATCGGGCCCGAAGCCGGTCATGAAGTTGAACATCTTCGCACTGGCCAGCATGTGGGCCTGCGACATCATCACGCCCTTGGGAAAGCCGGTGCTGCCCGAGGTGAAGCGGATCGAGGCGGTGATCAGCGGACTGGCGTCGGGCGGCAGGGTGACGTCGTCGGCAGCGAGCGTCTGGCCGGGTGAGCTCCAATCGCCCCAGGGCCGCATGGCGAGGCTCGGTGCGGTGCCGTCCTCCGGCGCGGTCAGCACGAACACCATGGGCGCGATGGCGAGTTCGGGGACGCTGGCAAGGCCCGCCAGACCGTCCGCATCGGTCAGCACCGCATCCACCCGCGCCTTGTTCAGCGCGTAGGCCAAGGCCTGGCCGCGCATGCCGGGATTGATCGTGACGTCGACATCGCCGCCGAGCAGCGTGCCCATCCAGGCCCATACATAGGCGGGGCCGTTGGGCAGATAGACCGCGATCCGCCCGGCTTTCGGCACACCGCCGGCGGCCAGCCCGCGCGCGACCGTCTGGGCGCCGGCGAGGGTGGCGGCGTAGGTCAGCCGCAGGCCGGAATGGTCCGGCAGGATCATGAACGGCTTGTCCGGCATGGCAGCGGCGGCCGCGCGCAGCAATCCTGGAATGGTCTCGTCGCGCTTCGGGGCGATGATGTCGGCGGCGGTGGGCGTCGGCATGCGGATTGATCCGTTCAGAGAATGGCGTAGGCGTTGTTGGGCGAGCCGACGCCGCCGGGCAGGTTCAGCGGTGCGGAGGTGAGCAGGAAGCTCCAGCGGCCGCGGGTGGCGCAGGCCGCGCCGAGCTCCTCGAGGAGAAAGAACTCGCCGATCGGCATGCCCAGCAGCGACAGGATGCGGCGGTGCAGAAAGCCTTCTTCCTTGCGCACGCACATCACTTCGAGAGCGGGATTGTCGGCGGCGACGGCGCTGATGCGGTGATCCCACAGCCAGCCGGCGGTGGCGGTGCTGGGCTCCAGGCCGGGGCACTGCATCGCGTCCTCGCCGCCGCGCTGCATGCCCTGCATGGCGTCGCGGCCGGCGGTTTCGAGCGCGAGGTACCAGGCGAGCCAGCCGGTGCGGAGAATGAGGATGTCGCCGTCACGCAGGGTGGTGCCCTGGAAGGCGAGGATGTCGTCCAGCATCGCCGGGCTGATCGGGCAGCGCTGGGTCGGGCCGTAGTCGAGCCCCTTGTGGGCGGCGTAGCGCGCGCCATCGACCAGCACGCCGCGGCCGACGATGCCTTTCCGCGCCATGACGTGAATGCCGAGTTCGCCGCTGTCGAGCGCCGCCTCCTCGCGGCCGCCGTAATAGCCGAACTCGCGGTAGCGGATGTGCTGCAGCCCGTCTCACTGGCTGGAGGCCTGCAGGAAGAAGCCGCTGAGTGAATCATCGCGCCCGCCGCGGGTACGGGTGACGGTGTGGGTGTAGGCGGGCCTGGCGCGGGTGAGCGCGGGATAGGGCACATTGAGCGGCAGCGACAGGCAGATCACGGCGCCGTCCGTCACCGCCTGGGCGGCGGCGGCGATGGCCTGGGGTTGCAGGAAGTTCAGCGTGCCGAGCTCGTCGGTACGCCCGAACACGTCCCAGGAATGGTGCTCGCCGGTCTCCGGGATCACCGGCAGGTCGCGGTAGAGTGGGATTTCGGTGGGCATGGCGGGCTTTCTTCGGGGATCAGGGGGTGCTGGTCAGCACGAGGGCGCTGCCGCGCAGCATGGGCGAGCCGTCGAACACGGCGATGGCGTGGGCGTTGCGCAGCTGGCGGGGGCCGGCGCGGTCTGACAGCTGCAGCACGGCCTCGGCGACATGGCCCATGCCGTGCAGCCGGCCCTGGCTGAGGCTGCCGCCGAAGGTGTTGATCGGCATTTTGCCGCCGAGGGCGATGCGGCCGTCCTGGATCCAGTCCAGCGCCTCGCCGCGGCCGCAGAAGCCGGCGCATTCCATCCAGTACAACGCCGAGGGGGCGAAGCCGTCATAGAGCTGGCCGGCCGAGAGCTCGTGTGCGCCGATCCCGGCGTCGCGCCAGAGCCGGTCGGCCAACGGCTTGCCGGCTTCGAAATGGTCGTGGGTGGTGTAGCTGATGCGGCTGGCCAGAACCGCGGTCTGCTGGCCGATGGCGGCGACATAGGCGGGTTTCTGCCGCAGATCCCGCGCGCGTTCGGCCGTGGTCAGCACCATGGCGACACAGGCGGTGACCGGCACGTCGTAGTCGAGCAGGCAGAGCGGGTCGGCGATCATGCGGGCGGAGAGATACTCCTCCGGGGCCAGCGTCCGGTCGGCGAACACGGCGTGGTCGTTGCGGTTGGCGTTGGCGCGGGAGTTGAGCACGAAGGAAGTCATCTGCTCGCGCCGCTTGCCGTGGGTCTCCAGGTAGTTGCGATAGCGCAGGGCATGCCATTGCAGCGGGCTGACGCAGCCATAGGGGGCGGTGAACTGCTGATCGCCGGCGGCCTCGCGCTGGGTCGATTTGCCTTAGGTGCCCGGCGGCACATACATCGCCCGCCAGACCAGCACATGATCGCAGGCGCCTGCGATCAGCGCGTTGGTGGCGTCGCGCAGCGCCGTGGCCACAAGCCCCTCGCCGGCCTGGGAATACCAGATCACGTTCTTCATGCGCGGCTGGGCGAGGAAGAAGCCCACATTGATCACATCCTCGCCGTCGCGGTTCAGCGCGCCGAGGAAGGGAGCGGTGGGATAGGTGGCGAGACCGTCGATATCGTCATAGCCCAGCCCGCAATTCGCCAGCGCGGCGTCGGCGGCCTTCAGCGCGTGGAGGCCGAGCGGGCGGGTGGTACGGCGCTCGATGGGGGAGAAGCCGATGCCGGCGATGGCCACGCGGCCCTTGTGCGCCCAGGTCATGCGGTGTCTCCGTCCGGTTCGAACTGCGGCAGCACCGCGCCATTCGCCAGCGGCTCTGCGAACACGACGCGCATGCGCATCCCCAGCTTCAGCTCGGCGTCCAGGCTGCGCTCGGCAAGGTCGGAGAGCAGATACAGGCCGGGCTGCTCATCGATCTCGACCAGCAGGCATTGATAGGGCAGCGCCGGCGCGAAGCCTTCGACGACGTTGTGATGCGTGGTTGTCCAGCTCCACAGTCTTCCCTTGCCGCTCATCGGCGTGAAAGCGAGCTCGGCACTGCCGCAGTCCTGGCAGAGTATTCGCGGCGGGTGCTGGAAGGTCCGGCATTCGGTGCAGCGCTGCACGGCGAGCTGGCCTTGGGCGGTCGCGTCCCAGAACCCCTGGGTGAGCGTGTCGGCCTGGGGCAGCGGGCGGGTGATGGTCATCAGACGACATCCATGGGAAAGCGGATGCGGCGCGGCGTGCCTTCGATGATCACTCCGATATGGCGAACCTGCGGATGCGCCACCGCCTGGGCAAGGTCGAGCATGGGCACGATGATGCCATCGTATTTGTCACGCACGAGCTTCTCCAGATCGGCGAAGGCCCAGTGGCGCATGACGGGCGCGGTCAGCGCGGGCAGCTTGGTGACGTGCAGATCGAGCGCCGCCGCCGTGGCAAAACGCGGATCGGCGGCGAGGTCATGGCAGCCGAGGTCGCACAGCAGCGACGGCCACGCCTCCTCGTTGCTGCGCATGTCGATCAGACAGCGCGCATCGGCGCATTCATAGCCGTGGTCCGACGGGCCGAGATGGCCGTTGAGCTGGCGGCCTTCCCAGCGCTCGGGGCCGGAGAAGGCCGTGGTGTCCCACTGCATCAGCGCGATGGCGGTCTCCAGCATCGAGACCTCGACGAGCTGGCCCTGGCCGCTGTGCTGGCGCCACAGCAGGGCGGCGAGCACGGCCTGCACCGCGGCGAGGCCGGTGTCGACGGCGACGAGGTCGAAACCCTGGCGCACCGGCGGCGTGTCGGGCGTGCCGAGATAGCGGGTGAGGCCGCATGCCACCTGCACGGCAAGCTCGCTCGCCGCCATGTCGGCCATCGGCCCGGTGCTGCCCCAGCCTGAGATGTAGCACAGGATCAGCCCCGGTGTGATGCCACGCAGCCGTTCCGGCGCCAGGCCCAGCCCCGCCAGCTTCGCGCGGCGCACGCCGCGGATGGCGATATCGGCCTCGGCCACCAGCGCGTCGAGCTGCGCCTGCCCGGCCGCGGTCTTGAGATCGATGCTCAGCAGGTGTTTGTCGGCGTTGAGCTGGCGGTAGGCCTCGCTCGTCTCGCCTTCGGCCGCGAGCGCCTGCAGCCAGTCACCGCCCGGCTGCTCGATGCGGGTGACGCTGGCGCCGAGATCGATCAGCACCTTGCCGGCCATGGGACCTGCGATGCCCTCGGCGATTTCGATGACCTTCAGTCCTGCCAACAGGCTTTGCGCGGTCATGCCACGGTCTCCAGGGTTCGGCTGGCTTCCAGGGCCGCGATCAGCGTCGCTTTCGAGGACAGGTTGGCCAGCACCAGCTCTGTCTGCTCGCCCAGCAGCGGCGGTCCGCCGGCGATGGCGGGCGGCGTGTGCTCGAAGCGCCAATGCGGCGCCTGGCTGGAGAGGCTGCCGTAATGGCCGGGGATGCGGCGCACCAGACCCTCGGCATGGATCTGCGGATGCGAGTCCAGCGCCTCCAGCAGGGTCATGTTCTGCGGCACCTTGGCGTGCGGCACGTCAGCGGCGGCCAGGCGCTCGCACCAGGCGGCGGTATTGGTCGTGGCAAAGATCGCGGCGAGACGATCGGCCAGCGCGTCCCGGTTGGCGAGCCGGGCGGCATTGGTGGCGAAGCGTGGGTCGGCGGTCAGATCCTCGTGGCCCAGGGCCGCGCACAGCCGGGCCCAGCAGCGCTGGGTGGGCGCGCTCACGGCGATCCAGCCATCCTCGGTCTGGAACGCTTCGTCGTGCACGATATGTGGCGCGCCGGAGCCGAGCGTTCCGGCGTCCGCGCGCCCGGCCAGCACATCGGTAAACCGCGTGACCCCGCTATACAGCGACGAGCCGAGCTGCGAAGTGGTGGTGGCGCCGCCCGACCCGGTCCGCCCGCAATGCACCAGGGCGGCCAGCAGTGCGACGGTGTTGACCATGGCCCCGTTCCAATCGAGGTTGGCGGTGCCGCGCGAGAACTCGCCCGGCTGCCCCTTGCCGCCGGTGACGCTGGTGAAGCCGCTGAACGCCTCGGTCAACCACTCGTTGCTGCGCATGTTGTCGAGCGGCCCGCCGGCGCCATAGGCGGAGGACGACACGTAGACCAGCTGCGGGTTCAGCTCCTTCAGCACCGCGGGCCCGAGCCCGAGGCGGACCATCACCTCGTTGCTGCGGAAATTCTCGATCAGCACGTCGGCGATGCGGATGAGGTCCTTCGCCTGCGCCTTGCCCTGCGGCGACTTCAGATCGACGACGATGCCGAACTTGCCGAGATTGTTGCCGAGGAAGGTGGTGCTGGTGCCCTTCATGGTCGGCACGCCGTTGCGCACCGTGTCGCCTTTCAGCGATTGCAGCTTGATCACCGTGGCGCCGAGCATGCCGAGATATTCGGCGGCGATCGGGCCCATGGCGGCCTGGCCGAAATCGAGCACCAGCATTCCGGCCAGCGGGCCGCCGGCGCGAGGGGGTTGCGCATTCGAGACGAGGGACTCCATCACGCATCTGCTCCCATGCCGAGATAGGCTTTCTGAATATCCGCGTTGCGCAACATGCTCCCGGCATCGCCGGTGATCGCCGCCCGGCCCTGTTTGAGCACGTAGCTGCGCTGCGACGCCTCCAGCGCCTCGGTCACCCGCTGCTCGATCAGCAGCACCGACAGCTCGGAGGCGCGAAACAATTCGGTGATGTGATGAAACACCTGCTCGACCAGCAAGGGCGCCAGACCCATCGACGGCTCGTCGAGCATCAGCAGCCGCTCGATGCCGATCGCCTGGGCGTAATGGAGGTAGACCGCGATGGCCTCGATCGACTTGCCGAATGGCGAGCCGGGCTCGAGACCGTCCGGTGCTGCGGCCACGGCGTGTTCGCCGCAACA
>JBBILI010000061.1:0-25430 GCA_037445025.1 Rhodospirillales bacterium
CAACCCACCCTGCACAGCACAAAAACACCAACCATACCACAACCACCCAACGCGGGGTGGAGCAGCCCGGTAGCTCGTCAGGCTCATAACCTGAAGGTCATAGGTTCAAATCCTATCCCCGCAACCACCGATCCCAAGTCCCGATAAGTTCAAGAAGCCACCCTCGGGCGGCCTCTTGCGTGTTAGCACACGAATGCGGCCTGATCGCACACGCAAATAGACGTGATGCACCGCCGGACGACGGTCAAGGTTGGCACGAGCAACTCGCCGCAGGACTGCATGCCTACCTGGTCCATCAGCGGGAACAGAGCAGCTCCCTCGCCGCGAACAGAGCAGATCGCACCCGAGATGGTGGTGAGCGCGGCGCGCTGATGCTACCGCACCGACAATCTGGTGCCGTGCCGCGACCAGCGCCGGGGGTCGAGGCAGAGACAGTGATGTGGGCAATGTGTTGGTCATTTCGTTGTCGGTCAATGTCGATTGGGCTGCCCCTGGCGGTTGCGTGACGTCGTCGAACAGATCAGCATTCCACAAAATTCAGTTTTGGTCCGGGAGATCTGCGCCATGTCCGTTGTCACCGTTCGCGGTGTGCCGTTGGTCCATGAGATAATCGGGCAGGAGGGGCCGTTCGTGGCGATCTCGCCCGGCGGACGTCGCGGCATGGAGTCTGACCGCGCGCTGGGGCTGCTGATCGCGGAGGCCGGGTTCCGTGTGCTGATCTATGACCGTCGTAACACCGGCGCTTCCGGAATCGCCATCGAAGGCCGTAACGAGAGCCTGGAGCAGGCGCGTGATCTGCTGGCACTGCTCGAGGCGCTTGGCACCGGGCCGGCCTATATCGCCGGCTGCTCCTCGGGCGCACGGCTGTCGCTGATGTTGGCGCTGCATCACCCGCAGGCGGTCAAGGCGCTGCTGCTCTGGCGCGTCACCGGCGGGCCGTATGCGGCGAAGCGGCTCGCGTTCAACTACTACGAACAATATATCTCCGCCGCCCAGGCAGGCGGCATCGACGCCGTGTGTGCCACCGAGCATTTCGCCGCCATGGTGACGGCCAATCCCAACTCCCGCGCCAGTCTCGATCAGCTGGGCCAGGACGGGTTCATCGCCGGCATGCGCGCGTGGCTCGAAGGTTTCCGTGAAAGCTGCGATTATCCGGTGGCCGGGCTGAGCCCGACGGAGCTGCGCGGCATCGCGACACCCGCCCTTATCATCCCCGGCAATGACCGCGTGCATCCCCGCCTTGGCGGCCAGTCCGCGCACAGGCTGTTGCCTCGGTCCTGCTATCACGACATCCTTACCCAGGATGTGGATCTCGACATCGACCTGCCGGGCTGGGAGGCCAACACCGGTCGGCTGGCCAGCGTGTTCATCGATTTTCTCAGGGCCCGGGAAGCGGTAGCTGCCGGCGGTCATTGAGTTTCTGTGTCGATCACGTAGGCTATTTAAGAAAGAAAGTACTTCTTTTCTGAAGAAAAGAAGCAAAAGACTTTCAATCGTTGGAGCATGCTTTGGATTGAAAGTTTTTTGGTTCTTTTTTCAAAAAAAGAACTGCTTCCTTACTCCTATGGCGCCTCATGGTCGCTCGGCGGCCAGCACCGGGTTATTCCAGGGCAGCACGACGACGGCGGTCGCCGCCACAGGCGCGCTCGACCAGGCGCTGCTTGCGGCCTACATCCATGCAACAACGTTCAAGACCATCGTGGGCGACCTTACCTTTGGCGCCGACGGCGAATGGAGCAAACTCCGCATGCTAACCATGCAGTTCCGCGGCGTCACCGGCAATGACGCGGCACAGTTCACCGAGCCCGCCACCGAGGTGATCCTCGATCCGCCGGAATACGCCACCGGCACGGTGGCAACCCCGCTGGGCGGAGCCAGGCCGTGAGCGGGCGCGTCGCGCTCGTCACCGGCGGGCTGCGCGGGCTGGGCCGCTCGATGGCGCTCGGCCTGCTCGCCACCGACCACAACGTGGTCGCGGTCGGCCATATCGCCGACGACATCCCCTCCCTGCAGGCGGAGGCGGGGGCGCATGCCGACCGTCTGCTGTGCCTTGCCGCCGATCTGCGCAGCCGCGACGTCTGCACCGAGATCGTGGCGCAGACCCAGGCGCGGTTCGGCGGCATCGACATCCTGATCAACAATGCCGGGCTCACCTTCACCTATACCGACCCTGACCGCTTCACCCGCGGCCCGCGCATGTCCTGGCAGCTGACCGATGAGATCGTGCAGAACACCATGGACACCAACTACATGGTGGCCGACCAGCTGTGCCGGCGGGTGATCCCGTTGCTGATCGAGCGCGGCTGGGGGCGCATCATCAACGTCACCACCAAGCTCGATACGATGAACCGGCCGGGCAGCATCCCCTACGGCCCGTCCAAGGCGGCGCTGGAAATGGCCAGCGAGGTCTGGGCGAAGGAGCTGGCGGGCACCGGCGTCACCTGCAACATCGTCAACCCCGGCGCCGGCGCCAACACGCCGGGCATGAGCGAGGTGATGCGCGAATGGTCGGCCACCGGCAAGGCCTCCCGCCTGGTGGAGCCGGACGATATGATCCCGCCGCTGCTGTTCGTGGTCTCCCCCGAGGCCGACGCGGTGAACGGCTATCGGTTCGACGCCAACACCTGGCGCATCGACGTGCCGCCCGCCGAAAGCGCGCGCCTGACCGGCCGCAGGTCGGGCTTTGAATTCTATCCGCTGTCTGACCCCTTCGCCCCCCAAGCCTGACCGGAGCCGACATGGACTGGAACCCGCAGCCGCTGAACCCTGACGACGTCACCCTGCATCGCCGCGGCACCGGCGCGCCGCTGGTGCTGATCCATTGCCTCGGCATGGACTGGCATTTCTGGGACGTGCTGGAGCCGCTCACTGACCGGTTCGAGCTGATCACCTACAGCCTGCCCGGGCATCACGACACGAAGCTGCCGGCCGGCCAGTACGGCGAGGCGGAGCTGACCGCGCAGCTGCACACGCTGCTGACCCGTGCGGGCATCACCCGCGCGCATTTCGCCGGCATCTCGATGGGCGGCTCGATGGTGCAGCATTTCGCCGGCACCCATCCCGAGATGGTCGGGCGCGCCATCCTGTGCGACTGCACGCCGCACTACAATGACGAGGCCCGCGCCAACTGGCCGGTGCGCGCCGCGGCGGCCCGCGAGAAGGGCGTGGCCAGCCTCATCCCTTTCCTGGAGAAGGTGTTCTTCACTGCCGAATCGCTGGCGGAGAACGGCCCCAACGTGCGCTACGTGAAGGACACCTGGGCCGCCTGCTCCGGCGAGGGTTATGCGCTGGCCTGCGAGATGCTGGCCATGGTCGATGCCCGCGAGCAGGCCAAGACCATGCGGATGCCGACGCTGATCATGCTCGGCTCGCATGAGGGTCCGGCGTTCAAGGAGGCGGCGGTGTGGATGAACGAGAACATTCCCGGCAGCCAGGGCGTCGTTGAGGTGCCGATGGCCGGGCATGCCTCGGTGCGGGAACGGCCGGCGTTCGCGGTGGAGACGTTCCGGCGGTTTCTGGAGAGTTGAGGTCGGGAGCCCTGACTTAGAGAAGCAAGCGCTTCTTTTCTGAAGAAAAGAAGCAAAAGACTTTTATTCGTTGGGTCCGCACCTTCCGGAGAGGCGGGCGCCAACGGATGAAAGTTTTTTGGTTCTTTTTTTCAAAAAAGAACCGCTTCCTTGCTTCACTCCGATGCGCCGCCACCTATCCTGAGGTCACGCAGCTGCTGCCTGTATCGCGGCACCAGCAACGCCCCGGCAACCGCCCCCGCCAGCATCAGCGCGCCGGCATAGTGGAACAGATCGCCCAGCGGCACCTTCATCGCCACCAGCAGCCCCGCCAGCGCCGGCCCGACGAACGAGCCGATGCGGCCGACACCATAGATCAGCCCCACCCCGCCGGACCGAACCGATGTCGGAAAGATCTGCCCGGTGGTGGCGATGTTGCCGAACTGCAGCCCGATGATGCAGAACCCGGCCGCGCCTGCGAGCGCGATCAGCGCCGTCTCCCCCAGGCCCGGAACCCCCATCACACCGATCACCCCCGCCGCAATCACGAACAGGATCGGCACCGGCCAGAAGCCGATCCGGTCGATCGGGCGCATCACCGCCAGCGCGCCGAGAAAGCCCAGAATCTGGAACGCCGCCGTGGCATAGGCCGCGTGCGCCACCGGCACACCGCCGCCGACCATCAGCACCGTGGTCCATTGGTTGACGAAGAACAGCGCGAACTGCGCCAGAAACGTGGTCAACATCAGCAGCGGCACAACCACCGCCAGCCGCCCGCGAAACGCCGCCGGGAACGAAAAGGCCGCCGCCGTCTCTGGCGCACGAAAATTGGCGTCCGGCGCGAAGCGGCGATCCGGGGCCAGCCTGCGCAGTAGCGCGATCAGCTCGGCACGGCGGCGCGGATGCAAGGCCAGGTATTTCGGCGATTCCGGCAGAGCCACCAGCGACAGCCCCGCCAGCGCCAGCGGGATCAACCCGCCGATCCAGAACATGATGTGCCAGCTGTGCTGCGCCAGCAGCCGCGCCGCCAGCAGCGCGCCAAGCCCGCCGCCCAGCGCAAGGCCCACGACGGACATCACGATCATCGTCGACCGCACGCGGCTCGGCGCGAACTCGCTGACATAGGCGATCGCAGTCGCGATCACCCCGCCGATGCCGATGCCGCCGACAAAGCGCAGGATCAGCATCTGCTGCAGCCCTGTGGCCAGCACGCAGGCCAGGGTGAACAGCGCGAACCACAGCGTGCCGAGCACCAGCACCGGCTTGCGGCCGATGCGGTCGGCCAGAATGCCGAAGATCGGCGGCCCCACGGCGGTTCCCAGCGTGGCCGCGGAGAACAGCGCGCCGAACGCGGCTCGATCGAACCCCCATTCCTGCTGCAGCAGCGGCCCGACAAAGGCGGTGGCGATGAGGTCGTAGCCGTCGATCAGCATGAGGGTGAACGACACGACCACCACGAGCCAATGGATCGGCCCCATGCTGCGGGAATCAAGAATTTCGGCGATGTCGTGATTGGCTGCTGTGGCCATCGGCGTTGCCCGCTCGTTGTTTCACCGAGAGAAGCACAGACTGAGTGCGAAATAAATCCGCCAAGTCAGCGATGCAGAGACTTGGTGCGAAGCGGCGTGCCGGCTACGCCTGGTTCTGGTAGCTGACCGGATGGTCGCGGTAATACGCGATGTCCTCTTCGGAGGGCTGGAACGCCTTGTTGCTGGGCCATTCCAGGGTGCGCGTCTCCATGTCGTCGCCATAACGCACGCGAAACAGCAGCGAACGGGCCGGGCCGTTGATGTATTCATGCACCTCGCCCGGCGGGTGCACGCAGAACGACCCCGGCACCACTGCAACGGTCTCGGTCGGCGTGCGCATCGTGCCGCCACCCTCGAAACAGAAATAGATTTCGGTGGCGTGCGGGTGGCAATGATGCGGGCTGACCTGCCCCGGCTCCCAGCAGGCGACGGTGAAGTCCCCGTCGATGGTGCGATCGAGAATGTTCTCGACATGCTTTTTGGGGTCAAAGCGCTGTTCGGCGATCAGATTGTAGCTGAGCACGGCAAGATCCTCCGCGACCGTCTGTTTGTTGTTATTCCGCCAGCCTAGGGGCTGCCCCTGGCGCCGGCAAGTGTCGCGGAATGGTTGACGTCTGCTGTGGAACGTGTTGCGCTCCCAGCACAGACCGGCGAACAGCCGGCACAAGAGGGAGCGCGTCGATGCGATATCGCGAGGTCAGCGAAATCCGAGACGGTATGCGCATCGATTGGGACATGCCGATCCCCATGGATGATGGGATCGTGCTGCGGTGCGACGTGTATCGGCCCATCGCCGAGGGTCGCTACCCCGTGCTGATGACCTACGGCCCCTACGGCAAGTGGCTCCATTTCGAGCATGAGCTCTACGCCTATCAGTGGAAGCTGATGTGCACCAACCATCCCGATGTGCCGGCGGGCTCCACCAACAAATATCAATGCTGGGAAGTGGTCGATCCGGAGAAATGGGTGCCGGACGACTATGTCGTTATCCGCGTGGACAGCCGCGGCGCCGGTCGGTCGCCCGGGGTGATCGATATCTGGTCACATCGCGAGGCACTGGATCTGGCGGCCTGTGTGGACTGGGCGGGCGAGCAGCCCTGGTCCAACGGCCGGGTCGGGCTCAACGGCATCTCCTACTACGCCGAGAACCAATGGCAGTGCGCGGCCCTGCAACCGAAGCACCTCGCGGCCATCTGCACCTGGGAAGGTGCGGCCGATTTCTACCGCGACATGGCGCATCATGGCGGCATCTTCTGCAACGGCTTCGCCAAGGACTGGTCCGCCGGGCAGGTCTACTCCGTGCAGCACGGCCGCGGCACCAAAGGCTTTCGCAGCACTATGACCGGCGGCTGGGTTTCCGGTCCGGAGACGCTGACCGAGGAGGAACTTGGCGCCAACCGCCATGATTTCGGCGCCGAGTGCCTGGCAGCCAAGCTGGATACCGATGATTTCTGGCAGTCGCGCATGCCGGACTGGTCGAAGGTGACCGTGCCGCTGCTGTCCTCGGCCAACTGGGGCGGGCAGGGGCTGCATCCCCGCGGCAATTTCGAGGGCTTTGTGCGGGCGGCCAGCGAGAACAAATGGCTCGAAGTGCACGGGCTGGAGCATTGGAGCGAGTTCTACACCAATTACGGTGTCGATCTGCAGAAGCGCTTCTTCGGTCATTTCCTCAAAGGTGAGAACACCGGCTGGGCCGAGCAGCCGCCGGTGTTCCTGCAGGTGCGCCATCCCGGCGAGCGCTTCGTGCCGCGCGCCGAAACGACGTGGCCGCTGCAAGGCACGCAATGGACCAGGTTCCAGCTTGATCCGTCCACCCTCACGCTCGGCGAGACCGTCACCGGCGCCGGCGAGGTGACCTATGCCGGCATGGGAGACGGCGTCACCTTCCTCTCGCAGCGTTTGTCCGCGGAGATGGAGATCACCGGCCCCATCGCGGCCCGGCTCTACGTGTCCTCCGCCAGCGAGGACGCGGATCTGTTCCTGGTGGTGCGGGTGTTTGCGCCGGACCTGAAGGAGGTGACGTTCAAGGGTGCGCTCGATCCGCATACCCCCATCGCCCAGGGCTGGCTGCGCGTGTCGCACCGCAAGCTCGACCCCGCGCTCACTCTGCCCTATCGCCCATACCATGCGCATGACGAAATCCAGAAGCTCAATCCGGGTGAGATCTACGAGGTCGATATCGAGATCTGGCCCACCTGCATCGTGGTTCCCGCCGGCTATCGCGTGGCGCTGACGGTGCGCGGCAAGGACTATGAATATCCCGGCGACCCCGCGCCGATTGCCCACAAGACGGCCAAACCCTGGACCGGCGTCGCCCTGTTCCGCCACGACGACCCGGCCGACCGGCCGGCCGCGGTGTTCGGGGCGGATGTGACGCTGCATGCCGATGCCGCGCGGCAGCCTTTTCTGCTGTTGCCGGTGATTGCGAAAGCCGCCGCGCCAGCAGGCTGAACGGCACGGCATTCCATGTGCCTGATGGGTCAGGCTCTATTATCACCATCACAAATCGATCTCAGCCGCATTTCATCCGGATAAAAGAGGAAACGTCGTCTCGTAAATAACACGCCAGGGAGAGAAACATGAAGGCAAAGCATCCTCGGTTCTCCACACCCGTCATCGGTCGCCGCGCCATGCTGGCCGGGGCCGCCATGGCCCTGCCACGCTTCGCGATCGCAGAGTCACGCCCCATTCGCATCGGCTTTCTCACCACGCTCACCGGCCCGGTCGCCTCCGGCGGAATCCAGATGCAGCAGGGCATGAACCTCTACCTCAAGGCGCGCGGCAACAGACTGGCGGGGCGGCCGGTGGAGGTGTTCACCGCGGACACCAACTCCTCGCCCGCCATCGCCCGCGCCAAGACCGAGGAATTCGTCGAACGCAACCACGTCGATGTCGTCGTCGGCCCGCTGGCCGCCAACGAGGCGCTGGCCATCGACAGCTACCTGCGCGACAAGCGCCTGCCGATTGTGGCCGTCGCCGCCGCCGAGGACATGACGCAGCGCAAGGCCAATCCCTGGTTCGTGCGGGTCACCTCCAGCTCCGCCCAGTGCAGCTACCCCATGGCCGACTATGCCCACAATGAACTCGGCTACAAGCGGATGGCGACGCTGGGGGAGGACAACGCCTATGGCTGGGAGCAGGTGGCCGGCTTTCAGCGCCTGTTTGAGCAGGAAGGCGGCCGCATCGTCCAGAAGCTGTTCACGCCGCTGAATGCGCCGGACTACGGCACGTACATCTCTCAGATAAAATCGGACATGGACGCCATCTACATGGCGCTGGCCGGCTCGAACGGTTACCGCTTCTTCAAGACCAGCCAGGACTACGGGTTCGGCGACAAGGTCAAGATCGTCGGCGGCATGACCATGGTCGATGAGAGCCTGCTGCCGGCCATGGGGGCGGGGGCGCTGGGGCTGATCTCCGCGTGCTGGTATTCCGCCCAGCTCGACAACGCCACCAACCGCGCCTTCGTGGCGGACATGAAGCGCAGCTATAACGCGATTCCCGGCTTCTATGCCGCTGCCTGCAACACCTGCATGGCGGTGCTGGATCACGCGCTGCAATCGATCGACGGAAACGTCGAGGATCGCGAAAAGCTCGCCCACGCGCTGCGCACGGCCGAGGTGGCGGAGACGGTGCGTGGGCCGGTGAAGTTCGATGCGTTCGGCAATGTGGTCGGCAATGTCTACATTCGCCGTGTGGAGCGCAAGGACGGGCAACTGGTCAACGCGGTGATCAAGACCTACCCGAATGTGAGCCAGTTCTGGACGTGGGATCCGAAAGAGTTTCTCGCGCAGCCGGTTTATGGGCGGGATGAGCCGAAAGCTAAGTATTTAGAGTAAGCAAGAGGTTCTTTTTTGAAAAAAAGAACCAAAAAACTTTTATCCATAAGGTGCGGCCGGTCCGGAGCAATCTCCCTTCAAACGAATAAAAGTCTTTTGCTTCTTTTCTTCAGAAAAGAAGACCTTCCTTCCTCCCTTCCTTGAGGATGCCTGATGCCTGACCCCAACGACCTGTCATTCCGCTATTTCCCAACCGACTACCGCTGGTCGCACGGCCTGCTGATCGGCCTCAACAGCGCGCCCTGGGGCGGGGCGGAGATCGGCGAGGTCCACCGCATCGGCCTGCGCCTGCAAGGCCGTGAGGGCGATGACGCCGCCTGGTTCGCCGAATGGTCGGCCGAGGCGGCCAAGGTGGAGGCAGCCGGGCGCGCCCGGCTCGCCGTCGGCCACGCCCGCACGGCCGCCGCCTATCTGCTGCGCGCCGCCAACTACTACCTGGTGGGCGAGCGCTTCTTCACCCCCAAGACCGCGGAGAGCAATGCCGTCTACCGCCGCGCCGTCGATTGCTTTCGGGAGGCGGTCAACCTGCCGGGTTCGCCGCGGATCGAGCACGTGGAGATCCCGTATGCCGGCACGTCGCTGCCGGCCTTGCTCGTGCACGCCGAAGGTGCTCCGCCGGGACCCGCGCCGGCGATGGTGTATTTCGACGGCTTCGACGTCACCAAGGAGATCCAGTATTTCAAAGGTGTGCGCGACCTGGTGGCGCGCGGCATCGCCTGCCTGATCGTCGATGGGCCTGGCAACGGCGAGGCGATCCGGTTTCGCAATCTGCCGTTGATCGCCGAGACGGAAACCTACGCCACGGCCGCCTATGAATGGCTGGCAGCCCGCCCGGAGATCGACCCCGCGCGGATCGGTGTGATGGCGATCAGCCTGGGCGGCTACTACGCGCCCCGGGCCGCGTCGCTGGAGCCGCGGTTCGCCTGCTGCATCGCCTGGGGCGCGCAATGGGACTATGAGGCGACATGGCGCGCCCGGTTCGCCAAACTTGCGGCCAGCGGCGTGCCCTCGCTGTCGGTGCCGCCGCAGCACCTGATGTGGATATTGGGCGTGCCCACGCAGCAGGCGGCGCTGGAGAAGCTGGCCGGCTTCAAGCTCGACGGCATCGTCCAGCAGATGCGCTGCCCGTTCCTGATGGTGCACGGCGAAGGTGACGAGCAGATCCCGCTCGCGATCGCGCAGCAATGCTTCGCGGCCGTCGGCTCGTCCGACAAGACGTTGCGGCTGTTTACGCGTGAGGAGGGCGGGTATCACCATTGTCAGATCGACAATGTCACAATCGGGGTTCACGCGATGTGGGACTGGATCGAGGACGTTCTGATACGCCGCTGAGGATGTGTCCCGGCATGCGTGGCCGGGGCTGCATGCGGACATCCAGCGCACTATGTGTGGATCGGCGCCCCGAAGCTCTGATTTCATTGGGCGCTGCAGGGTCAGTCGACGACGCCTGTTCACACTCGCCTTCTACGGGGTTGCAGCAGGCAGGTCGGCTGGCCGCTGAAGCCCGGTCTCCAAGACCGCGATGAGGGCTGCGACCTGGAACGGCTTCGGGAGGATGGCCCAGGGATGGCTGCCCGTGTCGATCGCCCGCGCGTCTCCTGACGTGAGCACCACCTTCACGTCCGGTGCAAGCACCTCCACAGCCCTCGCCAGCTGAACGCCGTCCATCTCGCCGGGGAGGCCGACATCGCTGAACAGCAGATCGAAACGTTGCGGCGATTGCAACAGTTCCAGCGCGGCGGCGGCGGTTGCGGCAGCAACAACGATGTAACCAAGCTGCGCAAAGGTCCGCTGCAATGCCTGACGTACGTCATCGTCATCCTCCACCACCAGCGCCCGCAGGCCTTGCGTTCTGCGATGGGTGGTCATGACGACCGGCGAGGGCTGCTCGTCTTCCTGCTGCTGCCCCACCAACGGGAAATGCAGAGCGATCCGCGTGCCTTGACCCGGGATGCTGGCGACCGTCATGCAGCCCTGGCTTTGCTGCACGAAGCCGTACACGCTGCTGAGCCTCAGCCCGCTGCCGACGCCTTCCGGCTTGGTGGTGAAGAACGGCTCGAAAATCCGCTGCAGCAGCTCCGGCGAGATGCCGTGTCCGTTATCGGCGACCTGCACCCGAACGTGGTGGCCGGCGGGCACCGTGTCCGGCGCCCCGTGCTGGGGCACCGCGAAGTGTTCGATGCCGAGGCTGAGGTCGACCCGCCCGTTGTCGCCCAGCGCATCACGCGCGTTGATCACCAGGTTCATCAAGGCATTCTCGAGCTGGCCGGGATCGACGCGGACCAGCAGATCAGCGCCCGCCGGGGCGATCACCAGCCGGTGGCGCTGGCCCACCGCACGTTCCAGCAACGGCTTCAGGGCGGTCACCAACGCCCGCAGATCGGTCAGGCGTGGCTTCAGCTGATCCTTGCGAGCGTAGGACAGCAGCTTGGCGGTCAGCTCGGCACTGCGCCGCGTGGCATGCAGCGCCGGGTCGAGCAGGGCGCGGATGTCCTCGGACAGGTCCTCGAAGTCCAGCACCGTCTCCAGATTCAGTCCGACCACGGTGAGCAGGTTGTTGAAGTCATGCACCACACCGCCGGCGATCTGGCCAACGGTCTTGAGCTTCTCGGCGCGCAGCAGGGCCGCCTCGGCGGCCTTCTGTTCGGTGATATCCTGCACCACCCCGGAAACGCCGATGATAGTGCCGGCGCCGTCAAGCCGGGGGCGGGCCAGCTGCCACAGCACGCGGATCTCGCCCGATGGGCGGACGATCCGGTACTCCAGCTCCAGCTTGCTGTCCTGGGCGCTCAGCTGCCGATACCGATTGCCGAACAGCGTGCGGTCATCAGGGTGGATGCATGCCAGCACATGGTCGCGTTCGAGCCGAAAGCTGGTCGGGTCCTGGCCCATGATGGCGAAGGTCTCCAGGGACCACTCGAGGTGGCGCGGTGCGAAACGCAATGACCAGGTGCCCATGCGGGCCAACCGCGCCGCGTCCACCAGGTCGGCGGTGCGCGAGGAGGGGGTCTCGGCCAGGCTTGCCAGCTCGGCATTGCTGCGGCGCAGTTCCTCGCGCGCCACCTCCATCTCCGTCACGTCCCAGAGCGCCACGAGATAGGCGTCGCGGCCCTCGTATTCGATGCCGTGCACGGCGGCATGGATGTTCATCCGGCGGCCGCTGCGGGTGATGTGCCGGACATGCACGGTGCCGTGCAGCTGCCGTGGTGTGAGACCCGCGGTGAGGAAGCTGTCCCGATCTTCGGGGGGCCGCACATCGACCAGCTTCAGCGCGCGGAACTCCTCGCGCGATCAGCCGCAGCAAGCGGCCGCGGCGGCGTTGACCTCCAGGAATCGCAATGAGTCCGGATCGAACACCCACATCGGTACCGGGTTGCTTTCGAACAGCAGGCGGAACGAGGCCTCGCGCCGGGCGCGTTCGGCCTCGGCTGCGTGCCGGGCTGTCGTTTCGGTCTGGATGGCGATGAAATGCGTGAGGTTGCCCTGGTCGTGCACCGGTGTGATGTCCAGCTCGACATCGAACGGCGTGCCGTCGCGGCGGTAGTTGACCACTTCGACCGTGACCGGCTCGGCCGCGGCAAGTGCCTGGCGGACCTTCGCAAGCGTTGCCCTGTCGGTGCCCGGACCCTGGAACACGCGTGGCGACTGGCCCAGCAGGTCTGCGACGGTCCACCCGCTCATCGTCGCGGTCGCCGGGTTCGCGTAGACGATGCGGGGGCCGGGCGCATCGAGCGGGCGGGCATGTGTGATGAGCACACCGCTTCGGGTGGCGTTCAATGCGTTGCGCAGCAGGTCGCGCTCATCCTCGCTGACCTTGCGATAGAGCAGCGGCTGCAGCTCGCGGGAGATATCCGCCACCGCGGCCGTCACCTCGGGCAGATCGTCGCGAACAGCGGCGAACATCATGATCAGCGCGAAGGTTCTGTCGCCGGCGGCGAGCGGCTGACAGACCAGCCCGGTGAGCCCGCTGGTCAGGGCGTCGCGCACGATCGGGAAATCACGGCCCGGCGGCAGATCGGCCAGATTCTGGACGATCAGGCTGGTGCCCGTGGCCTTCGTGTTCTCGCCCGATGTCGTAGCACCTTTGCGCAGTGCGGCGCCCACCATCGCCTTCGCGCTGGGCCTGCTGCTGACCGCTGCCGTTACGGCGCTGCAGGCGTTTCTGCTGTGGCAGCAGAGGCGCGGCCGGCGGCGCGAGGCACAGCTGGCGCGTCTGACGGTTGATCAGGGACATCTGAACACCGAGCTGACCGCGGCCAATGCCGAGCTGGGCCGCCGTGAACGTGCGGCTGAGGGGATTGCCCATGCCCGGACGCGGTTTCTGGCTTCGGCCAGCCATGATCTGCGCCAGCCTTTGCATGCGCTGGCGTTGTTCACCTCCGCCTTGCAGCGGCGGGTGAGCGATGCGGTCGGGTTGGAGCTGGTGGGCAACATCCAGGAGCTGATCGTGTCGATGCAGCATATGTTCACCAGCCTGCTCAATCTGTCGCGGCTGGATGCGGCGGCGGTCGAGGTGGTGCTGAAGCCGCATGACATTCAGGCGCTGGTTTCGCGGATGCTTGTGGAATTCTCGCTGCAGGCGCAGGCGCAGGCGCAGGCGAAGGGCGTTTCGCTGCGCAAGGCGGGCCGCTTTCCGACGATCGAGACCGACCCGGTGCTGCTGGAATCGATCCTGCGCAACCTGGTGGGCAATGCCCTCAAGTTCACCGACACAGGCGGCGTGCTCATCGCGGGACGGGTGCGCGGCACGATGCTGCGCATCGAGATCTGGGACAGCGGGCCCGGGATCGAGGCGGTGGCGTTCGAGCGGATCTTTCCGGAGTTCGAACGCGCCGGCAGCACCGGTGGCCGGCCCGGCTTTGGGCTCGGCCTGCCGATCGCGCGGCGGCTGGGCCATCTGATCGGAGCCGAGATCGAGATGTGCTCCAGGCTGGGCCATGGCAGCTGCTTCAGCATCGTGGTGCCGCTGCGCCTGATGCGACCGGATCCGGCGCCTGCGGCCACCGGCGGCGACCACGGCACGCTGGACGGATTCAGGGTTCTGATCGTGGACAACGACCATGACGTGCAGCGTGCGATGTCGCTGGAGCTGGAAGACCTTGGCTGCGCCGTTACCGCGGCGTCGGACGGGCTGGAGGCGCTGGCCCTGCTGCACGCCGGAGCTGTGCCGGACCTGGTGCTGCTCGACCTGCATTTTGGGCTGGGAAAGGCCGATGGCTGGGACATCGTCGACGCTTTTCGCGCCGTGAGGCCGGATCTGCCGATCATTCTGCTGACCGGCAGCACGGATGCGACCACGTTGGAGCGTATCCGCGACAGCAACATTCCGGCCTTGTTCAAACCGGTGCTGCCCGAGCGGTTGTTGCAGCGCGTGCGGGACATCATGGGGGCTTGCGCTGCAGGCCCAGGCTGATCGCCGCCGCCACCGCCTCGACGCGGTTGCGCGCACCCAGCAAGCGGAACAGGGCGGCGAGGTGGATCTTGACGGTGCCTTCCGCGAGGCCGAGGTCTCGGCCGATCTGCTTTGTCGGAAGTCCGCCCAGCAACAGATCGAGCACATCGCGCTGGCGCAGCGTGAGGAGCAGCGCAGGCGGAGCTGCGTCGAGCGCCGGTGCCGCTTCCGTCAGATCGGCGCCTGGGGCATCGTCCATGGCTGTGACGCTGGGCGGCAGGTAGATCCGCCCTGCCATCACCTCGCGCATGGCAGCCACGGCCTACTCGGTTGGTCGGCTTTTGGGCACGAAGCCTGAGGCGCCGAATGCGATGGCCTCGAGGATATGGCGGCGTTCCTCGAAGCCGGACAGTACGATGATGGGCAGGCTGGGCCTCATGCGCCTGATGCCGGGCAGCGCCTTTCCCCAGTCCATTCCCGGCACCCGCAGGTCGAAGCTGGCCAGGGCGAAACCGTCCTGTCGATCGAGTGCGGCGATGGCCTTGGCGATGGACCTGGCCTCGACAATCTCCACGCGTTCGAACGCATCCAGCAGCGCGTAACGCAGGCCGCGGCAAAAGAGATCATGGTCGTCGGCTATGAGAATGCGCCGGTCCTGGTCCATTCGTCCTCCGGATGGACAGATACCATGGCTTTCAGCCCTGCTTCATGACTGACAAAAATTTTGTTCGGTCCTTGTAGGGATTGACATTGCATCGGCCAGGATTTTGGCTGGTGATAAAAAAGTCTGATTTTTCATAGAATGAATATGCATTCGAAATAGAGATGTTGTCCGATCAAAACGGGGGTAATTTGGCTTGACTGGAACATCCGCAGGCCCGGCATGCTCGACTGCAAGAAGGACCTTGCGGGGCTCATGGCGAATATGTGTGTGGGGCACCAGCGACGGACGATCGTGCCAACGAGGATGGCGGGCGTGGCTGAAGCGGGGTGGCATCTGATAGGCGATGCCGCCCCAATCTGGCTTTTTGTTTTGCCGAGCCATTTTACGGCACGGTGAAATCATTTAAAGCCATATTGCTCCAGGCTATCTTTCTTGCCGTAAATATCTTGCTTCGTTCACTTCCCCTTTGGCGCAGGGCCTGGCTGCAGCAGGATTTCAGCGACCACCGTCGCCTCCACCGAAACATCATCGGCCTGAGCACTCGGCAATGCCGCCGCGGCGGCTGCCATCATGCGTGGTGCGGGGCCGACATTCGGCGGCGTGCCGTCCAGCCGGACATCGCGGAACGCCGCAAAGCGCATGCCGAGCACGCCCGCCGCGTCATCGGCGCGTTCGCGCAGATGGCCCAGCGCCTCGCGCGTCGCCTCCGCCTTGGCGGCGCGTGCGGTGTCACCGGCGACCTGCCAGCCCAGCCGTGACAAAGCGAGATTCTCGCTCTGATAGACGCCGACCAGCCGCAGCACGGCGTCGCCGCTGCGGCCGCGCAGATCGATGGATTGCTCGGCGTTCCATTGCTCCGGCTGGGTGCTGTGCCACACCTGGTAGTTGCCGGTGGTGACCGTGACGCCCGTTGCGGCCTTCGCCTGGTCCAGCGCATGGGCGACGAGCGTGTTGACCCGGTTCTGCGCCTCGGCGGCACTCAGCGCCCCGGCGCTGACCTTGACGGAGGCGTTGAGCTCGTCGGGCCGCACCGTCACCCGCGCGGTTTCGGACAGATGCAGCACTGTCTGCGCCCAGGCGGGGGCGCAGAACAGCAGCAGCGGCACGGTCACCAGGAGATGTTTCATCTAAACCTCGTCACGTTCGCCTTCCTGTATAGGCCGTGGCCGCGGTGTTGTCAGTGGATCTCCGGCTCCGGGGTGCGCTCGGGGCCTTCCAGCACGCGCCAGTCGCAGCCTTCGTTGGCCTGGGTGATCTGATCGGCAGAGAGCTTGCCGAAGCCGCGGGTGTAGTGCGGCGCGGGCGGCACCCAGGCGGCCCTGCGTGCGGCGAGGGTTTCGTCGCTGACCTCCAGGATGAGGCTGCGGGCGGCGACGTCGAGGGTGATGCGGTCGCCGGTCTCGACCAGGGCAAGCGGGCCGCCGACGGCGGATTCCGGGGCGATGTGCAGCACGCAGGTGCCGTAGCTGGTGCCGGACATGCGGGCATCGGACAGACGGAGCATGTCGCGCACGCCCATTTTGAGGAGCTTCTTGGGCAGCGGGAGCATGCCCCATTCCGGCATGCCGGGGCCGCCGATGGGGCCGGCGTTGCGCAGGACGAGGACGCTGTCGGGGGTGACGTCGAGCTCCGGGTCGTCGATGCGTCTGGCCATGTCGTTGTAGTCGTTGAACACCACGGCGGGGCCGGTGTGGCGCAGCAGGCGCGGGTCGGCGGCGGCGTGTTTGATGACCGCGCCGTCCGGGCAGAGATTGCCGCGCAGCACGGCGACGCCGCCTTCGGGTCGGCAGGGGTTGGACCGCGGACGGATCACGTCGGGATTGTTGGCCTTGGCGCCGGCCACCGCCTCGCCCAGGGTGATGCCGGCGATGGTCATGGCGGAGAGGTCGAGTTTGTCGCCGAGTTCGGCCATCAGCGCGCGCAGGCCGCCGGCATAGAAGAAATCCTCCATCAGATACTGGCCGGAGGGGCGGATATTGGCGAGCAGCGGCGTGTCGCGCGACAGAGCGTCGAAGCGGTCCAGGGTGAGGTCGATGCCGGCGCGCCGCGCCATGGCGACGAGGTGGATGATGGCGTTGGTGGAGCCGCCGAGCGCCATGGCGACGCGCACGGCGTTTTCGACATGCGCCACGGTGAGGAAGGAGGAGGGCGTCATGTCCTCCCACACCAGATCGACGATACGCCTTCCGCAGGCGGTGGCCATGCGGGCGTGGTTGCTGTCGGCGGCGGGGATGGAGGAGGCGCCGGGCAGGGCGAGGCCCATCGCCTCGACGGCAGCGGTCATGGTGCTGGCGGTGCCCATGGTCATGCAGGTGCCCCAGGAGCGGGCGATGCCGTTTTCGACGCCCTGCCAGTCCTGCGCGGTGATGGTGCCGGCGCGCAGCTCGTCCCAGAACTTCCAGGTGTCGGAGCCGGAGCCGAGCGTGTGGCCGTTCCAGTGGCCGCGCAGCATGGGGCCGGCGGGCAGGAACAGGCAGGGCAGATCCATCGACAGCGCGCCCATGACCATGGCGGGGGTGGTCTTGTCGCAGCCGCCCATGAGGACGAGGCCGTCGACGGGGAGGGAGCGGGCGATCTCCTCGACCTCGATGGCGAGGAGGTTGCGGTAGAGCATGGTGGTGGGCTTCATGAAGTTCTCGGGCAGCGCCAAGGCGGGCAGCTCGAGTGGGAAGCCGCCGGCCTGCCACACGCCGCGCTTCACCTCCTCGGCGCGAATGCGGAAATGCTGGTGGCAGGGGTTGATGTCGGACCAGGTGTTGAGGATGCCGATGACCGGTTTGCCCTTCCAGTCGCTCTCCGCATAGCCCATCTGCTTGGTGCGGCTGCGATGGCCGAAGGAGCGGAGATCGGCTGCGCCGTACCAGCGATGGCTGCGCAGAGTCTCAGCGGTCTTGCGCGGGCGCGCCCCGTTCGGGTGGGTCATGGTAGCGATATCCTCCGTTGCCGCGAGCCTGACTCGGGCGCGGCCGGAGGGCAAGGGGCGGCTTCGGTTGGGCGTGCGACAGCTCGGCTGTCGACGGTTCTGGAGAAGGTGCGGGGCCGAAGCCGTTGGCGGGCTTGCTCAGAGCTGGGCGGCGAGATGGGTTGGAACCGCGATCGGCATCTCCAGCACCATCTGGCCGTAGGCCTTGCCCTGTGGGTCGATGCGCAGCGAGGCCATGCCGCCGCCGCCGAGGGCGTTCTGGATCAGAAAGTTCAACGCTCCCAGGCCGGGCGCCTCGAAGCGTTCCACCGGGCCCTGGGCGAGATGGCCGAGCTGGGCCAGAACCCGCTCCGGCGTCACCGTGCGGCGCAGCAGCGGCAGCAGCGCCGGCGAGCGGGCGATGATGGCGACGTTGGAGCTGTCACCCTTGTCGCCCGATCGGGCATAGGCGAGGCGCGACAGCGGCAGAGTCACTGTGGGTTCGTCCGGGAGGTCAGCCTCGGGCGGCGGAAGAGTCGGTGCTGCGGCGGTGAACCCGCCTTCGGTCGGCACGGCGATCTCGACCGGTGGCGCATCGCCGATGGTCAGGCGCGGGGGGCCGAGCGTGGTCTTGTCGAGGAAGCAGGTGAACAGGCGGACCACGGGCACCGGCTTCGGCCGGCCGCTGTAGATGCCGGTGGTGCCGGGCGCGCAGCTGAGGCCGATGGAGCCGAGTTCGCGGGCGAAGATCTCCAGCGCGTCGCGGCTGGGGTGCTGCACGACCAGGCGCAGCAGCACCTCGCGCGCGGCCCGCGCGGCGGAGTTGGCGCCGTAGGATGCCTCGGCGCCGAGGGCCTCGATATGGGTGGCCGTGAAGTCGGGCATGTTGTGCTGCGCGAACAGCATGCGGGCGCGGGCGATCAGCGCCTCGCCGGTGCGTTCGGCCTTGCGCGCGGCGTCGGGGCCGACGATGGAGACGGTGGCGACGGCGCGGTAGCCGTCCTGATAGGTGCAGGAGACCTTGTACTGCGCCGTCGGCGCCCGGCCGCCGGCGCCTTCGACTCGCACGTGGTCCGGGGCGATCTGCGTGAGGCGCACCTGGGAGAAGTTGGCCGCGACGTCGGGCAGCAGGTAGGCGGCGGGGTCGCCGATTTCATACAGCGCCTGCTCGGCGATGACGCCGGGGATGATCAGGCCGCCGGTGCCTTCGGGTTTGGAGACGATGAAGCTGCCGTCGGCGCTGCATTCGGCGATGGGGTAGCCGATATTGTGCCAGCCGGGCACGCGGTCCCAGTCGGTGAAGGTGCCGCCGGTGGCCTGCGGGCCGCATTCGAGGATGTGGCCGACCAGGCTGCCGGCGCCCAGCAGCGCATACTGGTCGGCGGCCCAGCCGAATTCGTGCATGAGGATGCCGAGCGCCAGCGCGCTGTCGGCGCAGCGGCCGGTGATGACGATGTCGGCCCCGCCATCGAAGGCGGCCTTGATCGGCAGGGCGCCGAGATAGGCGTTGGCGGTGAGCAGGCGCTTGGGCAGGGGCGCGCCCGAGACATGCTCGCGCAGACCGGCTTCGCGCAGGCCGTCGGTGAGGGGGATGACGTTATCGCCCTCGACCATCGCCACGGTGAGCGACAGGCCGGCTTCGGCGATCGCGGCTTCGAGGGCGCGTTTGCAGGCGGCGGGGTTGACGCCGCCGCCGTTGCTGGCGATGCGGATGCCCTGGCGGGCGATCTCGGGCAGGTGGCGTTTGAGATAGGCCACGAAATCCGGCGGGAAGCCTGCCTGCGGGTCCTTCATGCGGGCGAGGGCGAGCAGCGACATGGTGACTTCGGCGAGGTAGTCCATCATGAAATACTGCACGCCGGCGCCGAGCAGCTGTTCGATGGCGCCGGGGCTGTCGCCCCAGGCGCCGGAGGCGCCGCCGATGCGGATGCGTGTGTCGGTCATGGCGTTACTCCTGCACCCAGGCGGGTTTGCGACGCGCGTTGAAGGCGGCGATGCCTTCGGCGGCGTCGCCGGTCAGCGATGTCACGGCGATGAGCTGCTCGGCGAAGGCCAGCGCCTCGGGGAAGGCCATGGTTTCCATGGCGGCGATGGCGTATTTGCCGCGGCGCAGCGCCACCGGCGACATTTCGGCGAGCCGCGCCACCAGGGCGTCGACCCGTGCGTCGAGATCGTCGAACGGCACGACCTCGTTGGCGATGCCGATTTCGGCGGCGCGCGCGGCGCTGATCAGCTCGCCAGTGAGGCACAGCTGGTTGACGTGGCGGGCGCCGATGAGGTGGCGGAGATAGACCAGGACCTGCATCGGGAACACGCCGACCTTGGCCTCCGGCAGGCCGAAGCGAGCGTGGTCGGCGACGATTGCGAGGTCGCACAGCGCCATCAGCCCCATGCCGCCGGCCACGCAGTCGCCGTTGATGCGGGCGATGATGGGCACGCCGACCTGGCGGACGAGACGCGCCAGTTTGCCGAAATCGGTCATCGGCTCATCGAGGCCGAGGATGAAGGTGGCGGTGCCGCCGGTGAGATCGGCGCCTGCGCAGAAGGCACGGCGGCCGGTGCCGGTCAGCACGATGGCGCGGATGGCGGGGTTCGTCTGGGTGCCGGCGATGGCCTGCTCGATGCCGGCGATGACCGCCTTGTTGATGGCGTTGCGGCGGTCCTCGCGATCGATGGTGATCCACAGCGCGCGGCCGCGCTGTTCGGTGCGGATTTCGGGGGGGAGATCGGACATGGGGCGATCCTCAGTAGGATTTGGGCAGGCCGAGCTCGCGCTCGGCGATGAAGCAGAGGATCATCTCGCGGGACACCGGGGCGAGCTGGGTGGCCATCATTTCGCGGAAATACCGTTCGACATGATATTCGGCGGCATAGCCCATGCCGCCATGGGTGCGGATGGCGCGGTCGCAGGCCTTGA
Organism: Rhodospirillales bacterium; assembly: GCA_037445025.1. Classification (GTDB taxonomy): domain Bacteria; phylum Pseudomonadota; class Alphaproteobacteria; order Acetobacterales; family Acetobacteraceae; genus CAIQQQ01. The sequence goes on from JBBILI010000061.1 coordinate 20,750, forward strand.
AGCCGGCATCGGCGGCCAGATACTTCGCAGCGTTCGCCTGCGCGCCGCAGGGCTTGCCGGCGTCGCACAGTTCGGCGGCGTGCAGGGTCATCAGCTCGGCGGCGTACAGCTCGGACCAGCATTCCGCGAGCGGGTGCTGGATGGACTGGTTCATGCCGATGGTGCGGTCGAACACCACGCGTTCGTTGGCGTAGGCGACGGCCTTTTCCAGGGCGCGGCGGCCCATGCCGATGACCTCGGCGGCGTTGAGGATGCGCTCGGAGTTGAGGCTGTCGAGGATGTAGCGGAAGCCGTGGCCTTCCTCGCCGATCAGGTTCTGCACCGGCACGACCATGTTGTCGTAGAAGACCTGGTTGGAGTTGACGGCGTGGCGGCCCATTTTGGGGATTTCGCGGATCTCGACCGCGGAGCGGTCAAGGTCGGTGTAGAACAGCGACAAACCGTCGGTGCGTTTGACGCAGTGCTCGATCGGCGTGGTGCGGGCGAGCAGCACCACCTTGTCGGCCTGCTGGGCGGTGCTGGTCCAGATCTTCTGGCCGTTGACGACGTAATTGTCGCCCTGGCGCACGGCGCGGGTCTTGATCCTTGACGTGTCGAGCCCGGCATCCGGCTCGGTGACGCCGAAGCAGGCGCGGGATCGGCCTGAGATGATGTCCGGCAGCCAGGCCTGCTTCTGCGCCTCGGTGCCGTGCTTCACAATGGAATGCAGGCCGAAGATGTTGATGTGGATGGTGGAGCACGCGGCGAAGGCGCCGGCGGAGTGGCCGACCTCCTGCATCATGATCGCCGCTTCGGTGACGCCGAGGCCGGCGCCGCCGTATTGCGTGGGCATGGCGATGCCGAGCCAGCCGCCTTCGGCGATGGCGTTGGCGAATTCGTGGGGGAAGCTGTGGGTGCGGTCCTTTTCGGCCCAGTAGCTGTCGTCGAACCGGTCGCAGATGGCGCGGACGGCGTCTCGGATCGCGGCGCGGTCTGGGGTGTCGCAGAGCGGGTCGAACTGCTTCACGGCGTTGTCTCGTGGTGTGGCATTCGCCGTTCCCTTAGGATTTATATCGTGATAGCGAAGTTTTTTACGCTATGACGTATTTAGGCTGAGGTTTCTCCCGCCGTCAACGCACGCCCAGCTGAGGTGACCGAACCAGAACGTCAGCTGATCAAAGTTTTTTGGTTCTTTTTTTCAAAAAAGAACTGCTTGCCTTCCGCCACAGCGAAATATACGGACACTGCATGTCGAAAATCGTTGAACGCACCCTGGATCTGCTGGAGCTGTTCGGGCGGGAGAAATCGCCGCTGACGCTCTCCGATATTGCGCGGCTGCTGAACATTCCGGTTTCCAGCTGTCACGACGTGCTGCAGGCGATGCTGTCGCGCGGCTATCTCTACGAGCTGGCGCCGCGGGCCGGCTATTATCCGACCCTGCGGCTGCAGACCCTGGGCAAGGTGTTTGCCGACCATGACCCGGTGCTGGCCCGGGCGGGGCTGCTGCTACGGTCGTTGCGAGATGCGCTCGATGAGACGGTGATGCTGGCCCGCGTGTCCGGCCTGCGGGCGTATTATCTGCTGGCCTTCGAGGCGACGAGCCCGTTGCGGTTCATGGTTGGCATCGGCGACCCCGTGCGCAGCCTGTATGCGACGTCGCTCGGCAAGGCGACCTTGGGGGCGCTTTCGCCCGCCATGCTCGACGATTATCTGAAGGATGCGAAGCTGTCGGCGCTCACCGCGCGCACGCTGACCAGCCGGCAGGCGTTGCGGGCCGATATCGAGCTGGGCCGGGCGCGTGGCTGGTATCTCAACAACGGCGAGAGCATCGAGGGCGTGACCACGATCTCGGCGCCGTTCCGGTGGAACGATGCGGTCTATGTCGTAACCGTCGCGGCCCCTGCGGCGCGGCTTGATCAGCGCCTGGAGAAGGTGGCGGGGATGTTGACCAACATCTGTCAGATGCTGGAGATGCAGCCGAAATCGCCGTAACTGTTCGGCGGGTTCTGCAGGCAAGGTTGCATGATGCTGATTCTCTCGGGTGTGCGTGTCCTCGAACTGGGCCAGGTGCTGGCCGGGCCGTTTGCCGGCGCAATTCTGGCGGATCTCGGGGCGGAGGTGATCAAGGTCGAGCGGGTTGAAGGGGGCGACGATGCCCGGCAGATGGGGCCTGCGTTCCACAACGGCGACTCGCTGAACTTCCAGGTGTTCAACCGCAACAAGCGCTCCGTGGCGCTGGACCTGAAATCTGCCGCGGGGCGTGCCGCGCTGGAGGCGTTGGCGGCGGAGACCGATATTCTCGTCCATAACCTGCGGCCGGGCGTGACCGAGGATCTCGGCATTGACGGAGCTGCGATGTGTGCGCGGCATCAGCGGCTGATCTATTGCGAGATCTCGGCGTTCGGGCATGTCGGGCCCAAGCGGCTGAGCCCGGGGTATGAGCCGCTGATTCAGGCGTATAGCGGCCTGTCCAGCCGCAATGGCGGGCCGGATGATCCGCCGGTGCGGCTGGGGGCTTCGGTGTGTGACCAGGGCACGGGCATGTGGGTGGTGATCGGCGCTTTGGCGCTGCTGCAGCGGCGGCATCAGACCGGGCGGGGCGGGGTGGTCAATGGCTCGCTGCTGGAGACGGCGCTGGTGTGGAATGCGCAGGCGGCGGATTCCTTCGCCAACACCGGCGCCATGCCGCCGCGCCATGCGTCCGGGCATCCTGGTTTCGTGCCGTATCAGGCGTTCGAGACACAGACCGGTCCGGTGCTGATCTGTGTGGGCAATGACCGGCTGTTCGCGCGGTTTGCCGCGCTGGTGGGGCATGCGGAGTGGGCGACCGATCCGGATTATGCGACCAACCGGGCGCGGCTGATCCATCAGGTTCCGTTGCTGGCGGCGATTGCCGGCATTCTGCGCACGGCGACGCGGGATGACTGGATGGCCAGGTTCACGGCGGCGGGGGTGCCGTGTGCGCCGATCAACACGGTCGGCGAGGCGTTGGCGGAGGCGCAGGTGGCGGCGCTGGGGCTGTTGCAGACGGTTCCGGGGGAGGATTTCCGGCTGACGGGGCTGCCGCTGTCGTTCGATGGGGAGCGGCCGGCGCTGCGCAGTGCGGCGCCGGCGTTGGGGAAAGGTAATCAAGAACTTCTTTTCTGAAGAAAAGAAGCAAAAGACTTTTCCATCGTTTGAGCGGACCTCTCTCCGGAGCAGTGCGCCAGCCGACCAAAATTTTTTTGGTTCTTTTTTTCAAAAAAGAACGCTTACTTACTTTTCAGAATTTCGCTTGTATGCTCCCCCAAATTCGGCGCCAACCGCCTGACATCCGCCGGCGTGCGGCTGAACTGCACTGGAAACCGTGCCATGGTCATGGTCCCTTCGGTGGGATGTTCCACCGTTTCGAACATCCCGACCGCCTGCAGATGCGGATCGGTGGTGAGGTCCTCGATGGAATTCACCGGGCAGGCCGGGATGTCCACCTCGTGCAGCACCCTCAGCCATTCGGCGTTGCTGCGGCTGGGCAGGTGGGTGGCCAGGAAGCTGCCGATGGCTTCGGCGTGCTGGGTGCGGCTTTCCTGGGTGGCGAAGCGTGGATCGGTCTGCATCAGGTCCGGGCAGCCGACCAGGGCGGTGAACGCTTTCCAGTGGCGGTCGGTGTAGACGACGACTGAGATGTGCCCGTCCTGGCTGGGGTAGGGGCCGCGGGTGCGCGACAGCAGGCGTTTGTAGCCCATCGGCCCCTCGGCCGGCTGGAAGGCGCCGCCGCCCCAGTGGTCGGCCAGCACCCATTGCGCCATGGTCTCGAACATCGGCACCTCGATGGCCTGGCCTTCGCCGGTGCGGGCGCGGTGGAACAGGGCGGCGGTGATGGCGTTGGCGACGTAGAGCCCCACCGTGCGGTCGCAGAGGTTGACGGGCGCGTAGCGTGGCGTGCCGTCGACGGCGCCGAACAGGCCGGCGATGCCGGAGGCTGACTGCATGAGATCGTCATAGACCGCCTTGCCCGCGTTCGGCCCGCCGGAGCCGTAGCCGACGGCGGCGCAGTAGATGATGCCGGGGTTGGCGGCGGCCACGGCGTCATAGTCGAGCCCGAGGCGCTGCAGGCCTTGCGGGCGCACATTGGTGACCAGCACATCGGCACGGGCGGCGAGCGCCAGCATGGCGGCCTTGTCGGGGGGGGATTTGAGGTCGAGCACCACGCTGCGCTTGTTGCGGTTGCCCTGGAGGTAGAGCGGGCCCATGCCGGCGTGCCGCCAGGGGCCGATCCAGCGCATGGTGTCGCCGGTGGGGGTTTCGACCTTGACTACGTCGGCGCCGAGGTCGGCGAGGAGCTGGGTGGCGGAGGGGCCCATCACGACGGTGGTGAGGTCGAGGATGCGCACACCGCGCAACGGTCCGCTGGCAGGGGGTTCGGCGAGCGCCCAGAGTTCGGGGGCCGGATTGGCTTCGGGCCCGGCGGTTTTGGTTTCGGTCATGGCGTTCGCTCTCATTTCGCTTGCTCGAAAGTTACTCCGCGATAGTGAATTTCGCGATGGGGCACAAGCTTTGCTGCGACCTTTGGTCTTTTGGCAGATCGCCCATCGATTTATACCAACTCTTGGGGTCGATGACTCACGAGGGCTTGGCGACGCGGGGGCGGATGTGATTCACGATACTGAACAGAAGGATGTTCGGTATGGCCGCAGCAATTCCCCTTCGATCGGACTTCAACGCC
>JBBILI010000062.1:0-23544 GCA_037445025.1 Rhodospirillales bacterium
CGCGCGGCCGGAGCAGCACCCGCGCTCACCGTCGGCCGCACCGGGGCCACCGGCGCCACCGGGGCCCGAACCGGCGCGGTCGGCACGCGCGTCTTGCGCACCTCGACCTGCACCTCTTTCGAGCGGCCGTGGCTGAAACTCTGTCGCACGGATCCGGCATCCACGGTCCGCCCGACTTCCGTACGGCTTGCTGGCCGCAGAGAGAGCCGGCCCTTGGCCGCGTCCTGATCGTTGCCGTCGCTCATTGATCCGCCTGCACTTTTGAAACCCTGCCAACCGGCCGCGCCGGAGGCTCACCCAAGGAACCCCTGGCGGACAAGCCCGCCAATCGTCCCGCCTCGATGGTGATCAGCTCGGCCAGCCGGCCGCGCGCTATCACCACATGCACCACGTGGTCACGGCCGAACACCGCTCCCAGCCTGGCGCCATCCAACGGAGCGATCACCGGAATCGCATCCGCGTGGCGGCCAAGAAAGCGGGCACGTTCGTCCACGCTTCCATCGCTCGCCTCAACCACCAGCCCCGCACGACCGGCCACCAGCCATTCGCGCGCCTTCTGGAAGCCGCACACCGCCTGTCCGGCGCGACGTGCAAGACCGAGAAATTCGCCGATCCTCAGCTCCAGCGAGCTTTGCAGAACGGAGGGGAGATCGGGGGGCACCGTCACCGGACCGCGCGCCGCTTTCGCGAACACGCTTCGGATGCGAGCGGTTTCTATCACATCCCCCTGCGCACTCAACCATAAACCCCTGCCGGGCAGCCTTGCGGCCAGGTCGGGAACCACCTGCCGATCGGGGCCGACGACAAAGCGGATCATCTGCTCCTTCGGCAGCCGGGCACGGCTGACGATGCAGCGCCGCAGCGGGCCGCGTTCCGGCTCGTCCGAGATGCTCGCCTCGTCGTCGGGCTGGTCTGGTGCAAGATCAGGCGTGATCGCTCTCCTCAGAGGCCGCCTCTGCCGGCGCTTCCTCATCGAACCAGTGCGCACGCGCGACCATGATCACCGCGTTGGCGGTCTCCTCGTCCAACGCGGTCTCGCCGACGATCTCGATCAACTCGTCAGAGGCCAGATCGGCCAGATCGTCGAGCGTCTTCACACCCTTCTCGCCCAGCTGCACCAGCATCGCCGGCGTGAACGTCTCGATGCCCGCGATGTCGTCGGACACGCCGAGCTCCACCCGCTTGTCATTCAGCGCGCTGTCACGCTGCACCAGGAACGCCTCGGCCCGGCGGATCAGCTCATCGGCCACGCTCTCGTCAAAACCTTCGATGTCGGCCAACTCGTCAGGGGGCACGAACGCCAGTTCCTCGATGGTGTTGAACCCTTCGGTGACCAGCAGCCCGGCAATCACGTCATCCACATCCAGCGCCTCGACGAACAGCCCCGTCCTGCGGCGGAATTCCTCCTGCCGCCGCTCCGATTCCTCGGCCTCGGTCAGGATGTCGATGTCCCAGCGGGTCAGCTGGCTGGCGAGCCGCACGTTCTGCCCCCGCCGGCCGATGGCCAACGAAAGCTGATCATCCGGCACCACCACCTCGACTCGCCCGGCCTCCTCGTCCATCACCACCTTGGTGACCTCGGCCGGCGCCAGCGCGTTCACCACAAACGTCGCGGCCTGCGGGCTCCACGGAATGATGTCGATCTTCTCGCCCTGCAGCTCCTGCACCACCGCCTGCACGCGCGATCCGCGCATACCCACACAGGCACCCACCGGGTCGATCGAGCTGTCCCGCGAAATCACCGCCATCTTGGCGCGCGACCCGGGATCGCGGCTGACAGCCTTGATCTCGATGATGCCGTCATAGATCTCCGGCACCTCCTGCGCGAACAGCTTGGCGAGAAAGCCAGGATGGGTGCGCGACAGAAACACCTGCGGCCCGCGCGGCTCCTCGCGCACGTCATAGATATAGGCCCGCACCCGATCGCCGTTGCGAAAGCTCTCGCGCGGGATCAGCTCGTCACGCCGCAGCAGCGCCTCCGCTCTGCCGACCTCGACCATCATGTTCCCGTATTCCGTCCGCTTCACCACGCCGTTGATGATCTCGCCGACCCGGTCCTTGAACTCGTCGTACTGCTTCTTCCGCTCATACTCGCGCACCCGCTGCACGATCACCTGCTTGGCCGTCTGCGCCGCGATCCGCCCAAAATCGATCGGCGGCAGCGGATCCACCAGATGCCCGCCGAGCTCGATATCCGGCTTGAACTTGCGCGCGATATGAATGGGGATCTGCGTCTCTTCGTTCTCGACGACCTCGACCGCCTCGGTCCAGCGCGACAGCCGCACATCGCCGGTCTTGCGGTCGATGGTGGCGCGGATGTCCTTCTCATGCCCGTACTTGGCGCGGCCGGCCTTCTGGATCGCCTGCTCCATGGCTTCCAGCACCTCGTCGCGATCGATCGACTTTTCCCGCGCGACCGCGTCGGCGACGAGAAGCAGCTCAGGGCGGGAGACGGAGGTGTCCATGTGTGTCTCTCAGTTCGGCGTGGGAGTTTGCGGAGTGGTCGCTTCGATCAGCGCGTCGGTCAGCACCAGCTTGGCGCGGCGGATATCGGTGAACGGGATCTCATACTCCACCGCGCCCTCGCGCACCCGCGCATTCGTGCTGTCCGCGCCGAGTACGATGCCGTTGATGCGCCGCCGCCCGGCCACGGGAATGGACAGCTCGATGCGCGCGAGATGGCCCGCAAAGCGGTTCCAGTCCTTCACCCGCGTCAGCGGCCGGTCAATGCCCGCCGAGCTGACCTCCAGCGTCCAGCGGCCCGGGATCGGATCGTTCACATCCATCACGGCGCTGACGGTGCGGCTGATATTTTCGCAATCCGTGATGTTGATCAGCTGCCCATCGGCCCGGTCGGCCATGATCTGCACCGTTGGCCGCTCCCGGCCCAGCACGGCGACCCGCACCAGCTCATAGCCCAGATCCTGGATGGCCGGCGCGATGATGGCCACAATCCGACCCTCCAGCCCTGCATGCATCGGCAGATCATGCGGCAGCGTGTCGGAATCGTCGCGGTCGTGCGTGTGCTCGTCGTCGGTCAAACGGAAACTGCCAAAACAAAAAAGGCGGCCCGCGAAGGCCACCCCCCAAAGCCGCGGAGAATGATGATGAGCGTGAGATAGACCCCAACCACGGCAAATGCAAGGCCCACGGCAAAAGCGGGGATGCGCACGCCCTATTTGCGCCCTATAGAGCCGGCACATGGACGCCATGCTCACCACCGCCCCCGAACTCTGCGTCGTCGTGCCCGTGCTGAACGAGCGGGACAACATCGCTCCCCTGGTAACCGCCCTCCACAAGGTGCTCGCCGACGTGGCCTGGGAGCTCATGTTCGTCGACGACGACAGCAGCGACGGCACCCGCGACGCCATTCGCGCCCTGGCGCTGCACGATCCGCGCGTGCGCATGATCCACCGCATTGGCAGGCGGGGCCTCGCCTCGGCCTTCATCGAAGGTGCCATGGCCACCCAGGCCCCCTTCATCGCCGCCATGGACGGCGACCTGCAGCACGACGAGGCCGTCCTGCCCCGCATGCTGGCGGCCCTGCAGAACGGCGCGGACATCGCCATCGGCAGCCGCTATGTCGACGGCGGCGGCATCGGCCAGTGGGATGCCCGCCGCGCCGGCATGTCCGACCTCGCCACCAGGCTGGGCAAGATCGTGCTGCACACCAACGTGGCCGACCCGATGAGCGGGTTCTTCATGCTGCGCCGCGCCGTGTTCGACCGCGCCGTCCGCAACCTCTCCGCCATCGGCTTCAAGATCCTGCTCGACATCATCGCCTCCCTGCCCGAGCCGCCCGTCATCGTGGAGCTGCCGTTCCAGTTCCGCACCCGCGTCTCCGGCGAAAGCAAGCTCGACGCCGGCGTGCTGCGCGACTACGCGCTGCTGCTGGCCGACAAGCTGGTGGGCCATATCGTGCCGGTGCGGTTCCTGATGTTCGCAGCCGTCGGCCTGTTCGGCATCGCGGCCCACATGGTGTTCCTGTTCACCGCGCTGAAGCTGGCGGGACTGTCCTTCGAGGCCTCGCAGGCGATCGCCACCTTCCTGGCCATCTTCGGCAACTTCCTGCTCAACAACACCTTCACCTTCGGCGACCGCCGGCTGCGCGGCTGGGCCTTCCTGCGCGGGCTGGTGACCTTCGGCCTCATCTGCGGCGTGGGCGCCATCGGCAACCTGTCAGTGGCGGACTTCCTGTTCGGCCCAGCCATGACCAGCTGGTGGCTCGCCGGCATGGTGGGCGCCGCCATGAGCCTGGTGTGGAACTACGCGGTCAGCTCGGTCATCACCTGGCGCCGCAGCTGATACTCATTTCGTCAACAATTCTGACACATATTTCACGCGCCAGAATGGATTGAACGATCCTAGTCTGTCGTAATGGCTGGGCATGTGTTCGGTTCGACAGCCGTTGAAGCCTGCAACACACGGCTGTTTTGTGGACCTCCTTTTGCGTGACGGAACCAACCCCACATGCCGAGCATCGAGAATATTGCCAGGCCGATCACCCTTATCGGGTTTGGCCGATCCGGAACATCGCTGCTGAGCGCCATGATCGCGGCGCACACGGAGGTTGATTTTGTCGGCGAAACGGCCCAGCCGATCTTCTGGACCTGGCTCGGCGCGGAACAGAGCCAGGGTCTCGTCCGCCCGACCATCATCGCAGACGCTCCCGTGCCAGGCGAGCTCGCCTGCGCCCTGGCCGTGCGTGGCGCCATGCTCGGCCAGTTCCCCTCGGACCGGCCGAGATGGATGCACAAGCCGATCGGTGTTCCAGAGAGCTTCTGGTATCTCAAACTCACCAGCCGGGACTGCGGAACCTGGTACTGGAAGGCCCTGTCAAGCAGCTTCCCTGACGGTCATTTCATCACCATCCTGCGCAATCCCATCGATGTCGCAATCTCGGCACGACTGTATTGGGGGTTCGAGACGGCGCAAATCGTCAGCCAGCTGCGCGAAATGGCGGATCTCGTGTCGCACCCGGACTCGCGGATCGCCCACGCCGTGAACTACGACCACCTCGTCACCGCGCCCGAAGCCACGATCAAGGCGCTCTGCGCGGACATCGACCTTGCGCTCGACACCGCCATGTTGGCGCCCCTCACCCTGCAGCACGCACCAAGGCCGGCTGCCCTGCACCAGCAGATCCTGGACGCCTGCGCGGAACTCGCCACAGCCCCGGAACTGCCGCAGATGCTGGCCGGCGTGGCGGACATGTGGCGGAATTTCGGGCATGGCCCGACCGATTTCATCGAGACGTCCACCTATGTCGCGAACTGGAATACCATGCCGTCACAGCCCAAGGCGGAGACAATGCTTGTTCGGCAAAGTCTGCAGCGCCTCTGGCGATCGGTCAGCGACGAATGGCACGCCAGTAGAATGGAGTCCGCAAGGCTCTGATCGCCTTGGCCTCATAGCGCGTCGGCGGCCAGTCGTCGGGGCGCTTGGTGGCAGGCGCCGGCACGTCGAACAGGGTCTGGGCGGCCATCACCTCGGTGACCCAGGCCTGATATGTCGGATCGTCGCTGGCAATCCGCCATTCCGCCCCGGGCTGCAATACCCGCGCCAGCTCCGCCAGCAGCGCCGGATGCACAAACCGCCGCTTGGCGTGGCGCGCCTTGGGCCAGGGATCAGGGAACATCAGAAACAGCCGCGAAAGGCAGCCATCCGGCAAGGCGCGCAACAGGATGCGGGCATCGTCATCCCACACCCGAAGCGTGCCGGGCACCGGCGCCTTGGCCTCCTGATCGTCCGGCACCAGGTGCGTCAGCAGCGAGCATAGCCCAAGCTCGAACACCTCGCAGGCGATCAGGCCGACATCCCGATGCGCCGCGATCTGCGCCAGCGCATGCTCGCCGCCGCCAAACCCGACCTCAAGCCAAAGCTCCCGAATCGGCACCGGAAACGCGGCAGACGGATCACCGGCATCGGCGATCTCGAACCGCATCCGCGGCAGCGTCTCGTCCAGCAGCAGCCGCTGCCGCGGCCGCAGCGTATGGCTCTTGATACGCCCATACAGCCGATCAGGCGGCGGCTTCACGAAGGTCAAGCCGCGCCCCCAAGCCAATGAAAGTTTCTTTGGTTCTTTCTTTTCAAAGAAAGAACTTCTTTTTTGAAAAAAAGAAGCAAAAAACTTTCAAACCTTAACGGCAGAAGGCAGACCGCAACGCAGGGACCAGATCGGTCTTCTCCCACGTGAAGGTGCCCATCTCCAGGTCCGGCTCACGCCCGAAATGCCCATAGGCCGAGGTCACCGCGTAGATCGGCCGGTTCATGTGCAGATGCTCGCGAATGCCGCGCGGCGTCAGATTGACCAGCTCGCGCAGCGTGGCCTCCAGCTTCGCCTCATCGACATCCTTGCCGGTCCCCTGCAGATCGACATAGACCGACAACGGATGCGACACGCCGATGGCGTAGCTGATCTGCAGCGTGCACTTCTCCGCCAGACCCGCCGCCACCACGTTCTTGGCCAGATACCGGCACACATACGCCGCCGACCGGTCCACCTTGGTCGGGTCCTTGCCCGAGAACGCCCCACCGCCATGCGGCGCCGCACCGCCATAGGTGTCAACGATGATCTTCCGCCCGGTCAGCCCGCAATCGCCATCCGGACCGCCGATGACGAAATTCCCGGTCGGGTTGATGTAGATCTCATCGGCGGACGGCATCCACCCTGCCGGCAGGCTGCTCTCGATCAGCGGCAGCAGCATCTCCTTGATGCGGCTCTGCGAGACACTCTCCTGGTGCTGGGTGGACACCACGACCGAGGTGGCCCCGACAGGCTTGCCGTCGATGTAGCGCAGCGTCACCTGGCTCTTGGCATCAGGCTCCAGCCCCTCCACCGACAGGTCACGCGCACGGCGCAACTCGCTGATACGGCGCAGGATGAGGTGGGAGTAGTAAAGGGGCGCCGGCATCAGGCTCGGCGTCTCAGTGCAGGCATAGCCGAACATGATGCCCTGGTCGCCGGCGCCTTCATCCTTGTTGCCGGCGCTGTCCACACCCTGGGCGATGTCGCTGCTCTGCGGATGCAGATGCACGGCGATATCCGCGGTCTTCCAGGAGAAGCCGGACTGATCGTAGCCGATATCCTTGATCGCCAGGCGCGCCAGATGGGCGAGGTATTCATGGGTGACGGTGTCGGGACCACGGGTCTCGCCGGCCAGCACCACGCGGTTGGTCGTCACCAACGTCTCGCAGGCGACGCGCGCATACGGGTCAGCCGCCAGGAATGCGTCCACCACCGTGTCGCTGATCCGGTCGGCCACCTTGTCAGGATGGCCTTCGGAGACGGACTCCGACGTGAACAGGTATTCACCCTTGTCGCGCATGCGTCACTCCTGGGACATCAAGATATAAAGCTTTCGGCATATGCCGTTCCGGGGGTTTGGCGGAAACCCGCCCCGTGGTCAAGCCGGGGGGCGAGAAGCAGGCGTGGGGACGATGCACGGAAGCGGTTCTTTTTTGAAAAAAAGAACCAAAAAACTTTCATCCGCTGTCGCGGCGCTCTCTGGAGAGAAACGCGACAGGGGGGGAATGGCTTTTGTCTTTCTGCACAAAAGGGCCGCTTCGCTTCGTTCCACCGATCGGCCCTTCGCCCTGAAAACCGGTATAACTCGGCGCGCCAGGACTCAGCCCAGGCCAAGCACGTCCATCATGGAATAGAGGCCGGGCGGGCGTCCGCGCACCCACAAGGCCGCCCGCACGGCGCCGGCGGCGAAGGCACGGCGGTCGAAGGCGCGGTGGGTCAGCGCGATGTGCTCGTCAGCGGACGCGAACAGCAGCGTGTGCTCGCCCACCACCTGCCCGCCGCGCAGGGCGGCGAAACCGATGGCGCCCGGCCTGCGCGGGCCGGTATGGCCATGCCGGCCGCTTTCCATGACATCGGCGAGATCGACACCGCGCCCGCGCGCCACGGCGCGGCCCAGGCCGATGGCGGTGCCCGACGGCGCGTCCACCTTCTGACGGTGATGCATCTCGACGATCTCGGCATCATACACGGCCGGCGGCAGCGCGGCCGCCATCTTCTCGGCCAGGGCAAGCACAAGGTTCACGCCGGGCGCGAAATTGGGCGCGTAGACGACGGGGACGACCCCGGCCGCCTCCGCCACAGCCGCTTCATCAGCCGCCGACAGCCCGGATGTGCCGAGAATCCAAGCAGTCCCGACAGCAGCGAGCGCCTTCGCATGGCTCTGGGCCGCGCTTGCGTTGGTGAAATCGATCACCAGCTCGCTCACCGCGGCCAGCGCCGCGATATCGGCGAACAGCGGCGCGTCCGTCACCGCTCCCATCCGGTCGATCCCGCCGGACAACGGCGCCCCGGCGGCGGCGATCTCCTCCACCAGCATCCGCCCCATGCGCCCGGCAATGCCGGCCACGCCGAAGCCGTGCCGGTTGCGCATCACTTGCCGTCCTTGAAGAACGCCTTCACCCGATCCAGAAACCCTTCGGATTCCGGGCTCACCTTGGCGTTCGCCTCGGCCTCGAACGCCTCCAGCAGTTCGCGCTGCTTGCGGGTGAGGTTCTGCGCGGTCTCGACCTTCACCTGGATATACATATCGCCACGCTGCGCGCTGCGCAGAACGGAGAAGCCCTTGCCACGCAGCCGAAACTGATCGCCGGTCTGTGTGCCCGCCGGAATCTTCACCCGGGCGCGCGTAGCATCGATCGCCGGCACCTCGATCTCGGTGCCCAGAGCCGCCTGGGTCATGCGCAGCGGCACGGCGCAGAACACATTGGCCCCGTCACGCTGAAAGATCGGATGCGGCCGGATCGCGACATGCACATAGAGATCCCCGGGCGCCACACCGGCCCCGCCCGACTCGCCTTCGCCGGACAGGCGGATCCGCGTGCCGTCCTCGACACCGGCCGGAATTGCCACCTGCAGGCTGCGCTCCCGCTGCACCGTGCCGGCACCGGCACAGATACGGCAGGGGTTGCGCACCACGCGGCCCGCGCCGCCGCAGGTCGGGCAGGTCCGCTCGACCAGGAAGAACCCCTGCTGCGCCCGCACCTTGCCGGCACCGCCGCAGGTGCCGCAGGTGTCGTTGCTGCGTTCCTTGCTCTCCGATCCCGTGCCGTTGCACGCCTCGCAGGCCACCCGGGTCGGCACGCGCAGATTGGTCTTGGTGCCGGCGAACGCCTCGGTGAGGTCGACCTCCACCTGCGTCCGCACATCGGCCCCGGTGCGCGCCCGGCCGCCGCCGCCGCGCCTGCCGCCCATGAAGTCGCCGAACATCTGGTCGAAGATATCGCCCAGCCCCGCGCCGCCGGCCTCGAAGCCACCACCGCCGCCGCCCATGCCGCCCTCGAAGGCGGCGTGCCCGTAACGGTCATACGCGCCGCGCTTCTGATCGTCCTTCAGAACGTCATAGGCCTCGTTGATCTCCTTGAACTTCGCCTCGGCGCTGGCATCCCCGGGATTGCGATCGGGGTGATACTGCATGGCGAGTTTTCGGTACGCCTTCTTGAGGTCGTCCGCGCTTGCGTCCTTGGTCATACCAAGGGTGGCATAGTAATCCTGCTTGGCCATCCAGCCCTCATCCTCGGCACTGAAACAGAGGAGCACCGGCCTTATGAATAAGCGCCGGTGCCCCCCATCACGTCAAATCCGTCTGGTTCAGCGAACCGGCATCAGGCGGACTTCTTCTTCTTGTCGTCGATCTCCTCGAAATCGGCGTCAACGATCTTGTCATCATGCGCCGCCGCATCGGCCCCCGGCGCGGCGCCCGCCTCGGCGGAGGCCTTGTAGACGGCTTCGCCGATCTTCATGGCGGACTGGCTGAGCCGTTCGGTGGCCTGGGTCAGCGCCTCCACATCGGTGCCTTCCATCGCGGTCCGGGCCGCGGCGATGGCGGCTTCCGCCTCGCCCTTGTCCTGGGCCGCGATCCTGCCCTCGTTCTCCTTCAGCGTCTTCTCCGTCTGATGGATCAGGCTGTCGGCATGGTTCTTCGCCTCGATGAACGCGCGCCGCTTCTTGTCCGCCTCGGCGTTGGCCTCGGCCTCCTTCACCATCTTCTGGATATCCGCGTCCGACAGACCGCCGCTGGCCTGGATGCGGATCTGCTGCTCCTTGCCGGTGGCCTTGTCCTTGGCGCTGACCGAGACGATGCCGTTGGCATCGATATCGAACGTCACCTCGATCTGCGGCACGCCGCGCGGGGCGGCGGGAATGCCCACGAGATCGAACTGGCCGAGGATCTTGTTGTCGGCCGCCATCTCGCGCTCGCCCTGGAACACCTTGATGGTGACCGCGGTCTGCCCGTCATCGGCCGTCGAGAACACCTGGCTCTTCTTGGTCGGGATCGTGGTGTTGCGGTCGATCAGCCGGGTGAACACGCCGCCCAGCGTCTCGATGCCGAGGCTCAACGGGGTGACGTCGAGCAGCAGCACGTCCTTCACGTCGCCCTTCAGCACAGCACCCTGCACCGCGGCGCCGATGGCGACCACTTCGTCAGGGTTCACGTTGCGGGCCGGCTCCTTGCCGAAGAACTGCTTCACCAGCTCGATCACCTTGGGCATGCGCGTCATGCCGCCGACGAGAATCACCTCGTCGATCTCGCTGGCCTTCACGCCCGCATCCTTCAGCGCGGCCTTGCAGGGCTCGAGCGTGCGGGTGATCAGGTCATCCACGAGGCTTTCCAGCTTGGCGCGGGTCAGCTTCATCACCAGGTGCTTCGGCCCGGTGGCATCGGCGGTGATGAACGGCAGGTTGACCTCGGTCTCCTTCGAGGAGGACAGCTCGATCTTGGCCTTCTCAGCCGCTTCCTTCAGCCGCTGCAGCGCCAGCTTGTCCGACCGCAGGTCGATGCCCTGCTCCTTCTTGAACTCGGAGGCGAGATACTCGATCACACGCAGGTCGAAGTCCTCGCCGCCCAGGAACGTGTCACCGTTGGTGGACTTCACCTCGAACACGCCGTCGCCGATCTCGAGCACCGACACGTCGAACGTGCCGCCGCCGAGGTCATACACCGCGATGGTGCCGCCCTTCTTCTTGTCCATGCCGTAGGCCAGCGCCGCGGCGGTGGGCTCGTTGATGATGCGCAGCACCTCAAGACCCGCGATCCGCCCGGCATCCTTGGTCGCCTGACGCTGGCTGTCGTTGAAGTAAGCCGGCACCGTGATCACGGCCTGCGTCACGGTCTCGCCGAGATACGCCTCGGCGGTCTCCTTCATCTTGCCCAGGATGAACGCCGAGATCTGGCTCGGCGAATACTTCTCGCCCCGCGCCTCGACCCAGGCATCCCCGTTGTCGCCGCGAACGATGGCGTAGGGCACCATGCCCTTGTCCTTGGCCACCAACGGATCATCGAACCGCCGGCCGATCAGGCGCTTCACCGCATACAGCGTGTTCGTCGGGTTGGTCACCGCCTGGCGCTTGGCGGACTGGCCGACCAGCCGCTCGCCGCTGTCGCTGAACGCGATGATGGAGGGGGTGGTGCGGGCGCCCTCGGCGTTCTCGATCACGCGGACATCCTTGCCCTCCATGATCGCCACGCAGGAATTGGTGGTACCGAGGTCAATACCGATAACCTTGCTCATGTCAGTCTCCCTGTCAGCGGATGCGGCCGGCCCGTGGCACCGACGACGATCCCTGTTGATACGCGAACAATCTCCGCCCCGGATGTATTCAGGCGCAGGCGGTGGGACAAGGCCGCCTGCCGAATTTTTGTGCAAATTCGCCGTCAAGCCGTCGTGTCGAGCTTCGGATCGGCCCCCGCGGCGACCGGCGCCTTGGCAACAACGACCATGGCCGGGCGCAGCAGCCGCCCGTTCAAGGTCCAGCCCTGGGTCCAGGCCTGCAGCACGGTGCCGGGCGGATGCTCGGCACTTTCCTGCTCGGCCATCGCCTGGTGCAGATCGGGGTTGAACAGCGCGCCCGTCGGGTCGGCCCGCACGATGCCGTTGCGCTCCAGCAGGGCCACGAAGCTGCGCTCCACGCCGGCGAACCCGTCACGCAGCTTGGTCACGAGCTCCGGCTCGCCCTCGCGATGCACGGGAATGTTGTCCAGCCCGCGCTTGATGTTCTCCGCCGCCTCGGCGACATCGCGGGCAAATTTCTGCACCGCATACTGCCGCGTCTCGTCCACGTCACGCTTCGCGCGGGTACGGACATTCTGAGTCTCGGCCTCGGCGCGCATCCAGCGATCGCGAAAATCGTCGCGCTCGGCTTCCAGCTCGGCAATCCGTTGGGCGGCCGCGGCCATCACCTGTTCCAGTGTCTCAGGAGGGGGGGCTGCGTCCGGCAGCTTGGCGTCGTCGGTCGTGGGATCGATGTTCGTGCTCATGGTCCGTCAGGTAATGGAGACGTGGTTGTGAAACAAGCGGGGACATGTTGCGGTTTATCCCCATGCCCTCAGCTGGTAGGTTGCCCCAGCGGAAAAAAGGGGGAGCAGACCAATGTCGAAGCCAGAAATCCATGGACCGAACTTCAGCACCTATGTCCGAACCGTGCGCCTCGCGCTGATTGAGAAAGGCGCAGAGTTTGATTTACACGAGGTTAACATCCTCACCGGCGCCCATACCGAACCCGCCCATCTCGCCCGCAACCCGTTCGCCAAGGTCCCCAGCTTCACCGATGACGGGGTGACGATCTACGAGACCTCCGCCATCACCCGCTATATCGACCGTGCCTTCCCCGGCCCCGCCCTGCAGCCGACCGACGCCAAGGCCGCCGCGCGCTGCGACCAGGTGGTCAGCATCGTCGACTCCTTCGGCTATGGCTGCATCATCGGCAAGCTGGTCTGGCAACGCCTGGTCACGCCCATGCTCGGCGGCACGCCGGACGATGCCATGGTCGAATCCGGCATGCCCATGGTTCGCACCTGCCTCGCCGAATTCGAACGCCTGCTGGCCGGCGGGCCGTATTTCGGCGGCGCCGCCATCAGCCTCGCCGACCTGCATCTGGCCCCGGTGTTCGGCTACCTCATGGCCACCCAGGAAGGGCGCGACAGCGTCGCCACCCTTCCCGGCCTGTCCGCCTGGTGGGAACTGATCGCGGCCCGCCCCAGCATGCGAGCCACCGAGCCAGTGTTCGGCTGAACGATCACCCCGCGAGCACGGGCCTGGCGCTGTGCCAGCCCGTGTCACGCTGATACGCCTCCGCCGCCTTCAGGATCGTGGCCTCGGCAAACGGCCGCGCCACCAGCTGCAGCCCGATCGGCAGCCCGTTCGGATCGAACCCGCACGGCGCCGACAACGCCGGCAATCCGAGATAGTTGAACGGCCGCGTGTTCACCGACACCGCGTTGAACGCCGCGACATGGGCGACATCCGCGTCCACATCGGTCGCGGCCCGGGTCGGCAGCGCCGTGGGAATGCTCGGCAGCGCCAGCACATCCACCTTGGCGAACACCTCGGCCGCGAACCGCCGCAAAATCGGCCCCCGCCGCGACAGCGCCTCCACATAATAAACCCCCGGCACCGCATAGCCCGCGAACAACCGTGCCGCGAGATGCGGCGCATAGTCCTGCGGACGCTCCCGCATCCAGGTGGCGTGGATGGTCGCCCCCTCCACGCGCGAGACGATGCCGACATACGCCGTCACCGCGTCCATCAGCGGCAGATCGACCCGCACCAGACTGGCCCCGCGCGCCACCAGCACCGCGCACGCCGCCTCGATGGCCGCCTGGACCGACGCTTCCGCCGCATCCATCAGCGGACCCGTGGGAATCCCCACCCGCACGCCGCGCAGATCGCCATCCATCGCCGCGAGATAATCGGGTACCGGCCGATCGGAACTGGTCGGGTCCTTGGCATCATGGCCCGCGATGGTCTGCAGGATCAGCGCGCAGTCCCGCGCCGTGCGCGCCAGCGGCCCCACATTGTCGGCACTGAACGACAGCGGCATCACCCCCGCGCGCGACACGCGGGTCTGCGTCGGCTTCAGCCCGGTCACCCCGCAGGCCGAGGCCGGCAGACGGATCGAGCCGCCGGTGTCAGAGCCCAGCGACGCATAGGTCGCCCCCACCGCCACCGCCGCCCCGGAGCCCGACGACGACCCGCCGGTGATATGATCGGTCTGCCAGGGGTTGCGGCAGTCGCCGAAGGCGCGGTTGTGGCCGGTCGGGTTCTGCGCGAACTCGGCCATGTTGAGGCCACCGAAGCTGTGGCTGCCGGCCGCCGCCAGCCGTTCGATGACGGTCGCCGTCACCTCCGGCACGAAGTCCCGCCGGATCGCCGAGCCGCAGGTGCAGGGGCGGCCGGCCTGAAAGTACATGTCCTTGTGCGCCATCGGCACGCCGTGCAGCGGGCCGCGCGGCCCGTCCGCCCGGTCGAGTTCCGTGGCCCGGGCCAGGGCCGCATCCCGATCCAGCCAGATCGTGGCGTTGATCTCCGGGTTCCACGCATCGAGCCGGGCCAGGCAGGCCTGCAGCAGCGCCACCGCGCCGCCGTCCCGCCCGACCGCGGCGGACTCGGTGAGGCTCAGATCCGCAAGCTCGCTCATGCCGCGCAGTCCTTCAGCGCCGCTTCGAAATCCGACGGCTCGTCCTCGAAGGCGAGCGACCCGCGCAGCGCCTCGAAGGCCGCGATCGAGGCCGCCAGATCGGCGGCGAACCGATGCGCGGCCGCGTTGGGCGGCGTGATGCCATGCCAGTCGGCGATGGTTGCCTCGGTGCGGGGTAGGAATTCCATGGGAGTCTCCGAAGGAAGGAAGGAAGGACTTCTTTTCTGAAGAAAAGAAGCAAAAGACTTTCAATCGTTTGGTACGAGCCTCTCCGGATAGATCGGCGCAAGGCGGACAAAAGTTTTTTGGTTCTTTTTTTCAAAAAAGAACCGCTTGCTTCCTTTCATCCGCACCTGTGCCGACGCCGAAACCCACCCGGCGTCTCCCCGGTCTCCCGCACAAAGAACCGGCTGAAATACGCCGGATCGACAAACCCCAGATCATACGCCACCCCCGCCACGCTGAGCCCGGAATAGATCAGGCTGCGCTGCGCCTCCAGAACGATCCGATCATGGATCACCTGCTGCGCCGTCCGCCCGCCATGGCGCCGGCAGATCGCATCCAGCCGCCCCCGCGTCACCGCAAGCCCCTCGGCCATCTCCGCCACCCCATGACACGTCCGGAACCGCTGCTCCACCGCGGCCCGATACGCCTGCCACAGCGCCTCGCCCGCCGAAGGCCCCGCCCTCGCCGCCGGGGCCAGCCGATGGATCGCCACCATCAGCAGCTGCACCAGCGCCGCCACCGCCACCGGCATCCCCGGCGCGCCATAGCGCAGCTCATCGGACAGCCGGACAAAGATCTGCCCCAGCCCCTGCGCCTGCGCCTCCTGCTCCGTCATCGGCAGCACCAGCGGCGACTGGAACGCATGCGCCACCTCGGCCCCGGACAGCCCCGCCACGAAGTCCGTGGCCAATGTCAGCACATCGCCCTCGCTGCCCGGCTGGAATGCGAAGGCATGCGCCGTGGCCGCCGGGATCACCAGAAACGCCGGCGCCACAAAACTGGTCTGCAACGTGTCGATCTGCACCCGCCCGGCGCCTTCCCCCACCCAGAACGCCTGCACCAGCCCGTCATGCTGATGCGGCGCGATCGACCAGTCATGCAGCCCCGAACGCAGGCTCAGCCGCTCGACATGCACAAACCCGGGTGCCGCCTGGCGCGGCATCTCGCCATACAGCGCATAGCGCGGCACACCACGCGGCGGGATCAGAGGCTTGCTGAAATGAACCGACATCGCGCCAGAATGGCCAGCCAGACGCATTCCCGCAATTGCCGCTTGCCGATCCCGCGACATCGCGCCATTTGCACGCTGGCTGGCACGGAGAGACGGACATGATCACGCGGCAAACCTATCGCGACGCCATGGCAAGGCTGGGGGCCGCCGTGAACATCGTCACCTCCGACGGCCCGGGCGGCAAGCGCGGCTTCACCGCCTCGGCCGTCTGCAGCGTCACCGACGATCCGCCGACCCTGCTGGTGTGCATGAACCGCACCAGCGACAGCGCCGCCGCCTTCCTGGAGAATGCGGTGCTGTGCGTGAACGTGCTGACCGCCGAACAGCAGGACCTGTCGCCCATCTTCGCCGGCTACGGCCTCGCCCCCAACGGCGACAAATTCGATAGCGGCACCTGGACCACGCTAGAAACCGGCTCCCCGGTGCTGGAAGGCGCCTCCGTCTCGTTCGACTGCAAGGTGATCCAGGTCACCGATGTCGGCACCCACCACGTGCTGTTCTGCGAGGTGCAGAGCATCGCCACCAGCGGCGCCGCCCAGGGCCTGATCTACTTCAACCGCGGCTATCATCCGCTGACCGCCGCCTGACCGCCACCTGAAAGGCGGCACGTCAGGCCACAGCGGACAGCCGGTCCCCCTCAAGGCGCGACAGCAAACCGGTGTAGATGCTGAAGCTCATGCCGTGCAGGCCAAGCCTGCCCTGCGCCTCGGCCTCCGCGATCCAGGGAAAGCCGCGCAGATTGGCCAGCGACAGCGCCACCACCTGGGCCTCGTAATGGGTGATCGGATCGACACCGTCCGGCGGTGCGGTCTGCAGCACGGACCGCGCGATGCTCACCCAGGTCTCCACGAAATCCTGCGCCTCCGCCGGCGCTCCTTCCACCATGGCCCGCACGCCGCCGCACTGGGCATGGCCGAGCACCACGAGGTCGCGCACCTTGAGCACCCGCACCGCGAACTCCACCGCGGCCGAGGTGCCGTGGTAGCGCGCATCCGGCTGATACGGCGGCACCAGCGCCGCCACGTTGCGAACAACAAACAATTCGCCCGGCCCCGTGCCGAAGATCGTCTGCGGATCCACCCGGCTGTCCGAACACGCGATCACCAGGGTGCGCGGGCTTTGCCCGGTCACCGACAGCGCCTCGTAGCGCGCCCGCTCGGCGGGCCAGGTCTCGGCGCGAAACCGCCGGTAGCCATCGATGAGCTTTTCCATGCACAGCGATCAGTACATCAGAACGGCCCAGGGGTCTCCCCCCGGGCCGCATGACAACGGTTCAAAGACCGGCGGCCGCTCGAAAGCGGGCGTCGATCTCACATCTCGGCGTAGTTGCCGTTGTGCCAGATGTAGAACACGTAGTCGGCGACCGTCACATCACCCTTCTTGTCGTAGCTGATCTTGCCCAGCACCGAATCCCAGGTGCCAGCGCGCAGCACGTCAGCCACCTTCTTGGGGTCGGTCGTGCCGGCCTTGGTGGCGGCCTCGGCCCAGATCTGGATCGCGGCATAGGCGTACAGCACGTAGCCCTCGGGATCGATCTTCTTGGCGGCGAATTCGGCCACCACGTCCTTCGCGGTCGGGCGACGGCGCGGGTCGGACGGGAAGGTCATCAGCGTGCCTTCGCCGAGGTCGCCGGTGATCTGCCAGAACTCGTTGGTCACCAGCGCATCGCCACCGACGACGGTGACGTTCATGCCCTGCTGCTTGGCCTGCTTGATGATCAGGCCGGTCTCGGTGTGGTAGCCGCCGATGTAGATCACATCGATGCCGGCCTGCTTGAGCTTCGACACCAGCGCCGAATAGTCACGCTCGCCCGGCACGTACGGGGTGTAGATGGTCTCCTGAACGCCGTTCTTGTTCAGGTTCTTCTTGGTCTCGTCCGCCAGGCCTTTGCCGTAGGCGGTGTTGTCGTGCAGGATCGCGATCTTGCGGCCCTTGAATTCCTTGGCCATGTACGCGCCGGCGACGGCACCCTGCTGGTCGTCACGGCCGCAGTCGCGGAACGTGTTCCAGGCGCCCTCATCGGTGAACTTCGGGTTGGTCGAGGCCGGGGTCATCATCAGGATGCCCTCCTCGGTGTAGACCTTGCTGGCCGGGATCGAGCTCGACGAGCAGAAATGCCCATCGACGAACACCACGCCGTCCGAGGCGAACTTGTTGGCAACCGAGACGGCCTGCTTCGGGTCGCAGGCATCATCGCCAATGGACAGCACGAGCTGCTTGCCGAGCACGCCGCCCTTGGCGTTGATGTCGGCCACGGCCTGCTCCGCGCCGTCCTTCAGCTGCGCGCCGAAGGTGGCGTTGGAGCCGGTCATCGGGCCGGCGGCCGCGATCTTGATCTGCGCCATGGCGGGCGAGGCCGCCAAAGCCAGCGCCGCGGCGCTGGCGAGGATCATCCGTTTGAACATGGTTCGGTCCCTGTAAGTGTTCTGTACCCCGCTGAGCGCGGAGCTGCCTTGCAGCCTAGTCAAAACGCCGAGCCGCTGCAAACCCGACGCAAAACCAAACGATTGAAAGTTTTTTGCTTCTTTTTTCAAAAAAGAAGTTCTTTCTTTGAAAAGAAAGAACCAAAGAAACTTTCATTCGTTGGATCAGTGGCCTCCTTCGAGGTAGGCGGCGCGGATCTCGGGGCGGGCCAGCAGGTCGGCGCCGGTGCCGGCCATGGTGATGGCGCCGTTCACCAGAACGTAGCCGCGATGCGCCAGGCGCAGCGCCTGAAAGGCGTTCTGCTCCACCAGCAGCACCGTCAGCCCCGTGGTGCGGTTGAGCTCGCGGATGGCGTTGAAGATCATCTTCACGATCAGCGGCGCCAGCCCCAGGCTCGGCTCATCGAGCAGCAGCAGCTTCGGCCGGCTCATCAGCGCGCGCCCGATCGCCAGCATCTGCTGCTCGCCGCCCGACAGCGTGCCGCCACGCTGCCCCATCCGCTCCTTCATGCGCGGAAACAGGGTGAACACCTGCTCCATCGTCTCGGAAACCTCGGCCGCCGGCCGGCCATGCCCGCCCATCAGCAGATTCTCGTACACCGACATGCGCGGAAACACCCGCCGCCCTTCGGGCGACTGGGCGATGTCGCGCCGCATGATGAGATGCGTGGGCATCCGGGTGATGTCGTCGCCCTGGTAGAGGATCCGCCCGTCCCGCGCCCGCGGATTGCCGCAGATCGTCATCATCAGCGTCGACTTGCCGGCCCCGTTGGCGCCGATCAGCGTGACGATCTCACCGGCGTTGACCTCGAGATCCACGCCCTTCAGCGCCTGGATGGCGCCGTAATAGGCGGTCACGCCCTGCAGGCTGAGCAGCGCGCTCATGCCGCCGCCTCCTCGATGCCCTCATCGCCCTCGCCGAGATAGGCGGCGATCACGTGCGGGTCGTTGCGGATATGCTCGGCCGTACCGTCGCTGATCTTGCGGCCATGGTCGAGCACGACGACATGGTCGGAGATACGCATCACCACGCCCATGTCATGCTCGATCAGCAGAATGGCGCAGCCGCCGGCCCGGATCGACATTAGCAGCGCGGACAGCTCATCCGATTCGCGCGGGTTCAGCCCCGCCGCCGGCTCGTCGAGGCACAGCAGCGACGGGCCCGTGCACATCGCCCGCGCGATCTCCAGGCGCCGCTGGTCGCCATAGGGCAGGCTGCCCGCCGGCGCATCGGCGCGGTCGATCAGCCGCACCCGCTCAAGCCAGTATTTCGCCCGCTCCAGCGCCTCGGCCTCCAGCGCGCGATAGCCGCCGAGACCGAACACCGCCAGCAGGCCGCGCGCCACATCAGGCATGACGAAGTTGTGCTGCGCCACCAGCAGATTCTCCAGCACCGTCATGCCGGCGAACAGGCGGATGTTCTGAAATGTCCGCGCCACCTTGGCCCGGCGGGTGATGAGGTGGCCCGGCATGCTCGCCAGCTCGAAGCCGGCCCCGTCATGCGCGAGCGTGATCCGCCCTTCGGTGGCGCGGTAGAATCCGGTGATGCAGTTGAACACCGTGGTCTTGCCCGCGCCGTTCGGCCCGATCACCGCGGTGATCTGCCCGGCCTGCGCCTCGAACGAAAGCGCCGCGACCGCCGTAAGCCCGCCGAACCGCATGGTCAGTCCGGCCACCGTCAGCAGGGCCGCCATCAGCCGTGCCCCTGGCTGACCATGTCGCCGGATATCACCTGCGACCGGCCGAGCGAAACCGAGGGGGTGCGCCCCGAAACCAGCCCGCGCGGCCGCGTCACCATCACCACCACCAGCGCCACGCCGAAGATCAGCATGCGATACTCGTTGAAATCACGGAACAGCTCGCCGCCGCCGATCATCACGATGGCCGCAAGCGCCACGCCAAGCTGGCTGCCCAGCCCGCCGAGCACCACGATCGCCAGCACGATCGCCGATTCGATGAAGGTGAAGCTCTCCGGGCTGATGAACGCCTGGCGCGTGGCGAAGAACGCGCCGGCAAAGCCGCCGAAGCAGGCGCCGATGGCGAACGCGGTGAGCTTGGTGACGGTGACATTGATGCCCAGCGCCCGGCAGGCGATCTCATCCTCCCGCAGCGCCTCCCAGGCCCGCCCCAGCGGCAGGCGGCGCAGCCGGGTCGAGACCCAGTTGGTAAGCAGCGCGAGGCCGAAGATCACGTAATACAGATAGGCCACCCGGTAGGTCAGGCTCGGCTCCAGCCCGAAGAACGCGGCAAAGCTGCCCGGCGGTGCGCCCGCCGGAAAGGTCAGGCCGAACAGCGTCGGCCGCGGAATACCGGAAATGCCGTTCGGCCCGCCGGTCAGCGTCGTCCAGTTCAGAATCACCACGCGGATGATCTCGCCGAACGCCAGTGTAACAATGGCCAGATAGTCGCCGCGCAGCCGCAGCACGGGAAACCCCAGCAGCACCCCCCAGAACGCCGCCAACACGCCGGCCAGCGGCAGGCACGTCCAGAACCCCCAGCCGAAATTCTGCGCCAGCAGCGCATAGGAATAGGCGCCCACGGCATAGAAGGCGACGTAGCCGAGATCGAGCAGCCCAGCGAGGCCGACGACGATGTTGAGCCCCCAGCCCAGCATCACATAGGTCAGCACCAGTACGCCGAGATCGATGAAGTAGCGGCCGGCATAGAGCGGCAGCGTCGCCGCCACCAGCAGCAGCACTGGCCCCACGAAACGGCCCAGGCCCGCGAGCCGGGACGGCGCCTTGGCGCGCGTGGCCACCGGGCGGCTGGTCTTCCACAGCACGATCGCCAGGCGCCCCGCGAACGTCAGCGCCACCAGCACCGCCACCGTCCAGGGCCGAAAGCCGAGCGCGTTAGTGCCGAGATTGGTCACCACGGTCGGCAGCCCGACCATGGCGCCGAACAGGCCCAGCGCCACCAGCGCCGAAAGCCCCGCGTCCTTCAGCGCCGCGTTCATACCTTCTCCACGTCGGCACGGCCGAGCAGCCCGGTCGGCATGAAGATCAGCACGATGATCAGCACCGAAAACGCCGCCACATCCTTGTATTCCACCGAGCCGTAGCCCGACCAGAACGCCTCGATCAGCCCGATCGCCAGACCGCCGATCACCGCCCCCGGCAGGCTGCCCACACCCCCCAGCACGGCGGCGGTGAAGGCTTTCACGCCGGCGTTGAAGCCGATGTAGAAGTTGATGGAGCCGTAATAGAGCAGGAACATCATGCCGGCCACCGCCGCCAGCGCCGCGCCGATGACGAAGGTGAGGCTGATGGTGCGGTTGACGTCGATGCCCAGCAGCGAGGTCATCTTGAGGTCCTGCTCGCAGGCCCGCATGGCGCGGCCCAGCGAGGTCCTGGTCACCAGCCAGGTGAACAGCGCCAGCAGCGACAGCGTGACGACAAAGATCAGCACCTGCATCCAGGACAGCTGCACCACGAAGCCGTTCTGCTCAAAGATCTGCATGCCGCCGTTGATCATCGGCTGCAGGTTCTTGTCCCGCGCGCCCTGCGCCACCTGGGCGAAGTTCTGCAGCGCGATCGACATGCCGATGGCGCTGATCAGCGGCGCCAGCCGGAACGAGCCGCGCAACGGCCGATACGCGATCCGCTCGATCGCCCAGCCATAGATCGCGGCGATGGCGGCGGCGAACACCAGGGTCAGCGCCAGGGCCAGCGGCACCGAGGTGATGCCGAGGGCGACGAGCCCGGTCAACGCGATCAGGGACAGGAACGACCCGATCATGAACACGTCGCCATGAGCGAAATTGATCATGCCGATGATGCCGTAGACCATCGTGTACCCCACGGCGATCAGACCGTAGATCATCCCGAGCGTGACGCCGTTGATCAGCTGCTGCAATGCGTAGGCCAAGATCTCTCCAAACCGTCATGAACGCGGCGATACCAAGCACGGGATTGTGCCATGCGCAAGACGCGCATCGCGGCGGGATCTTCGCTTCCCATACGGGTGCGACGTTGCTATAGGCACCGCTCCGCGGCGGGGCTACACGCACCGCTCGGCGGCGGGGCCCGACACCCGGCTCCGCAAATGGCGGGCACTTAGCTCAGTTGGTAGAGCAGCTGACTCTTAATCAGCGGGTCGAAGGTTCGAATCCTTCAGTGCCCACCACTTTCCTCAATAAACTTATAGACTTGGCGTGGTGCGGTGTCCCGCACGTCGGCATGCCTCTCGCGCAGGACACCATTGGGACACCATCCCAATGTTGACAATCTTCGGGTGGCCCAGCGAAAAACCGCGGTTTTCTGCCATACCCCATAAGCACCAAGGGATTTCTGCCCCACCACCTCCACCATGCACCTCGGCAAAGTATCTCTTTGGTTCCTCCCAAGGTGGTCAGCATGGTGTCCAGAGAACTGCATCGATTGGTGTTCCACGATGGTGTCCTACGGTTCAGACGTCTCCGTTGCCCTTGGTCCGAAGCTCCTGCAACGCCCTGTGGGTGATGCTCCTGCCGACACCGAGGGTTGCCGATATCTGGCTGACCGATTGCCCCTGGTTGGCCATCTCCAACGCCACCCTCTTTTGGTGTTGGCTGAGCCGTGGACGCCTGCCCAACCGCACACCACGCTCACGAGCCGATGCCAGTCCTTCACGGGTCCGTTCTCTGAGGACCGCACGTTCCCAGCCAGCAACAGATGCCAAGACCCCGACGACGAGGTTGCCCGCTGGGGTGTTGGTTGCTGTCCCCATGTCGAAAAGCTTCACCGCGACACCTTTGGCTTGCAGGTCACGGATAACCGTCAGAGTATCGGCCGGGTCTCGCCCGATACGGTCCAAACGTGCGACCGCCAGCGTGTCAACAGACCGCAGAGCCCACAGCAGGCCAGCGAGCCGAGGACGGGTGTACGACACGACAGCGCCAGAGATGACCTCCTCGACGATGCGTTCACGGGATACGCCAGCCTGCATGAGGAGCAGGATTTGGGGTTCAGTGGTCTGGTCAACGGTTGAGACACGGGCGTAGCCCCACGTGATGGGAGCATCGTCGGCTTCAGGCACATTCTCTGGACGAATGATGGCACTCTTGCGGGACGACATAAGTGGGACGGATTTCTTCATCGGGATCCCTTTCTGGGATGGTCGAATCCCAGTGTCTCCCACCATCATGCAAGTGAGACCGAAAACGGTCGTCTGCGGGATGAATTGGGCGACTGCTATCGTCCTTGTTGGTCATATTGCTGAAAGTGTTACGTAATTGCTCACCCCACCTCTGCCCGCGCGTCGCGTGGTGACGTGGCTGCCAGCACGTGACGAATATCACCGAGGACGGAGCGGCCATTGGCCTTTGCGGTGCTGACCACGGAGCGGAAGGCGGCGTAGGTTTGCGCACCCCATTCGGAGCGAAAGCCGTTGGTCACCTTGCGGAAGATCACGCTGGGCCGCAGCGCACGCTCGCAGACATTGTTCGTGGCCGATACGGCGCG
>JBBILI010000063.1:0-21920 GCA_037445025.1 Rhodospirillales bacterium
CGCGCCGTATCGGCCACGAACAATGTCTGCGAGCGTGCGCTGCGGCCCAGCGTGATCTTCCGCAAGGTGACCAACGGCTTTCGCTCCGAATGGGGTGCGCAAACCTACGCCGCCTTCCGCTCCGTGGTCAGCACCGCAAAGGCCAATGGCCGCTCCGTCCTCGGTGATATTCGTCACGTGCTGGCAGCCACGTCACAACGCGACGCGCGGGCAGAGGTGGGGTGAGCAATTACCAGGTTTCCGCAAATTCCGATGATGTCCAAGCGCCGCGCCGTCCACTCCGCTTATTGCGTGGTCGGCCAAGGCCCAATGACATGACGATTTTCAGTTCAGATGCAAATTCCTGAACCTCAGATCGCGATACGATAACCATAATTCATATCCTGGATGATTATAAACATTATCTGTAGGTAGCAAGCATAGGGTGGGCCAGCGCTTGCGCCGTCCATCATCTTTCACGGGCATGATGGGCG
Organism: Rhodospirillales bacterium; assembly: GCA_037445025.1. GTDB lineage: Bacteria > Pseudomonadota > Alphaproteobacteria > Acetobacterales > Acetobacteraceae > CAIQQQ01. Next base: position 474 of record JBBILI010000063.1, read on the forward strand.
GCGCAAGCGCTTGCCCATCCTACGGTGTCTCTACGCTTGGGATGAGGGGTCACTGGGGGCAGGGAACTGGGCCTGGATGTCTCGGTGGCCTTCGATGACGCGGATGATCTCCACTCTGTCTGCCTCATAACGAAACAGGATCAGGTGAGACCCTTCGACCACGCTTCGCAGATCTCGCTGAATGTCGGGTCTGGCGCGCCCGAGCGTTCCTGGGAGGGTGGACAGTCTACGGCAGCGTTGACGCAGTCGCGCGGTGTCGGAGATGGCGACCGAACGACTGCCACTGGCTTGGGCGAGATAATCAGAGATCGCGACTAGGTCGTCGATGGCTTCCTGCAGAAACTTGAGGCGTCTCAAGCTCCGATGCCGCGCGCCCTTTGGCGATCCACGGCCGCCTGCAGGGCCAGTTCAACGTCGTCGTCGCTGAAGTCGCCACCGCGGGCGATGGCGGCTTCCACGGAGGACCGGAGTGCCGTCAGCTTTGCCTCGCGCTCTGCCACCAGCCGCAGCCCTTCGCTCACGACTTCGGCGGCCGTGCGGTAGCGGCCCTGGGAGATCAGGTTGTCGACGAATTGCTGGGAATTTGGGTTGAGCGTGAGGTTCATGGGAGCTCCTTGGCAGTAGCGTATCATGAAAGATGGGGCTTTCAGCTTTGAAATGGCGGTCGCGTTCGCGGGGGCGTGCGTGGTGGCTGGTTGCGCCGTTCAATGTCGCCCTTGGGATTGATGGGCGGCGTCAGCGCTTGCCCCTTCACCGCCTGCACGCAAGGCGGCGATTTCACGCACACGAAGGTCGCTGCGCCGATCGGTCAGCGCCAGGGTGACACGGGACGTCCCTCCCGGGACACGATGACGGTGGTATTCTGGCGTGAGTCGGGTGTTGGTGCTGTGCATCGTGATACCGCTTGTCGCATCGGTGGGGTGGGGACTTGCACCCTCGACGAAGAGGTGGGGTGCGGAAGGGCACCACATGCTGCGCGGGATTGGGCGAGGGTGGGGTCGTTTCGGGCGTTCGGGGTGGTGGTGGGCTGAAGCCCACCCTACTATAGGCTTATTTTCTTGATTTTGGGTGGGCTGTGCGGTAGGGGTAGGTATGAATTCTTTGGGCTCACCCTTTTTGAACCTTTCGGCCGTGATCAGCGGGTTGCGGGGGGCTGTGGCGGCTTGGGGGGGGCGGGGGTGGTTGGGGGTGGCGTTGGTGCTGTTGGTGCATCGGCGGTTGGGGGAGATTTTGCGCCGGATGGAGGGGATGGCGGCGCGGTTTCAGGCTGGGAGTTTGCGGCCGGTTGGGGTTCGGGTGGCTGGGGTTCGGGCTCGGCGGGTTGTGGGGGTGCGGAGCTGGCCTGGTGGGTTTGGGTGGCTGGTGCGGGTGGCGGGGTGGGAGGCGGCGGGGTTTGGGTCGCAGCTTCGGGCGGTGTTGGAGACGCCTGAGATGGTGGCTCTGCTGACGGCGTGTCCACAGGCGGTTCGGGTGTTGCGGCCGGTTTGTCGGGCGTTGGCGATTGAGCGTTCGGTTTTGCGGCCTGGGCGGGGTGAAGCGTGTGTGGTTGGGCCGGAGGCGGTTGGGCCGGTGAAAGTTGGGCGGGTTCGGGCGGTTCGGGTGACGCCGGATTTGGGGCGGGTGCCGATTCCGCGTGGGGTTATGTCGGCGGTGCGGCGGGGGCGGTATGGGGGTGGGTGATGGGGAGGGACGCGTAGTTGCGTTGTTTTTGTTCCGAGATCGTATTGATTGGGCGGGGCGGCGGGATTTCAGGGCGGCGGCGAGCAAGCGTAGCATGGGCGAGCGCTTGCGCTGCCCATCAACTGTCGTGGAGCTGTGAGGGCCATCAAGGCCGACGTCAGAGCAGGGTTGGATGCGGTGGTCGAATTCCTGGGACGTTCGGTTGGGCATGACGGTTATGTGGGCGCCTCGATCGCGATCTTATACCAACGGCCTTGATCGATGACTCTTCCATCGATCAAGGCCGTTGGTATCGCGCGCCGGGTTGGCCGGCGGCGGCGCGCCAAACCAAGACCATACCAACGGTCATTCTTCATGACCGTTGGTATTATCGCAGAGCGCCGGGGTTTCACCGATGAACCAGCGGCTTTGGTGTCGGGGGATGTGCTTGGGAGATGGGGTGGTCGTGGGGGGATGGCGGATTGCATCCGCCCGACGGGTTTGTTCGGTTGGCGGGGCTGGGCCTGGATGTCTTGGTGGCGTTCGATGATGCGGGTGATCAGAAAGACGCTGCCCGCGCGACGGAAGTTCAGAATGTCGTTGCGAAACGGGGGGCTGCGGAGGGCTGGGGCGAATTCCCTGCGCTGGACGCCGCGCGTTCCCGGCAGTCCGGCCGAGCCGTGGCAGTTCTGTTGCAGAGTATGAACAAAATTGCGGCCGATGGCCATGGACCCGGCTGCGTCGTTCAGAGGGGTTTGGATGTCGGCCAGGTCTCTCGCTGCTCCTTTGGTCTGGTTGAGGTGGGATGACCAAACCGGACCTGCGACACGCGATGACCACCGCTGTGGATACGTGGCGCGCCTGCGCCTGAACGGTCCCTCCGGCGGGACACTTCCCCACAGCTCCTACACCACCTCAGGGGACACGATCCCGATCCCGCTTTGGCTTGGCCCCGCCATCATCGGCAACGCGGGGCTCGGTGCGGTCGGCTGGCTCGGGATGCTGCTGTTCAGGCTATGACGGATCGAGCCGCAGGCCGCTGTCCGCATCGAACACATGCAGGTGCTCGGGCGGGATGGCCACGCGCAGGCTGGCCTCGCTGACCCCGGCGCCCGGCAGCTTGATGGTGAGCATGGTGCCGTCGGCGAGCTTGCCGATCACCACCGTCTCCGAGCCCAGCGGCTCCACCAGATCCACCGGCAGCACGAAGCCGCCGTCATCCAGCCGCAGATGCTCGGGGCGGATGCCCACCACCAGCTTGCGGCCCTCAGGTCCCGGGCGCGGCCCATCGGCGAACGCGACGCGCTGGCCGATCGCGAGCCGCACGGCCCGGCCGTCCTCGGTGAGGGTCGCCGCCAGCAGGTTCATGGCAGGCGCGCCGATGAAGCCCGCCACGTAGGTGTTGGCCGGCCGGTTGAACACCTCCATCGGTGTTGCCAGCTGCACCGCGCGGCCCTTGTGCAGCACGAGCAGCCGGTCGCCCAGGGTCATCGCCTCGACCTGGTCGTGGGTGACGAACAGGCTGGTCACCGCCATGCGGCGCTGCAGGCGGCGGATCTCGGCGCGCATGGTCACCCGCAGCGTGGCGTCGAGGTTGGACAGCGGCTCGTCGAACAGGAACAGCTTGGGCTCGCGCACGATGGCGCGGCCCATGGCCACGCGCTGGCGCTGGCCGCCGGAGAGCTGGCGCGGCTTACGGTCCAGCAGGGCGGACAGCTCCAGCAGGCCGGCCACCTCATCGACACGCCGGCGGATCTCGGCGGCCGGCAGCGCGCGGATGCGCAGGCCGTAGGCCATGTTGTCGAACACGCTCATATGCGGATAAAGCGCATAGTTCTGAAACACCATCGCAATGTCCCGCTCGGCCGGATCGCGCGTTGCCACATCCGTGCCGTCGAGCACAATGCGGCCGGACGTCGGCTCCTCCAGTCCCGCCACCAGCCGCAGCAGCGTCGATTTGCCGCAGCCGGAGGCGCCGACGATCACCAGCATCTCGCCGGATTTCAGCGCCAGATCGACGCCGTGCAGCACCGGAACCTTGCCGAAGCTTTTGCGCAGATCTTCCAGAACCAGCGTGGCCATTATTTCTCACCATCGGTCAGGCCGCGCACGAACCAGCGCTGCATCAGGATCACCACCGCCACCGGCGGCAGCAACGCCAGCACGGCGGTGGCCATCACCCGGTTCCACTCGGTCTGCGTCTCGGTGCCGATCATCTGGACGATGCCGATGACGATCGTGTCGAGCTGCGGCGTGGTCGCCACCAGCAGCGGCCAGAGATACTGGTTCCAGCCATAGACGAACAGAATGACGAACAGGGCGGCGATGTTGGAGGAGGACACCGGCACCAGGATGTCCTTGAAGAACCGCCACGGTCCCGCGCCGTCCATCCGCGCCGCCTCCACCAGCTCGTCGGGGATCACCAGAAACGTCTGGCGGAACAGCAGCGTGGCCGTGGCGCTGGCGATCAGCGGAATGGTGAGGCCGGGAAAGGTGTTGATCAGGCCGAGATCGGACATCACCTCGTAGGTCGGAATGATCCGCACCTCGACGGGCAGCATCAGCGTGATGAAGATCGTCCAGAACGCCGCCATGCGGAACGGAAAGCGGAAGAACGTCACCGCATAGGCCGACAGGATGGAAATGACGATCTTGCCTGCGGCGATGCACAGCGCCATGGCGAAGGACACCGCGAGCATCTGCCACACCGGCCCGGAGCCGGGAGAGCCCTGCATGAGCACGCTGGCATAGACGGAGAAGCCCGACAGCCTCGGGATCAGCGACAGCTCGCCGCGTGAGATCGCCGCCGGATCGAGCGTCGATCCCGCCACCACGAGCCACAGCGGCAGCACGAACAGCGCCACGCCGAGCAGCAGCACCACATGGGCCGGCCAGTCGATGCGCCGCATCACGCACCCGATCGCTTGTTGAGAAAGCGAAACTGCAGCGCGGTGAGCAGGATCACGGCGAGCATGAGCACCACCGATTCGGCCGAGGAGCCGCCGACATCGAGGTTGACCACCCCATCCCGATACACCTTCACCACCAGCGTCTCGGTGGCCTTGCCCGGCCCGCCCGCTGTCAATGCCTGGATGGTGCCGAACGTGTCGAACGCGGCATAGACCAGGTTCACCACGATGAGGAAGAACACCGTGGGCATCAGCAGCGGCAGCACCACGGTGCGGAAGCGGAAGAAGCCCCTGGCGCCATCCATCCGCGCCGCCTCGATCACCGCGCGGGGAATGGACTGCAGGCCGGCGAGGAAGAAGATGAAGTTGTAGCTCACCTGTTTCCACGCGCTGGCGCCGATCACCACCGCCATCGCCTGATTGTCGCGCAGCTTGTAGTCCCACGCGATGCCGTGGCGGTTCAGCGAGCTGCCGATCAGCCCGATCTGCGGGTGCAGCAGCAGGATCCACAGCACCGCGGCGATGGCCGGCGCCACCGCATACGGCCAGATCAGCATGATGCGATACCAGGAGCGGCCACGGATCTCGCGGTCGGCACACACCGCAAGGCCCAGCGCCACGCCCATGGAGAGCACCGCCACACAGAAGCAGAACACCGCCGTGCGGCCGATCGAATCGACATACAGCGGATCGCTGAACAGATCAGAGAAGTTGTCCAGTCCGACGAACTGCGTGTTCAGCCCGAACGGATCCGCCCGGGTCAGGCTCGACCAGATCGCCTGGCCGGCCGGCCACAGGAAGAACACCACCGTCAGCAGCAGCTGCGGCAGCACCAGAAAGACCGGGAACAGCGTTCCCGGAAAGAGCGTGCGGCGTTCCATGGAACCGGGGCCGCCCGCAAACGGGCGGCCCTCTGCCTCAGGTGTGCACCGACTTCTCGAACGCGCGCAGCACGCGGTTGCCGCGTTCCACCGCCGAGTCGAGTGCGGTCTGGGCGGTCTGCTGGCCCTGCAGCGCCTTCTCGATCTCCTCGTAGACGATGTTGCGGATCTCCGGCAGGCGGCCGAGCCGCAGTCCGCGGGAGTTTTCCGTCACCGTGCCGCGGGTGAGCGACTGGATGGCGATGTCGGCTCCCGGGTTCTTCTGATAGTAGCCCTGCTGCTGCGACAGGGTGAAGCCGGCCAGCGTCACCGGCACGTAGCCGGTGTCCTGGTGGTAGCGCGCGTCGTTCGCCGGCTGGCCGATGAACTGCAGGAACGTGGCCACGGCCTTGTATTCCTCGGCCGTGCGCTTGGGGGCCGTCATCGTCCAGAGGCTGGCGCCGCCGATGATGGTGTTGTTGGGCTGCTTGATGACCGCCGGGTTGTATGGCAGCAGTGCGGTGCCGAACTTGAACTTGGCGTTGCGCACGATATCGGCCCGCCCGGCTGAGGACCCGAAGCCGATGGCGGCCTGGCCGGTGTAGAACACCGGGTCGGGCGTGCTGTCGCGGCCGGTGTATTTGAAGGCGCCGTCCTTGGCGAGGTCGAGCAGCAGCTGCAGCTGATCGGCCTGCGGCTTGGCGTTGAACTTCAGCACCGCGTCCAGCCCCTTGAACCCGTCGGCCTGGGTGGCAAACGGCAGGTTGTGGATGGCGCTGAACTCCTCCAGCTGAATCCAGGCGAACCAGGAGGAGGTCGCGGGCATCCGCTCAGGCCCGCCGGCCTGCGGCACGGCCCATTTGGCCTTCAGCGCGCGGGCGGCGGTGGCGAACTCGGCCCAGGTGACGGGCGGCTTCTCCGGGTCGAGGCCCGCGGTCTCGAACGCATCCTTGTTGTACCACATCACGCCGGTGGAGGAGTTGAACGGCATCGAGGCCATGCGGCCATCCGCGAGACTGTAATAGCCGCGCACCGCCGGCAGATAGGTGGCGGGGTCGATCTTGAGGCCGGTCTCCTGCGCCAACTCCCACACCTGCTTCACCGCCGGGCCGGCTGCCAGCATCGAGCCGGTGCCGACCTCGAACACCTGGGCGATATGCGGTGCCTGGCCGGCCCGCCACGCCGCGATCGCCGCCGTCAGCAGCTCGGGATAGCTGCCCTTGAAGATCGGTTCGATCTCGACGCCACCCTGGCTTGCGTTGAAGGCGGTCGCGATGCGGTTGATCTCGTCGCCGTTGGCGCCGGTCATGGCATGCCAGAACACGATCTTGGTCTTGCCTGCCGCTTGCGCCCATGCGGTCGCGGGGGTGGCGGCAAGGGCTGTGGCGCCCTGGAGCAGCGTGCGGCGTTGCATACGACAGTCCTCCTGTTGCTTGGCACGAGGGTGATTCGACCCCTGCGTATGGTCTAGACATCTATCCGTTAACCCGCGGATCGTCGATGGTTTTGAAAGATCTCCCGCTCCCCTGACCGAAGGGACGCCCACGTGACCTTCTCGCTGACCTTCATCGACCTCGCAGGCGCCATCGCGCTGCTGCTGTGGGGGGTGCACATGATGCAGAGCGGCATTCAGCGCGCCTTCGGCGCCTCGCTGCGCCGCAGTCTCGGCACGGCGCTGCGCGACCGGTTCAGCGCGTTCATGGCCGGGCTCGGCGTCACCGCGGCGTTGCAGAGCAGCACCGCCACCGGGCTGATCGTCACCGCGTTCGCAGCCGAAGGGCTGGTGGAGCTGATGCCGGCACTGGCTGCCATGCTCGGCGCCAATGTCGGCACCACCCTGATCGTGCAGGCGTTTTCATTCGACATGGCGCGCGTGTCGCCGGTGTTCATCCTGCTCGGCGTCGTGATGTTCCGCCGATCCGCCGATGGCCGGCTGCGCGACCTCGGCCGGGTCGCGATCGGCCTTGGCCTGATGATGCTGGCCCTGCACCAGCTGCTGGAGCTGATCACGCCGTTCGAGGACGTCCCCAGCCTGCGCCTGCTGCTCGGCCAGGTGGTGACCGATCCGGTGGTGGCGGTGCTGCTCGCGGCCCTGCTGACCTGGGCTGCGCATTCGTCGGTCGCCACCGTGCTGCTGGTGATGTCCTTCGCCGCCCGTGGCGTGGTGCCGCCGGATACCGCCTTCGCGCTGGTGATGGGGGCCAATCTCGGCTCGGCGGTCAACCCGGTGCTGGAGGGCCTGTCCGGCCATGACTGGTCAACCCGGCGCGTCGCTGTCGGCAACCTGCTCAACCGGCTGATCGGCGTCATCGCCGGGCTGGCCGCGCTGCCGGTGATCGGCCCATGGCTGGTCACGCTCGATGCGGACAACGCCCGCGTGGTCGCCGATTTCCACACCGGCTTCAACGTGCTGCTGGCCGTGGTGTTTCTGCCGCTGCTGCGCCCTCACGCGCGGCTGCTAGAACGGCTGCTGCCCACGCGCGTCGACGTGTCCGACCCGTCCCGTCCGCGCTATCTCGACCCCGGCGCGCGCGAGACACCCACCATCGCGCTGGCCGCCGCCGCGCGCGAAGCGCTGCGCATGGTCGATGTGCTCGAGACCATGCTGCACGGGGTGGATACGGCGCTGCTGGGCAGCGATCGCCGCAGCCTGGCCGACACGCGGCGCCAGGACGACATGCTCGATGCGTTGAACACCGCCATCCGCGACTATCTCACCGCTCTGGACAGCGACGATCTCGGTGTGGCCGACGCACGGCGGATCGGCGAGATCCTCACCTTCACCACCAATCTCGAACATGCCGGCGATGTGATCGAACGCAATGTCATCAGCAGCGCCGCCAAGCGGCTCAAGCGTGGCGTGGCGTTCCCGCCGGACGTGCAGGCGGCGCTGCAGGAGGCCATCCAGCGGCTGGGCCGCAATCTGCATGCCGCGGCCGCGGTGTTCATGACGGGCGACAGCCCGGCCGCGCGCGGGCTGGTGGAGGAGAAGACGGCGTTCCGCGACCTCGAGCAGGCCGCGTCCGACGCGCATTTCCAGCGGCTGCGGCTGGACCGGTCCGAAGGGGCGGCCCAGAGCGCGCTGCATCTGGACCTGCTGCGCGACTTCAGGCGCATCAACGCCCATCTGGTCGCCGCCGCGGCCTATCCGGTGCTGGAGGACGAGGGCTCGCTGCTCGAGTCCCGGCTGCGCTGACCCTGTCCAGGCCCGTGCCGGATCAGTCCAGCCTTACGCTGCGCCCGGTGTGCATGCTCTCCAGCGCCGCTTCGGCCACGCGCAGGGCCTCCACACCATCGGCGAAGGTGGTCATGGGCGTGGCCTTGGTCTGTAGGCATTCCACGAAGTGATCGACCTCGGCGGCATAGGCTTCGGTGTAGCGCTGGATGAAGCTGTGCAGCAGCACCTCTGACGCACCGCTATGGGAGGCGGTGGAGGCCTGGACCGTGGTCTGCGTGCGGTTGCCGGCCAGCAGCATGCCGCCGGCGCCGAACACCTCCAGCCGCTGGTCGTAGCCATAGGCGCAGCGCCTGGTGTTGTTGATGTGCACCAGCGCGCCGGAGCGGGCGCGCAGGGTGATCATGGCGCTGTCGATATCGCCGGCGGCACCGATCGCGGGGTCGACCAGAACCGCCCCGAAGGCGTGCACCTCGGCGATGTCGCCCACGAGATAGCGCGCCATGTCGAAGTCATGGATCGCCATGTCGCGGAACATGCCGCCGGATTCCCGCAGGAAATGCGGTGCGGGGGGCTCGGGGTCGCGGCTGGAGATGATCACTTGCTCCACCGCGCCGATCTCGCCGGCGCGGACACGCTCGCGGATGGCGCGGAAGGAGGGGTCGAAGCGACGGTTGAAGCCGATCATGATGATGACATCGAGGCCGGCGATCGCCTCCTCGCAGAAGCGGACGCGCGCCATGTCGATGTCGATCGGCTTCTCGCACAGGATGGCCTTGCCGGCGCGGGCGGCGGCGATGATCAGGTCGACATGGGTGGGCGTGGGGGCTGCGATCAGCACCGCCTCGATCGCGGGGTCGGCCAGGACCGCCGCGACGCTTTCGGCCTGGGTGACGCCGAGCGCCTCCGCCGTCGCGCGGGCGGCGGCGTCCGACACGTCGAACACCGAGACCAGCCTGGCGCGTGGATGACGGGCCAGCCCGGCCGCGTGCATGCGCCCGATGCGGCCGCAGCCGAGCACGGCGAAGTTCACAGGCTTCACGATCGTCGACATCGTGGCGTTCCCCTGGGCCGAGATTTTCCGGCTTCCTTTGCATTCTTATGACACGCAGAGTTCGCAGCAACGCAACGCCTGTCAAGCGGCGGCGGCCCTGGGAGGGGAGACGATGACGACCACTATCCGGCTGACGGCCGCCCAGGCCCTGGTGCGCGCCATGGCGGCCCAGAGGACGGAGATCGGCGGACAGATCGCGCCGCTGTTCGCCGGCGTGTGGGCGATCTTCGGCCACGGCAATGTCGCGGGCCTCGGCGAGGCGCTGCACGGCGTGCGCGATCGGCTGCCGACCTATCGGGCGCACAACGAGCAGGCCATGGCCCATGCCGCGACCGCCTTCGCCAAGGCGGCGCGGCGGCGGCGGATGATGGCGTGCACGACGTCGATCGGGCCGGGGGCGACCAATCTGGTCACGGCGGCGGCCACCGCGCATGTCAACCGGCTGCCGTTGCTGCTGCTGCCGGGCGACGTGTTCGCCAGCCGCATCCCCGATCCGGTGCTGCAGCAGATCGAGGATTTCGGCGACGGCACGGTCACCGCCAATGACTGCCTGCGCCCGGTGTCGCGCTATTTCGACCGGCTGACCCGGCCGGAGCAGCTCATTCCCGCCTTCGCCCGTGCCATGGCGGTGCTGACCGACCCGGCGGACTGCGGGCCGGTGACGCTGGCCTTCTGCCAGGACGTGCAGACCGAGGCGTTCGATTACCCCGCCAGCCTGTTCGAGGAGCGGCTCTGGACCCAGCGCCGCCCGCGCCCCGATCGGGGGGAGCTGGCGCAAGCCGTGCGGATGTTGCGGGATTCGCGCCGGCCGCTGGTGATCGCGGGGGGCGGCGTGCTGTATAGCGAAGCCGAGAGGGAGCTGCTGGCGTTCTGCGTGGCGCATGGCATTCCCGCGGCGGAGACCCAGGCCGGCAAGTCGAGCCTGCCGGCGGCGCACAGGCTCAACCTCGGTGCCATCGGTGTCACCGGCACCGCGGCCGCCAACGCGCTGGCGGCGGAGGCGGACGTGGTGCTGGCGGTGGGCACGCGGCTGCAGGATTTCACCACCGGCTCCTGGTCGCTGTTCCAGGGCGAGGGGCGGCGCTTCATCGGGCTGAACGTGCAGGGCTTCGACGCGGGCAAGCATCGCGGTCAGGCTCTGGTCGCCGACGCGCGCGAAGGTCTGGCGGAGCTGGACGCAGGGCTTTCGGGCTGGCAGGCGCCCCCGGCCTGGAGCGCGCGTGCCGGGCGTGAGATCGACGCCTGGCTTACCGTCGCCGCCGGGGCGACGGCAGCGGCCGCGGGGCTGCCGAGCGATGCGCAGGTGATCGGCGCCGTGCAGCGCCAGGCGCAGCCAGGGGATGTGGTGGTGGGCGCGGCCGGCGGCCTGCCCGGCGAGCTGCACAAGCTCTGGCAGGCGGGTGCGGCCGGCGGCTACCACATGGAATACGGGTTTTCCTGCATGGGCTACGAGATCGCCGGCGGTCTCGGCGTGAAGCTGGCCGATCCCGCGCGCGAGGTGTTCGTTCTGCTCGGCGACGGTTCGTACCTCATGATGAACGCCGAAATCGCCACCTCGGTCATGCTGGGGCTGAAGCTGATCGTGGTGCTGCTCGACAATGGCGGCTACGGCTGCATCCACCGGCTGCAGCATGCCACCGGTGGCGCGCGCTTCAACAATCTGCTGGCCGACGCGCAGCGTGTGACGCTGCCGCAGATCGATTTCGCGGCCCATGCCGCAAGCCTCGGCGCGGTCGCGATCCGGGTGGCGGACCTTGCCGGTCTGGAGAACGCCCTCGCGCTGGCCCGGCAGGCGGACCGTACCACGGTCCTCATCCTCACCACGGACCCGATGGCGAGCTCCGGGGCGGGTGGCCATTGGTGGGAGGTGGCGGTGCCGGAGACCTCCCCGCGCCCAGAGGTCCGCGCGGCACGGGACGACTATGAAACCGCCCGGCGTCGGCAGCGCCTGGGCGACTGATACCAACGGCCTTGATCGATGACTCTTTCATCGATCAAGGCCGTTGGTATCGCGCGCCGGGTTGGCCGGCGGCGGCGCGCCAAACCAAGACTCAAACCAACGGTCATTCTTTATGACCGTTGGTATGACAGGGAGCGATCCATGACATTGCGTATCGGCGCCAACCCCATCGGCTGGTCCAACGACGACATGCGCGAACTGGGCGGCGACACGCCGCTGGAAACCTGCCTGGCGGAGGCGCGATCGGTGGGCTTCCAGGGCATGGAGCTCGGCCACAAGTTTCCCCGCGAGGCCGAAGCCCTGCGCGCGGCGCTGGCCCCGTTCGGCCTGGCCTGCATCTCCGGGTGGTATTCGGCCGAACTGCTGACCCGCGATGCCGCCACCGAGCTGCAGCATCTGCGCCCGCATCTGGACCTGCTTAAGGCGATGGGCAGCGCGGTGCTGGTGTTCGCCGAGACCAGCAACGCCATCCATTGCGACATCTCGGCCCCGCTCTCCACCCGCCCGGTGCTGACGGATTGGACCGGCTTCGGCCAGCGTGTCACCGAGGTGGCCGACGCCACGCTGCGCGAGGGCGTGCGGCTGGTCTATCACCACCACATGGGCACCATCGTGCAGAGTGCCGAGGACATCGACGCCTTCATGGCGGCGACCGGCCCCTCGGTGCATCTGCTGCTCGACACCGGCCACGCCACCTGGGGCGGCGCCGATCCAGCGGATCTGGCGGCGCGCCATCGCGACCGGATCAGCCATGTCCACACCAAGGATGTCCGCGCCGCCGTGCGGGCGCAGGCGGCGCGGGAGGACTGGAGCTTTCTGAAAAGCGTGGTGGAAGGTGTCTACACCGTCCCCGGCGACGGCATGGTCGATTTCGCTGCGGTGTTCCGGCAACTGCCCCGGTATGACGGATGGGTCGTCATCGAGGCGGAGCAGGATCCCGCGCGGGCCAACCCGCTGGCGTATGCGCGGCGCGGCCACGCGCATCTGGTGCAGGTTCTGGAAGCGCTTCGCCAGGCTCCGCGGGCGGCCACCGCCATCCCGGGCGATCTCCCGCCGGACCGCAGGTTTGCAGATCACGCGCGGTGTGATAGCGCAGCGGAATGAAGTTTCGATCAACAATGATGTCAACTGTCACAATCCTGCTGCTGGCCACGTCCGTGGCGCAGGCGCAGAACTCCTGCGGCAGCATGCTGATGCCGGCGGCGCAGCTGAAGCAGGTGTCGCGCGGGTTCAGCGCCGTGCATTCCGGCGTGGACCTGACCGGCCCCTATGGCTCGCCGGTGCGCGCCGCCATGGCCGGGGAGGTGGTGTTCGCCGGTCGCTATTTCGGCTACGGCAACATGATCGACATCCGCCACGCCGATGGCACCGTCACCCGCTACGGCCATCTCTCCGCGTTCGGCGCCGGCATCCGGCCCGGCCGCGCGGTGCTGACCGGCGAGATGATCGGCCGGATCGGCACCAGCGGCCTCGCCCATGGGGCGCATCTGCATTTCGAAGTGCGGCGCAACGGCCATGCCGTCGACCCGAAGCCGTTTCTCGCGCTGTCCAACTGCCCGGTGCGCCAGGCCCCGCTGGTCGAGGAGGCGCGCGCGCCGGACGGCGATGTTCGCCCCGGCGGATTGTTCCAGTAATCCGCCGCGCACCTGGTTGCGCAGGCTGCCATGAGCCTGCATTCTCCGTCCGGATGACGTCCGCCGATTGAAGCGGGACGCGCAGGGGAGAAAGCCATGAATCTCACACGCAGAACCGTGCTTCAGGGCGGCGCCGGCGCCGTCGGTCTGGCGATGACCGGGCATGTCGCCCGCGCCGACGAGCCGATCCGGCTCGGCTTCCTCACGGTCAAGACCGGGCCGCTGGCCTCGGGCGGCATTCAGATGGAGCAGGGCATCACGCTCTATTTGAAGGAGAAAGGCGGCAAGCTCGCCGGGCGCGCGGTGCAGCTCATCGTGGCCGACACTGGCGGCGTGCCAGCCACCACCCGCGTCAAGACGCAGGAGCTGGTGGAGCGCGACAAGGTGCATTGCATCATGGGCCCGCTCGCCGCCTTCGAGGCGCTGGCGATCGATGACTACACCAAGGCCCAGCACATGCCGGTGATGAGCGTGGCCGCGGCCGACGACATCACCCAGCGCCATCCCGATCCGTGGTTCGTGCGCTGCACCTCCACCTCCTCGCAATGCGCCCACCCGATGGGCGACTACGCGGCCAAGGACCTCAAATACAAGCGCATGGCGATCATCGCCGATGACCTCGCCTACGGCCACGAACAGCTTTCCGGCTTTCTGCGGGTGTTCGAGGACAATGGCGGCAAGGTGGTGCAGAAGCTGCTGCCGCCGCTGAACGCGCCGGACTACGGCACCTATATCTCGCAGATCAAGACCGATATCGACGGCGTCTACATGGCGTTCGCCGGCTCGAACGGGTTCCGCTTCACCAAGGCGTATTTCGAATACGGCCTGGGCGGCAAGATTCCGCTGATCGGCGGCATGACGGCGATGGACGAGGCGATCCTGCAGCAGACCGGCGATGACGCGCTCGGCATCATCACCGCCTGCTACTATTCCGCCCAGCTCGACTCGCCGGCCAACAAGGCGTTCGTGGCGGCGATGCAGCGGGACTACAAGATCGACCCCGGCTATTACGGCGCCGGGACGTTCATTTCCGGCGCGGTGCTGGAGGCCGCACTGGTCAGCGTCAAGGGCAACATCGAGGATCGTGACGCGTTCATGCACGCGCTGCGCACCAACGTGGTGCAGGACACGGTGCGCGGGCCGGTGAAGTTCGACGAATTTGGCCAGGTGGTCGGCAATGTCTATATCCGCAAGGTCGAGAAGAAGGGCGGCAAGCTGGTCAACACCGTCATCAAGACCTATCCGGATGTGAGCCAGTTCTGGACGTATGATCAGGCGGCGTTTCTGGCGCAGCCGGTTTATAGCCGGGATTGGCCGGTGGCAAAAAACATTTGAGAGAAGGACTTCTTTTCTGAAGAAAAGAAGCAAAAGACTTTTTGATCGGCTGGCGCCCCCCTCCGGAGAGAGGTCCGCTCAAACGATCAAAAGTTTTTTGGTTCTTTTTTTCAAAAAAGAACCGCTTCCCGATGAAAACCGAACTGGTCACGATCCCCACCGACACACTTCCGCTCGACGGCGCCTGGCACCTGCCGGACGGCGACACTGTGGGCGCGGTATTGCTGTTCCACGGCAACACCATGAACTTCTACACCGGCGCGCCGCGCTTTCTGCCGCCGGTGCTGACGCGGCTGGGCTTCGCCTGCCTCGCCTTCAACCGGCGCGGGCATGACATCCTCAGCATCCGCGACAGCCGCGCCGCCGAGGGGGCGGCGTTCCAGCTCACCCATGAGGCGATCGCCGACAACCGCATCGCCGCGGCGTGGCTGGCGGAGCGGGGCTTTGCCACTCCGGTGGTGATCGGCCACAGCAATGGCGGCATGCTGGCGGTGCAGCACGTGGTGGATCACCCGCACACGCCGGCGCTGGTGCTGCTGTCGGCCCATATGGGCGGCAAGGACCAGGTGCGGCTGTCCAGCGCCGCGGGGCTCATGTGCGGGGACCGCTTCGAGGAGATCGCCGCCGAGGCGCACCGGCTGGTGGCGGCGGCGCAGGGCGACACGCTGATCCAGATGCCGGGCTGGTGGTACGTGTCGAGCGCCGCCGCCCTGGTGGACCGGATGGGCCAGATGCCGGACATCGTGGCGCTGGCCCCGCAGATCACCTGCCCCACCCTGTTCGTGCGCGGGGATGACGAGTCGCCGGTGATCTACCCCGCCGAAACCTTCGCCGAACGGGCGGGCGGCGCCTGCGACGTGTGGGTGGTGCCGGACTGCGACCATTTCTACAAGGGCCGCGAGGACGTGGTGGCGCACCGCGTCGCGGAATGGCTGGCTGCGCGCTTCGCTTGATTCAGATCAATGGCAGGCCGGTGTTGGGCGTGTCATCAGGGATCGGTGTCGGCAGAAGGCGAAGCACTTGGCGGATCTGATGGCGGAGCAGGCGGCGCCGGGCGCGCTGGAGGCGGCGTCCTGGCATGCCGGGCGCATGCTGCATCTGCCGCGTCTCGGCGCGCGCGGCCGGTGGCTGCTGGCAGGCTTCGCGCTGCTCGCCTGGCTCGGCGCGGGCATCTACAAGGTGGGGCCGGACGAGCAGGGCGTGGTGCTGCGCTTCGGCGCGTGGGTGGGCACCGAGGCGCCGGGCCTGCATTACCATCTGCCGGCGCCGATCGGCGCGGTGCTGCTGCCCAAGGTGACGGCGGTGAACGAGCTGCGCAGCGTGTCGGCGTCGCGCCGCGGGGTGGCGCAGCGGATGCTGACCGGCGATGAGAATCTGGTCGAGGCGGATTACTCCGTGTCCTGGAAGATCCGCGATGCCGGCGCGTTCCTGTTCCATGTGCAGGACCCCGAGGCGATGGTGGCGCTGGCGGCCGAGACGGCGCTGCGCGAGATCATCGGCCGCAACCCGATCCAGGCCGCGATGTCCGACCAGCGCCAGCAGATCGCCGCACTGGCGCAGGACGAGCTGCAGCGCCTGCTCGACAGCTACAATGCGGGGATCGTGGTGCTGCAGGTGCAGCTGCAGCGCGTCGATCCGCCGGCGGCGGTGATCGACGCGTTCAACGATGTGCAGCGCGCCCGGGCCGACCAGGTGCGGGCACGCAACGAGGCCGAGGCCTACCGCAACGACATGCTGCCGCGCGCGCGCGGCGAGGCGCAGCACGTGGTGCAGGAGGCGCAGGCCTATCGCACCCAGGCGGTGGACCAGGCGCGCGGCGAGGTCAGCGCGTTCATGGCCGCGTTCACCGCCTGGCGCGAGGCGCCGCAGGTGTTCGCCTGGCGCTCCTATCTCGATGCGATGGACGTTCTGCTGCGCCATGCCGGCCGCGTGGTGGTGGACGGCGACGGCCATGGTGTCGCCAGCACCATCCCGGTGCTGCCGATGGGCGACGCACCGAAGGCGCCCCGGCCATGAGGCCGGTGCTGCGCCATGCGCTGCTGGCGGCTTCGGGGCTGCTGGCGGTCACGCTTTTCTCGGCGTGCTACGTGGTGCCGCAGGCGCAGGTGGCGCTGCTGGTGCGGCTGGGCCAGCCGGTCGGCGTGCAGACCACGCCGGGGCTGCATTTCAAGCTGCCGTTCATCGATGCCGTCACCCAGTACGACACACGGCTGCTGACTCTGCAGCCGCCGACCGAGCAGACCATCCTGGGCGACCAGAAGCGGCTGCAGGTGGACACGTACACGGTGTTCCGCATCGCCGATCCGCTGCGGTTCAACCAGACGGTGGTGACGCTGGAGCAGGCGCGCTCGCAGCTGACACAGATCGTCGGCTCCTCGATGCGGCGCACCTTGGGGCAGGTCAGCCTGCCGGCGCTGCTGTCCGGCGCGCGGGATGGGATCATCGCCGATATCAGGCGGTCGGTGGCGGAGACGGCGCGCAAGCTGGGGATCGAGGTGGTGGATGTGCGCATCCATCGCGCCGATCTGCCGCAGGAGACCAGCCAGGCGATCTATGACCGGATGACCTCGGAACGTCAGCGCGAGGCCAAGGAGCTGCGCGCGCAGGGGTTCGAATGGGCGCAGGAGATCCAGGCCCGCGCCGATCGCGAGCGCTCCGAGCTGCTGGCCGAGGCGCAGCTGACCGCGCGCGTCACCCGCAGCGAGGGCGATGCCGAGGCCAGTCACATCCTTGCCGAGTCGTTCAGCCGGGACCCGGGCTTCTTCGCGTTCTACCGGGCGATGCAGACCTATCGGACGGCGCTGGCCGAGTCGGCGCCGACGCTGATGCTGTCGCCGGATTCGGACATGCTGCGCTACTTCAACAAAGCGCTCCCCGCACCGGCGGGGCCGTGAGCGCGGCGGCTTCGGTGCGGCCGGGCTGGCGGGCGCTGGCGCTGTCCATGGGGCCGGGCCTGGTGGTGATGCTGGCCGACACCGAGGCCGGCAGCGTCATCGCGGCCGCCCAGGGCGGGGCGCGCTGGGGCTATCGGCTGGTGCTGCCGCAGCTGCTGCTGATCCCGGCGCTGTTCCTCGCCCAGGCGCTGGCCGCACGGTTGGGGCTGGTCACCGGGCAGGGGCTGATCGCGCTTTCGGCGCGGCGCTTCGGCCGGGGCGTGGCCTGGGGGCTGCTGGCGACGCTGTCGCTGAGCTGTCTCGGCGCCGTGGTCACCGAGCTCAGCGGCATCGCCAGTGTTGGGCAGATCTTCGGCATTCCTGTCTGGCAGAGCTGTGCGGTGGCTTCGATCGGGCTGCTGGCGGTGGTGCTGACCGGCACGGCGCGCTCGGTCGAGCGTGTGGCGCTAATGGTGGGGGCGTGCGAGCTGGCCTTTGTCGGCCTCGCCTTGCTCGCGCATCCGGACTGGCCGGCGATGGGACGGGAGCTGTTGCGTCTGCCGCTGGGCGATCGCGGCTATCTCTATCTGCTGGCGGCCAATCTCGGCACCTGCGTGATTCCGTGGGCGATCTTCTACCAGCAGGCGGCCAGCGTGGACAAAGGCCTCAGCCGCGCCAGCCTCGCCGCCAGCCGGGCCGAGACGCTGGCCGGCGCGGTGCTGTGCCAGCTCGTCACCGCGGCGGTGGTGGTCGCGGCGGCGGCGGCGTTCGGGGCGCAGGGGCGGGCGCTGACCAGCGTTGGTGAGATCGCCGATGCGTTCAGCGTCGGTGTCGGGCCGTTGGCCGGGCATGTGGTGTTCGCCGTGGGGCTGACCGGGGGGGCGCTGGTGGCGGCGATCGTGGTGTGCCTGACGGTGGCGTGGTCGTTCGGCGAGGCGCTGGGCTGGTCGCGCCTGCAGCGGTCCCGGCCGGCGCCCTGGTTTGGGGCGGTGTTCGCACTGGTGCTGCTGGGCGGTGCGGCGACGGTGGCGCTGGCGCCCGACCTGATTTTTCTTCCGGTGGCGGCCGGCGTGGCGAACGCCCTGCTGCTGCCGGTGGTGCTGCTGGCGCTGTTCCTGGCCGCGCGGCGCGATCTGCCGCCGGAGCTGCGCCCGCGCGGCGGCGGTGCGGTGCTGCTGGCCGCGGTGTTCACGCTCACGGCGGCGCTTGGCCTGTATGCCGGCGTGATGGGGCTGTCGTGACGGTCGAACGCCCGCTCGCGGTGACGCTGGTCGATCTGCTGCTGGCCGGCGACAACGCGGTCATCCTGGCGCTGGTCAGCGTCTCGCTGCGCTTGTCGCAGGCGCGCCAGATTCGGGTGCTGCTGCTGGGCACCGGCTTCGCCGTCGTGCTGCGGGTGGCGCTGACGGCGGTGAGCGGGCAGCTGCTGCTGGTGCCGGGGCTGCGGCTGGTCGGCGGGCTGGCGCTGGCGGTGCTCGCCGTCAACCTCGCCCGGCCGCGCGCGGGGGCCGCGCCGGCCCCGGTGCTGGGCGACAGCACCGGCCTGGTTGGTCTCGCGGTGCTGATCGGCGCGGTGGATCTGCTGATGAGTCTGGACAATGTGCTGGCGGTGGCGGCGATCGCCGGGGACGATCCGGTGGCGTTGCTGCTCGGCCTCACGCTGAGCATCGCCATCCTGATGTTCGGCGCCACGCTGGTGGCGCGGCTGCTGCGGCGCCTGCCGGACCTGGTATGGGTCGGCACGGCGCTGCTGGGTTGGGTGGCAGGGCGGATGCTGGTATCGGACGGGCTGGTATCCGGCTGGATCGACACGCAGTCGCCGGCGCTGGCGGTGATCGTGCCGGGATTGCTGGCGTTCTATGTGTATCTGCTGAGCGGCGATCCGGTGGCCGTGCCGGCGATGGCTCCGCGCGCCGTGCGGCTGCGCCGTCCGGAACCGGTGACGCTGCCGCCACGGCATGCGCCCGCCGCCGCCGCGCCGGAGACCGTGGAGGACGCCGGATCGGGCCATGCTGTGCTGATCATGCTGGCCGCGGTGTTCGCGATCGGCGGTGGCTTGCTGTTTGTGCTGCTGCTGTTCGGTGGCGGTCAGGAGCAGTAGGCAGTCTCAGAGCGAGACCCAGGTGCCGGTGCGCAGGCTTTCGACGATGGCCGCCAGGGTGGTCATGGTGTCGACCGATTCCGCTTCGGAGGCGCCGTTCCACTGCGCGGCGCCCTGGCGGATCATGCGCGCGAAGCTCTCGGCCTCGGCCTTGAACCCGTCGCCGGCGGGCAGCTGCTCCGTCTCGAACGGCACCGTCGCCTTGGTGCCGCGCCGCACGCGGATCGGCAGCGTCGTCTCCTCCGGCAAGGCGTGGTTGGCGTAGCCGGTCTCGATGATGCCCTGATCGCCCACGATGGTGGCAAAGCGCTGGGCGGCGGCGGCGAAGCTGCAGGTGATCTGGGCGAGCGCGCCGGAGGCGAATTCCAGGGTGGCAGCCAGCGTCAGATCCACGCCGGAGGGCATGCGCCGTGCAGTGGCGACCACGCGCGTGGGGGCGGCGCCGGTGGCGATGCGGGTGAAGCTCATGGCGTAGGTGCCGGCGTCATACAGCGCGCCGCCGCCGGCTGCCGGGTCGAACCGGATGTTGGCGGGGTCGACAAACGGCGTGCCGTCGGCGGCGGCGATGGCGAAGCAGAACGTGGCGGTGACGAGCTGGACCCGGCCCACGGCGCCTTCGGCCAGCAATTCGCGCACCCGCAATGTCTGCGGCTGGGACATGTAGGGATAGGCCTCGGCGAGATGCACGCCGTGCGCGCTTGCGGCGGCGAACATCTCCAGCGTTTCGGTGCGGCTCATCGCCAGCGGCTTCTCGCACAGCACGTGCTTGCCGGCCTGGGCAGCCTTGATCGCCCATTCATGATGCATGTGGTTGGGCAGCGGGATGTAGACCGCGTCGATCTCCGGATCGGCCAGCAGCGCCTCGTAGCTGCCGAGCGCGCGGGGGATGCCGAGTTCGGCGGCAAATGCCTGCGCCTTCTCCAGGCCGCGGCTGGCGACAGCCTGCACGACGGCTTCGGTCGAACCCGCCAGACCCCGGGTGAACTGGCGGGCGATATTGGCGGCGCCGAGCACGCCGTAGCGGATGGGAGCGTGAGATGTCATCGTAGTCATCCTCGGTCTCTGGCGGTTGGTTCACCATCTGAGGAGAGGGTGGTGGGCACTGCAGGATACTTACCCACGACCCGCTGATGAAGAGAAAGCGCTGACCTCATTGAGCGACACTATGGGACACGCGGGACTGACGCAAATGCAATCGGCGTGCGATCCACTGCCGGCAGCTTGTGCCTGAGAACTGACATGCTGTGACCCGAAACCTATGGGTCACCCGGCCGTGTTCGCTCCCAATTTTGACTCCGCCCACCCTTCCAGTATCGCTACCGCATGCCGCCTGATCTCATCAGTAGTACGGTAATTTATATCAACCGCCCCGGTTGATGACTCTCGCGCGGATTATGGGCTTCCCAGCCACGGCTGAGATTTGATTCGCTCTTCCCCACGTCATTTCGCTGCGGGGAGTTTCCAATGAGCGCTGCGGTTCAGATCACACGCACGGAGCATGACGCAGGAGCGTTGCGTGGCTTTGCTGCCAAAAGTCGGGATGCGGCGCAGAGCAGGCGACTGCTTGCCATCGCCATGGTGTTGGAAGGTGCGTCGCGGCTTGATGCCGCGCGGCAGGCGGGCATGGATCGCCAGACCCTGCGGGACTGGGTGCATCGCTACAACGAGCATGGCCCCGATGGTCTGGTGTCGCAGCACGGCCCTGGACCTTCGACAAAACTCTCGGCAGAGCAGATGAACCGTAAGCGTCCGTTTATGGCCGCCTTCCTTCGGGCAAGGGAGATCGTGTAGCGATCTGGTCCTGGGACGCATCGATAGTGTCCATGAAGGGGCTTGATGGACACTGTAATTGAGATCGGGTCCGTCGGTGGCCGAAGGAGACGGCGG
>JBBILI010000064.1:0-20147 GCA_037445025.1 Rhodospirillales bacterium
ACCAACGGCCTTGATCGATGACTCTTCCATCGATCAAGGCCGTTGGTATCGCGCGCCGGGTTGGCCGGCGGCGGCGCGCCAAACCAAGACCATACCAACGGTCATTCGTCATGACCGTTGGTATAAGCATGTCGGTGACGTGAGAGAGGGGCCAACACGCACTGTCATGACAGTGCGTGTTGGCCCCTCTCTCACGTCACCGACCTCCCTTTAAAGGAGAGGTCCAGGGGCTCGGCCCCCTCGTGCGAAGCACGTGCTTCGCACGACGTGGGGGCCGAGGGGGCAACGCCCCCCGCCTTGCTTCCTTCACCCCCCGACCATGCGCCTCAGCCCGCCATGCGATGCAGGCCGCACAGCTTGTTGCCGTCGGGGTCGCGCAGATAGGCCAGATACAGCGGCCCGGCGCCACCCTGCCGGATGCCCGGCGGATCCTCGCAGGTGGTGCCGCCGTTTTCCACGCCGGCCTGGTGCCAGGCATCGACCGCTTCCGGGCTCTCCAGGGCGAAGCCTATCGTGCCGCCATTGGCCCCCGTCGCGGGTTCGCCGTTGAGCGGCTTGGTGATCAGCAGCCGCCCGCCGGCATGGCTGTACATCAGCCGCCCCTTGGCATCCGGCGTCGCCGGCTTGGCGCTGAAGCTGCCGAGCAACGCATCGTAGAACACCTTTGTTTTGGCAATGTCGTTGCTGCCGATGGTGATGTGACTGAACATCCGTCGCTCCCTTGTTTTCGCCGCCAAGCTTAACGCACAGCCGCGCCACCGCCCAGAGCCGCCTTGAACGCGGCGCGCGCGGCCTCGCTGTGGATATAAGCGTAATCCTGCGGGCTCGGATCGCCCGGGACCACACGCAGCGCCGCAAACACCGGCCCGCGCAGCGCCAGCAGCCCCGGCAGCGCCGAAGTGAACACGTCCAGATCGTCAAAGCCGAAGCAATGGCCGATGCCGGCCGCCCGCGCCATGGCCGGGAAATCCACCGCCGGACTCGGCAGCGGATGCGACCCGTTGGCCTCGTAGCAGCAGTTCTCACACACGAAATGAACCAGATTGGCCGGCGCCGCGCCCGCGATGGTGGCCAGCGAGCCCAGGTTCATCAGCAGGCTGCCATCGCCGTCCAGCACGATCACCCTGCGGTCCGGCCGCCCCAGCGCCAGCCCCAGCGCGTGCGAGGAGGCCACGCCCATCGCCCCGATCGAGACATAATTGAGCGGATGCGGCGCAATCCGCATCCAGTCGAACGCCGCCTGATACGTCGCCACCACGATCTCGTCGGTGCGCAGCCGCGCCAGCGCGGCCAGTGCGAGGTCCCGCCGCATCATGGCGCCACCGTCCGGCCGATCAGCGCCACCAACGGCCGCTCCATCGCATAGGCGCGATCGATCGCAGGGGCCAGCAACGCCTCATCCCCCGGCGCCTCGATCTCGATGCTGTCGATGCCCATCGCTGCCAGCACAGCCGGCACGATGCGCACGCCGTAGCTGCGCGACTCCGCCGCCCGCAGCTCACGCTCCTTGCCCTGCAGCCCCACCACCATGCACACGGGCTGGCGATATTCCACGGCGATGGCACGGATGGCGTTGAGACTGTCCATCAGCCCGGTCTGCTGCATCAGCAGCACTGCGCGGCTGCCGGTGAAGGCCAGCCCGGCGCAGATCGCCACCCCTTCATCCTCCTTGCACAGCCGCACCAGCCGAAACCGCTGATCGCGCGACAGCGGCCACAGCAACCCATCGCTGGTGACGATATCGGGCAGCGATGCCACGAAACGCACCTGCGCCGCATCGAGGGCGCCGATCAGGGCGGCGCCGGAGGGTCCGGGAAAGCTCATCGCCTGACAGTGCGGCGCGCGGCATGGTTGCTGCAAGACCCCACCGCCACGTTCCGCCGGAGACCGCGATGCGCATCCTGTTCCACGCCAACATGCCGGGCTTCGACCTGGCAGCCGAATGCGCCGGGATCGACGGTGTCGAGATCGTCAGCCTCGCCACGCCTGCCGAGATGGCCGCCCAGGCCGCCGAAGCCGAAGCGCTGGTGCTCACTGTCGGCGGCTACACCCGGGAAGTGGCCGAAGCCGCACAGGCCCCTTGCAGCAAGGTGCGCTGGCTGCAGTTCCTGTCCGCCGGCGTGGAGAATGCCGAACGCTTCGGCATTCCCGCCGGTTGTGTGCTCACCAACGCATCGGCCGCCTGGGCGCCGACGGTGGCCGAGCACGCGGTGTCGCTGCTGCTGGCGCTGAACCGCCAGGTGCATCGGCTGGAGCGCGAACGCGTCGCGAAAACCTGGAACCGCCCCGCACTGCAGCCGCATCTGCGCTCGCTCGAAGGTGCTGAGATCGGCATTCTCGGCTACGGCGCCATCGGCCGCGGCATGGCCGCCCGGCTGCAGGGCTTCGGCGCCACCATCCACGGCATCGCCCGCAGCCCCGGCCCCCAGCCTGGCGCCGACGCGATGCACCACCCCGACGACCTGCTCGCCCTGGCGCCACGGCTGGACGCGCTGCTTTCCGCCATTCCGCTCTCCGCCCAGACCCACCACATCCTCAACGACGCCATGCTGGCCGCCCTGCCCGCGCACGCCGTGATCGTCAATGTCGGCCGCGGCCCCACCATCGACGAAGCCGCCCTCGCCCGCCGCCTCGCCGACGGCAGCCTCGCCGGTGCCGCGCTCGACGTGTTCGAAACCGAGCCGCTGCCCGCGACATCGCCGCTGTGGCAGCTGCCCAACGTCATCCTCTCGCCGCATGTCGCGGCCATGGGCAGCCGTGCCGGCTGGCAGCGCCTGGGATCGATCTGCCGCAGCAACCTCATCCGGTTCCTGGCCGGCGAGACATTGCCCGATCAGGTCGTGCTCGAAACTTGACGCGGTGCACAAGATGAAGCTTGCTTTACATCTGATCGTTGAAGCCGACCGCACCGCACCCAGAAGGCCGAGGACCTCCAGGCATTGAACGCGCAGTCGCAGGACGCACGCACCGGAGGCGGTTTCATGGCGCCGCCCATGCGACAGGCGCCGCCGCTGCCGTGGCTTCGACCCGCGCTGTTCGGCTCGGCGCTGCAGATCGCGCTGTTCCTCGCCATGGTCGCGGGCCTCGCCTGGGTGGTCTGGGCCGGCGCCGACCAGATGGGCTACAACTGGCAATGGTACCGGGTGCCCCGCTATATCGTCCGCTTCCGGGACGACGGCATCGTCTGGGGCACCCTCGCGCAGGGCCTGCTGCAGACCATCATCATCGCGGCCCACGCCGCGGTGCTGGCGGCGGCCATCGGCATCGTCATCGCCGTCGCCCGCCTGTCCAGCTCCTTCTCCGGCCGCTGGCTCGCCCGCGCCTATCTCGAACTGATCCGCAACACGCCGCTGCTGGTGCAGATCTACATCTTTTACTACGTGCTCGCCCGTGTGTACCCGATGGACCGGTTCTGGGCAGGTGTCGCAGCCCTTGCCTGTTTCGAGGGCGCCTTCATCTCCGAAATCCTGCGCGCCGGCATCGTCTCGGTCCCCGCCGGCCAATGGGAGGCCAGCCGCACCCTGGGCCTCACCAAGTTCCAGACCTATCGCCACGTCGTCCTGCCGCAGGCGATCGTGGCCATGACCCCGCCTCTGGTCAGCGCCGGCATCTCGCTGATCAAGGACAGCTCGATCGTCAGCGTCATCGGCCTGTTCGAGCTCACCACCGCCGGGCGCGACGCGATCTCGGACAGCTTCATGTCGTTCGAGATCTGGCTCACCGTCGCTGCCATCTACCTCGCCGTCACCCTCGCCCTGTCCACCGCGCTGAACCTGCTCGAACAGCGTCTGCGCCGCCGTCTCTGATCATTCCAGGAGGAACCCATGTCCGCTTCACGCCGCCTGTTTATGCTGACCGCCGCCGCCGGGGCCGCCGGCCTCGCCGTGCCCGCCTTCGCCCAGTCCGCCCCCACGCTGCAGAAGCTCTCGTCGGAGAGCGTGATCGAGCAGATCAAATCGCGCGGCAAGCTGCGCATCGCCAACGGCACCTTCGTGCCCTGGGCCATGCCCGGCAAGGACGGCAAGCTGATCGGCTTCGAGGTTGACGTCGCCACCAAGCTGGCCGCCGACATGGGCGTCGATCTCGAACTCATCCCCACCGCATGGGACGGCATCATCCCCGCGCTGATCGCCAGCAAGTTCGACTTCATCATCGGCGGCCTCACCATCACGCCCAAGCGCGCGCTCACCATCAATTTCAGCATCCCCTACGACTACGGCGAGACGCTGCTGGTGGTGAACAAGAAGAAGGCGCCGAACCTCACCACCGCAGCACAGTTCAACGCGCCGGACATCACGTTCGCCACCCGCCGCGGCGCCACCTCCGGCGTGACCCCGGAGAGCCTGTTCCCGAAGGCCAAGACGATCGCGTTCGACGACGAGAACGCCATCGAGCAGGAGCTGATCAACGGCAGCGCCACCGCCACGCTGGCGACCACGCCGACCCCGGCGCTGATCGAATCGAAATATCCGGACGATGTGCGGGTGATCCATGAGCCCCTGGCCCGCTCTGCCAGCGGCATCGGCATGCGCAAGGGCGATCCGGACGCCGAGGCGTATCTGAACGCCTGGGTGACGTTCTACACCAACAACAACTGGCTGCACGATCGGCATGCTTATTGGTTCGATGGGCGGACCTGGACCAATCTTGTTGACAGCGGGAAGTAGTTCTTTTTTGAAAAAAGAACCAAAACACTTCCTATCGGCTGGCGCTCACCTCCGGCGAGTGGTCCGCTTAAACGATAGGAAAGTCTTTTTGCTTCTTTTTCTTCAGAGAAAGAAGTCCTTGCTTCCCCCCTGAAAGTCACCCATGCACCCCGACACCGTCCAGGCCCGGCCCGCGCGCAGCGACCTCCTCGTCGCAGCGCTCGTGCTCGGCCTGGCCGGCTTCGTGCTGTATCGCCTCACCATCGAACTGCACTACCGCTGGGACTGGTCAACCATCCCCCGCTACATCCTCCGCTGGGACGCAAAATCCGGCCACTACGTCCCCAACCTGCTGCTCATCGGCCTGCTGACCACATTGCGGCTCACCATCTGGGGCGGCCTGATCGCTCTCGTCGTCGGCACCGGAATCGGCTGCGCCCGCGCCGCCTCGCCGCTGTTCTTCCGCCTCAGCGGCCGCGCCTACGTGGAATGCATTCGCAACATCCCCGAACTGGTGTTCATCTTCATCTTCTACTTCTTCATCGCCAGCCAGCTGATGCCCTATCTCGGCATCGATGACTGGGCCGCCCATGCCGGGCCACAGACCAGCGCCGTCATCGGCGTGCTGTTCGGCGACCCCGCCCTGTTCACCTCCTTCATCCCCGCCGTTATCGCCATCGGCCTGTTCGAGGCCGCCGCCGTCGGCGAAATCGTCCGCGCCGGCATCCAGTCCGTCCCCAAAGGCCAGACCGAGGCCGCCCGCGCCCTGGGCCTGCGAACCTGGCCGATCACAAGGCGCGTGGTGTTCCCCCAGGCCATGAAACGCATCCTGCCGCCGCTCGCCGGCCAGCTGATCGCCCTGGTGAAGGACAGCTCGCTCGCCGCCATCATCTCCGTGCCCGAGCTCAGCTTCCAAGGCTCCCAGGTCGCCGGCGCCACACGGAGCATGTTCGAATCCTGGCTCAGCGTCGGCGCCTTCTACTTCATCATCTGTTTCTCGCTGTCGATGCTGTTCGCCAAACTCGAACGCCGCGGCAAAGCCAGGAGTGCGCGCAGTGTCTGACGCCGAAACCCACCCCGCCTGGATGGCCCCGCTGATGCGTGGCCTCGCCACGCCCGGCGGCCACCCCCGCGCGCCCGTGGGCGGTGACTACGTGGCGCTGAACCTCAACGAAAGCCCTCTGCCGCCCTCGCCCAAAGCCGTCGCCGCCGCGATGGCGACCATATCAGGCGTCAACCGCTACCCCCCCACCGACGGCGGCGCGCTGATCGCGGCGCTGTCGGCCCATACCGTCATCCCCGGCGATCGCATCGGCGTGTCCGTCGGGTCGGACATGATGCTCCACGCGCTCTGCATGGTCACCCTCGGCCCCGGCCGCAGCGCCGTCATGCCGTTCCCGTCCTTCCCCCGCTACGCCGGCTCCACCCGCCTGGCCGGCGCCCGCGCCATCAAGGTTCCGCTCACCGACACCGGCGCCAACGACCCGCAACGACTGCTCTCCGCCATCGAACCGGACACCGCCATCGTGTTCTGCTGCACCCCCAACGGCAACACCGGCGCCACGCTGACTCCAGCTGCTCTGCGCCACCTCGCCGAAAGCGTGCCGGAGCACGTGATGTTCGTGGTGGACGAAGCCTACGCCGAATTCGACCCTGATGCCGCGACCATCGAAGCCCTCTCCACCCGCAAAGGCCCCTGGGCCATCACCCGCACCTTCTCCAAGGCCTACGCCCTGGCCGGCCTGCGCGTCGGCTACGGCCTGTTCTCCGACACCACGGTCGCCGCCGTGGTCAAAGCGGCCCGGCCGATCTTCGAATTGACCGCCCCCGCCCTCGCCGCAGCCGTCGCAGCCCTGGCCGACACCGAACACCTCGCCCTCATGCAGCGATCCTGCGCCGAAGGCCGCGCCCAGCTGGTGACGGGCCTGGAGGCGCTCGGCTTTCAGCCGTTGCCAAGCCAGGCCAACTTCGTCACCACAGGCCTGCACCGCCCGGTCGCCCCCATCATCAAGGCGATGATGGCCGAGGGCGTCCTGGTCCGCGGTCTCGCCGATCCCGGCTTCGAGACCTATCTGCGCATCACCGTCGGCCTGCCCGACGAAAACACCCGCGCCCTCGACGCTCTGGCCAAGGCGTTGGCCACGGTGCCGGCATGAGCGGCCCCGCCGTCGACCCCGTCCCCACCGGCACCGACCAGCCGAAACGCGCCGGCGTGGTCGTCATCGGCGGCGGCATCGCCGGCGTGTGCACCGCCTTCACCCTCGCCCAGCGCGGCGTGGATGTGACGCTGTGTGAAAAGGGCCAGATCGCCGGCGAGCAATCCAGCCGCAACTGGGGCTGGGTCCGCAAACAGGGCCGCGACCCCCGCGAGATCCCGCTGATCATCGAAAGCCTGCGGATCTGGGAAGGCCTTAACGCCGCGGTCGGCGGCGAGACCGGGTTTCGCACCACCGGCAACATCGCCCTCTCGATCAACGAGGGCGACATGGCCCGCCGCATCGCCTGGCTCGAACACGCCCGCGCCTACCAGATCGACACACGCCTGCTCAGCGGCGCCGAAGCCGACCGGCTGATGCCCGGTGCCGCGGTGAAATTCGCAGCCGCCCTCACCACCCCCAGCGACGGCCAGGCCGAGCCGCAGAAAGCCGTCCCCGCCATCGCCCGTGCCGCGCAGGCGCTGGGTGCCACCATCCTGACCCAAACCGCCGTTCGCGGACTCGACCTCACCGCCGGCCGGATCAGCGGTGTCGTCACCGAACACGGCCGCATCGCCTGTGACAGCGTGGTGCTCGCCGGCGGCGCCTGGTCGCGCCTGTTCTGCGGCAGTCTCGGCGTGGAACTGCCGCAGCTCAAGCTGCGCAGCGGCGCGCTGCGCACCGAGCCCGTCGCCGGCGGCCCCGAGATCGCCGCCATCTGCGAACGCCTCGCCTTCCGCAAACGGCTGGACGGCGGCTACACCATCGCCAGCTTCCTCATGCAGGGCGAGATCACGCCGGACGCGTTCCGCCTGCTGGTGCCGTTCCTGCCGCAGGTCAAGAAAGAGGGCCCCAACCTCAAGCTGCGCGTCAGCGAGCAGTTCCTGGCCGAGCTCCGCCGCCCCAAACGCTGGTCGCTCGACGCAGCCTCACCCTTCGAGCAGGTCCGCGTGTTCGACCCCAAACCGTTGGAAGCCGACGCCGAAGCCGCCAGATCCCGCCTCGCCGAGATCTTCCCGGTGTTCCGCGGCGTCAAGGTCGCCCAGCACTGGGGCGGCATGATCGACGTGACGCCGGATGCCATCCCGGTGATCTCCCCTGTCGCCGCCTTGCCCGGCTTTCACATCGCCACCGGCTTCTCCGGCCATGGCTTCGGCATCGGCCCCGGCGCCGGCCGCCTGATAGCCGATCTCGTGATGGGCGCCCCGCCCATTGTCGACCCCACCCCGTTCCGCTTCGAACGGTTCGCCGCATGACGCCCGACTGGTCGCTGACCACGCTCTCCACCACCGTCCCGTTCGACACGGACGGCCGGCATTTCGGCGATCTCCGCCTTGTGCATTCCGACAACCGCTACGCCGCCGGCTACATCCCCATCCCGCTCGCCGTGCTGCGCAACGGCGCGGGCCCCACCATCCTGCTGACCGGCGGCACCCACGGTGACGAATACGAAGGCACCGCCGCCATCCTGCGCCTCGCCCATGATCTCGAACTCGCCACATTGCGCGGCCGCATCATCGCCCTGCCCGCGCTGAACGCTCCCGCCTTCCACGCCGCCACCCGCGTCTCGCCGATCGACCACGCCAACCTCAACCGCGTCTTCCCAGGCCACGCCCACGGCACGCCCACCGAGATGATCGCGCATTGCGTCGAACACGTGCTGATCCCCGTCTGCGACGCGGTGATCGACCTGCACTCCGGCGGCAAGGCCTCGTTCTACATCCCCTCCGTTCTGGTCAACCGCCCGCCCGACGACGTGCTGTTCCGCCGCAACCTCGCCCTCGCCCGCGTGTTCGGCGCGGAGCTGCTTTGGGTGCTCGGCGGCGGCCTGAAAGCCGGCTCGGTGAACGGCGCCGCCGCCCGCCAGGGGGTGCCGATGGTCGCCACCGAACTCGGCGGCGGCGGCACGCTCACCCCATCCGCCCTCCAGGTCGGCATCGCCGGCATCCGCAACGTGATGCTCCATCTCGGCATGCTCGACGGCGCGGCGCCGGCACCCAAAATCCCGCCAGCCGTCGAAGCCTTCGAAAAGGCCGCGGTCTACGCCCCCACCGCCGGCGTGTTCGAACCGCATTTCGAACCGGGCCAGACGGTCTCGGCGGGCACACCCGCCGGCCGCCTGTACCCGCTGCCAGATCTGGAACGTCCGCCGATCGATCTGGTCTTCCCTGATGGCGCAATCGTCATCGCCCGGATCCACCGAGGCCTGGTCGAACGCGGCGAAAAACTCGCCTTCGTCGGCCGCGATGCCGGATTGGGAGACCTTTGGTAGCCCGCATCGCGCTCAAGCGATGCGGGACTCACGCCACCCGCCGCGCCGCCTTCGGCACCGGAAAATCCGCAATCGCGGCAAACTGATACCGCCGATGCGCCTCATCTCCCGGGATCTCCTTGGCGATGATCAGCCCATCCTCGGTCGCCGCCTGCGTCGGATCATAATAGGTCCGCCCGCGCCGCGCCGGATTGGCGTCGAACGTCCAGCGCTGATACCCCGTGACGAAGAAGTTCAGCTGCACCGAGGGCTGATCATCGCTGCCGAACCAGTGCACGTTCCGATCCACCTCCGTCGTCTGGATCCGGTCGCCCACCTTCATCCAGCCGTCAGAGCGCAGCTTGAGCAGCACCGTCTCCTCGTCGAGCCGCTGCACCCGGTCGTATTCGCGCAGATAGGTGCGCCCGGCCAGCAGCACCTGGTTCGAGATCAGATCACGATGCCCATGCGGCGGATG
The DNA here is from genome assembly GCA_037445025.1 of Rhodospirillales bacterium. Lineage (GTDB taxonomy): Bacteria > Pseudomonadota > Alphaproteobacteria > Acetobacterales > Acetobacteraceae > CAIQQQ01. The sequence continues at coordinate 9,571 of JBBILI010000064.1, forward strand.
CGCTTCGAACGGCTTCATATGCAGCAGCTGGAACCACATCACGTGTTCCTGCGACATGCGACGCTGCAAAATCTGGTCCTCGCCTTCGTCAAGGCATTTCGCGGTCCATTCCGCCAGAGCCTCCACCGGATCGATGCGGTCGAACAGTTCCCAGATCTCCGACTGATACTGGTCCGGCGTCAGATCGCCCGCCTCCAGCTTCGCGATGACAGCGGCAGCCCCCTGCCACAGCGCCCCGTCATAGACATCCACATCCGGCAGCAGAATGCGCTTCATTTCAGTCATCGCGGCCCCCGTTGACTGTCTGTTCGGCAACGATACTGCGTTGACAGCATATCATGCAATGCCTAACGTCCAGGCACCAAGAGAACGCGGTCTGGCAATGAATTGCGCAGACTTGATCCGCCTTTGTGCAGATGCCGACTGGTTCGGCTCAAGTTTCCAGCATATTGCTCTCCTGGAGGTCGCTCATGGTCGCTTCAGTATCCGCCCAGCTTGGTGAAGAGGCCATCAGCCGCATCCGCCTGCCGGTGTCCGAGGCCGGCGGGCTGCCGCGCCAGGCCTATATCTCGAAGGATTTCTTCGACCTGGAGCGTGAAAAGCTGTTCCCAAGGGTGTGGATGGGCATCGGCTTCACCTCCGACGTGCCCGAACCCGGTGACGCCGTGCCGCTGATGGTCGCCGGCGTGCCGATCATCCTGTGCCGCGACCGCGCCGGCGAGCTGCGCGCCTTCCACAATGTCTGTCGCCACCGCGCCGCCATGGTGCTGGAAAAGCCGGCCAAGGAGCTCAAACTGTTTTCCTGCCCCTACCACGCCTGGGCCTTCGGGCTCGACGGCGCGCTGAAAGGCATCCCCTTCTTCGACGGCACGCCCGACAGCCGCGGCTGCGCGCTCGACTGGTCGCAGAACGGCCTCGTCCCCGTAAGGCTCGACACCTGGCACCACTGGGTGTTCGTCAATCTCGACGGCAAGGCGCCGCCGCTGCTCGAATACCTCGCCCCCATGCTGAAGCTCACCGAAGGCTACGACCTCTCGGCGACAAAGTTCCACAAGCGGGTCGACTGGGAGTTCAACGCCAACTGGAAGTTCCAGAACGACAACTGGGAAACCTACCACCACACCTGGGTGCACGAAGGCATCTTCGAACGCATCTCCGATGATATCGACCTCGAAACCGGTGAGCCCTACGCCGAGACATTGCAATGGGAGAACGTGGTCACGCTCAAGCGCCGGCCAAATCCCAACCGCAAGGCGACCATCCTCAACATGGAAGGCGTCACCCTGCCCAACATCCCGCGCATCCCCGGCTTCGAGGCCAATCTCGGCGGCACCTCGCTGGTCTTCCCCAACGTCACCATCACGCTGGCCGACAACCACCTCGCCTCGGTCATCACCGACCCGCTGGCGCCCGACAAGACCCACGCCATCCTCGGCTTCTTCTTCGTCGGCGACGCCGCGACCGATGACAGCTACGCCCCCGCCCGCGACAAGGTGCTCGACCGCTGGATGGGCAAATCCCGCAACAGCCGCGGCATGGACGGCATCCGCAGCCAGGATTTCAGCATCTGGGAAAGCCAGCAGATCGCCCGCCAGTCCTACGTCGCCGACGATGTGAAGTTCTCCGCGACCTGGGAGCGCAACATCCATCACTTCCACAATCGCCTGGTCGACGCGCTGCTGTAAGGACCCTGCCATGACCGTCATCCCCGTCATCGACATGCGGCGCTTCTATGGCGGCGATGCCGACGACATCGCCAAACTTGCCGCCGAGATCGACGCGGCGTGCCGCGACACCGGTTTCCTTACGGTTGCCAACCACAAGGTCTCGCCCGAACTCACCGCCGACCTTATCACCGTCGCCCGGGAATTCTTCGAACGCCCGCTGGAAGAGAAACGCGCCCTGCGCGCGCCACCGGACACGACGCTGCGCGGCTATTCCCCCTTCCAGGCCCACCGCCTCGCCCGCAGCCGCGGCATCGAAACCCCGCCCGATCTGCGCGAGGTGTTCTCGCTCGGCCGCCCCGCCATCGGCCCAAACCACCCCGTCGCCGACCCCGACGCAGCGCCGTTCTACCGGCCGGACATCTGGCCCACCGAACCCGCCCGCTTCCGCGACATCTACACCCGCTACTACAATCTTGTGGACGAACTCGCCCACGACCTGATGACACTGTTCGCCCTCGCGCTCGGCCTGCAGTCCAGCTATTTCGACGACAAGATCGACGATCATTTCGCCGCCCTCAACACCTTCCACTACCCGCCGCAGGAGGCGGCCCCGCTCGAAGGCCAGCAGCGCGCCGGCACCCACAGCGATTTCGGCAGCCTCACCATCCTGCTGCAGGAACCCAACGCCGGCGGCCTGGAAGTCATGGGCAAGAACGGTGCCTGGCACTATCTGCCGCCGCAACCCGGCCGCTTCGTCATCAACATCGGCGATCTGATGGCGCAATGGACCAACGACCGCTGGTGCTCCACCCTGCACCGCGTGGTGAACCCGCCTGGCGAGATCGTCACCAGGCAGTCGCGCATCTCCGTGGGTTTCTTCTGTCATCCTAATTTCGAAACGATGATCGACTGCATCCCCACCTGCCGCGACGCCGATGGCAGCTGGAAATACGAGCCGGTGAAGGCCGGCACCTATATGCGCCGCAAGATCCTCGCCGTGCGCACCGCCCCGGCCGCCGCGGCTTGAATGTCGCGGGTCCTGCTGCGTGACGTCTCGAAAGTCTTCGCCGGCACCACGGCGGTGCATCCCACCACGCTCGAAGTGCCGGAAGGCCATTTCCTGACGCTGCTGGGCCCTTCCGGCTGCGTCAAGACCACTACGTTGCGCATGATCGCAGGCTTCGTCGAACCGACGGCAGGCAAAATCCTCATCGACGACGAGGACGTGACCGGGATGCCGCCGCAAAAGCGCCGCATCGGCATGGTGTTCCAGGACTACGCCCTGTTCCCCCACCTCACCATTGCCGAGAACATCGGCTTCGGCCTGCGCGAACGCCGCCAGCCGAAAGCCGCCAGCCGCGCCCGCGTCGCCGAACTGCTCGATCTGATCAGGCTTCCCGACATCGCCGATCGCTTCCCCTCACAGGTCAGCGGCGGCCAGGCCCAGCGTGTGGCCCTCGCCCGCGCCATCGCCTTTCCCCCGCGCGTGCTGCTGATGGACGAGCCGCTCGGCGCACTTGACCTGAAACTGCGCGAAACCATGCAGTTCGAGCTGCGCCGCATCCAGCGCGAGCTCGGCATCACCACCGTCTTCGTCACCCACGACCAGACCGAGGCGATGAACCTGTCCGACACCATCGCCGTGATGGGCGGCGGCCGCGTGCTGCAGACCGGCACGCCGCAGCAGATCTACGACCAGCCGCGCAGCCGTTTCGTGGCCGACTTCATCGGCCAGATTAACTTCCTCGACGGCAACATGAACGGATCGATGCGCCTGCAGACGGACTCCGCGAGCTTTCGCGTGCCACACGGCGATGCGACAACAGGGAAAGCCACCCTCGCCATCCGCCCCCAGCACGTCATCCTGCAGAACGGCACCGTCCTGCCGGACGAGTACGACCGGCTCGAAGGCACCGTCATCAGCCAGGTGTTCAACGGCAACCTCACCCATCTGCGCGTCGATCTCGGCACCACGCACTGGACCGTCGAATCCCGCCCCGGCACAAACAGCGTGCAGCCCGGCCAGCGCGTCACAATCGGCTGGCACCCCTCCGACGCCACCGTGCTCACGCAATGACGGCGCGCTGGGGCCTGTTCCTGCTGCCGCCTCTGGCACTCACCCTGCTGATGCTGGGCTTCACCCAGTTCATCTTTCTCAAATCCAGCGTCTTCGCCGATCTCGGCCTGGGTGAAACCGGCACCGCCTTCACCCTGGAAAACTATATCGAAGCCGTCACCGACCCGCTTTACCTCAACGGCATGAAGCTCACCCTCGAGCTCGCCATCGGCGTGGTCGCCCTCACCCTGGTGATGACCTACCCCGTCGCCTACGTGCTCACCCGCATGCCCGCGCGCACGGCCAGCCTGCTGCTCGCCGCCATCGTCTGCTCCTCCTTCGTCTCTGTCGCCATCAAGATTCTCGGCATGGTCATCATCTTCGCCGGCGACGGGCTGGTAAGCCGCTTCTTCCGCTGGCTCGGCGTGATCGAGACCAGCATGCAGCTGCTGGGCACCATGACCGGCGTGGTGTTCGGCTACCTCCACTTGGCCATCGGCTTCATGGTGATGATGCTGTTTTCCGTGCTGCAGACCATTCCGGTGAAGCTGGAGGAAGCCGCCCAGATCCACGGCGCCTCACGCCTGCGCGTGTTTTGGCGTGTCATTATCCCGCTCAGCCTGCCCGGCGTGCTCAACGCCGCGCTGATCCAGTTCAACCTGCTGATGGGCGCCTTCGTCACCGCCACCATCCTCGGCGGCGGCAAGGTGCTGACCTTCCCGGTGCTGATCCAGCGCACGCTGGTGATGTTCAACGATTACGGCCTGGCGTCGGCGCTTTCGGCCGTGCTGCTGGTGATCGTGCTGATCATCAACATCGCCGCCACCGCAGCCGTCACCCGCAGGCGCGTGGCGGCATGAGACGCTGGCGCGCCCTGCCCGGCTATGCCTGGGTTGGCTTCGTGGTGGCGTTCATCTACGCCCCGATCCTGGTGGTGATCGGCGCCTCGGTCGATCCGGGCTATCGCATCTCCACCCGTTCCTATCTGGTGTTTCCACCGACCGGTTTTTCATTGCGCTGGTACGCCTCCATTCCGTCATCGTTCTGGCAATCTCTCTGGTTCTCCCTGGAACTCGCCGCCATCGTCGCCGCCGCCGCCCTGCTGATCGGTCTGCCCGCCGCCTTCGGCCTGGTGCGCGGCCGCTTTCCCGGACGTTTCGCTGTCGATGCGCTGTTCCGCGCGCCGCTGCAGATCCCGGTGATCGTCACCGGGGTCGCCTTCCTGCAAAGCTTCTACTTCATCGCAAGCCTCGGCGGCCCCGCTCTGCAGGGCTCGCTCGCCGGCCTGTTCCTCGGCCATCTGTTCCTCGCCACCCCCTATACCATCGGCTCGATCGCGGCCTCGCTGCAGCGCTTCAATCCGCGCCTGGAGGAAGCCGCCCTCACCCTCGGCGCCTCCCGCCTGCGGGTCATGTGGCGCGTCACCCTGCCGATGGTCATGCCCGGCATCTATGGCGGACTGCTCTACGCATTTCTCGTCTCCTTCACCGAGGTCACCATCTCGGTCTTTCTCGCCGGCACCAGTACCAAGCCGTTTCCGGTGATGATCTTCGAATCCGTCACATCCGACATGGAGCCATCGGTTCCCGCCCTGTCCACCATCGTGTTCCTGGGCTCCATGCTGCTGATCTACGCCATGCAGCGCCTCGTGGGCATGGAAGCCCTGCTGCGCAGCGGTGGGAATTCAACGTAACCCTGAGGAGGTCTGCATGATTGGCCTGCGCATCCTGGCACCCCTGTTCGCGGTCCTGTTGGCCGCCTCCCCCGCCGCCGCCCAGAAGAAATTCGACAACGTCACCGTCACCATCGGCATCATCGGCGGCCCCTGGATCGACCGCGTCAACGCCGAGCTGAAAGACGAAATGGCCGCCGCCGGCATCACCATGAAATTCGTCGGCGGCACCGCGCAGGACTTCCTCGCCAAGCTCATCGCCGCCCACGGCCAGAAGTTCGACATCGACGTCGTCGAGATCGACGACACCTCGTACGCCGATTTCCGCCGCGGCAACTTCCTCGCCAAGCTCAACCTCGCCGACATCCCCAACCTGTCCGACCTCGATCACTCGATGTATGACGACTACAAGGTCGCCTACTGGGCCTCCGAACCCGGCATCGTCTACAATGTCGACAAGCTGAAGGCCGCCGGCGTCGCCCCGCCCCAACACTATTCCGATCTCGCGAACCCCGCCCTGGCCGGCCACGTGATGCTGTCCGATATCAACAACTACACCGGCTATTACGAAATCCTCGGCATGGCCTACGAACACGGCGGCAGCGAGAGCAACCCCCAGCCGGGGTTCGACCTGATGTCCCACATGAAGCTGCAATCCTTCGGCAGTTCGGTCGCCACCGAAATCCAGCTGTTCAAGACCGGCGACGTCTGGGCCGCCGCCATCCCCGCCCATATCGGCGTGCGCATGTTCGACGCCGATATCAACGTCGCCGCCGTCCACCCCGTCATCGACGGCCACAAGGGTGCCACCGCCCACGGCTATCTCGGCATCACCCAGAACCGCGACAACCAGGCCGCCGCCGAGTTCTTCATCAACGCCATCATCGCACCGCATCTGCAGGAACGACTCTACACCGAAGCAGCCACCATCCCGATCAACAACAGCTCCATGGCCAAGGTGGTCAACCAGGTCAGGGTCGACGCGTCAGGCACACCGTTCCTGCAGCTGAAGCCCGAAGTCGTGGCACAGACCTGGGTGCCGGATTTCAGCAAGGTCGATAAGCGGAACTGGGTGCGGCAGTGGCAACGGGCGGTGGCGGCACAGCCGCAGTAAAGGAAGCGATTCTTTTTTGAAAAAAGAACCAAAAAACTTTGCTCCTTCAGGTTTGGGCGCGCGCGCCTTCTGTCAGACGGACTGTCCCCTGGGATAGGCGTGATCGTTGAAACAACGAACGGAGGCACGCAGTGTCGCCCCCGCTGGCCGCGCGCCGGTCAACAGCAGCTGGATCAGCGATCGGCCAGACGGAGTGGCCCAGTCCTGCGCGAGCTCGGCAATGACGGTGTTGGTCGCGGTCAACTATACCCCGGCCAGCTCCATCCGCCGACGCGCCAGCTCCTCTGACAGCGCAAAAGACGCGCCGGACACGTCCAGCACAGCCTGCACCTGAAACCCCGCCTCAGCCGCGCTGATGGCCGGATAAATCAGGCAGGCATCGCTGGTCACGCCGCCCATGACCAGCTGCCGCCGTCCGGTGCGCGCGATGGCGGCCCGGACATTCGGATCAATCCAGGCATTGACAATGCCCTCGCGTTTCACCCGCGCGGCAAAGGCCTCCGGCAGCAGATCAGCGAGCTCCGGCATCAGCGTAGGCCGGACATCCTCCTGGCTGGAGGTCAGCACCACAGGCATGTCAAGAATCCTGGCGGCCTTCGCCAGCGCGAGCGTGAAACGACGCACATCGGCAAGATCCAGCGTCCTGACGAGCTGCATGGCGCCGAACTGGTAATCGATCAGCACAAGCGCCGAAGTTTCCGGACGAAAGAGTGCCGGCATGATGCCACTCCTGTGAAACTGCAAACCGCCCGACTGTGCCGGCAACGACCCGATCGGTCTTTCGTGGCGGCGCCCTCGCTTTCGCGCGCTTGACCCGACCGCGGCGCGGTGACCCGCACCAGAGCGGGGTGGCATCTGACCGGCGATGCCACCCTGCTCTAACTCCCTGTTCTGACGAGCAATATTATGGCACGGTGAGTCCACATGAAGCCATATTGCTCTAAGGCCAACGATCACGGCGCCAGGCACCCGGCGTCACGCCGGTCACCCGCCGGAACGCGGTGGTGAACTGCGGCTGGGCGGCAAACCCAACGGCCAGGGCCACCTCGACCAGCGGCGTTCGGCCATCCGTCAGAATAAGCTTGGGGCGCTCGATACGGCGTTGCAACAACCAGGCAAAGGTCGGCATGCCTATCGACTGCTTGAACGCCCGGCTGAAATGCGTGGCCGAAACCCCGGCGAGCCGCGCGATCGCCTCCAGCGTGACATCCCCGTCCAGTTGCGCCTCCATCGCATCGCAAGCGCATCTGAGCTGCCAGTCCGACAGCCCCCCGACCGGGCGCTGCGCCGGCGTGCCGAAGCCGTGATGCATCCGCAACAGCCAGGCAACGATCAGAACGGCGCGCGCCTCCAGTTCCAGCGACGAGGTCGGCATCGTCACCGCCCGCAGATAAGCCGAAAACAGACGCTCCAATTCCGGGTCTCGCACGAAGATCAGGTCCTCCCGCAGCGCTGCTCCGGCAGGTCGCGACGGGCTCAGATCGTTGCCCACACGATCAATCAGCGTGTCCGGCAGAAACAGCAGCGCCGAACGGATGTGGCCGGTCGCGCTGAAATGGTTGGGCAGACCGCGTGGCTGCAGGGTGATGGCAGAGCCCCGGTTGCGACGGCCGGCATGCGCACCCCAACAGCAGGTCACCGGTGCGCCAGCCAGACGCTGCACTAGCCGGGTGAAGGGCTGCGCGTCCATCCAGACCTCCTCGCCAAATCCGCTCGGCGCATCGAAGATCGATACCGGACAGATCCATCGGTCACTGACACCCTGAAACCGCGCCACGCCACCAAGTTTGGAGACGAGGAAGCCATGGAACGCCGCCGGCTCCATCCCGGCCGCCCCGCTCATCGCAGCATCCTTCGTGGCAGTCCGCCGCGCGCCCGTCAGGTGACCGACCTTGGAGCGGCTCTCGCTGGCTTCGCTCATGCCGCCTTCCTCATACTGTTGCAATGCCAGATCGGACCCGAAATCCGCCCTGCTCTCATGGCACAGCATGCCATTGTGCGAAGCCCACGGTGCGAAATCCACCCGCAAGGCGGCTCAACCATGGTCGCTCCCTCGCAATTGAAGCCACAACCAACGCCTTGCAATCTCGAACTCCATTCCTTTTTGATAATGATCAACATGCATATCGGCGCCGCACTGGCCGAGAACCGCCTCGGCATTCGCCGCGGCGTGACGCTGCGTGCCATCCACGATCAGCAGCACCTCCATCCCACCGACGGAGCGCAACGCATCCGCCGGACACGCCGTCCAGCAGCGCAGCGGACGCACCAGGATGGCGGCGGTCACACGCGCCTTCTGGGTGCACAGCACACCGATGGCAGCATCCGCCCCCCCGTCCACGCCGATCAGCACCACCTCCACCAGGGTCGGCTCGCGACGATGGGCAACCTCTTCGATCGTCGCGGCGATGTCAGCCAGACCGTCGCGTTCGTGCTGCCAATCGGCAAGATCCGTCGGGGTGCAGCGCAGGAAGCGCCAGCCGGCCTCGAACGGCGTGGCGCCACGCAGGCGCAGCATCAGTGCCCCGGGCCAGAGCGCCCGGCCGAACGCGAGGCTTGTCCGCGCGTCGGCGCCATCGACGTGCAGCAGCACCAGCAACGGCGCGTGCGGATCCCGGCGGCGCGCAAAGATGAAAGGCTGCGAACGGCCCACCGGACCTGAATGCATCCAGGCCTCCCAGCGCGGAATGACCGAAGGCGGTATCGCCCGGGGTCCGGCACGCGCGTCAAACAAACAGCGCGTCGGGGATAGGGCGAAACCGGTGGCCAGGCTTTCGCGACCTTGGCATCGGTTTCGCGAAACGCGCAGAGGCGATATCGGCGGCCACGAACGCGCGCCGCCGTCGCCGCGCGACACGCAGGCCTTATGCAGGCGCGGGGCTCCCCAAGGACCCGCAACATCCAAGATCCACGGCGATGGACCACGCCGTCATCGACGCCCTTCCCGTCTCCAGGCCCCTGGCGTCATGCCCGTGATCCGCCGAAACGCGGTGGTGAACTACGGCTGGGCGGCAAAGCCGACGGCAAGCGCCACCTCGGCAAGCGATTTGTGCGGATCCAGCAGCAGCTGCTTCGCCCGAATCACCTTGCGGCCCAGCAGCCATCGGAACGGCGGCACGCCGGTCGACTGTTTGAACGCGCGGCTGAAATGGGACGGTGACACGCCCGCCACGGAGGCAAGCATCTCCAGGCCGATATCCTGGTCGGGCTGCGACTCCATCATGTCGCAGGCACGTCGCAGCTGCCACGGCGCCAGACCACCGCGAACGCATGGCGCTGCCGATGGCGCCACATTGGACCAGTTTTGCAGCAAGCGCAGCGCCAGCGCCGCGGCGAGGCTTTCCGCATACAGCCGGCCCAGCGTGTCGATGGCCGGCAGAGCGGCAGACAGGCACTGACAGAGCGAAATCAGCGCCTCGTCGGGCCGGTAATCCGGATTGATGATTTCAAGACTGCCGGCCCGCCTGTGCCACCCAAGTTCGGCCGCCTTGCCGCTGAGATAGCTGTGCGGCAGATAGACATGGGTCAACAGGATCGGCTCGACCGAGACAGCACGTGGCCGTATCCCGGCCGGCACGATCGCCACAGAGCGGTCCGGCAGAACCCCGTCCGTGATCGCGTGATCATCGAACCACAGGCGATGTCGCGCCTCGCCGCGCAGGATGAAGCTGAGGATATGGGCGTTTGACGGCGGTCCGCAGACCTCTCCCGGGCTGGCGTCAATCTGATCGCGCTGACACCGTCCGGTGCCCCCAGCCATCGCGGACCGGGCGCAGATCGGAAACGTGCCGGAGTGCGCAGCGCCAGATACCGGGCCGATTCCCAATCATGCGTCGCTTCGGCGCGAACCTGCCGCGCAGACACATGCTTCCCGGTCTGAACCTTCGCGCGCAACAGCATCCATCCCCGCCTGCTGTCCCCACCCAACCCTAGAATGATATCAACCGCCCCGGTTGATGACTCTCGCGCGGATTATGGGCTTCCCAGCCACGGCTGAGATTTGATTCGCTCTTCCCCACGTCATTTCGCTGCGGGGAGTTTCCAATGAGTGCTGCGGTTCAGATCACA
>JBBILI010000065.1:0-19496 GCA_037445025.1 Rhodospirillales bacterium
ACCAACGGTCATGACGAATGACCGTTGGTATGGTCTTGGTTTGGCGCGCCGCCGCCGGCCAACCCGGCGCGCGATACCAACGGCCTTGATCGATGGAAGAGTCATCGATCAAGGCCGTTGGTATCAGGTCGATTTTTTTGGTTTTATGCACGCTCTCACATAAATCTGCGGTCCTGTGAAACAAGAGCGTTCACCCCCCGCCTGCACGGGCGATCACGCTGGAAAACGTGCTGCTGCGACTGGGTTGAGCGGCGCGATCCGATGACGCGGCCGCGCCATACCCATTCCTGACGCAGAACCCCTCGACAAAGCGGCGCCTGGGGGTGATCTGGTATCCGGAACAACGATACAGCCCGAAGGAAACCGGCCATGACGCTCCAGACCCAGATCCTTGTTGCCGGCGGCGGCATCGGTGGCCTCGCAACCGCCCTGGGCCTGGCGCAGAAGGGCTTCGCCGTGACCGTGCTGGAGAAGGCGTCCGCGCTTGGCGAGATCGGCGCCGGCATCCAGCTCGGTCCCAACGCGTTTCACTCGTTCGACTATCTCGGCGTGGGCGACGCGGCGCGCGCCATGGCGGTGTATGTGGACGCGCTGCGGCTGATGGATGCGATCAGCGGCACGCAGATCTGCCGCATCCCGCTCGATGCGCCGTTCCGCACGCGCTTCGGCAATCCTTACGCCGTGGTGCATCGCGGCGATCTGCACGGCGTGTTCCTGCGCGCCTGCCGCGAGAACGCGCTGATTACGCTGCGCACGTCGAGCGAGGTGGTGGACTATGACCAAGACGGGAGCTCGGTCACCGCCCATCTCGCCGATGGCGCGCGCGTCACGGGGGCGGCCCTGATCGGTGCCGATGGGCTGTGGTCCAACGTGCGCAAGAAGCTGGCCGGGGATGGGCGGCCGCGCGTGTCCGGCCACACCACCTATCGCTCGGTGATCCCCACCGACCAGATGCCCGAGGATCTCCGCTGGAACGCGGCCACGCTGTGGGCCGGGCCGAAATGCCATATCGTGCATTACCCGCTGTCCGGCTGGAAGCTGTTCAACCTTGTGGTGACCTACCACAACGACGCGCCGGAGCCGGTGGCGGGTGCGCCGGTGGCGCATGAGGAGGTTCTCGCGGGGTTCCGGCACATCGCCGAGCTGCCGCAGAGCCTGATCCATATCGGCAGCAACTGGAAGAAATGGGTGCTGTGCGACCGTGACCCGATCGAGGGGTGGGTGGATGGGCGCGTGGCGCTGCTGGGCGATGCCGCGCACCCGATGATGCAGTATTTCGCGCAAGGCGCCTGCATGGCGATGGAGGATGCGGTGTGCCTCACCGAGCAGATGCATCTGCACCAGGGGCAGGTCGAGCCGGCGCTGGAGGCGTATCGCAGCCGGCGTGTGCTGCGCACCGCGCGGGTGCAGCTGCAGTCCCGTGCCATCGGCGACCATGTCTATCACCCCGCCGGCGCCCATGCGGCGCTGCGCAACGCCATCCTCGGGGCCAAGACGCCGGAGCAGTTCTACAACGACCTTGCCTGGCTTTACGGCGGCAGCGGCCTGACCGAAACCGTCCCTGTCGCCAACGCCGCCTGACCTGGACCCGATCATCTCCCATCTGCTTTAAAGTTGAAAGTTTTTTGCTTCTTTTTTTTCAAAAAAGAAGGTCTTTCTTTGAAAAAAAAGAACCAAAGAAACTTTCAATGTCTGAAGTGGCGCATTCCGGTCAGCACCATCGCGATGCCCGCAGCATCGGCGGCGGCGATGACTTCGTTGTCGCGCATCGAGCCGCCGGGCTGGATCACTGCCGTGGCGCCGGCGGCGATCGCGGCCTGGAGGCCGTCGGCGAAGGGGAAGAACGCGTCTGACGCGACCACGCTGCCTTCGGTGAGCGGCGTGTCGATGCCGGCGGCCTTGGCGGCCTCGGCGCCTTTCCAGGCGGCGATGCGGGCGGAATCAACGCGGCTCATCTGGCCGGCGCCGATGCCGGTGGTGGCGAGGTGCTTGGCGTAGATGATCGCGTTGGATTTGACGTGCTTGCAGACGCGGAAGGCGAACAGCAGGTCGCGCAGCTCGGCTTCGGTCGGCGCGCGCTGCGTGACGACTTTCAGATCACCCAGCGCCACGCGGCCGGCGTCACGCGTCTGGGCGAGGAAGCCGCCGGCGAGGGTGCGGAGGGTCATGCCGCCGGCAGCGGGGTCCGGCAGGCCGCCGGTGAGCAGCAGGCGCAGGTTCTTCTTGCGCGCCAGCACGGCGCGGGCGGCCTCGGTTGCGTCCGGCGCCACGATCACCTCGGAGAAGATCGCGGCGATGCGTTCGGCGGTCGCTTCGTCGAGCGTGCGGTTGACGGCGATGATGCCGCCGAAGGCCGAGACGGGGTCGCAGCGCAAAGCGAGGTCCCAGGCGTGGGCAAGGTTGTCGCTGGAGGCGACGCCGCAGGGGTTGGCGTGCTTGACGATGACCACCGCCGGTTCGTCGAACTCGGCCACGCATGCGAACGCGGCATCGGTGTCGTTGAGGTTGTTGTAAGACAGCTCCTTGCCCTGCACCTGTGTGGCCGTCGCCACGCCGGGGCGCGGTGCGGTGGTGTAGAAGGCGGCCTGCTGGTGCGGGTTCTCGCCGTAGCGCAGCGTCTGGCGCAGCTGGCCGGACAGGGTCATGCGCTCGGGGAAGGTCTCGCCGAGCTGGCTTGCGAACCAGGCGGCGATGGCGCTGTCATAGGCCGAGGTGCGGGCATAGGCGGCGGCGGCCAGCTTGCGGCGGGTGGCGAGCGTGGTGCCGCCGCGTTCGGCGATCTCGGCCTTGACCGCTTCGTACTGGGACACGTCGGTGACTATGGTCACGAAATCATGGTTCTTGGCGGCGGCGCGGATCAGCGCGGGGCCGCCGATGTCGATGTTCTCGATGCAGTCCTCGAACGAGGCGCCGCGCGCCACCGTGGCCTCGAACGGGTAGAGGTTGCTCACCACCATGTCGATCGGCGCGATGCCGTGCTGTGCCATCTGCGCCACATGCGACGGCCAGTCACGCCGGCCGAGGATGCCGCCATGGATCTGCGGCACCAGCGTTTTCACCCGTCCGTCCAGGATCTCGGGGAAGCCGGTGTGGTCGGAGACCTCGATGACGGCGAAGCCGGCGTCGCGCAGCGCGCGGGCGGAGCCGCCGGTGGAGAGCAGCTCCACGCCGGCGGCCACCAGGGTGGCGGCGAGATCGAGCAGGCCCGTCTTGTCGGAGACGGAGATGAGAGCGCGCCGGAGCGGGGCAATGTCGGTCATGCCGGCGGCATAGACCTACGCGCCCAGCAAATCCAGCGTTCGCGCGAGCACGGCTGCCTCGTCGAAATGCGCCAGCGCCCGGGCGCGGCCGGCTTCGCCCATTCGGACGCGAAGCGGCGCGTCGACGGCCAGCCTTTGCAACGCCGCGGCGAGCGGCGCCACCGTGGCCGGCGGCACCAGCAGCCCGGTTTCCCCGTCGATCACCTGTTCGCGCGGGCCGCGGATGGCGGTCGCCACCACCGGCAGACCCGTCAGCATCGCCTCGATGATCGACATCGGCAGCCCCTCGAAATGGCTGGGCAGGGTGAAGATGTCGGCGGCGGCGAGCAAGGCCGGGATGTCGTCGCGGTAGCCCAGGCGACGCAGGCGGGGGCCGAGGCCGGATTGGGCGAAATACGGCTCCAGGTCCTCGCCGTGATCCGAGGCCAGCCGCTCGCCCACCACCCACAGCTCGGCATCCACGTAGCGCATCGCCGCCAGCAGCTCCGGATAGCCCTTGTGGCGCACCAGGCGCGAGACGACGATCACCACCACCTGATCTTGCGCCACGCCGAGGGCTCCGCGGATCCGTGCCCGGGCGGCCTGGTCCGGATGAAACCGCGCGGGATCGCGGCCGTTGCCGATCGGCCGGCTGTGCCGGTTGATCCACAGCCGTCGCGCGTCCTGCGCCTCTTCGGTGGAGACGGTCATGTGGATGTCGGTGAGGTGGCCGGCGATCCACTCCATGGTGAACGCCACCGCCCGCCGCAGCCAGCTGCCGGGCTGGTTGAACAGAAAGCCGTGACAGGTGTACGCCACCTGCGGCACCCCGGCCACGCGCGCCGCCACCCGAGCGAGAAAGCCGCTGATCGGCATATGCCCGTGCACCAGATCCGGCCGTTCCGCCCGCAGGAACGCCACCAGCGCCAGGAACGCGCGCCACTGCGCCGTGGGGGAGAGGCTGCGCGCGAACGGCATCGGCACGATGCGGAAACCCTCGCCCCGCGCCACGTCCAGCAGCGGCCCTTCGGCCGAGACGCCGATCACCTCGTGGCCCCGTGCGCGCAGCCCGCGCATCAGCGGCAGCAGAAAATGCCGCAGCGCGAAATCGACATTGGTGATTTCGACGATCTTCATCGGCTCACGCCGCGTCCGTCACGTCGCCCTGAACCTCCAGCGCGAAGGCGGCGGCCATCAGCGCCTTGGTGTATTCATGCGCCGGCGCATCGAACAGCGTGTCAGCAGGGCCCCGCTCCATCACCTGGCCGTGGCGGAGCACGACCACGCGGTGGGCCAGCGCGCGCACCACCTTGAGGTCGTGGCTGATGAAGAGGTAGCCGAGGTTGTGGTCCCGCTGCAGGCGCCGCAGCAGTTCGACGATCTGACCCTGGACCGACATGTCCAGCGCCGAGGTCGGCTCGTCCAGCACCACGAAGCTTGGCTGGAGCACCATGGCGCGGGCGATGGCGATGCGCTGGCGCTGGCCGCCGCTGAATTCGTGGGGATAGCGGCCGATGCTGTCGGCGGGCAGACCGACCTCCTCCAGCACCGCCTCCACCCGGCGCACGCACTCCGCCCGCGACAAGGCTCTCGCATGCACGTGCAGCCCTTCGGCGATGATGTCGCCCACCGTCAGCCGGGGCGACAGGCTGCCATACGGGTCCTGGAACACGATCTGCATGCGCGCCCGCAGCGCGCGCAGCGACCGGGAATCGAGCGTTGCGATGTCACGCCCCTCGAAACGCACACAGCCTTTGAACTGTTCGAGCCGCAGCAGCGCCGCCCCCATGGTGGACTTGCCGGAGCCGCTTTCGCCCACCAGCGCCACCGTTTCGCCGGCATGCACGGTCAGGCTCACACCGGCCACCGCCTTCACCGCGCCGACGGCACGGCGCAGGATTCCTGACCGGATGGGGAACGCCACGTGCACGTCCTCCGCCTGCATCAGCACCGGCGCGCTGCGGTCCAGCGGCAGCGGCCGTCCGCTGGGCTCGGCGCCGAGCAGGCCGCAGGTGTAGGGATGCTGCGGCCGGGCGAACACGTCGGCCACCCGGCCGCTTTCGACCACCACGCCGTTCTTCATCACGCAGACCCGGTCGGCGTAGCGGCGGACGATGGCGAGGTCGTGGCTGATCAGCAGCAGAGCCAGTCCGCGCGCCGCCTTCTGCTCGGCCAGCAGCTGCAGGATCTGCGCCTGGATCGTCACGTCCAGTGCCGTGGTCGGCTCGTCGGCGATCAGCAGCGCGGGATCGTTGGCCAGGGCCATGGCGATCATCACCCGCTGGCGCTGGCCGCCGGAGAGCTGGTGCGGAAACGCGTCCAGCCGATGGGCGGCATCGGCGAAGCCGCATTGCGCCAGCAGATCGACCACCCGTGCCTTGAGCTCGGCCCGCGGCATGGGTGTGTGCAGCTGGATCGCCTCGGCCACCTGCCGGCCGATGCGGCCCAGCGGATTGAGGCTGGTCATCGGCTCCTGGAACACCATTCCCGCCACGCCGCCGCGCAGGCGCCGCAGCTTGCGGTTGGCGGCGCCGATCACGGCCTGGCCGTCCAGCGTCACCCGGCCTTCGCTGCGCGCGCCGGCTGGCAGCAGCTGCAGCAGCGACAGCGCGGTCAGTGACTTGCCGGAGCCGCTTTCGCCGACCAGCGCCAGCGTCTCGCCGCGATCCAGCGCGAAGGACACGCCGCCGACCACGCAGCGTTCGCCGAAGAAGATGCGGAGGTTTTCGACCTGGACGAGGCTCATGGGAAAGAGCCAGGAAGGAAGGGGTTCTTTTTTGAAAAAAAGAACCAAAAAACGTCCGTCCGCCAGGCACGGGTTGTTCCGGAGAGGTCGGCACAAGCGGATGAAAGTCTTTTGCTTCTTTTCTTGAGAAAAGAAGCGCTTGCCTGCTGCCCCTTCATCGTCCGCCCCCCGGCCCACGCCGCGGATCGAACGCATCGCGCACCGCCTCGCCGATGAAGGTCAGCAACGTCAGCATCCCGCCCAGCACCGCAAACGCGGTGATGCCCAGCCAGGGCGACTGCAGATTGTCCTTGCCCTGCGACACCAGCTCACCCAGCGACGGCGAACCCGGCGGCAGGCCGAAGCCGAGAAAATCCAGGCTCGCCAGGATGGTCACCGAGCCCGACAGGGTGAACGGCAGAAACGTCAGCGTCGCCACCATCGCGTTGGGCAGAATGTGCCGCCACATCACCGCGATGTTGGACACACCCAGCGCCCGCGCCGCGCGGACATATTCGAGGTTGCGGCCGCGCAGGAACTCCGCGCGCACCACACCCGTGAGCGTCATCCAGCTGAACAGCAGCAGGAAGGTTAGCAGGATCCAGAAATCCGGCGTGATGATGCTGGCCAGGATGATCAGCAGATAGAGCTGCGGCATGCCGGACCAGATCTCGATGAAGCGCTGGAACAGCAGATCGACCATGCCACCGTAATAGCCCTGCACCGCACCTGCGGCGACGCCGACGGCGGAGGAGATGATGGTGAGGGTGAAGCCGAACAGCACCGAAAGGCGGAACCCGTAGATCACCCGCGCCAGCACGTCTCGCGCCTGGTCGTCGGTGCCCAGCAGGTTGCGCCATGACGGCGGCGCCGGGGCGGGCACCGGCAGGTCCTTCACGATGGTGTCGTAGCTGAACGGCACGGCCGGCCAGATCATCCAGCCCTTGGCGTGAATGCGGGCGGCCAGCTCGGGGTCGGTGTAGTCGGCCGCCAGCGGCATCAGGTCCGCGCCGAAATCGTCCTCGGCGTAGTCGCGCAGGACGGGGCAGTAGAAGGCGCCGTTGAAGTGGATGAGCAAAGGCCGGTCGTTGGCGATGAATTCGGCGAACAGGCTGAGCAGGAACAGCACGCCGAAGATGCGAAACGCCCACAGACCGCGCCGATGCGCGCGGAAGATTGCAAGCCGGCGCCGGTTCAGCGGGGAGAGCATCAGTGCCGCCGCGCCGAGAAGTCGATGCGTGGATCGACCACGGTGTAGAGCACGTCACCCACGATCTGCATCACCAGGCCCAAGAGGGTGAAGATGTAGAGCGTGCCGAACATCACGGGATAGTCGCGCTGGATGGTGCTCTCGAAGCCCAGCAGGCCGAGGCCGTTGAGCGAGAACACGATCTCCACCAGCAGCGAGGAGGAGAACAGGATGCCGATGAATGCGGCGGGAAAGCCCGCGATGATCAGCAGCATGGCGTTGCGGAAGACGTGGCGATACAGAATCCGCGGCTCGCTGGCGCCCTTGGCCCGGGCGGTCACCACGTATTGCTTGCGGATCTCGTCGAGGAAGCAGTTCTTGGTCAGCATGGTCAGGCTGGCGAAGCCGCTCACCACCAGGGCGGTGGTCGGCAGCACCATGTGCCAGGCGTAGTCGACGATGCGGTCCCATAGCGGCCAGGTTTCGGAGCCGGAGGTGCTGAGGCCGCGCAGCGGAAAGATCTGCAGAAAGCTGCCGCCGGCGAACAGGACCACCAGCAGAATGGCGAACAGGAAGCCCGGAATGGCGTAGCCGACCAGCACCACCGCCGAGGTCGCGACATCGAAGCGCGAACCGTCGCGCACCGCCTTGGAGATGCCGAGCGGGATGGAGACGAGATACACCAGCAGGGTGGACCACAGGCCGATCGAGATGCTCACCGGCAGCTTTTTGGCGATCAGGCCCAGCACGGTGTCGTTGCGAAAGAAGCTGCGGCCGAAGTCGAAGCGGAGATAGCCGCCCATCATGAGGGCGAAGCGTTCCAGCGGCGGCTTGTCGAAGCCGAACATCTTCTTGATGTCGGCGACCACGTGCGGATCGAGGCCTCGGGCGCCGCGATAGGTGCCTGGCGAGCCGGCCGCCTGCCCCGCTGCTTCCGGCAGACCGCCGCCGATCAGGCGGGAGCCGGCGTCGCCTTTGCCTTTCAGCTCCGCGATCATCTGCTCGACCGGTCCGCCGGGGGCGAACTGGATGACGGCGAAGTTGACCGTGATGATTCCGAGGAGGGTCGGGATCACCAGGAGCAGCCGGCGGAGGAGGTAGCCGGTCAAGGAAGCAAGGCCTTCTTTTCTGAAGAAAAGAAGCAAAAGACTTTTATCCGCTGGGGTACTCCCTGTCCGGAGGAGGGCGTCAGCCGATAAAAAGTTTTTTGGTTCTTTTTTTCAAAAAAGAACATCACTGCCTGGCCTTGTCAGTAGCCGCCGCCAGCACCGGATCGATCCACCAGGCATCAAACACCACACCTTCCTTCACCGGCGCGGAAGGCCGCCCGAACCGGTTCCAGTAGGCGACGTTCACATGCTCGCTGTGCCAGTGCGGCACCAGGTAGAACCCCCATAGCAACACCCGGTCCAGCGCCCGCACCGTCGTTACCAGATGGCCGAAGTCCGGCGCCTTCAGCAGGTCCGCCACCAGCGTGTCCACCACAGGGTCGCACACGCCCATCACGTTGTTGCTGCCCTCGGTCTTGGACGAGCCGCAGGTCCAGAACTCGGTCTGCTCGTTGCCGGGGGAGCCTGATTCGCCGATCAGCGTGTCCGTCATGTCATAGTCGAACGTGTCCATACGCCGCTGATACTGCGCGGGATCGACGGTGCGGACCGTCACGTCCATGCCGAGCCGCTGCAGCGACTGGACATAGGCCAGGGCCACACGTTCGAAGGCGGGGTCGCTGAGCAGGATCTGGAAGGCGAAGGGCTCGCCTGCGGCGTTGACGAGCTTGCGGTCCTTGATCTTCCAGCCGGCCTGTTCCAGCAGCGTCAGGGCGGCTTTCAGCCCGTCGCGGTTGTTGCCGGAGCCGTCGGTGACCGGGTTCTTGTAGGGGGTGGTGAACAGCTCCGGCGGCAGTTTGGCGCGGAACGGTTCGAGCAGGGCAAGCTCGTCGCCTTTGGGCAGGCCGGAGGAGGCGAAGTCGCTGTTGCTGAAATAGCTCTGGGTGCGGATGTAGCTGTCGTAGAACAGGTTGTGGTTCATCCACTCGAAGTCGAACACCTGGTTCATCGCCTCACGCACCCGGCGATCGGCGAACAGTTTGCGCCTGGTGTTCATGGCGAAGCCCTGCATGCCGGTCGGCACGTCGAGCGGCAGCGAGACCTTTTTCACCAGCCCCTGCGTCACCGCCGGGAAATCATAGGCGGTGGCCCAGTTCTTGGAGCTGTTCTCCTGGCGCCAGTCCACCGAGCCGGCCTTGAACGCCTCCATGGCCACGTTCGGGTCGCGGTAATATTCGTAGCGCACCGTGTCGAAGTTGTTCAGCCCCTTGGCGGTCGGCAGGTTGGCGGCCCAGTAGTCCGGCACACGCTGCAGCACCACGCTGCGGCCCATCTCGAAGCTTGCGACCTTGTAGGGGCCGGAGCCTAGCGGCGGCTCGTTCAGCGGCTGGGAGAAGTCACGCCCTTTCCACCAGTGCTCCGGCAGCACCGGCATTTCGCCCAGGATCTGCGGCAGCTCGTGGTTTTCCGCGGTCTTGAAGCGGAACACCACGCGCAGCGGTGTCTCGGCCACCACGGAGGCGACGTCGGCGTAGTATTGCCGGAAGAACGGGCGGCCTTGGGCGCGCAGGGTGTTGAAGGTCCAGGCCACGTCCTCTGCCGTGACCGGTGTGCCGTCGTGGAACCGTGCCTCTGGCCGCAGTTCGAAGGCGACGCCCATGTGATCGGCCGGGATCTCGATCACCTTGGCGAGATGGCCGTAGGCGGCCTCCGGCTCGTCCTGCGAGCGGACCATCAGCGTGTCGAACACCTTGCTGACGGCGGCGGTGGGGGTGCCGCGGACGACGAAGGGGTTAAAGCTGTCATAGCTGCCGATGGCGGCGCGGGTGACGGTGCCGCCTTTCGGGGCATCGGGGTTGGCGTAGGGGAAATGGGTGAAATCGGGCGGCAACCGGATCTGGCCGACCAGAGCCAGGCCGTAGGTGCGCAGCGGGGCGTCGGCCGCCATGGCGGGCAGACAGGCCGACGCTGTCAGCCAGAGCAGCAACAAAAGCCGGCGCATACGATGCCTCCTGTGATGGTCACCCCGGAATAGGGGGCCTTGCAGATCGTCAGTGGTCAAGCGGTCCTTAAGGCTGCGATGGCGGCGGGGAGCAGCGCCGGATCGCCCAGGGCCAGGACCCGGCCGTCGCCGTGCTCGTGGAGGGGCTGGCCGTTCCAGTCGGTGATCGATCCGCCGGCGCCCTGGATGATCGGGACGAGGGCTGCCCAGTCCCACAGTTTCATGGTGGCTTCGGCGATGATGTCGATCTGGCCGAGGGCGAGGAGGCCGTAGGCGTAGCAGTCGCCGCCGAAGCTGCGGCGTTTGACCTGGCGGACCAGGTTCTCCCAGCGGGGCGTGTCGTGCTCGAACACCTGGGGGCTGGTGGCGGAGAGTTCGGCTTCGGCCAGGGTGGGGCATTGGCGGCAGCCGGGGCGGCCGTGGGCGCCGCGGAATTCGGTGGGGCGGCCGGCGACGCCGAGCCAGCGTTCGCCGGTGATGGGCTGGTCGATGACGCCGAGAATGGGGACGCCGTCCTCGAGCAGGGCGATGAGGGTGCCGAACTGGGGGCGGCCGGTGATGAAGGCGCGGGTGCCGTCGATGGGATCGAGCACCCAGCGGTGGCGTTGGCCGGGATTGTGGGGCGGGAATTCCTCGCCGGAGACGGTGTGGGCGGGGAAGCGTTCGCTGAGCACGCCGCGCAGGGCGAGTTCGGCCGAGCGGTCGGCGATGGTGACGGGGCTCGCGTCGGATTTCAGGTCGGAGGTGAGGCCGGCGCGGAAATACGGGCGGATGACCGCGCCCGCGACGTCGGCCGCCATGTGGGCCGCGGCGATGAACTGTTCGATCACGTCAGGCTCCCGGTCACGTTGCATGGCCCGCTGGCCCTGAAATCCTGGCCGATTTCAGGGGCGGGACATCGGCTGCCTCTTTGCCGCAAAACGCGACGCGGACATAGTGCTGCCATGAACCCGATCATCGTCATTCCCTCCCGCATGGCCTCCACCCGTCTGCCTGGCAAGCCGCTGGCGGATATTCATGGCAAACCGATGATCGTGCATGTGCTGGATCGCGCCCGGGAGGCCGATATCGGGCCGGTGGCGGTGGCGTGCTCCGAGGCCGAAGTGGCGGAGGCGGTGCGGGCGGCGGGGGGGGTGGCTGTCATGACCGATCCTTCGCTGCCGTCCGGCTCGGATCGGGTGCAGGCGGCGTTGGCGGCGCTGGACCCGCAGGGGCGGCATGATGTGGTGGTGAATCTGCAGGGGGATCTGCCGACAATTCCGCCGGTGCAGTTGCGGGCGGTGATCACGCCGCTGTCGGACCCGATGGTGGATATCGCGACGCTGGTGGCGACGATCGAGACGCCAGCGGAGGCGGCGCTGGCTTCGGTGGTGAAGGCGGTGTGCGCGTTCGATGGCGGGCGGGCGGTTTCGCCGGCGCTGTATTTTTCAAGGGCTGCGATTCCGTGGGGGGACGGGCCGCTGTGGCATCATATCGGGATCTACGCGTATCGGCGGGCGGCGCTGGCGCGGTTCGTGGCGCTGCCGGCTTCGCCGTTGGAGAAGCGGGAGAGCTTGGAGCAGTTGCGGGCGCTGGAGGCGGGGATGCGGATTGCGTGTGCGCGGGTGGAGCATGCGCCGTTCGGGGTGGATACGCCGGCGGATTTGGAGCGGGCGCGGCTTGTGTTGGGGGTGGGGTGGTAGCGGTTGCGCCTTCTGGGATGAGCGCGGGGGGTTGATGGGCGGCGCAAGGGCTTACCCAATCTACAGGTTGCTCGTTCAGATGTTTTTTGTGTCAAGGCACGTCATTGTGCAACGCCTCACCCATTGCTCAAAACGGCACGCTTGAGCGGTGTGGCATCTGATAGGCGATGCCATACCGCTCTAGCTCTCTGTTTTACCGAGCAATTTTATGGCACGGTGAGTCCACCTAAAGCCATATTGCTCTAAGGGGACGGGATGAGGTATCTGGCGTCGGCACGTGCGAGTGAAGTTCTGAGTGCCGCCCAGGCTGGCTTACGCGCAAGAGCTTCGTCGAGCGGCAATGGCCGCGTTGGCAAACCATCTGGGCGCGGGCGATAGCTCCGAAGCCAGGAGGTGGCATCGGTCAGCCCCCAGGTCAAAACTTCGCGCACGAGCCCCTGCACCGCCAAAACCTTTTGCAGGAAGGTCGCATATGTCGTCGCGACTGCGGCATCGCGCGCCGGTACCGGTTGTCCTGGCGCGGGCACGTCTGACACATCCAACTCCGTCACCGCCACC
This sequence comes from Rhodospirillales bacterium, assembly GCA_037445025.1. Taxonomy (GTDB): domain Bacteria; phylum Pseudomonadota; class Alphaproteobacteria; order Acetobacterales; family Acetobacteraceae; genus CAIQQQ01. The sequence goes on from JBBILI010000065.1 coordinate 12,445, forward strand.
CGAAGACCGAGACCACGAACCTGCTCCAAGAAGCCGGTCAGCGTGTCGAAACGATCTCCGACGACAAGATGGGATTGTAGACCAAGACCTTGCACCGGCACATCCGCGTCCAGCAACCGACGCAGCAGCGTGAGCACGAGTCCGCGCTTTGCATCCGTCGCATGGCCGTCCGCCTCCAACCCGTAATCGTTGAGGAACAGCACCGCGGCAGGGTCAGCGGCGCGCGCTGTGCGGAACGCGGTGCCGATGTAACCGGCCCCCAGAAGCCGCAACCATGGTGTCTCGCGAAGGCCGTGAGCCGCGCGCGGGTCAACGACTTCGTTCACCACGTCCCAAGCCTGCAACTGTCCGGCGTAGTGCCCGCATACGGTTTCGATATGTGCGGCCAGGAGGCTGCTGGCATTGCCCGAACCGGCCGATGCCGCAAACCAATCGGGCAAAGCCTGGTGCCAGACCAGGGTATGTCCGCGAACGCGCTGGCCATGTCGCGATGCAAACCTCACGATCGCGTCGCCACCGCGAAAATCGAAGCGATCGGGCGTGGGCCGCAACGCCCGCCATTTCAGCGCCCCCTCCGGCACAAGGATGCCGCACTCGCGCGCCACAGCGCCCGCCAAAGCGGCATCCGCTCCAAGCTGTGACGCCTCGACGGCCGATCCGTAGAGCAAGCCCGAGCGAGGCGTCGTGTTCCTGAGACCAGGGCCATCCAAGGGCCCATAATCGACTTGGGTGTTATCCAGCCCACACGCCCCGAGTGAGATGGCGCATGCGCCCAAAACCACATCTCTTCGTGTAGCCGACGCCAGGTGCCTGATCCCTTCCCCTCAGCATGCAGTTTTCAGCAAAAGGCGAGGTCTCTCCACTGCGGCAAGTGTGTCGCTGCCTGCACCCTTCGTCAAATTTTCCTCCGAGCAAGCGTAGGATGGGCAAGCCCTTGCGCCGCCCATCATGACCACGGAAGTTGATGGGCGGCGCAAGGGCTTGCCCATCCTACGCTTGCTGATCGGTGATCGCACATTCCGGAGGGGTCCGACAGCGCTTGCGCCGCCCATCATAACGGTGCGGGGCAGGATGGTGGGGTGCCGAAGCGCGATCCGCCTACCGATTTTGTTGCTTTTGGCGGATGGGTATGCTAGGAATTTAATCATGAATTCCGATGTGTCCCCGTTTTTGCGCCTTTCTGTCCTGATCCACGGGCTGCGTGGGTCGGTGGGGGGATGGGGTTTGCGGGGGTGGTTCAGTGTTGCGCTGGGGCTGCTGTTGTATCGGCGGCTGGGTGAGATCTGCACGCGGATGGAGGGGATGGCGGCGCGGTTTGCGGCGGGGCGGCTTTGGCGGTTGGGGCCGGGTTTGGTGCGGGCGCCAAGGGGTTCGGTGGAGGGGGATGGGGGTCGCGTTGCGGTGGAGCGTATCTGGCCGCGTGGGTTCGGGTGGCTGGTGACGGCGGGTTCGTGGCAGGCGGCGGGGTATGGGGCGCAGTTGCGGGCGGTGCTGGAGACGCCGGAGATGGTGGCGCTGCTGACGGCGGCGCCGCAGGCAATGCGGGTGCTTCGGCCGTTATGCCGGATGTTGGCGATCGAGACCGCGGTTTTGCGGCCTGGGGTGGTGGCTTCGGTGGTGGCGGGGGATGAAAAGCCGAAGCGGGTGCGCCCGAAGCGGGCGAAGGTGGATTGGGGGCGGGTGCCAATTCCGCGGGGAGTGATGGCGGCGGTGCGGCGGGGGCGGTATGCGGAGAGCTGAGGCGTGCCGCGCCGAGCGGCGTCATTTTCGTTCTGATTACGTAACTATGCCGGGTTTTCGGCGTTTGAGGTGGTCAGGTCAGGACTTCGATCGTGACGTGGGAGAGGGTGCGGAAGGGGGTGAGTTTGGCGCGGTAGTAGGCGGCGTCTCGTGGCTGGCCGGTGCGGACGGAGACGATGGCGCCGAGATGGCCGGGGCCGAGGCGCCAGATGTGGAGGTCGTGCAGGGTGTCGCCTTCGGCTTCGATGGTCTGGCGGATTTTGGCTGTGACGGTGGGGTCGGCGGTCATGTCGAGCAGGATGCCGCCGGTGTCGCGCACCAGGCCGAGGGCCCAGCTGGCGATGACGGCGGCGCCGACGAGGCCGGCTGCGGGGTCCATCCAGAGCCAGCCGAAGCTGCGGGCGAGGAGGAGGCCTACGATGACGAGGACGGAGACCGCGGCGTCGGCTGCGACGTGGACGATGGCGGCGCGCATGTTGTTGTCGCGGTGGGCGGCGGCGTGGGCGTGGACGTGTTCGGCGAAGGGGAGGTCGTAGGTGGTTTCACCGATGCGCAGGCGGGCCGTGAATTGGTGCGGTTCGGGGATGGTCTGTTCGCTTTGGAGACACCCGTCCTGGGGTTTGAAGGTGAAGATCTGGCGGGTGTCGTCGGGGCGGATGGTTTCGAGCAGCACGGCGTCGGCGGCCAGGGGGCGGCCGCTTTCGGTGTGGAGGCGGAAGACCGGCGGGTGGTCGTGTTCGAAGACGGAGAGGATGAAGGTTTCGAAGGGGCCGGCGATGCGGTGGGCTTCGTCGTGGTCGTGGTCGTGGTCGTGGTCGTGGTGGGTGTGGCCATGATCGTGGCCGTGGTGATGGTGGCGGCCGCCGCCGGCGAGGAGCCAGGCGGAGCCGAGGTTGACGGCGAGGCCGAGGGTGGCGATCGGGATGGCTTCGGCGAAGTGGATGGGCACCGGGGCGAGCAGGCGGGTGACGGATTCGGTGGCGATCAGGAGGGCGATCATGGCGAGGACGATGGCGCTGGTGTAGCCGGCGAGGTCGCCGAACTTGCCGGTGCCGAAGCTGAAGCGGGGGTCGTCGACGCGGTTGCGGGCGAAGCGGTAGGCGAGGGCGGCCAGCAGCAGGGCGCCGGCGTGGGTGGACATGTGCAGGCCGTCGGCGATCAGCGCGATGGAGCCGAAGAGGGCGCCGCCGCCGATTTCGAGGACCATCATGGCCGCGCAGAGCCAGATCACCGCCCAGGTGCGACGCTCGGAGCCTGCGTGGTCTTCGCCGAGAAAGACGTGGCTGTGGAGGGACATGTTATACCATCACAGAGGAAGCACTTCTTTTCTGAAGAAAAGAAGCAAAAGACTTTCATTCGTTTAGCATTGCCCTTCCGGACCGGCGAGTCCCAGCGAATGAAAGTTTTTTGGTTCTTTTTTTCAAAAAAGAACCGCTTCCTACCCTTTGGCCTTCAACTGCGCCCGCAGCGTCTCGATTTCTTGTCGCAGCGACGAGATTTCCTCCTCGACCGCCTGGCTGGCGGCTTCCTGGGCGGTCGGGCGCGGTGCGTCCTTGCCTTCGGCGCCGTAGAACGGCGAGAACAGGCTCATTGCCCGTTCCATCATCGCCATGTTCTGGCGGCCCACCTCATCGACGCGGAACGGGAAGAACGATCCCACCGTCTGCTGCATGGCGGTGCGCATCTGTTCCTGCTGGGTGGCGAAGCTTGCCATGGCCTGTTCCAGGTATTTCGGCACCATGGTCTGCATGCTGCCGCCGTAGAAGCCGATCAGCTGGCGCAGAAACCCGGTGGGCAGCAGGGCGCGGCCCTTGCTTTCCTCTTCGACGATGATCTGGGTGAGCACGCTGCGGGTGATGTCGTCACCGGTCTTGGCGTCGTAGACCACGAAATCGCGGCCTTCGCGCACCATGTCGGCCAGGGTGTCGAGCGTGATGTAGCTGGAACTCTCGGTGTTGTAGAGCCGTCGGTTGGCGTATTTCTTCACGACGACAGGCTGCATGTCGACGTCCTGGGTGGGCGGTTGTGCCGGTTGCGACATCGCGTCCTCACTGCATTGCGGCATAAAACATAGCATGTCGTGCCGTCCTGCCAATCATGGCAGTTTTGGGCGACGCAACGGGTGGAGCGCGTGGGTGACGAAGGAGGCGGACGAGGCGCTGTGGCGGGATTGGGCGGAGATCTGGCAAAGCGAATGCGCGGCGATGGCGCAGGACAAGGAGGCCCAGGAGACCTGGGCGACCACGCTGCAGCTCTGGTCGACGCTGGCGGCTCCGATCCTCGAAGGGCTGCAAGGGCGTGACGGCGGAGCAGCCCGGCCCGGGGCGGCGGCGGGGCCCGCGCCCGCTGATGCTGCATCTGGCGCTGGCCAGTCTGAGCTGGCCCGGCTCGAAGCTCGGATCGTCGAGCTGGAACGCCGACTGGACGCGCTGTCTCGATCAGCTGCAACGCCCCGGCGCCGCCGAAAACCCGCTGCCCCCGCCGGTTGACGCCGGTCTGATCGCTGGCATCGCCGCCTATCGCCGGCATCCCTATTGCCGGGACCTCATCGACCCGCCGGTGTGCTGGTCCGCCGGCAGCACCAGGCTGCTCGATTATGGCGGCACCGGGCCGGCGATGCTGCTGGTGCCCAGCCTGGTCAACCGCTTCACCGTGCTCGACCTGTCCGCCGACCGCTCGATGGCGCGGTTTCTGGCGACGCAGGGGTTTCATGTGCTGCTGCTCGACTGGGGCTGGCCCGGACCCGCTGAGGCCGCGCTTGATCTCGACGCGCTGATCACGCGGCGGCTGCTGCCGGCTATTGCCGGGATTGGTGACGTTATTCTGGTTGGCTACTGCATGGGCGGTCTGCTGGCTTTGGCCGCCGGGCTGCACGCCCCCGGCCTCCGCGGCCTCGCTTTGCTGGCGACCCCGTGGGATTTCCACGCCGGCGACGCCGAGACCGTGGCCGCCGGCCGGCTTCTCCAGGAGCGGCTGGCACCGGTGATCGCCCTGCATGGGCGGCTTCCGGTGGATGTGCTGCAGGCGCTGTTCTCGCTCGGCGACCCGCTTTCCGTGGCCGCGAAATACCGGGCCTTCGCAGAGCTGGACCAGACCAGCGCGCGGGCCCGCCAATTCGTGGCGTTGGAGGACTGGCTGAACGACGGCGTGCCGCTCACCTCCCCGGTGGCGCAGGACTGTCTGGGCGGCTGGTACGCCGAGAACCGGCCGATGCGGGGCGGCTGGCTGGTGGCGGGCGCCCCGGTCGACCCTGCGGCTCTGCGCGTGCCTTGTTTCATCGCCCTGCCGGGGCGGGACCGTATCGTCCCGCCCGAGAGTGCGGCACCGCTTGCCGGGCTTATCCCGGATGCGATCGCCCATCGCCCGGCGGCCGGGCATGTCGGCATGGTCGCGGGGCTTCATGCGGAAGCGGCACTCTGGCGCCCCTTGGCCGCCTGGGCCGCAGGGCTGGACCCATCTGTCCGTCGCTGGACCCAAACGGGCCGGACAGGATAGTCTGTGCTGCAAGCGGAAGGTCATCCGCAGGGAGAAGCCAGAATGGACGACATCGTCATCGTATCCGCGGTCCGCACCCCCGTCGGCAGCTTCAACGGCGCGTTCGGCTCCGTGCCCGCCCATGTGCTCGGCGCCGCCGCCATCCAGGGCGCTATCAGCGCTGCCAGGATCGAGGCCGGCGACGTCGACGAGGTGATCCTCGGCCAGGTGTTGACCGCCGGCCAGGGCCAGAACCCCGCCCGCCAGGCCGCCCGCGCCGCCGGCATTCCCGACGGCAAAACCGCGTTCGGCATCAACCAGGTCTGCGGCTCGGGCCTGCGCGCCGTGGCGCTGGCCGCGCAGCAGATCCGCAGCGGCGAAAGCTCCATTCTGATCGCCGGCGGGCAGGAGAGCATGAGCATGTCCATGCATGCCGCCCATCTGCGCACTGGCACCAAGATGGGTGACATGGCGTTCATCGACACCATGATACGCGACGGTCTGTGGGACGCGTTCTTCGGCTACCACATGGGCACCACCGCCGAGAATGTGGCCAAGGCCTTTCAGATCACCCGTGACGAGCAGGACGCGTTCGCCGTCGCCTCGCAGCACAAGGCCTCGGCAGCGCAGAAGGCGGGCAAGTTCAAGGACGAGATCGTCCCCGTCACCATCAAGGGCCGCAAGGGCGACACCGTGGTGGAACATGACGAATACATCCGTCACGACAGCAGCCTTGACGTGATGGCCAAGCTGCGCCCCGCCTTCAGCAAGGACGGCACCGTGACCGCCGGCAACGCCTCCGGCCTCAACGACGGCGCCTGCGCGCTGGTGGTGATGTCGGCCGCCGAAGCCGCCAAGCGTGGCCTCACCCCGCTCGCCCGCATCGCCAGCTTCGCCACTGCCGGCGTCGACCCCGCCGTGATGGGCACCGGCCCCATCCCGTCCAGCCGCAAGGCCATGGAGCGGGCCGGCTGGAAGGCCGCCGATCTTGACCTGATCGAGGCCAACGAGGCCTTCGCCGCCCAGGCCTGCGCCGTCAACAAGGACCTTGGCTGGGACACCGGGAAGGTCAACGTGAACGGCGGTGCGATTGCGATCGGCCACCCGATCGGCGCCTCGGGCGCGCGGGTGCTCACCACCCTGCTGCACGAGATGCAGCGGCGCGACGCCCACAAGGGCATCGCCACGCTGTGCATCGGTGGCGGCATGGGTGTGGCGATGTGCGTGGAGCGCTGAGCTGACCCGGCTGCGCGGCCTCCAGCCGGGCGATCTCGGCTGGGTGATCTCTCGCCATGGCGCGCTCTACGCCGCGGAATATGGGCTCGACCTCAGCTTCGAGGTGACGGTGGCGGAGATCGTGGCCGCATTGATACGCGGCTACGATCCGGCCAGTGACTGCGGCTGGATCGCCGAACGTCACGGCGTGCCGGTCGGCTCGGCCTTTGTGGTGCGGCATGACGCCGTCACCGCGAAGCTGCGCCTGGTGATCGTCGATCCGGCTGCCCGCGGCTCGGGGCTGGGGTGGCTGCTGACCGAAGCCGCGATCGGCTTTGCCCGCGAAGCCGAGTATCAGCGCATGACGCTGTGGACGATGCGGATGCTCGATGCGGCCCGGCACATCTACTGGAAGGCGGGGTTTGTGTGCACGGCGGAAGAGCCGGCCTATAGCTTTGGGCGGGATGTGGTGAATGAGACTTGGATGTTGGAGTTGAGGTAATACCAACGGCCCTAGCGGCTGACCGTTGTCCAATCTCGTTTGCCGATAGATCGAATGCGGTCCGGGTCATCGGTGAGGAAGTTCCAAGCATGTTTGCACGCCTGGAGGATTGCGTCGTAGT
>JBBILI010000066.1:0-19415 GCA_037445025.1 Rhodospirillales bacterium
CTTGCGACCCCGCAGCGCAGGTGAAGAGGACGCTTTGCCCGTCGCAGGCTTGTTCCTGGCGGCAGCCTCGGTCTTTGCGTCACTCTCGGCCTGGCCTTCCTCCAGGTCGCCGATCAGCAGCTCGAGTGTAAGCGATGCACCGTGGCCGTCGGTTTTTCTGATTGACGGCTACCCGGCTGGTGGTTCGACCCAATGCCACGGCATGAGTTCGTCAATTTTCGCCTGTGGCCAGCCGTTGACGAGGCGTGTGAGCAACTCGGTGAGGTATCTCTGCGGCTCGACACAATTGAGCTTGCAGGTCTCGATCAACGAGGCGATGGCGGCCCAATTCTCGCCGCCGTCGTCGCTGCCGCAGAACAGCGCATTCTTGCGCGACAAGGCGATCGGCCGCATCGCCCGTTCCACCGTGTTGCTGTCGATCTCGATGCGGCCGTCGTCCAGGAATAGCTCAAGTCCGTGCCAGTGGTTCAGCGCGTAACGGATCGCCTCCGCGGTTTGGCCTCGGGCCGGCAGTTTGGCGATCTGCACCTCGAACCAGTCGTGCAGATCGCTGACCAGGGTGCGGCTTTGGAGTTGCCTTGTGGCGAACCTCTGTTCGGCAGTCGTGCCGCGGATCTCGGCTTCGATCCGATACAGGGCGGCAATGCGTGCCAATGCCTCGCTGGCGATCGGCGCGGAACCGCCTTTGGCCAGATCATAGAATCCCCGACGGACATGACTCCAGCAGAATGCCAGCACGCGCGGACACTGGGCGCTGCCGGGGTCGGCCAGACGCTTGTAGGCTTGATATCCATCGCACTGCAGAATGCCGCGATAGCCGTCGAGCAACGACTTGGCGTATTTGTGCGCGCGCCCCGGTGCGTAGCTGTAGACGACTGCCGGCGGTGCGACGCCGCCCCAGGGCCGGTCGTCGCGTGCAATCGCCCAGAAATAGCCCTGCTTGGTGCGGCCGCGTCCCGGGTCGAGCACCGGCACCACGGTCTCGTCGGCGAACAATCGCGCCGACACCAACAACATCTCACGCAGCCGCGCCACGACCGGGGCGATCTCGGCCGCCGCATAGCCGGTCCAGAACGCCAGCGTCGACCGATCCAGCGCCACACCCTGGCGCGCCATGATCTGCGCCTGGCGATACAGCGGCAGATGGTCGGCGTAACGGCTGACCAGCACATGCGCGACCAGCGCCTCGGTCGGGATACCGCCTTCGATCAGCCGCGCCGGCGCGGGCTGTTGCAAGACTGTGCCAGCGCAGGCCCGACAGGCGAACTTTGGCCGCCGCGTCACGATCACCCGGAACTGGGCGGGTATCACATCCAATCGTTCGGAACTGTCCTCGCCGATCACCGTCATCGCCGACCGGCAGCAGGGGCACACGGTGTCCTCTGGCGCCAGCGTCACCTCGATGTGCTGCAGATGCGCGGGCAGCGCGCCACGGTTCGCCCGACGCTTCGCCGTTCGCTCACGCTTCAGATCGCCATCGCGGCGCTCCGCCTCGGCCTGATCCTTGGCAATGGCCTGCTCGACCGCCTCCAGGCCCAGTTGCAACTGGTCCTCCGGGAGACGCTCGGACCGCGCGCCGAATTGCAGGCGCTTGAGCTGCAGCAGCAGATGCCGAAGCCGGTCGTTCTGCGTCGCCAGTTCATCGCGTTCGGCCATCAGGCTGTCACGCTCCGCCCAGCTCGCCAGCAGCAACGCACGCAGTGCATCGGCATCGGCGGGCAGGGTCGGCAAGGGTGCGGACGGGGTTGGCATCACGCGGAAAAGTCTAGGCGGCGACTGACGGTTTGAGAATCCCCCCGACCGTTTGAACACGCGTCCAATCGAGCCCGTCGAACAGGTGCGCCTTGCTGCAATTGCTTCCAGACCAGCACAAGGCCGCTGCCATCCCAGACCAGGATCTTCACCCGATCGCAGCCCTTGGAACGGAACACGATGACCGCACCCGAGAACGGATCCGCACCGAGCACCTCCGACGCCAGAGCGGCCAGGCCGTGGGCCCCTTTGCGGAAATCCACAGGACGTGCGGCCACCAGCACGCGCGCACCGGCGGGCACGGTGATCATGCTCGCACCGCCGACGCCCGCACCGCCCGCAACACTGTGGTCAGTTGGGCACTGTCCGTGCCGGGCACGATCCGAAGCACCGCGCCGGCCAGCGTGATCTCGATGCAGCAGGGCGCGATCGGAGTTGTCGGCGCCGTCGGGGACACAGCGACAATGGGCACGAAGCTGGGCATGGCGGCCGCTCCGCCGTCTCTTGCCGAACACGTCACCTCACGACATGCCGCCCGTCGCCAGCCGAATACCTGTTGCGGGCAGACCTGCCACCGTCGGGCGACCTCAGACACACGCGCTCCTGGCGCCAGCGCCTCCTCAACAATCCGCTCCTTCTCAGCCGTCGACCAGCGCCGACGCCGAACAGGTCCCGTCAGAACCTCAACGCGCCGGAAGCCAGCCTTCGCGTCGTCATTAACGTCGTCCATAACGATACCTTGAAGCCCTCTGCCAAAGGGACATCAAGCATATTACCGATCGACGCCGGAATGAGGGCCACAGGACATCGCTTACGATAGACCTTGGCCCGCGGCCCGCCCGCGATCATCGGGCCGCCTTCAGCGCGCCGAGCACCCGGCGCAGCGCTTGTTCGTCCACCGAGGCGTCCACCCGCACCCGTGCGCCATTGGGCAGGACGATCTCCATGCTTCCGCCGCGCTCCGTGGGTGAAGATGTGCGGCCCTCGGCCGAATCGGCCACGCGGATGGAAATCAGGTCCAAAGCCGGTGGAGGCGGGGTCTGCGGCGCAAACTGCCGACACCAGCTGAACAGCAGGTTCGCGTTCATGTCGTGTTTGCGGGCCACGAGTGACACCGAAGCGCCTGGTTCAGCGCACGCCGCCACCAACCGCCGCTTCAGCTCCTCGCTGTAGGACCGCCGTCTCCTTCGGCCAGCGACGGACCCGATCTCAATTACAGTGTCCATCAAGCCTCTTCATGGACACTATCGAAGCGTCCCAGAACCAGATCGCTACACGATCTCCCTTGCCCGAAGGAAGACGGCCATAAACGGACGCTTACGCAAAAACTGGCTCTTCGCTGGATCAGATACCGGAGGTGAGCGTGCCGCGTTGATGTACACCATCATCGAGACCGCCAAGCTCAACGGCGTAAACGCCGAGGCCTACCTCGCAGACCTCCTCGCACGCATCGGCGATCATCCCGCCAAACGTATCGAAGAGCTCCTGCCCTGGAATTGGAAGCCTGCGGCCTGACCAAGGGTCATCACTGGACGCTTACGCCTTATCTTGTAGAGCAGCTGTCTTAAAGTCGTTCACACGTTCCGGGACTTCGTTATCTGGCGAGTGCGGCATAGCCAGTTCAGCGTGTGACATAACGCCCTCAGCGGTAAATTGACGGGGGTGGTGTGTTATCTTCATGGGCAGGTAGTCTCTGGTCATGGTGCAATGTGACGCAAGGTCCGCTTAAGATCTGCTTCAATTATGTCGACATGCGACGGATCGATCTTGGAAACCTCCTCCGGCCAATCCACTAAATCCGCAATTTGCCCTGGATTTTCACGAAGTAGTTCGCGCTTTATGAAGGGGAAGCCATGTCGCAGGAGAGGCTTCCATAAATCTGATGTCGGATTCAGCGGCAACCTTGCCCCGTAGGACGAGCGAAGCAACATCGCCTGTTGCTTTCTGCGGTTCGTCAAGGGGTCGGCCAGCCGAGTTAAGTCCGACGGTTCGGACAAAATCGAAAAATCAGTTTCGGCACTGCGTATCAATGAGCTGTATGGCCATATCGCGGCACAGCGCAATCTGTGCCTCAGCATCCACTGTGTGAAGCCCACTTCGTAGCGGCGGATGATCCAGAGCTTGCTGGCCACGGGACGAACCCGTGCCCAGAACTTCGCCCAGGCCGGATCGCGCATCGCGCGCATGCCAGCAATCAGGAAAAACGACTGCAAGTGATACCTGTGCTGCCAGCTGTCGGTTACCCCCCAGATATCAGCTATGTCGAAGTCAACCCTTTTAAGGATGTCGTCGAGTGGACTGAACGGTCCATACACGCTGTCATTCACTATTATCAACATCTCGGTGCCATTGTGCGGTAGCTGGAAATGCTCTATCCCCTCACGCATTGCACCGAAGTCGTAGCCAATATTCCGCCGGATTAGGATGCCGTCACAAATCAACCTAAGCGCCTCAAGCGCCTCTGGCTGCATATGTTCGGAGTTGGTGACAAAGAGCACTGAACAGCCGCTTTGCCGCAGCGCTGTCAAGTAATGGAGTACATGCATCTGAACAGCGCCGCGACGGTCAAAATGAACAAAGAGCGCCACCCGCGCTTTTAAAGCAGGCATTTTTTCTGGCCAGCTATAAACCGAATGTCGGTGGCTCCGCAAGAAACTCAACAGGTACATCGACCCAGGTAATAAGCGATTCCTCACCAGCTTGTAGGGAAACACGAACAGGCTATTGAGAAGAAACTGGATCATACCGGGGTCAAACGCTCCTGATTCGCTGGTCCATTTCGGCCAGCATGCCCTGAACTAGTTCACCCACTATTGCGGCGACGCTATGACATAAAAGACATATCAATATAGGGATGCCGCTCGATATGCAGGCATATTGTGCCGAATGTGAATGTCTGCGCCTCGAACGTGTGGACGTTTCCAGGCGGTATCGGCCGCAAACTATAACAGTATGACTGGAGGTCATCGGTCTTGCACGACGTACATGTTGCGTTCTGGCGAAAGGGTGACGAGCTCTCCGAGATCGACCGGCACACGTGCTATGGCGGGGGCGGGCAGGTATCCAAGTTCAGGGACGCGCGCCAATAAGGCCGCGTGCAGGTGCTCGCGCGCATGCCAAAGCTGCCAGTACCAGTCTCTACGGGAAGACAATTGGTACGCCAGCATGCGCTCTCGCGCCACATAGTCTCGCGCAGCTTCGGCCATACTAAGGGCTGAGGCGGGGTCTGCCAGCAAGGCAAGAAGACGCAACTGCAACTCGGGTCCGTCGTTGAAGATAATACCGGTAATGCCATCTTCAATCACGCCAGCATAAACTGTCGAGCTTGCAATTGCGGTCACTCGGTGAGCCGCGGCTTCTAGGAACTTTAGGTCAGATTTACATCTGTTAAACGGCGTATCCAGCAGCGGCATGAAAGAGAGCTCACAGCGTCCGAGGATGTCCAGATACGTCGCATAGTCACAGAGTGGTGTGAAGTTCTTGTGAGGTGTCTCCAGCGCGTCAAAAAAGCCCTGATCATTGATGACTTCGAAGCGAAGGCGGGGGCCGACGATTTCAGCCACCGCGTTGAGGAATGGCATCAGGGCCGGCCACTCGTTCTCGCGGTTGATTCCGCCGAATAGCAAGGTCATTTGTCGGGAGTTTGTGAAATTGTGTGGGTCGGGTAGGCGCGCAATTGCGTTGGGGAAGATTGCAATTTCGCTGTTCTCGCGTGACAGCACCTCGGCCAAAGGCATGGTGCTTGTCTGCAGTGCGTGTACAGCGCGGAAGTTCTGTACATCAGGGCGCTGCAGCACGGGGATGTAGTCTGGATGGTCGTCGAACTCGCAGACGACGACGTATCCGAGGCTGATCAGCTGGCGTATTGGCTCTAGTCCCTCATCGCCCGTCAGCAGCGGGCGGTGGAAGATGAAGATCTTAGGGCTCATCGGATCAAGGCGGGGCACGTCGTTCGGGTTTACGACCACGCTGAATACATCAGGCAAGGTGGCGAGCGCTGCCATCGGTTCCAGCACTCGCACGTCGCTGACCCCGCCAACTGGCTCGAGCATAGTGGACAGGACATTGATTCGTTCAGTGAGGTGGCTCACGGCGCGCCAGACATGCTGCAGGGGCGACGCACGACGGTAATAGTCGTTTAAGTCAACATTGAGTGCGGAGAGAGCCGGGGCAATGTCCTTGACGAAGCCGGAGCAAGCATCGGCGTCGAACACCCGAGCGGCGACATCGATGGGGTGCAATCCGGCATCAAAAATGGCGCGACGTGTAGTCTGGGAGGTGAACCATCGCAGATGCGTCTGGTCGAACAGGCCGGATGGGTCGTAGTGCCAGCCGCCAAGAAGAAGCCTCGCAGCAAAGCTCCAATGCTCGAGATTTGGCATGCATATTAGCACTATGCCCCCGGATGCCAAACGTTTGGCTTGTATGGCGAGGAGCTCCCATGGGTCCTTAAGGTGCTCCAGCACATCACCATAAATGATGCAGTCAAATCGTTGGTCGCCGAAAGGGAGCGGGGTCTCGTCGAGATCGACCTGCGCCAAATAGTGGGCGCGAGTTGCAGCGAGCCGAGCGGCGACAGGGTCATTCTCGATACCGAACCAGACAACACCAGGATTGCGCCTGCGGAACTCGGTTGCCATCGAGCCCGCGCCGCAGCCAACGTCGAGCACGGTCCTTGCAGTTAACGGAATCTTCGAGACAAGATCGGGGTTGAAGGCGTCAGGATACGTCATGCGATAACCAACCCTCTGTTTGAAAGGTGACCTTGCACCGCGTCATTTTCGGTTCACAGGAAGCCTTACGTTAACGTTTCGTGCCGTGTGGGCTCTCCGCGGCCGACGGCGTGATAGCTGAAGCCCGACTGGCGCATAGCTGCAGGGTCGTAGATGTTGCGCAAATCGACCAAGATGTCGCCGCGCATAATGGATTTGAGTCGCACGGGTGAGATGGCGCGAAATTCGTTCCATTCCGTGATGACAACCAGCACATCGGCGTCCTTGGCCGCATCGAGGGCGTCCTGGCAATACTCTACTTGCATTGGCAGCATCGGGCGTGCTTGCTTCATCCCCTCAGGGTCGAAGGCGCGGATCGTGGCTCCTTGCTCCACGAGCCGCGACACGATGGGAATCGACGGAGCTTCGCGCATGTCGTCGGTCTCCGGCTTAAAGGTGAGGCCAAGCACGGCGATAGTCAGGCCCGCGACCGAGCCGCCGCAGGCCATGATAATACGTTGTGCCATGCCGGATTTGCGAGCCTCATTAACGTTGACCACGGTTTCGACCAGACGCGAGGGTGCGCCGGCGTCTTGGGCGATGCGCATCAGCGCCAGCGTATCCTTTGGGAAACAGGAGCCGCCAAACCCAGGGCCGGGATGGAGGAATTTGCGTCCTATGCGTCCATCGAGTCCGATCCCGCGAGCGACATCGTGAACATCGGCTCCGACGTTTTCACACAGGTCGGCCATCTCATTTATGAAAGTGACTTTCATGGCAAGGAATGCATTAGCCGCATATTTGATGAGCTCAGCCGTTTCGATCGCGGTGAATAGGATTGGCGCTTCGATCAAATAGAGCGGGCGGTAAAGCTGGCGTAGGACAGCCTGAGCACGCCGGCTTTCACAGCCGATAATCACGCGGTCGGGACGCATGAAATCGCCGATTGCATTGCCTTCGCGCAGGAATTCAGGATTGGAGGCGACGTCGAATTCTAGATCCGGACGGACACGGCGGACTATCTCACTGACGCGGCGACCAGTGCCGACTGGCACTGTCGATTTCGTGACAATTAAGGTGTAACCTCTCGCCGCGAGAGCGACTTGCTCCACAGCAGCGTAGACATGGCTCAGATCAGCGTGGCCGTCGCCGCGTCGCGTGGGCGTGCCCACCGCAATGAAAACTGCTTCCGCCTCTTCCAAAGCCAGCTGCAGGTCCGCTGTGAAAGTCAGCCGGTGAGCATCAACGTTTTCTGCCACCAGTTGATCCAGACCGGGTTCATAGATCGGCATCTGACCCTTCTGCAGCGCTTCCAAGCGGGATGCATCTGCTTCGACCACGGTAACATCGACCCCAAACTCTGCAAAGCATGCTGCCGATACAAGGCCGACATATCCGCCTCCGACCATCACTATACGCAAGCATCACCTCCTTGCTCCTCCACAGACTCAGCACAATTTCGGCGGTAGCGCCATTGCCCGGACGCGGCACCGATCGCCTCGTCTAGCCAAACCGTCATGATCAGCCCAGCCGTGCTTGCGCGACGCTGCTGATGAGATCCTGCACTGCTATCTGATCACGTTTTGTGTTGGCCGTCCGGTCGGCTGCCTTTCGGGCCTGTGCCATTGTATCGACGACCTCGACGTCGATCTCTGCCTGGCTCAGCGCACGCTCAGCCAATCTCACCTTGCACCAGGACTCGTCGATCGCGTACTTTGCATGGCCGATCCTTTGATGCTGAGACGTAATCCAGATCCCTGTTGAAGCGGTAAGAGTGGAGTCAGCGCAGCGATGGTCGCATTCTGTAGCGACGTCAATGGTCAGGGTTGCCAATCTGGTCTGATCGGCGTGAAGCTGTGCGACAGCGCGATGCCTCTCAGCCAGCTGTCGGGATCGTAGCACCTTTCGATATAACAGAATTGAAATGAGAGACCCCGTGTTCATCGCTTGGGGCCAACTTCGCTGGAAAGCATGATCTCTTTCAGTGCATTGAAGGCAGACGCCAAGTCTGCGCTCTGTCCTTTCCGTTGATGAAGCAAGCTCTCGATTCGAGGTGCCAGTGCCAAGGCGCGATCGACCTCGGGATCGGTGCCAGTCTGGTAGGCACCGAGGCGGACGAGATCGGCAACCTGGGCCTGCAGGGCTAGTATCCCGCGTGCGCGGATGATAACATGCTCCACCTCGGGAGCGTGGCAAGTCGAGAAGCTGCGAGACAGTGACCGCAAAATGTCAATGGCGGGATACCGGCCAGCTTCGGCAATTTTTCGGTCGAGTATAATGTGGCCGTCGAGGACGCCACGGATGGCGTCTGCGATCGGTTCATTGTGGTCGTCGCCCTCTACGAGCACGGTGAATAGGCCAGTGATGCTCCCAGATCGGCTGGATTTTTCGGGGCCAGGTCCCGCGCGCTCGAGTAGACGTGGAAGCTCGGTGAACACGCTGGAAGGGTACCCACGAGCGGTCGGCAACTCACCCGTCGAAAGCGCGATCTCGCGCAAGGCAAGGCACAGCCGTGTTATGCTGTCCATTACGAGCAACACCCGCCTGCCTTGGTCACGGAAGTGCTCGGCGATGGCCATGGCAGTATAAGGGGCTTCTCGACGCAGCAGTGGCGCGTCGTCAGATGTTGCGACGACAAGGATCGAGCGCGACATGCCGGCCTGGCCTAGATCGTCCTCGATGAACTCTCGCACCTCGCGCCCGCGCTCGCCAACCAAGGCGATCACGGCGATGTCGCAGTCGGACTCACGTGCGAGCATGGCCATGAGCGAAGACTTGCCGACACCTGATCCGGCGAAAAGGCCCAGCCGTTGCCCTTCGCGGCACGTGGTGAATAGATCAATAGCCCGGACGCCAACGCTGAGCGGCGGTCCGAGCCGTGCCCTAGCAAGAGGCGCCGGCGGCGGCCGGCGAACTGGAACAGGGGTGCGGCCACCTTCTGGTTGCGGTTGTCGGTCAATGGAATGTCCCAGCGGATCGAATATGCGGCCGATCCAGCCATCGCTGACCGCTAGCGCAGGTGCAACCTGCGGTAGGCATCTTGCATCCTGTAACCCAAAGGGTAACCACGCACGGCTGCTAGGACCCAGCCCGTCGATGCCACCGAAGGCCAGGATCCTTGCCGTCCTGCTGTCAAACGAGATGATCTCCGCTGGGATGTCCTGGCCATTCCGAGGTGTGATGAAGAGACGGTCGCCGACCGCAGTTCCTGGCATCAGACCATTGATCAGAAGGGCAATTCCAGTGGTGGCGATGATTTCGAAGCTCTGCTGGATAGGCGTGATCGCGAGCCATCGATCTCGCAGACCGTGCATTTGGCGCACGATGCGGGCCGCAGTGATCATCTCGGAGCGCATGATAGAGATTTGGCCTTCGATGTTTGTTGTCAGGGGTTGCCGAGGCTGCTATAACACAACCATAGATTGTGGAGCTAGAAAATGCGCGTTTTGGTTGTCGAGGATGACGTGACCGCGTCGCGCGGGATCTCTCTGATGCTCAAATCCGGCGGAACCGTCGTCGACGAGGCCGATACGGGGGATGAGGCACTCGAACTGGTCCGGCACTACGATTACGACATTGTTGTGCTCGACCTAATGCTGCCGGACATCGAGGGCTATGAGGTCGTGCGGCGGATGCGTGCCGCCAAGATAAACATTCCGATCCTGATACTATCAGGGCTATCCCGGCCGCAAGCAAAAGTGAAGGGGCTGGCGGCGGGGGCAGATGATTTCATCACTAAGCCCTTCGATAAGGCGGAACTTATTGCACGCATGCAAGCGATCGTGCGTCGCAGCAAGGGGTTCAGCCAGTCCAGCATTGCGATCGAGAACATCGTGTTGAACCTGGAGAGCCGAGAGGTCTTTATCAACAATGCTAAGCTGCATCTGACTGGCAAGGAATACGCGATCCTTGAACTGCTGGTGCTTCGGCGCGGTGTAGTGCTCACCAAAGAAGCGTTCCTCAACCATCTCTACGGCGGGATGGACGAGCCAGAGATGAAAATCATTGACGTGTTCATTTGCAAGCTGCGTAAAAAGCTGCAGCAGGCCGGAGTGGACAACCTCATTGGGACAGTGTGGGGGCGAGGCTACATGCTGCGCGACCCGGGAACTCGTCAGTTTGCATCAGGCGCAATCGAGGCACGCTCGATAAATCAATTTACTGCCGCGTGATTGGGTTGCTTATGAAATAGCGCATCACCCTTATGACGCAGCACCCATAAGGCAATATATTCGATCAAATTTGACTAAAAATCTGTGGACACAAGAGAAAATTTATGCTATCAATATTTCCCTGCATCGCCTCAATATTCTAGTTAGACCACTAGTCCAGTGTCTGGGTCGATCAAATGCATCTGGTTCATGTCTGCGGCAAGAGTAAGCTTCTGGCCTGGCACGCATACGCTAGACGGATCGACACGGGCACAAACTGGCGCACCACCTTCAAAGAAATGCACCATCGTTTCCATGCCCATTGGCTCTGTCACGTCCACAATCGCTTCGAAGATTACCACACCGGGCTTTTCAACGTCACGGGTCTCCGTCAGATGCTCTGGGCGCAGACCGAGCGTCATTTCGGTCGAGGCATAGGGAGCGTATCGCGCGACGCGTGACGGCGGAACCGCGAGTTTGGCGCCGGAGGCGAGTTTGAGCTCGAGTCCGCTTTCGTTGGTCACCCGCACTGGGAGGAAATTCATCGCGGGCGAGCCGATAAAGCCGGCCACAAATCGGGTAGCTGGATTGTGATATAATTCCTGCGGTGGTCCAACTTGCTCAATGCGGCCCTGATTCATCACCACAACGCGGTCGGCCAAAGTCATCGCCTCGATCTGGTCATGGGTTACATAAACAGTCGTTGTCCGGACAGTTTGATGCACCTTCTTGATCTCGGTACGCATCTGTACGCGCAACTTAGCGTCGAGGTTCGACAGCGGTTCGTCGAATAGGAACACACGGGGATGGCGCACAATGGCGCGGCCCATGGCTACGCGCTGGCGCTGGCCACCTGACAATGCCTTGGGCTTTCGGTCGAGCAGGGGTGCGATGTCCAGGATCCGGGCAGCCTCGTCGACTCGCTTCCTGATGTCATCTTTGCTGTATTTGCGAAGCTTCAAGCCAAACGCCATATTGTCAAACACGGTCATGTGCGGATAGAGGGCATAGTTCTGGAATACCATTGCAATGTCACGATCGCGCGGGGGCATATTGTTCACCATATCGCCCCCGATCCAGATCTCACCCGACGTGATCTCTTCTAGGCCCGCGATCATGCGAAGCGTGGTAGATTTTCCACACCCGGAGGGGCCGACCAGTACGACAAATTCTTCGTCTTTGATCTCCAGATCGATACCATGCACCGCTTGGTAGGTCTCGTAAGCCTTGACCACCTTGCGAACTGACACCTGCGCCATGTCTGACCTGCCCATTGATTGCGGTATGATTCCGTCGTTGCCGGAAGTTAGGCATAGGCGCTAATCGCGCGCAATCGTCGGTAGAGCTGAGGGTCAGATGTCGAAGAAGACAGTCTCATTCGGACCCTGCAGCGAGATGTCTATAAACCAGACTCCGGGGTCGAGTTGAACTGCGATCAGAGTGTTACGACGGATTGGATCCGCGATCAGATACAGCACAGGATCGGTGTCATGGCCCTCATCGCCGGCAAAATAGATGCGCGATACCAAGCTCTTGGTCAATCCGCGAGCCATGATTGTCAAAGCTACATGCGGCGCTTGCTGGGCATTCCCAAGGCCAGGTGTGGCGCCAGGCTTGACAGTCTTGAATTTGAATTGACCACCATTGTCCGTACGGCAGCGTCCGAAGCCGTCGAACACTTCGCACGCCGACGGGCTTGGCTGCCAGAGCTCTACACAGGCATCGGTGACTAGGTTGCCGCCACCGTCTTTGATGCAGCCGCTGATCTCAATCACTTCGCCCACCACCCCAAATCGGGTCATGTCAGCCATGGCTGGGTCGTCGAGGAGGTGCCAGTACGGGCCGATGGTGGCGCTGGAGACTGTGATCGGCATGTCAATGGGCTCCCGCTTCGGAAGGATCCTCGATCGGTGTGGCTCCGCGGCCACGCAGCACGATATCGAAGCGATAGCCGAGGGCCCATTCCGGCTCGGTAAGGCTGAGGTCGAATTTCGCGATGAGTCGTTGACGGGCGGCGGCGTCGGGTACG
Source organism: Rhodospirillales bacterium (assembly GCA_037445025.1). GTDB lineage: Bacteria > Pseudomonadota > Alphaproteobacteria > Acetobacterales > Acetobacteraceae > CAIQQQ01. The sequence continues at coordinate 12,645 of JBBILI010000066.1, forward strand.
ACATTGAAGATAGGGTCGTACTGCAGCAGCGGATCGCCCTCGAAATACATCTGGGTGATGATGCGTGAAGCAAAGCCGGTGCCGAACAGTGAATAGTGGATATGGTTTGGCCGCCAAGCATTGTAGTGGTTCCGCCAGGGATAAGCGCCTGGCTTGATCGAGATGTAACGGTAATTGCCGTTCGTGTCTGTATACACACGGCCAGCGCCGTGGAAATGTGGGTCTAGCGGCGCGTCATGCTGGTCGCCCGGATGGTGGTAGCGGCCGGTCGAATTAGCTTGCCACACCTCAATCATCGTGCGCGGCACCGGACGACCGTCTTCGTCGGTGACGGTGCCTTCCACGATGATCCGCTGACCCTGGGCTTCGCCGCTCGCGATGCGAGACATGTCGATCGCACTGGGATAGCGGCTTTCCAGGAACTGTGGGCCGGTGGTCTCGGTTAGGCTGTGCGGCACCTTAAGTGGTGACTGCTTTGGGTGTCGGAGCGCCGTGCTGCCGTAGATCGGCGCGTCATACGAAGGCTGGGTGTTTGCGACAAAGGGCCGGAATGGGATTGGGTCGCTCACTTGGTCATCTCCTTGAACGTGTCCTTGGCAATCCGTACTGCGCTGTTGGCGGCTGGGATACCTGCATAGACGGCCACTTGGATCAGCATGTCTGCAATGTCTTCCGGCGTAGCGCCGGTGTTGCTACTGGCGCGAATGTGCAGCTTGAGTTCCTCGTGATGGCCTAGGGCTGCCATCATAGCAAGGGTCAACAGACTGCGGGTCCGGCGGTCAAGCCCCGGATTGGTCCATACGCTGCCCCAGGCGGTGCGAGTGATGAAGTGCTGGAAGGCACGATCAAAATCGGTGATCCCTGCGGACGCACGATCCACATGGGCCGCGCCCAGCACCTGCCGACGCACCGCCATCCCCGCCTCATAATAGTCATCGATCGCCGGGGTGAGGAACGCGCCGATCGCTTGGGTGACGGCGTCTGGGAATTCCACTGTCGGGATATGCGCGGCCCCCGGCAACACCACGAGCTTCGCATCCGGAATGGATGCGGCCAGCGCCTGGGCGGAGGCAACAGGCGTAGCGAGGTCCTGGTCGCCCACAATGACAAGCGCGGGCAGACGCAGTTGGCTCGTGTCCGCGGTCAAGTCTGCGGCTGCGATCGCTTCTGCGGCGCCAGCATAGCCTTCTGGGTCGGTACGCAGCAGCATCGCCAGCAGCCCGCTTGCCGCGGGGGTGGCGGCAAAGCTGGGCGTTACCCACCGGGCCATGACCGGTTCGGCAATCGCGGCCATACCCTTGGCGCGCACCATGGCGGCACGGTTATGCCAGCCCTCTGACGGCGGGATGACCATGGCGGTGTCGCACAGGACGAGCGAGGTGACTCGTTCCGGCGCTTGGTGCGCGATTGACTGGGCCACGAGCCCACCGATCGACAGGCCTGCCACATGCGCCGTGGTGGCGCCAACGGCATCGAGCACCCCGATCATGTCGCGGCCAAGTTGAGCGATGCTATAAGGGCCAGGGGTGACGGATGTCAGCCCGTGGCCACGCAAGTCGGCACGCACTACGCGGAAGATACGCTGTAGCGCATCTGCCTGGGCATCCCACACATGCAAGCAGGTGCCGAGTGAGTGGATCAACAGGAGAACCGGCGCGCCTTGCGGGCCACTCTGCTGAACGTGGATCTCCAGGTCATCTGCTCGAATGAACATGCGTTCTCCTATTAGTGATTGGTGTGCCGTGACACTTCGGCGCCACCAATGAAGCTGGGCTTGAATTCCTGGTGCTTTTGAACCGATCGGCCCTGCAAGCCAAGCCGCGGTCAACGGAGAATCGCGAACTGCTACTGCAGCCTTGGATCAAGGCGATCCCGCAGGACGTCGCCGAGCAGATTCAATGCGAAAGCCAGTATTAGGATTGCGAAGCCAGAAAACACCGCACTCCATGGCGACAGCATCAGAAAGTTCCGGCCATCCGACAGCATGCCGCCCAGCGACGGCGTTGGCGGCTGTGCGCCAAGGCCGAGGAACGACAGCGAAGCCTCGACCAGGATGGCTGTCGACAACAGCAAACTGGTTTGGACTAGCACAACGCTAGCCAAGTTGGGCAGTATGTGACGCAGCAGAATTCGCAGGTCAGTGGCGCCGATTGCACGCGCGTTCATTACATAGTCGGTCTCTACCACCACCAGAGCAGGCGCGCGGATCAGCCGCGCGAAGATCGGTGTGTATACGATAGCTATGGCAAGCGATGTCGGGCCGGCGCCGGGCCCGAGCATGGCGATGATGCCGATGGCGAGCAGCATCACCGGAAAGGCGAACAGAATGTCCATCGCCCGCATCACGACCCGTTCTGTCCAGCCACGGTAATATGCCGCCAGTAGGCCGAGCGTGCCGCCGAGTGCGAGCGCGATGAGCACGGCGGAGCCGGAAATGCCCAGCGAGGCGCGCAGGCCGAAGATGATGCGAGAGAGCAGGTCTCGGCCGAACTGGTCGGTGCCCAGCCAGTGCAGCGCGCTGGGGCCCTTCATGCGGGTGAGGATGCTCTGCGCCAGCGGGTCATAGGGCGCGACCTGCGGTGCGAAGGCGGCGAGGGCGAGCAGGATGACCACCAGCAGAACGGCAATCGTCAGCAGCAGGCCGCCGCGTTTCATGACCGCACCCGCGGGTCGATGGCGGCGTAGAGCAGGTCGACCAGCACGTTGACCAGCACGAAGGTGGTGGTGATCGCGAGGATGCTTGCCTGGACCAGCGGGTAGTTGCGCTCCGCGATGGCACCGAGGATCAGCCGGCCGAGGCCGGGGATGGCGAACACCTGTTCGACCACGATGGCGCCGCCGAGCAGATAGCCGGTGGTGATTCCGACGCTGGTAACGAACGGGATCAGCGCGTTGCGCAGCGCGTGGCGGAAGAACACCAGGCTTTCGCGCACGCCCTTGGCGCGGGCGGTGCGCACGAAATCCTGCTGCAGCGCCTCCAGCATCGCCGAGCGCAGCAGCCGGGCGAGATTGGCCATGATCGGCAGGCTGAGGGCGAAGGCCGGAAAGATCATGCGCGCAAGATTGCCCAGAGGATCCTCGAAGATCGGCACATAGCCCAGCATCTGCAGATCCGGGGCGAGGGCGGTCAGCGCCAGGATCAGCATGATGCCGAGCCAGAACGACGGGATGGTAAGGCCGGCGACCGAGCCAATCTGCAGCGCGATGTCCCAGCCGCGACCACGCAGCCAGGCCATGGCAACGCCGACCGGCACGGCGAGACCGGCCCCCAGCGCCAGGGCGAGGGCGGCAAGCTCGGCTGTGGGGGCGACATGCTGCAGGATCTCCTGCGAGACCGGCTGGCGGGTCCACAGCGAAACACCGAGATCGCCCTGGAGTATGGCGCCGAGCCAATGCAGGTATTGCAGCAGGATCGGCTGGTCGAGCCCGATCTGGCTGCGCAGGGCTGCGATGCGGTCGGGTGTGACCTCGCTGTTGGCGCCGAGCATGATCGCCACGGCATCGCCGGGGATCAGCCGGATCATCAGGAAGGTCAGCACCGAGACGCCGAACAGCACCAGGAGCAGATCCAGGAGACGTGAGCAAATCAGAAACATGGAAGAAAGGCCTTCTTTTCTGTAGAAAAGAAGCAAAAGACTATCATTCGTTGGGGTGTGTCGGGTTCGGATAAGTACCGCCAACGGATAGGAGTTTTTGGTTCTTTTGTTGAAAAAAGAACCGCTTCCCTCCCATCACGGCGTCGTGGTGGTGGCAAGCGTTGCAAGCGACCGCGTGGCGATGATGTCAAAGCCCTGCACCGTGCTGCGTTCAGCGGTGAACAGCTGCCCATAGGCCAGGAAGGCGGCCGGCCCCTGGCAGGCCAGGATGGCCTGCAGCTTTGTGTAGCTGGCGCGGCGAACGTCATGGCTCGGCTCGCTGCGGGCGCTGTCGAGCAGGCTGTCGATCTCCTTGTCGGCATACTTGAACACGTTGGTCGACCCGCCACTGTGGAACGTACGGTAGAACGTGTCGTCCGGATCCACTGCGCCGCCGTTCAGCGAGACGAACGCATCGAAATTCGAGTTCTTCCAGTCCTGCACGAACTGCCCGAGTTCAGGGATCTTGAGCGCCACCTTGAAGCCGGCGTTGTTGAGCTCGGCCTGCACCACCTGGGCGATGTCGCCCGTGTCCTGACGCGGCAGCACCAGCAGGGTGATGGCCACCGGCGTGGTGATGCCGGCCTCCTTAAGCAGCGCCTTCGCGTGGTCGGCCGAGGGCGTGTAGCAGGGGAAGCTCTTCACGTCGGACGCCCAGCCATGCATGGCCGGCGAGAGCGGACCGGCGGGCACGCCGGCGCCGTAGAGGGCGGCGTCGATGATCTCCTTGCGGTCGATGGCGGTGTTGAGTGCCTCGCGCACCTTCGCGTTGTCGAAGGGCGGGCGGGAGGCGTTCATGCCGATCAGCGAATAGGCGAGGTCGAGCGTCTCGGCGAGCTTCACGCCCGGCTTGCCCTTGAGCTGCAGCGCGGTCGCCGCATCGATGTTCGGCAGCATCTGATACTGGCCGCTGGAGAGGCCGACCTGGCGGGTGGCGGATTCCGGGGCGATGATGAACTTCACCCCGTCCAGCTTCGGCAGGCCCGGCTTCCAGTAGCCGGTGTGCCTGGTGAGCGAAATGAAGCCGTTGGGCTGCCACTCCACGAACTTGAACGGGCCGGTGCCGTCCGGCGCCCGCTGCAGCGCGTCCTTGTTGGTCTCGAAGGCACGCGGGACGATGGCGATGGAGGCGAGGCCGGACAGGAAGGCCGAAGCCGGGTCCTTCAGCACGATCTCGACGGTGGTGGCATCCACGGCACGCATGCTGTCCATGCCGGCGAGGCGGCTGGCGAGCGGCGAGGCGATGTCCTTGGACAGCACACGGTGCAGGCTGGCCACGACATCGGCCGCCTCGAATGGCGATCCGTCATGGAAGGTGGCACCGGTGACCAGCTTGAAGACGTAGGTCTTGCCATCCGGCGAGATCGTCCAGGATTTTGCCAGGCTGGGCACCACATCGAGATTGGGGTCGATCGCGGTCAGCCCCTCGTAGATGGTGCCGTTGATGATCTGAAACGAGGAGAAGGCGGTGACGATGTGCGGGTCCAGGCCGGCCGGCGAGGCGTCGACCGCAACCTGCAGCACCGCGGCCTTGGCCGGATGCGCCGCTGCTCCGGCGGCGGCGAGGGCGATCTCGAGAAAGGTGGTCGCGAGAACCTGCTTCATGCCTCGTCTCCCTGGCGCTGTACCGTGGTTTCATTGTGTCTGGTCTATACCAAGGGTATTCCTCTAGAATACCAATTGCAAGAACACTCAGGTGAGGTTGCTCCATGTCCGCATCCCAGGCCAGCGCCCCCGTGGTCACCGCCATTGGCGCCATCAGCGGCACCTCGATGGACGGGATCGATATCGCTCTGGTCGAAACCGACGGGGAGGGTGTGGTGCGGCCGGGGCCTGGGAGCATGGCGCCCTATCCGCCGGCGCTGCGGGCGCAGCTGCAGGACTTTCTGCGCGATCCTGCGCGCGCCGAGACCGAGCCCCTGGTCGAACTGGAACAGGGCGTGACGGAGGCGTTCATCGATGCGATCGGCAGCTTCATGGCGCGCGAGGGGATCACGCCCGCTGCGGTGGACCTGATCGGGCTGCACGGGCAGACCGTGTGGCATCGTCCGGAGAAGCGCTTCACCCGCCAGCTCGGCAGCGGCCAGACGATGGCGAAAGCTCTGGGCATCGCAACGGTTGATGGGTTCAGGCTGGCCGATGTCGCGGCTGGCGGGCAGGGCGCGCCGTTCGCGCCGCTGTATCATGCTGCACTAGGGCGCGGACTGTCGCAGCCGCTGATGGTGCTGAACCTCGGCGGCGTCGGCAACGTGACCTATATCGACGGCGAGACGATCCTGGCCTTCGACACCGGGCCGGGATCGGCATTGATCGACGACCAGATGCGCACTCGGTTTGGCCTGACCTATGACGAGGACGGCAGGATGGCGCGGCAGGGCCAGGTGGACGCGGCGGTGCTCGCAGAGCTGCTGGCCGATCCGTTCTTCGCCGTCCCCGCGCCGAAATCGCTCGATCGCAACGCGTTTCACCGGCGCGCCGGGATCGTGAGCCGGCTGGCCGATCACGACGCGATTGCAACCGTGACCGCATTCACCATCCGTTCGGTGGCACTGGCGCTGGACCAGGTGCCGACGGCGCCGGCGCTGTGGCTGGTGGGCGGCGGCGGGCGGCGCAACCGCTTCATCATGGACGGGCTGGCGGCCACTCTCGGCGTGGATGTGCGCCCGGTGGAATCGGTCGGCTGGAACGGCGACCTGATCGAGGCGCAGTGCTTCGGCTATCTCGCGATGCGCGCGGCGCGCAGGCTGCCGCTGAGCCTGCCGGGCACCACCGGCGTGCCGCAGCCCATGCCCGGCGGCGTGCTGTGGCCGGTGCCGGCTGGTAAACCGGAAGTTCATCCTTAAACTGTCGCAACAGACCTAGCATCGCCGCATCCCCGGCCGATTGCCGGGTGCGTGGGAGAGCTGCGTTGATCTTATACCAACTCTCACTGATCAGAACCGATGCGCCCAATCGCGCATGCCGATAGACATGATGCGCCAGGGCTGATCGGTGAGTTTGTTCCAAGCCTCGCAGCAATGATCGAGGATGGCGTCGTAGGTATCGAAGACTCGATTGGACAGCCAGTTGTCGCGCATGAACTGCCAGACGTTTTCGACCGGATTGAGTTCCGGGCACTTGGGCGGCAGCGGCAGGA
>JBBILI010000067.1:0-18529 GCA_037445025.1 Rhodospirillales bacterium
ACCGTCGAACCAGTGTTCGGGATCATCAAGAGCGCCATAGGCTTCACCCGATTCCGCCTCCGCAGCATCACAAAGGCCGCTGCCGAGTGGACCCTGATCGCACTGGCCTACAACTGCCGCAGGATACGCCGCCTGCAGGCGGCGTGATCCGCTGCACCTCAACCGAAAATCCCGCGCACATGGCCCAAATCCGACAGGCTGCTAGAGCGAGATGGCATCTGATAGGCGATGCCACCCCGCTCTAGCGCTTTGTTTTAACGAGCAATTTAATGGCACGGTGAGTCCACCTAAACCCATATTGCTCTAATCCGCCACCGCCGCCGGCATTCGTGGCCAGCGGGGTCTTCCACGTTGTGACCGCGCAGGCAGGCTTTCACTGAAATCAGCCAGCCGCATCGCCAGATCCGCAGACAGGCCGCCGGTCTCCCCGCGGGCGATGTAATCAGTCGTGAAACCCAGCCGCTCCGCCGTTGCCGCCAGCACCACAATATCGATCGGGTTGCGCCCGGATTCCCAAGCACTGACAGTTGGGCACGACACACCCATCACCTCGGCCAGACGAAGCTGCGTCATCCCCAACGCCACCCGAAGCGCCTTGAGGCGGCGGCCCATCTGGCCGCGCAAAGCTTGCGCGTCTCCAGTCTCGGAATCTCTCATCGGCCGATTGCAAGCGGGGTCACGACGTATCCGCTCCTTCAGCTGCTGTCAGCAAAGCATCTGACCATGGCTGGGTTAACAACACATGTCGCGCCATGTGACGAAGTGGAAGGAACGGGGTCGACTCACACTTTGGTGACAGGCGGCTCCGCTTGCCAGGCGACCACATCGATCTCCACCAGTGCATTCCGCGCCAACGCGGTGACACCGACGCAGGTGCGGGCCGGCAGCCGTCCCTCTGGGAAACTGTCGCGCCAGACTGTGTTCATCGCGGCGTAATCACGCTGAAATTCGGTCAGGTACACCCTGGCCTGAACCACATCCGACCAGGCCATGCCGCATCCGGCCAGCACAAGGCGCAGATTGTCCACCACGAGGCGTGTCTGCGCGGCCACACCTGCCGGCAAAGCGCGGCTGTCGTCGTCCGGACAGGTCGGCATCTGGCCGGTGACAAACAGCCAGGGCCCAACCTTCACCGCGTGGCTGAATGGCGCCACCGGAGTTGGAGCGCCGTCGATCATGAGAAACTGCGGGGAGAGCTTGGGTGTCATGCGATGCCAATGCGAAGCGGCAACCGGCCACAGATCGGCTGTTGCCAATAGGAAGCTGTCTTGAAACGACAAAGAAGCAATATTGAGGCCAAATTTGCGAATTTTGAGCGTGTTGCACGATACCGTGACGAGGCGCTATCCGTTGACCAGACCGGTGGGTGGGCGAATCGTGCGACCTTTGCTGAAATCTTTCACAAAGCACCGCTCAGACATGCGTCTGGAGCATGTGTCGATGCTGGGCCTGCTGATGCTGGCTCTCCTGGCCCCGACGCATGGGATGGCTGGCCAGGCGGCCCCTGCGGCGCCCGCGGCCATGCCCACCACCCGTCCTGGTGCCGGGGCGGAGGCGCTGCGACTGCTCCTGGAACAGGCTAATTTCTGGCGCATCAAGAGCCAGCCCACCCAGGCGCGCGAGGCGCTCGGCCGCGCCCTCGCCCTGGCCCCTGACAATGCCGCGGCGCTGGGCATGCTCGGTCAGATCCAGGCCGAACAGGGTGAGGACGCGACGGCCCGCGCCACGCTCGCCAAGCTGAAATCCCTGCATCCCGACCACCCGTCCGTCGCCTCTCTGACCCAGAGCATCCGCATCGGCCGCATCGACCCGGCCGATCTCGCCGAGGCCCGCCGCCTGTCGCGTGACGGGCGTGGCGCCGATGCGGTCAAGCGCTACCAGGCCATCTTCAAGGGCGACACCCCGCCCCCAGGCCTCGCCCTGGAATACTACCTCACCCTCGGCGGCACCGAGGGCGGCTTTGGCACCGCGCAGTCCTCGCTGCAGCAGATCGTCGACGCCAACCCCCAGGATGCCGCAGCCGCGCTCGCCCTCGCCCAGCTTGAGACCTATCACGAGGACTCCCGCAGCGACGGCATCACCCGCCTGCAGGCGCTGAGCACCCGCACCGAGGTCGCCGGTGCCGCCAAACAGTCGCTGCGCCAGGCTCTGCTGTGGCTGCCGGAAGACGACACCAGCGTGCCGGCGCTGGAGAGCTACCTCGCGCAGAACCCCGATGACGCCAAGGTGAAGGCCAAGCTCGAGGCCGCCAAGGCCAGCGCCTCGGTGGTGGTCGATGAAGCCGGCCAGGCCCGCATCGCCGGCTTCGAGGCGCTGCAGGCCGGCAAGGTGGACGAGGCGGAGGCGAAGTTCACCTTCGCACTCACCAAGAATCCCCAGGACGCAGACGCCATGGGCGGCATGGGTCTGGTGCGCTATCGCCAGAAGAAGGTCGACGAGGCCCGCAAGCTGCTCGCCGCCGCCGCCCAGCTGGAACCCACCTGGGAACAGGCGCTGAAGGACGCCTCGATGACGCCGGCCGCCGGCCGCGGCGGCCCGCAGCGCAACTATGGTGCCGAGATCGCCGGCCAGTATCGCCAGGTGCAGACGCTGACCAACGCCGGCCGCTACGCCGAGGCCGAGCAGCTGCTCACCAAACTGATGGGCGCCAACGGCAACGAAGGCACCTATCTCCAGCTCGCCGACATCCAGACCCGCGAAGGCCACACCGCCGAGGCCGAGGCCAATCTGCGCCGCGCCGCTTCCCTGGCCCCGCAGGACGCAGCCCCCCAGCTCGGTCTGTCCGCGTTGCTGGAAAAGAAGGGCGACCTGAAGGACGCCGAAGCTGTCCTCGCCGCCATCACCCCCACCACGCCCGCCGTGCAGGCGGCCCGCGCCGGTCTGCTGCGCCGCCGGGCCGAAGGGGTGACCGACTCCAACATCCGCGCCGCCCTGTTGCTGCAGTCGGTGCAGCTGCAGCCCAGCGATGTCTGGGACCGCGTCGAGCTCGCCCGACTGTATGACAGCCAGGGCCGCACCCGCGAAGCCGACCAGCTCATGCGCGGCGTCGGCGACGGGCCGAACCCCAGCGGCGATACGCTGAAGGCCGCCCTGGTGTGGGCGCAGTCCCGCAACGACGCACCGCGTGAACTCGCCCTGATCCGCGCCATCCCCGAGGCCGAGCGCACCGCGGATATGAAGGACACGCTGACCCGCGTCGCCTTCCGCGCCCAGCTTGACCAGATGCTGTCGAGCCAGCCGCGCTCGCGCCTGCGCAACCAGCTGCTGCAGATGGCCGCCATGCCCGACCCCAACGGCATCCGTGTGCCCGAGATCGCCCGCGTCTTCCTCCGCCTCGGCGAGAAACTGACGGCGCGGGAGAGTGTCGTCATCGCCCAGGATGCCAGCCACGGTCTCAACACCGCACAGCGCATCAACGACGGCGGCGCCCTGCTGGAGGCCGGGTTCGACAGCGATGCCGCGATCCTGATCCGCCCCCTTGCGCGCCAGGTGTTGCCCGACCCGCTGCAGGGCGCCTATGACCGGCTGCGCAACGGCCTGGCCATCCGCAAATCCGATCATCTCAACCAGGCCGGCGATCCGAAGGCCGCCTACGCCACGCTGCTGCCCCGCCTGCATGACGAGCCACGGGCGGCGGACCTCAACCTCGCCCTCGCGCGCGTCTACCAGGCCGACGCCAAGCCACGCGAGGCCGAGCAGATCAGCCAGGGCGTGCTGGACCAGAACCCTGGCGATCCCGACATCCGCCGTGCCGCCATCGACACCGCGATCGGCGCCGGCAATTTCCACGACGCCGAGCTGCTCGTCGAACAGGCCAAGCAGCAGGCGCCCAATGACCCCAAGACCTGGCTCGCCGCCGCCGATTACGACCGCGCGCGCAACCGCACAGGCGCCGCTCTGGACGATCTGCAGCGCGCCCGCCAGCTGCGCACCCTGCAGCTGCAGGCGGCCAGCCAGATCACCGCGCCGTAGCCTTGCGATGATCTTCGCCTCCTTCGAATTCCTGTTCCTGTTCCTGCCGCTGTTCTTCGCGGGGTATTTCATCACCCCCGAACGGTGGCGCAACATTCCGATCCTGCTGTTCTCCTGGGCGTTTTATGCCTGGTGGCGCGTCGATTTTCTGGCGTTGCTCGTCGCTGTGACGGTGTTCACCTACAGCGTGGCGCGCGGCATGGACTATGTCGGCCCGCGCACCGATCGTGGCCAGGCGCTGATGGTGTTCGGCCTGATCGGCAATCTCGGCGTGCTCGGCTATTTCAAATACGCCAATTTCGGCGTCGCCACCTTCAACCAGCTGACCGGCCTCGCCGGCGCCCATCCCGTGGCCTGGACCGAGATCGTCCTGCCGATCGGCCTGTCGTTCTACGTGCTGCAATCCGTCAGCTACCTCGTCGACATCCGCCGCGGCACCGTCCCGGTCAGCCGCAGCTTCCTCAACTATGCCGCCTACAAGGCGATCTTTGCCCAGCTCATCGCCGGCCCCATCGTGCGCTATGCCGAGATCGCCGACGAGCTGAAGCACCGCCACCACTCGCTGGCCCAGTTCGGCATCGGCGCGCGCATCTTCATGATCGGCTTCGCCATGAAGACCGCGCTGGCCGACACGCTGAGCCCGCTGGTCGAGGCCGTGTTCACCCTCTCAAGCCCGACGCTGGTCGATTCCTGGACCGGTGCCGTCGCCTACACATTGCAGCTCTATTTCGACTTCGCCGGCTATTCGCTCATGGCGATCGGCCTCGCCCGCATGATCGGCTTTCACTTCCCGCAGAACTTCAACAACCCGTATCTGTCCGGCTCGATCCAGGATTTCTGGCAGCGCTGGCACATGACGCTGAGCCGTTTCCTGCGCGACTACCTCTACATCCCGTTCGGCGGCAACCGCAAAGGTGCCGGCCGCACCTATGTCAATCTCATGATGGTCATGGCCATCGGCGGCCTGTGGCACGGCTCCAGCTGGAACTTCATCATCTGGGGCATCTGGCACGGCGGCATGCTTGCGGCGCATCGCTGGTGGTCGCGGCGGCCAGGCTACACGCCGATGCCGTACGCGCTCGGCAACGCGCTCACCATGCTCGGCGTGCTGCTCGGCTGGGTGGTGTTCCGCGCGAAGGACTTCGCCAACACGGCCGAGATGTTCGGCGGCATGGTCGGGCTGCACGGCTTCGGCCTGTCCGACCAGCTGGCCTGGCAGGCGACGCCGGACCGGCTGTGGTTCATCCCCATCGCGGCCGCCCTCATCTACTGGCCGCTGCTGCACGAACGCCTTGGCCGCCCGCAGTTCGGCGCCGTGCTGCAGACCGTGGCCCCGCTGGCCGGCTTCGTCCTGGCGATGGTGCTGCTCTACAGCCGTGATGCCGTTCCCTTCCTCTATTTCCAGTTCTGATCATGCGCGAACCCGACCGCGAAACCATGGCTGACCGGCTGCAGGGTGCCGCCATGGCCCTTGTCCTCGCCGGCGGCTTCGCCATGGCGGTCACGGCCCTGATGAGCCCCGCAGCCCAGCGCCGCCTTCACGAGGCCAGCGGCCTCGACGCGCTGATCGCCGGGCGCACCGCGGCGGCCGTCAACTACGCCACCGCCCACGACCTGCCGGTCGACCTGCTGTTCCGCGAGGCCGGCGGCGTGCTGCGCTGGAAGCTGTTCGGCTCCGGCGGCCCGCAGGTGTGGGTCGGCCACGATGACTGGCTGTTCCTGGTCGAGGAACTTCGCCCCTGGCCCGACGCCGCCGCCGCCATGGCCACCCGCGCAGCCCTGGTGGACCGTGTCCGCAAGGCGCTGGCCGACAAGGGGATCGACCTCGTCGTCACCCTCGTGCCTGACAAATCCCGCATGGTCCATGCCGAGCTGGACGGCCCGCGCGCCCGTGAGAACGAAGGCCGCTACGCCTCCTTCCTCACCGCCCTGCGCGGCGAAGGTGTCACCACCGTCGATCTCGCCGCCGCCTTCGCCGCTTCCGGCGGCGGCGACCGGTTCTATTTCCGCACCGACACGCACTGGAACCAGGCGGGTGCCGCGCTGGCCGCCCGCGCCACCGCCGCCGCCGTCACCACCGATTTCGACCGCACCCACCACTTCACCACCGACGCCGCCGCCGCCGAAACCGATGGCCCCGGCGACCTGCTGCGCCTGATGAACCTGGACAAGATCCCCGACAACCTGCCGATCCGCCTGCGCCCGGCCCCCGATCGTCAGCACCTGGAGACCACGCGCGAACTGGAAAAACCCGCCGCCACCGGCGGCCTGCTCGATGACGGCCCGGACATTCCCGTCGCCCTGATCGGCAGCTCCTTCTCCAGGAACAGCAACTTCGACGGCCGCCTGCAGGAGGCGCTCGGCGCACCCGCCGGCAACTTCGCCGAATTCGGCGGCGGCTTCGCCAGCTCCGCCAAAACCTATTTCGCAAGCGTTGCGTATCGCGAAACGCCCCCCAAACTTGTGATCTGGGAAATCCCCGAGCGCGTTGTGGGCCAACCCCTCACCGCCGATGATCGCGCCCTGCTGGACGCGTTCCCAGCCAAGCCCTGACCTCTCCGCACCACGAGGACCACCATGTCGAATCTGCTTCTAGGCCTGACCTTCCTCATGATCGGTGACAGCCACATGGCCACACCGCGCTATCTCATCACCACCTTGCAGGACGACCTGATGGCCGAAGGCGCCAAGGTCGTCTCCTACGGCGCCTGCGGCGTCTCGGCCGGCGCCTGGGTCATTCCGCACCCGCTGCCCTGCGGCGCCGCCGAGCGCGACAACAAAGGCCCCGTTGTGGAGAACCGTGACAAGACGGCCAAGACCACGCCGATCGACCAGCTCATCGCCAAGGTTCACCCCAACGTCCTCATCGTCGAGATCGGCGACCCGATGGCCGGCTACAACCTCAAGGAATTCCCGCGCGCCACGGTGAATGACAACGTCACCGAGCTGACCGCCCGCATCAAGGCCGCCAACTTGCCCTGCCTCTGGATCGGCCCGGGCTGGGGCACCGAGGGCGGCCCCTATTTCAAGACCTTCTCCCGCGTGAAGGAACTCTCCGACTACCTCAAGACCATCGTCTCGCCCTGCCAGTACATCGACAGTCTGCAGCTCTCCAAGCCCGGCGAATGGGCCACGTTCGACGGCCAGCACTACAACTCTGTCGGCTATCAGAAATGGGGCGCCGCCCTCGAACAGGTCATCGTACAGAACGCCACCATCCGCGCCATGGTGAAACATTGATCGCCCGGCGCACTCTGCTGGCCGCGGCGCTCGCCGCCGCCAGCACGCCGGCGCTGGCACAGATCGCCCTCTATGAGGGCCGCCTGCCGGACGGTTTCGCCTATGTCCGCTTCGTCAACACCACCGCGACCGCGCTGGATCTTGCGCCCGATTTCACCGACCCCATCACTGTCGGCACCGACGGGCCTAAGCGTATTTCGCAGTACCACGTCGTCGAAGCCGTCGCCGGCAAGACGCTGTCGGTGGCCAGCGGCGGCGGCAAGGCCAGCTTCAAGCTGCAGCCGGGCAAGTTCCACACCTTCCTGATCACCCAGCCCGGCCCGCTGCTGGCCGGCACGCTGATGGTCGACGTCACCCAGTACAACCAGCTTCGCTCCAAGCTGTCCTTCTACAACGCCACCACCGACTGTGCGCAGGCCGGCCTGCTGCTCGAACCGTCCGGCCAGAGCGTGTTCAAATCCGTGGCCAGCCTGTCGATGCAGACGCGCAGCATCAATCCGGTCGATGAAGCCAAGGTCCACGCCACCTGCGGGCCCACGAAGCTCGCCGCGATCGATCTCGGCGAGCTGAACGCCGGCGGTCTCTACACGGTCTGGCTGGTCAACGAAGGCGGCAAGCCCACCACCTTCCTCGCCCAGGACAGCATCGCGCCCTACCAGAAATGAGCATCCGTCCGATCCTGGCGGCCGCCTGCAGCCTGATCGCGGCCCACGCCTGGGCCGCCCCGGGCTGCCCCGCCCTGCCGCCCCGCGTGCCCATGCCGCCGGATGCCGTCGGCGCACCCTTGCCCCTGCCAAACTGGGACGCGGCCGTCACCCAGCTCCGCCAGAAGATCGCCACCGCCGACCCGACATCGAAACATCTTCTCCTGATCGGCGATTCCATCACGGCCTCCTGGGACCCGCCGATCCTCAACATGTTCTTCGGCCGCTACGCCCCCGTGCTGTTCGGCCTGTCCGGCGACACCACGCGCGGCACGCTGTGGCGCCTGCAGACTCTCGACTGGCCGGCCCTGCACCCTTCCGTCGCCATCGTCCTGATCGGCACCAACAACACCAGCGCCGGAAGTGCCCCGGCCGACACCGCGCTGGGCGTGGCCGAGATCATCCGCACCCTGCGCCAGCGCGCGCCGGAGACGAAGGTGCTGCTGCTGGGCCTGCTGCCGCGCGGGCCCGATGCCGCCGACCGGCTGCGCGCCGTCAACACCCAGGTGAACACGCTGATCGCCGCCTGCGCCGCACCTGGCGAGGTGGTGTATGACGATGCCGGACCGAAGCTGCTGGGGCCCGACGGGCGGCTTGACGAGAAGGTCTCGTTCGACCGTCTGCATCTGACCCCGATGGGCTACTACATGCTCGCCACCGCCATCACGCCACTCATCGTCCAGCTCGAAGGGGGATAACCCGATGCACCGCGAAGGCCGCATGCCGTTCCAGGACGGTGAAACCTGGTATCGTATCACCGGCACCCCGGGCCTTACGCCGCTCGTCATTCTGCACGGCGGCCCCGGCGCCACCCATGACTACTGCGACAGTTTCAGACACCTCGCCGAAACCGGCCGCATCGTGGTGCATTACGACCAGTTCGGCTGCGGCCATTCCTCCCATCGCCCCGATTGGGGTGCGGACCGCTGGACCGTTCAGCTGTTCCGAGATGAGCTTGACGCTTTGCTCGCCCATCTCGGCATCGCCGATGGCTATCATCTGCTCGGCCAATCCTGGGGCGGCATGCTGGCCGCCGAGCACGCCGTGCGCCGGCCGTCCGGGCTGAAATCGCTGATCATCGCCAACTCCCCGGCCTCCATGCGCACCTGGGTGGCCGAAGCCAACACGCTGCGCGCCGCCCTGCCGCCGGAGGTGCAGGCCACCCTGCTGCATCACGAAACCACCGACACCACCGCCGACCCCGCCTACGCCGCCGCCGTGCAGGTGTTCTACGAGCGCCATCTGTGCCGCGTCGTGCCGTTCCCTGACGACCTGATGCGCAGCCTCAAGGCGCTGGAAACCGATCCCACGGTCTACATGACGATGAACGGCCCCAGCGAATTCCACGTCATCGGCACGCTGAAGGACTGGACGATCGAAGACCGCCTGCCCCTCGTCACCGCGCCAACCCTGGTCTATCGCGGCGAATTCGACGAAGCGACCGCCGAATGCGTCCGACCCTATGTCGAACGCATCCCAGGCGCCCGCTCCCTGGTGTTCGCCGGCTGCAGCCACACCCCCCACATCGAATCCACCCACGAAGTCATCACCGCAATCGCCAGCTTCCTCGCCCCAAACGATTGAAAGTTCTTTGGTTCTTTCTTTCAAGAAAGAACTTCTTTCTTTGAAAAGAAAGAAGCAAAGAAAGTTTTAATCGTTTTATACCAACGGCCTGGATCGATGACTCTTCCATCGATCAAGGCTGTTGGTATCGCGCGCCGGGTTGGCCGGCGGCGGCGCGCCAAACCAAGACTCATACCAACGGTCATTCTTCATGACCGTTGGTATTAGTTGTTGACCGCTTCCTTGGCCATCGCGATCACCTCGGCGGGCTGGGCGTACATCTCGGCGATCGCCTTTTCCAGATCCGGGCCGCTGACGGGGTCGACATCCAGCTCCAGCTTCTTCGCTTCGGCCAGAAACTCCGGATCGGTGACGGTCTTGCGAAATGCCTCACGCAGCGCGGCGAGCCGCTCCGGCGGCAGCCCCGGCGGCGCCGCGTACGGCCGCGCCAGCGCCTGCGTCGAAAAGATCAGCTTCAACGCCGCCAGCTTCTTCGGATCGCTGGTCTTGCTGAAGATCTGCGGCGCCGAAATGTCGTTGGGCGCGCCGGTGGCCGAAGCCTGCACGATCAGATTGATCTTGTGATCGCGCAGCCAGTCCGGATGCCGGCCCAGCAGACTGCTCCAGGACAGGCCACAGAACCCGTCCAGCTCGCCACGCTCCAGCGCCAGCGCCATCTCGTTGTTGCCGGGATAGCCGGTCACCAACTTCAGGTTCGAGCCGAACACATGACGCAGGATGTTCGCGCCCTCATCCGGGTCCGAACCCGCGGCCTGCCCACCCATGCGGGCCCCCTTGGTCATCAGATCGTCCCAGGTGGCAATGCCGGAGGCAACCGAGGTCACGCACAGCGTGGTGTCCTGCGTGATGGAGCCGATCCAGTCGAGCTTGCGCGGGTCGAACTTCGCGCCGCTGAACAACGGCTCCAGCACCATCGAACGACCGAATGTGCCGAAGGTGGTACCGTCCTTCGGCGCCACGGCGGACAGATACATCACCGCCTTGAGGCTGCCGGCGCCCGGCATGCTCTGCGGAATCACCGTCGGATGGCCCGGCAGATACTTGCCGAGATAGCGCGACAGCAGTCTCGCATAGAGATCGTAGCCACCGCCCACACTGTAGCCGACCACAACGTTCACGTTGCGCCCAGCATAGAACGCGGCCGGATCCTCGGCATGGGCCGGTGCCGCGGAAAGAGCGGCCAGGACGGCCACGCGGAGCAAGATGTTGCGGAATTTCATGAGCGTTTCCCCGATTTTTTTGTTTAGTTAAGCACTTCTTTTCTGAAGAAAAGAAGCAAAAGACTTTTTTATCGTTGGAGGTGAGCCTTTCCGAACCAGGGGGGGGCAGACGATCAGGAGACAAATCGGGGTCACAGCAGATGCGTCGCATCGCGCAGCCATGGCCAGATATCCCCGGCCACCGCATCCGGCCACGGCGTCGCGAACACCCGATCGAACAACAGCCAGAACGCCAGCGTCATGCCCACGGTGAGCATCGCCGCGGCCCGGAACCGCTCGCGAAACTCCAGCCAGGTGATCAGCAGCATCGCAACACACAAACCCGGTAGAATGCCGATCAGCGTCACCGCCAGAACCATCCCTCCCAGCCACAGAAAGAACCGCAGCGCCCGCCCCTGCAGCACCGCCGCCGGCGTGTCCGGGATGCGATCGATCTTCGGGATCTCGATGCGATCCGCAAGGCTCGCCGGAATGTCGCTGTGCGCCTGTGGCCCCCGCCAGCGCGCAAACATCTCCACCAACAACGTGCCGCAGCCGAACACCAGCGCCACCCCACCAGCTGCCAGCGGCACAAGCCTTGCGTGCACCGGCCAGTCCAGAGAATTGATCAGCGCCAGAACCACCACACCAACCACAACGGCGGTGAAGGCCACATTCCAGGTCAGCCGCGGCTTCGGCAGCTTCGCCCGTGGTCCGCTGGTGGCCAGAATGCGCCGCGTCGCCGCCAGCACCGGGCGCAGCACCACCCAGGCTGCGCCCCCCAGCACCACAACCACCACCGGGCGCAGAAACATCGAGAACCCGTACAGCTCCTGCGAGATGAACAGATACCGCTCGAACGTCGCCCCCAGCACAAACCCCAGGATCAGCGGCGGCCGCGGCCAGCCCAGCCGCTTCATCACCCAGCCGACGGTGCCGAACCCCGCCACGGCATAAAGATCGCCCCAGCTCTGGCTGCCGTCGAACGCGCCGAGAAAAATGATGCACAGCACCGCCGGCACCAGCAGCCCCACCCGGATCAGCGCCAGCCTCGCGAACAGCCCGCTCGCACACAGGCAGATCAGCGCGCCCATGATATGCGACAGCGTCAGCGTCCAGATGATGGAGTAGGTGACATCGAGATGCTTGGTCAGCATCTCCGGCCCCGGCGTGAACCCGTGCAGCAGAAACGCACTGAGCAGCAGCGCCATCGAGGCGCCCGCCGGCACGCCAAAGGCGATGGTGGGCACGAGGTGCCCGCCTTCCTTGGCGTTGTTGGAGCTTTCGGCCGCGATCACGCCGCGAATGTCGCCCTTGCCGAAATTCTCCGGGTTCTTCTCCGTCTGCACCGCATGGCCGTAGGCGATCCAGTCGATCACCGCCGAGCCGATGCCGGGCACCGCGCCCAGCATGGCGCCCAACGCGCTGCAGCGCAGAATGAGCCGCCAGTGGCGCAGCGCATCGCGCACCCCGTCCCACTGCGTCGCCGCCGACAGCACCGTGGCCGGGCCGGTGATGCCCGCCCGCTTGATCGCCATATCGACCAGTTCGGGCACGGCGAATATCCCCAGCGTCACCGGCACCAGCGGCAGATGGTCCCACAGATACAGCGTGTCGAACGTCCAGCGCAGCGTGCCCGTCTCGGGGTCGGAGCCGATCATCGACAGCATCAGCCCAAGTGCTGCCGCGGTCAGCCCGCGCATCGGCGCCTTGCCGCTGAGCACCGCCACCATCGACAGGCCGAAGATGCAGAACGCCAGCAG
The DNA here is from genome assembly GCA_037445025.1 of Rhodospirillales bacterium. Lineage (GTDB taxonomy): Bacteria > Pseudomonadota > Alphaproteobacteria > Acetobacterales > Acetobacteraceae > CAIQQQ01. Next base: position 12,463 of record JBBILI010000067.1, read on the forward strand.
CTCCGCCGAGCCGAGATACAGCACCACCGGCCGCAGCACCGGAATGGCGATCGCCAGCATGAACGCGCCAAAGATGCCGCCGGCCAGCGAGGCGGTGTAGCCCGCACCGAACGCCCGCGCCGCCTGGCCCTGCTGCGCCAGCGGAAACCCGTCCAGCACCGTTGCCGCCGCTCCCACCGTTCCTGGCACCCCGAACAGCACGGCGGGAATGAAGTCGGACACGGTGGTCACCGAGGCCATGCCGAGCAGCAGGGCAAACGCGCTGTAGGCGTCCATGTGGTAGGTGAACGGAATCAGCAGCGCCAGACCCACGATGCCGCCGAGCCCCGGCACCACGCCCAGCGCGAGCCCGAGCAGCACGCCGCCCAGCATGATCGCCAGGCGCATCGGCTCCATGATGAGCCAGAACGCCTGGCCCGCCGCCTCTAGCATCCGCCAGGCCCGAAGCGGCGCGTCATACGTGCAGGCCGCGACGCGCGATACGAGTCAAATAGTTGAAATTGATGACGAACTGCTCCGGCCGCATCAGCTTGTCGCGAAGTGCGGCCACATCCTCATCCGGAAACTCCCACACATCCGCGCCCGCGGCCGCCGCGATCAGCTGCACCTTCGCCGCCTCCTCCAGCATCACCGACAGCACCACCGCCGCCTCCACGCTGCCGGCCGCCATGGCGATGCCATGCGCCCGCATCAGCACACAGGGATCATCCCCGAGTGCGGCCGCCACATCTGCCCCGGTCTGCTTCGAGCGGATCAGGTCGATCGTGCCGGAGAACACCGGCAGATGTCCTTTGAAGATCGCGCCGCCCTGACTCAGCGCCCGCATCGCCTGTCCGGTGACGGAAAACGCCACCGCATGCGTCGGATGCGAATGGATCACCGACTGCACATCCGGCCGCACGCGAAAGATCTCGGAATGAATGTAGCGCTCGCTGTGCGGCCGCGCGCTGCCCTCGACCAGCTCGCCTTCCAGATCGAAGGTCAGGATGTTGTCCATCGTGATCTCATCGAGCCCGATGCTGTGCGCCTTCATGTAGAACAGCGAAGGATCGCCAGGCACCCGGATGGAGACATGGCCGCGGGTCATGTCGCCATGGCCCTGGTGCGCGAGCACGAGCCCGGCATCGATGAGCTTGTGCTTGGCGGCTTCGCGTTCAGCATCCAGGGTCATCGTGTGGGTTCCGTGATGGGGGCGTTGAACACCGGCCTGAGATCGCGCAGGGCGGCGGCAAAGGCGTCCTGCAGGTCTTCCACCTGGGCGCGCGACAGATGCATCGAGGTCCAGCCGAGCCCGGGGTGATACATCGACAGCTCAACCGCCGCGCGATCGGCGGACGGCCGCACATGCCACAGCATGTTGTCGGCCTGGAACACCTCGCAGGGATCGGTCGGCGGAACCACCGGATGCCCCGGCGCCAGCGCCGCCCGCTGGGCGGCCAGGGCACGGATCTCGGCATCGAGCTTGGGGGCGTCAGACATCGAGGGTCAGCTCCGGGGTGAGGGCGCGCGAGACGCAGACCATGATGGCGCTGCTGTACTCGTCCTCGTCGAGCACGAAATCGCGGTGATCGGCAATGCCCGCCAGCAGGCCCACCCGGCAGGAGCTGCATGTCCCCGCCTCGCAGGAGCTGTCCACCTCCACTCCCGCCGCCCGCAACGCCTGCAGGATACTCACGCCTTCCGGCACCCGCACAACACGGCCGGAGCGTGCCAGCCGCACATCGAACGCCCCGTCACCCCCCGTCGAAGGCTGTGCCGAGGTGCCGAAATCCTCGAAATGCACCGTGCCCTGCGCCCAGCCGCCCGCCGCCTCGCGCACCGCCTGCATCAGCGGCCGCGGCCCGCAGCAATACAGATGCGTCCCCGCGGCAGGATTGGCCAGCGCAGCCGGAAAGTAGAACGCCTGCGACGGATCGCCGTTGTCGAAATGCAGCACCGTGCGGTCCGCGAACGCCGCCCCCGCCAGCACGTCCCGAAACGCCGCCAGCTCCGGGCTGCGCGCGCAGTAGATGATCCGGAAATCCGCCCCCGCCGCCGCCAGCGCCCGCGCCATGGACAGGATCGGCGTGATGCCGATGCCACCGGCGATCAGCAGATGCGTCTTCGCGTCGTCTGCCAGCGGAAAATAATTCTCCGGCACGCCCACTGCCACAGGATCGCCCACGGCCAGCCGCTCGATCATGCTGATCGACCCGCCGCCGCCCTCCGGCTCCCGCTTGACGGCAATGACGTAGCGATCGCGCTCCGACGGCGCGTTGCTCAGCGAATACCGCCGCGAAAGCCCGGCCGGCGTCTCCACCAGCACATGCGCCCCGGCGGTGAACGCCGGAAGCGGATCGCCATCGGGGTGGCGCAGCACGAAGGCAAAGATCCCCGCGGCAACCTCCATCTTCTCGGCGACAACGAGCGAGAGAGTCATCCGGCCTCCGCCAGCTTGATCTGATGATGCAATGTCACCGGCTCGCCCCGCTCGGACGAGGTGATGGCCGCCAGGCACGTCTCCAGATTGGCCAGCCCCCACCGCCCATCATGCAGCGGCGCTGTCCGTCCCGCCACGGCGTCATGGAATTCCTCCATCACCAGCGTGTGCGGCGTGCGGCTCGGGGGCAGGTCGATCTGCTGGCGGCCGGCAGCGGAGTAGACCAGCAGGCCTTCCGACGACTGGCGGATATCGCCGCGCTCGCAGCTCACCACCGTCAGGCCGAAATGCGGCTGGAACGGCGCCTGCGACTTGTCGGACGCATTGGCCCGCCGCCGCTTCGCCTGCGCCACATCGGCCGGCGCCACGCGGGCCGACGGCGTTGTTTCGGGTTCGAGAAAACCCCATTCCGTCACCCCGGCCACCAGCTCGCTGGAGGCCAGCCCGCCATAGCCGTTATAGACCGCCGTCGCCACCGCCCCGCTTTCGAACTCCAGCGTCGCACTGTGCGCGCCGATGGCGGAGCGTTGCGGGTCCCAGTCGAACGTATGCGCGGTGATCCGCGCCAGATCGCCGCCTGCGAGCAGCCGGATGATGTCGAACTGGTGTGATCCCTGCCGCAGCGTCACGCCCCCACCGGTCTCCACGCGCAGCTCGTCGTCTCGCCGCGGACGGTAGATCCAGTCCGAGAAGCACCAGCTATGGATCATCCGCACCCGCCCCAGCGTGCCGGATGCAATGATCTCGCGCATGGCCCGCACCGGCTGGTCGAAGGAATGCGAGTGCCCCACGATCAGCACCCGCCCCGCTTCCTCGGCCGCAGCACAGATCCGGATGGCATCGGCCACGCTGGTCGCCATCGGCTTCTCCAGCACCACGTGCTTGCCGGCGGCAAAGCAGGCGATCGCATGCGCCGCATGCAGCGGCGTGGGCGTGGCGATGATCACGCCATCCAAGCCGGGATGGGCCAGCATCCCGTCGAGATCGCCATACCCCACGGCCTCATGCCGCGCGCACACCGCATCCCGCGCCGCCGCATCCGGTTCGGACACAGCGACGAGCTCCAGCCCGGGATGCGCCACAACCGGCGGAATGAACGCGAGCCCGGCGGTGCCGAGGCCCGCGATGCCAATCCGCATCTCAGCCGACAAGCCGCAGCGTCGGATCCTTCGGTGTTTCAAAGATGTCGATCAGATCCCGTGCGATCGGCGAGTAGCGCCCATGCGTGCGCATCAGGAACGCCCCGAACCCGTCGCTGAAATGGTGCTTATCCTTTTCGTTCGGCAGATCGATCGAAATATTCTTCGCAGGGTCGCGCAGCGTGCCCATCGGGTCCTGGCCCTGCTCGACCTTTTTCAGCTCGCGGCGCAGCATGCGGCGATAGACGGCGATGCCCTGGTCGGTGGAGCCGAGATTCTCCAGGGTGCGATCGGCGATCGTGCCCTGGGTGATCCAGGCCATGATGTCCTGGTTATCCACCGCTTCCACGAGAAACTCGCCGTCCTTGTCGTAGATCGGCACCTCGTACTGGAACAGCCTGTTGCGCAGATGCTCCGGAATCCTGGTCGGATCCTGCGGCTGATAGGCTGTGTACCAATAATGCATCGTATGCGTATCGTCCACCGGCACCCGGATCTGGAACGCATACGAACGCAGATGCTTGTCCCCGTTGCCCACCGCCAGCATGATCGGGAACACGATCGGATGGCCCACCGTCCAATCCTCAACCGTCTCCTTCTGTCCGACCAGCAGCCGATGCTTGGTCATGCCGTATTCGAACTCTTTGAAGGCGATCTTCTCGTGGTGCGCCGAGATGGCGACCTTCACGCCTTCCTGCTCCTTGAGAAACTCGTAATGGTGCCCGTGCAGCCACTCCGTATGGATCGGGTCGGCCGAGTTCTCCATGATCTGCAGCCAGTTGATCGGAACCAGGGTGCGGCCGAGCATGCGCACGGCACCTTCGGCCACGAACCCGTCATACCGCGGCAGCAGCGGCATCGTCTCCACCGGCCCCAAATACGCGAACAGCAGCCCGCCGAGTTCCTCCACCGGATACGCCGCCGTCTTCACCTTGTCCTTGAACGCCTGGTTCGGCGGCTCGTTCGGCTGATCGAGACAGGTGCCCTCCCGGTTGAACTCCCACCCGTGATACGGACAGCGAATCCCCTCCTGCGAGGGAATGCCATGCGCGAACGAGGCACGACGATGCGGGCAGTATTCGCCGATCAGCCCCCGACGCCCCTGCCGATCGCGAAACAGCACCAGATCCTCGCCCAGCAGCCGCACCCGCTTGGTCCATTTTTCATCGAGATCCGAAGCCGGACCCACCGGCATCCAGTAGCGGCGCATCAGGTTGCCCATCGGCGTGCCCGGACCGATACGGGTGAGCAGCTCGTTCTGTTCTGCGGTGAGCATCGTGTTTCCCCAGCCTCTCGCGTTGAGCCACTCTTCGCAGGCTCTTGACATACCGACAAATGATTTATTCACATGTTTTCATGTATTATCCGCATGAAGATGGCTGACCGAATCCGCCCGCCCGATATCGGCCAGCTTCGCGCCGCCCTTGCCGTCTGGCACGAAGGCGGCGTCACCCGGGCGGCTAGCCGCATCGGCCTCACCCAGCCCGCCGTCAGTCGCCTGGTCTCGGCGCTCGAACAGGAACTCGGCTTCTCGCTGTTCCATCGCGAAAAGCGTCGCCTGGTGCTCACCGAGCCAGGAGAGGTGTTTCTCCGTGCGGCCGAGGCGTCACTCGGTGGCATGGGGCGGCTGGGCGCGCTGGCCTTCGAGCTGCGCGGCGGACGCACGGGGCTGCTGCGCATCGGCGCCGTCTCCGCCCTCGCCCATGGGCTGGCGCCACGGGCGCTGGCCGCCGTCATGCGCGAGTTCCCTGATCTGGCCGTCGAAGTCGAGGAACGCGACCGCGGCGAGCAGATGGAGGCGCTGACCTCGCGCCATCTCGATGTCGGGCTGGTGGCCCTTCCGTCCGGCGCGCCGGGCATGGACGTGGAGATGTTCGGCGAGGCGGACACGGTGTGCCTGCTGCCCGCGCAACATAAGCTGGCCCACCGCCCGAGCCTGGACCCGCACGACCTGGCCGGAGAGAAATTCATTCGCCTCAACGAGATGCGCCTGCTGCAGCAGCTGGTGGACGACGCGTTCGACCGCGTCGGACGACGCCGGCTCGTTTCGGTCGTGGTGGACAGCACGCCGCTGATGATCGCCTTCGTGGCCGGCGGGCTGGGGCTTGCCATCACCCACCGCATGGCAACCCTGGCGCTGCCGGAAGGCGTGGTGGCCCGCACCTTCATCCCAACCCTGATCTTCGGCTATGCCGCCCTGACCCGGTCGGGCGAGACCATGCCCGCCCCCGTGCGCGCCTTCATCAACCACGCCCGCCGCATCGCCACCGACGTGCCGGTGCAGCCGAACACACACGCGGCGTGCTAGCAGCCTGTCGGATTTGGGCCATGTGCGCGGGATTTTCGGTTGAGGTGCAGCGGATCACGCCGCCTGCAGGCGGCGTATCCTGCGGCAGTTGTAGGCCAGTGCGATCAGGGTCCACTCGGCAGCGGCCTTTGTGATGCTGCGGAGGCGGAATCGGGTGAAGCCTATGGCGCTCTTGATGATCCCGAACACTGGTTCGACGGT
>JBBILI010000068.1:0-18450 GCA_037445025.1 Rhodospirillales bacterium
CCGCCGTCTCCTTCGGCCACCGACGGACCCGATCTCAATTACAGTGTCCATCAAGCCCCTTCATGGACACTATCGATGCGTCCCAGGACCAGATCGCTACACGATCTCCCTTGCCCGAAGGAAGGCGACCATAAACGGACGCCTAGGCTGTTTCTGCCGCCGGCGGCGATCGCCGTGTCGGACATCGTGCCGGCGATGAATGCGGGTCGTTTTACCTTCGTGATAGACATCCCGCCGCATTTCGAGCGCGATGTGCTGGCCGGGGCTTCACCTGACCTGCAGATCGATGTGGATGCCACGGCGATGATTCAGGCCGGGCTGGGGGCGGGCTACGCCCAGCAGATCATCACGACCGAGATCGGCTGCTATCTGTCGCACATCGAGACGGTTCCGCCGGGTCCGGTCAATCTTGTGGTGCGGATCGCGTTCAATCCGAACGTGACCACGGCGTGGTTTTCCAGCGTGATGGGCATTCTGAACAACGTGACGATGCTGGCCATCATCATGTCTGGGGCGGCGGTGATCCGCGAGCGGGAGCATGGCACGATGGACCATCTGCTGGCGATGCCGCTGACGCCGTTCGAGATCGCGATGTCGAAGATTCTGGCGAACGGGCTGATCATCACGGTGGCGGTGGGGCTGTCGCTGTATCTGGTGGTGCGGGCGTTGCTGGGGGTGCCGATCGCGGGGTCGATTCCGTTGTTCATGCTGGGCGTGGTGATCTACCTGTTCTTCGCGACGTCGATCGGCATTTTTCTGGGGACGGTGACGAATTCGATGCCGCAGTTCGGGTTGCTGTTCATGCTGGTGTTTCTGCCGATGAACATGCTGTCGGGGAGCAACACGCCGCTGGAGAGCATGCCGGTGTGGCTTGCTGATGTGATGCAGCTTTCGCCGTCGACGCATTTCGTGTCGTTCGCCCAATGCATTCTTTATCGCGGTGCGGGCCTGGCTGTGGTCTGGCCGCAGTTTGTGGCGGTGGCGGTGGTTGCGGCACTGTTCGTGGGGCTGTCGCTATGGCGGTTCCGCTCGGTTGCGTCCCAATCAGGCTGAAAGGTCTGTTGCTGCTCGTCTTCAGAAATGAGGTGCGTCCTTCCTTTCGACGATCCGCTCGGCCAGATAGTCCGCATCATGCGCCGCGCCAAAGATAAACGCCGAGGCGCGACGCGAGAGAAAGCTGAGTCCCAGAAAATACAGCCCCGGAACGTTCGACACGCCGCGCCGATGGATCGGTGTGCCTGCCGCGTCGAAGGTATCGGCGTGGACCCAGCCAAAATCGAGGGCGAAGCCGGTGGACCAGATGATGCTGGTGATCCCTGATGCGGCGAGGTCGAGCTGGGTGATGGGTGTGGTGACGCAGGGCGGATCGGGCGGAATGCGGCGGGCCTGGGGCTCTTCCGGCAGGCCGAGCCCTTCGCGGGTGACGTAGGCGTCGGCGGCGTCGAGCAGGGCGAGGGTGCTGGCATCGCCCCGGGCGAGGTTGTCGCGGAGGTCGCCGGCCATGTGCATTGTGCCGGAGTCAAATCGTTCGGCGCGGCCGAGCAGGGTGATGCCGCGTTGGGCGAGCCTGCGGAAATCGATGGAGTGGCCGCCGTAGGCGCCGCTGACGGCGATGGTGACATGTTCGCTTTCGGGGCCGCGTGTGGTGGCGTTCCACAGGCCGAGCACGCCGAGCCACCAGCAGAAATCTTTCCCGCGGTAGCGGCGCGGCGGGCGTTCGTGGGCACCGACGCAGAGATAGACGGCGCGGCCGGCGCGCTGCAGTTCGTCGGCGATCTGTGTGCCGGAGGAGCCGGCGCCGACCACCAGCACGGCGCCGTCGGGCAGCTGGCCAGGGTTGCGGTAGGCGGCGGAGTGCATCTGGGTGATGCCGGTCTCGGGTGGCACCATGCCGGGGTGGCGGGGTCGCTGGAACGGGCCGGTGGCGAGGACGACGTTGCGGGCGGTGATGCGGCCAGCGGAGGTCTCGGCGTGAAAGCCGGTGCCGTCGGCTGAGCGGCACAGGGATGTGACGGCCGTGCCACAGCGGATCGGGGCTGCGATATGTTGCGCATAAGATTCGAAATAGGCCACCATCTGGTCGCGCGCGGCGAAGCCGTCAGGATCGACACCGGCGATGGTGGCGCCGGGCAGCCGGTCGTGCCAGGCGGGGCCGTTGGCGTGCAGCCCGTCCCACCGCTCCGAGCGCCAGCGTTCGGCGACGCGGTGGCGTTCCAGCACCAGATGGGGGCGGCCGCGCTTCGTGAGTTGCTCGCTCATCGCAAGGCCGGCCTGGCCGCCGCCGATGATGAGCGTTTCGATCGTCTCGGAGCTGGGCATCAGCCGGCGGTTTTCGTGAGCCAGGATTTCGAGATGCGGCAGGCGATTGTGAAGGCAGGGTTGAAGACGTTGCCGACATCGTAGCGCACGACCTGCCCCATCAGGTGGCTGGCGGCACGGGCATCGAGACCGTAGTCCTCGGCCAGCCAGCGCAGCATTTCCGTGGTGGCGTGCTGCAGCGCCTGGTCGAGCGGGCGGGCGTTGCCGATGGTGAAGATGTCGTCTGCCGTCTCGCCGCGCGGCCAGGTGATGCTGCGCTTGAGCACCTTGAAGGTGACCTCCATTTCGAAGGAGGTCTCGATGCCGGTGCCGACGATCTCGCCGCAGCCCTGGCAGGCATGGCCGTCGCCGAAATAGAACAGTGCGCCGGGCACCGCCACGGGGAACATCGCCGTGGTGCCCGGGCCGAACAGGCGATAGTCCATGTTGCCGCCGTTCTCCGCGCTGGTGGCGGTGGAGAGCGCCTGTCCGCGCGCGGGGGCGACACCGAAGCAGCCGATCATCGGCGCGATGGGCGGGGCGAAATGCTCCAGGCCCGGTGGGGGATTCTGCAGGCGCACCGTGCCGGAGGCCTGATCGATGTTCCACACCACGCGCTGCGGCGCCGGGCGGTCGATGATGGCGGCGGGATCGAGAACGGTCAGGGCGAGCGGCGAGAACGTCCATCCGGTGGCGCGGCTCGGGGTGAGCCGGTCGATGCGGACGCACAACGTGTCACCGGGCTCGGCGCCTTCGATGAAGAACGGGCCGGTCATCGGGTTGCCGCGCGGGGCGACGGCGACCTCGTGGGCGTCAAGGCCGGAGGCGTCGATCGTGTCGGCAATGATGGTGTCGCCGTCGGCCACGCGCAGGCAGGGCTCGGCCGTGCCGATGACGCTGTGGTAGCGGGTGGGATGAAATCGGTGCGTGGCCATCGTGGTTCCCCGGAGCGTGCCCGGTCAGGCTAGGAAGTGCCGCAGGCCGGGTCAACGCGGCAAGCCTGTCATTGCTGCGCCAACACGCGCAGCAGTGGCGCCATGGATTGCTCCCAGCTGATCGTTTCCGCCTGGGCTGCCAGCTGCGCCTGGGTGCGCAGGAAATCCGTCTCGGTCGCGAGCCGTGTGAGGATATCAAGGAAGGCTGCGTGGATGGCGGCCTCGCTTGCGGACGGATCGACCAGAAAGCCGCCTGCCGTCACGGCTTCCGCCACCGCGCCCACGCGCGTGGCAACGACGACCACGCCGCGCCGCCGTGCCTCCAGCGCGGTCAGCGGCACGCCCTCGAACCGCGACGGCAGGATCAGCACATCGGCCCAGTCGAACGCGGCGTCGAGCGCTGCGGGATCGTGCAGGGGCGGCTCGACCGCGAGGCCGAGATTCGGTGCGGCGCCGTCCTCGTCGCGCAGCACCTTTGCGCCGATGACACGCCACTCGAATGTCGGGCCGGTGGTGGCGCGGATCAGCGCGGCGAGCCGATCGATGCCTTTCTGCACGTCCAGCCGGCCGAGAAACAGGACCCGCAGAGGGCCTTCTCGCCGCGCGCCGCGGAGCGCCTGCACCGTCTCTCTGTCATCCCTCGGGGCGTAGGAAGGCGCGTTGGGGATCAGCAGCAGCTTCGCCTCCGGCACGCCATGGGCGATGCACCACGCCCACATCTGATGCGAGATCACTAGGAAACGCTCATAGGCGTGCTCGTACGACAAGGCCATATGCGGGTTGCCGATGGGGGCGCCGAGCTGGTCACGCTCCACGAGATGCAGGCCGACCATCATGCGGACGCCGAGGTCCCGCAGTCTGGCCGCGATGCCGTGGCCGCCGAGGGAGTGGGTGTTGATGATGACGTTCATGCCGCACAGAAGGCCCAGCACGTCAGGCGCGGCGCCTCCGCCGCCGGTGCGTTCGAAGCCGCTCATCGGCGCGCCAAAATAGTCATATCCCTTCATATCGCCATCGAATCCGGGGCACTGGAGCGGATTGACCGACACAAACGCAGCGCGCGTTTCCGCGGTGAGCAGGAACGAGCTGGTGCTGGAGAGAAACAGATGCGGGCGATAGCCGCAGGCGCGGAGCACGCGGGCCTGGTTGGTGACGACTTTTTCGACGCCGCCGAAGGCGTGTATCGGGATGAGGAAGCCTATTTCACCTCGAGAGTCCGTCGGGCGCTGTGTTGGCAGGAGTGCGCCCACGCCGCAGATCTGTTCGTACAGCGCAAGAAGATCGTTTCTGGGCGGACGGTTGTCCCTTCGCCATTCGCGCTCCGATGCAGGCCGCGTGGCGGACAGTGCGGCGATGAGATCGGCCAATGCCGCCTGGACGCCGTGGGCAAGCGTGTCGCCGCTGTTCAGCAGATCCTCTGGCACCGCGATGTCCACGCGCGCATGCGCATTTGAATCGGTATGGATCTGAACAGGCCAGCTCTCGTGCGGCGGGGCGAGCGGTCGTTTCAGGTCGATGGTCCGCACGGCCAGCACCGCCGCCGCCTCCGCCGGGGGGCTGATCGCATCGGACGCGCGCATGTTCACCCGCACCGTCGGTCCAGGTGAAGGCTTCAGAAAGACGCTGACGATGCTGCTGTCACGCAACAGAACCTGAATGAGCCAGAAGACCGATGGCAGAACGAGCGCTTCTGCCAGGACGGCCATGGTGGGGCGGGACAGGCTGCACAGCACTGCCGGAAAATGCAACGAGCCCGGCGCGGCGAGGAACGCCTGCAGTCGCGCCGCGGCCTTGGCGAGCGGCGTGGTCGCGCCTTCGATGGCCGGATCGGGCGTAAAACGAACGCTGGTGTCGCCGGGATGGAGAATGGCAAAGCGCGGCGCCTCGCGGGCTTCGAGACTCTGGAGGTTGCGCGGCAGCAGAAAGGCTTTCCGCTTCTGGTTCATGGCATGAATGATGGCACTGCGCTTGCGGCCGGCCTGGGAGACCATGCTCTCGCCGCGACGCCGGTACTGAAACCCCGCCATCGGCAGGTGCTGGCCGCGATGGCCCGTCTCCGCCGCCCGCAGCCAGAAGTCCCAATCCTCGAAGCCGTCGCGCATGGTCTCGTCGAAGCGAAGCCCGTCGCGCAGCAGCGCGCCCCGCACGACGCTGCCGGCATCGCAGTAATTGGTGGCCAGCAGCACGAGATGCGAGAATTCACCGCGCATCGACCAGCTTTCCGGAAGGCCGATCATATCGATATCGGGGTAGACCCAGCCGACCTCTGCGGGCGCCGCGGAGAGGGCCGCCAGGGCGCGGGACAGGAACGGAGGCCGGATGCGGTTGTCTGCATCGAGGAACATCACCGCTTCCAGGTCGGGCCAGGCCTGGAGCGCGAACGCGATCCCGGCGTTTCGCGCCGCACTCAGCCCGCCGTTGCGGCGGGACAGGACATAGACCAGACCTGGGTAGGCTCTGGAGAAGCTCAGCGCGGTCTGCAGGGTCTCGGGGAACGGACAGCCGTCGTTGACCACCACGGCCACGGCGCGCGCGGCGCTGTCCTGGCGCAGGACGGACAGGATCGCCTCGCCGAGCAGACCGGGCTGGCGGTAGGCGGGAATGACCGCGGCGACGCGCGGCGCGCCGGTCGCGGCGTCGCGTGTCACACCGACGGTCATGAAGAACGACCGTCGGTATGGGTCCTTGTCTGGCGCGCCGCCGCCTGCCAAGCCGGCGCGCGATGCCGACGGCCTGGACCGATGGGAGACTCATCGATCAAGGCCGTTGGTGTCATAGGGCCGGGAGGCGCTCGGGCCGGCGCAGGCGCCGGGCGATCTCAAGCCATGCCGTTGCTTCCGTCGGCGTGATGACCGCGCGCGTGGCGAGGGTCTGGACGATATGCGGCAACACCAAGGAGAGTGCCGCGAGAAGATCTCGATCGCGTTGGTCAGGCAATGTTCTGATGGCCTCGCCAAGACCCCAGGCTCCGTCGATCTTGTAGATCTGGCCGAACGAATCCTCCTCCTGGCCGGGCCATGCGCGGAAGATGACAGGCCAGCCTGGAGCGGCGCGGAATTCGAGGCCGCAGCGGCCGTTGTTCTCGAACAGCTTGAACTTCACGTGGTTCCATGCCGATGCGTCGTCGCTCAGACGACGGAGCGAAAGATCGAGATGGCGGTACGTATCGCTATAAAAACTTTCATCCAGCTGCAGATCCTCGAACGCCACGTTGTGCGCCGATGCCGCGGCATGCGGTGCGAAGATGTCGTGTGGAACCGTCGACGCGGTCGCTGTCGGGGGCAGCAGAAGCACGCCGGGGCACGACAGGACGGCAAAGTCTTCTGCCCACTCGCCCTGGTGGCGCAGCACCAGCAGGATGTGCGCCATGGGCGCGCCGCCCGGCATCAGGGGCGATGTCAGTGTGGTGGGCGAGGTTCCCAGGCTTCGCAAGGCCGACCACCGGCTTGCGGCTGCGACGGCTGCGGTGATATCGTGCGGCATGCCCGGGGCGGTGGGAATGAGGGCCACGGCACCGGTCACGTCCTGGCCGGCGCCGCTGAGGCAACTCATTTTGGCGAGCACTGCTACGGCGTCGCCCAGCGGGACGTCAGGAAACAGCAGCGCCGCGCAGGCCCCGGCGCCGAGGCGCAGGCGCCACGCGCCGTCGTCCGCCTTCGTCAGGCGGGCGGCCCCGAGCAGTTTCGCCTCCAGCCAGCACCTTGCGGGAATGGCCTCGGCCAAGGTTGCAGCCTGCGGCATGAGGGGCAGCGCGAGCACGCGCCAGTTCCACCAGGGCGCGTGCACAAAGCGGGGCCAGGTGGCCGTGAACAGACGAATGGCCACCATCCCCGCTTCATCCGACACGTCCGTGCCGGTGGCCAAGGCCTTGGACAGGGCAATCCAGCTTCCCGGGCTGAAGCCGCCCTCGATGTCGAGCCTGACCGTCTCGCGCGCTGTTTCGATGGGCAGGGGGAGGTCAAGGGTCAGCCAGTCCGGACCCGCGGGCAGGGCGGCCGCCGGCACATCCCAGGCGCCCAGCACGCGGCCGCTTTCCTCGCCGAGAAGCCGGATGCCGAGCCGGTCCTCGCCCTGGAGATGCGCCCCGGCGACATGCAGCGCCACAGCGGTCAGCCCGTGGACCTCGACGGGGATGCGCAGAATGAAATGAAATGTTTTGGCGAACGGCAGCGAGGCGCCCTCTCCTGCCGGAAGCCGTTCCAGGACGGGAACGAGGTGCTGGGCTGGCAGGCTGGCAGCCAGTGTCTCGCGCAAGGTGCCGAGCGCCTCGCGTGTCTCTTCGGCTTCCTGGCGCAGGCCCAGCAGCGCCTGTCGCAGCAAGGCCTCACGGCGCACGCCTTCCGCGATCATCCCGACCGTCGCGCCGATGACGGCATGTGCCATCTCGTCAGGTGCTGCGTTGCAGACGATCCTCGGCAGCGGAATGCCATGGCGGCTCAGGCACGTGCGCAGGGCCGTATCTTCTGCAGCGTTGCCGAGAAACGCCAGCAGCACGTCTGACGGTGGCGTTTCCGTGTCGCCTGAGAAGAAGACGCGCCCGTCTTCGTCGAAGCGAACGGGAACGACGCAAATGCCAGGCGGCAGCAGCGCCTCGGAGCGCGACAACGCCTCGGACATCAGCAGCACCGGCATGCCGGTGAAGAGATTCGGATCATGCGAAGTCATTGACAGAGAAAAATGAACCTGTGCGATCAGGGAACGACAGTGTCAGTTTGATATGCCATCGTGCAGCTTTTGCGTTCGGAGGCGGATTGCAATGAAGTGACACCCGTTGTGCTTGAACCGGCATTTCCGCCGAGCATACGTGATGCAAGCCCGCCGCGCCAATGAAGATGCGACCCTGGCGCCTGCCTTGCTCCGCGCCTTCAAAGCCCGCTATCGGGCGCCAGCCGCGTGCCGTCGTGCAGGCGGGTGAAGCGAAACGGCGTGGGATCGACGATGGGGGGTGCGCCGCTGATCAGGTCCGCGGCGAGGTGGCCGGCGCCCGGGCCGATGCCGAAGCCGTGGCCGGAGAAGCCGGTGGCGATGAAGAGGCCGGGTAGGGCCGGGGTTTCGGAAATCACCGGCACGGCGTCGGGTGTGTGGTCGATCATGCCGGCCCAGCTTTGTGCGATGGTGACCTGGGCGAGGGCAGGGTGGGCGTGGCGCAGTTCGGCGAGGGCCTTGGCCAGGGTGGGGGCGTGGGGTGCCGGGTTGAGCACGCGGGTGGCTTCGAACGGGGTGGGCTGGTCGAGGCGCCAGGCGGGGCGGCGGAAGCCGGCGGGCACGCCGCCGCCGAGCCGGGGGCGAAGATGTTTCGCGCCATCGATTGCCATGGCGCGGAACGGCCAGGCGAAGCGCAGCACGTCGGGCGAGAGCGGCAGCACGCCATCCGAGCGCATGGCCACGATGCAGGCGCCGTTCTGGTTCCGGCGCAGGCAATAGCCGGGGGTGGCGAGGCCGACCGGCACCGCGTTCGGTGCCGGATCGGTGCGGAACACCGAGGCCAAAACGCTGATCTGCGGCAGATCGATGCCATGGCGGCGGCAGAACAGCGTGGACCAGGTGCCGCCGGCCAGCAGCACGGCGGAGGCGGCGATGGTGCCGTGCTCGGTCACCACGCCGGTGACGCGGCCGGCGGTGATGTCGAGCCCCCGGGCGGCGCAGGCCTGGTGCAGCGTGGCGCCATGGCGGCGGGCGGCCTCGGCGATGGCGGAGGCGGCCAGGGTCGGCTCGGCACGCGCGTCGCTGGGGGTGTGCAGGGCGGCGCGCCAGGGGCGGGTCATGCCGGGCAGCAGCCCGGACACACGGTCGCCGGTCAGAATCTCACTGTGGATGCCGAAACTGTGTGCATCGGCCGCCCAGCTTTCCCAGCCAGCGATCTCGGCGGCGTCGTCGCTGACGAAGGCGATGCCGGTGCGGCGGAAGCCGACATCCCGTCCGGTCTCCGCGGCCATGCCGTCCCACAGGGCGAGGCTTTTGTGGATCAGCGCGAACTCCGCCCGGTCGCGGCCCTGTTGGCGGCACCAGCCCCAGTTGCGGCTGGATTGCTCGCAGCCGACATGGCCCTTTTCCACCACCGCCACACGCAGACCGCGTTTGCCCAAATACAAGGCAGTGGCGACACCAATGATGCCCCCGCCGATCACCACCACGTCGGCGGATTGCGGCAGGGTCGGATCGGAGGTGACGCGGGCAACGGCTGGCGGCATGGCTTTGCGTCCGTTCAGGGGCACGTTCAGCTAGCACGTTGTGCCGCGGCTCGAAACGTTCCCAGACTGGCCTGCAACTTGCTCTGTCGTTTCGGGCTGCACGAAAAGGACGGGTCTGCTTGCCTCCTCGTCGCCTGCGCCCGCGCCCCCGATTGCGTCCCTGTGTCTCACGCCAGCTGGAAAAGGGTCCTCAATGACGTTCCATTTCAAAATCGCCGCCCGGCGCGCACTCGCCGCTGCCCTGATCGCGACCAGCTGTCTGGTGGCCACGGGAACGCTGTCGCAGGCCGAAACGCTCGGCGGCGTCACCGACGAGGTCGGCGTCGTCAAGGTGGCCAAGGGCCAGCCGATCTTTCTCGGCGGCCTGATGGTGCTGGCTGGTCCCGACCTGGCGCTGGGGCTCGATGCCTCGCGCGGCGCGCAGATCGCGTTTGATGACCATAAGAACATGCTGGTCGGCCACCCCATCAAATATCTGCCGGAGGACGCCGGCTGCAGTGTCGAAGGCGGCCAGGCCGGCGCCACGCGCCTTGCGGCCAACAAGAACATCGTGGCCGTGGTCGGCCCCGCCTGTTCGTCCGAGGCCCGCGGCGGCGCGCCGATCCTGTGGAATGTCGGCATGCCGATGGCCGACACCTCGGCCACCGCCCCCGCGCTGACGGCACCCGACCGCCCGGTCGGCCTGCAGGGCCTCGCTCGGTTCATCTACAACGACGCCGATGCCGCCGCCGCCGCCGTCACCTACGCGAAGTCGCTCAAGGTCACCAAGGTCGCCACCCTGCATGACGGCAGTCTGTATGCGCAGTCGCTGGCCGAAAAATTCGCCGATCTGTGGAAGGCCGCCGGCGGCACCATCACCGCGGCCGAGGCGATCTCGCCCTCCGACACCGACATCCGCCCGGTGCTGACGCGCATCGGCAGCACCAAGCCCGAGCTGCTGTTCGCGCCGATCTTCACCTCCGCCTCGGCCTATCTGGTGCGCCAGAAACCCGAGATCGCCACTATGGCCAAGATCGACGTGCTCGGCACCGACGCCGTGCTCTCCCCCGCCTTCCTCGAGGCCGCCGGCGACGCCGCCAAGGGCTACCGCCTCACCGGCATCGACAACGACCCGAAATTCCTCGGCGCCGGCTACCCCGCCTTTCTGGTGAAGTACAAGGACAAGTTCGGCGAGGCGCCGATCGCCGGCTACCACGCCAACGGCTATGACGCGGCGACGGCGATCATGCTGGCCATCGAGAAGGTCGCCAAGACCGACGCCGCCGGCGACACCTATATCGGCCGCAAGGCGGTGCGCGACGCGCTGATGACCACCAAGGACATGGACGGCCTCACCGGCAAGCTCACCTGCGACAAGTATGGCGACTGCGCGTCCTCCCACTTCGCCGTGTTCGAATACATCAACGGCGACAAGGACACGTTCGAGCTCGGCAAGAACCCGAAGAAGGTCTTCCCGTGATCCCGGCCTCGCTGCGTGTTTGACATCAAGGACTGGCTGCGCCGGGCGAGCTGGGTGGATTGGTTTCTGCTCGCCCTGCGGCTTCTGGTGGTGGGCGTGGTCGGCGGCGGCTTTGTGTCCGGTCTGCTCCACCCCCGCTACGGGCGCGACGAATGGCTGTCGTTCGCCGCCTTCGGCCTGACGATCGGGGCGATCTACGCCCTGATCGCCCTGGGCTACACCATGGTCTACGGCATTCTGCGCATGGTGAATTTTGCACACGGCGACGTGTTCATGACCGGCGGCTATGCCGCGTGCTTCTCGCTGCTGGCCTGCAAACGGATGGGGCTGCTGGACAGCCAGCCGCTGCTGAGCCTTTTTCTGACGGTGATCGGCGCCATCGTCGTCTCCGGCGCCGTGGCGGTGCTGGCCGAGCGCATCGCCTACCGGCCGTTTCGGAAGGGCAGGGGGCTGGCACCCCTCATCAGCACGCTCGGCCTGTCCTTCGTGCTGGAATATTCGGCCCGCGGCATGTTCGGCGCGCAGAACCGCTCCTTCCCCTCGCTGCCCATCATCGATGGCACCATCGACGTGCTGGGCCTGGTGATGCCGAAGACCCAGCTCGTGGTGATGCTCGCCGCCATCCTCACCATGATCGTACTGACCCTCATCGTCATGCGGACCAAGATCGGCACCGCCATGCGCGCCGTCTCCGAGGATCAGGACGCGGCGATCCTGATGGGCATCAATGTCGATCGTGTCATCGTCTTCACCTTCGCCCTCGGCGGCATGCTGGCCGGCGTGGCGGGGCTGCTCTACGGCTTGGTGTACAAGCAGGTCTATTTCTTCATGGGCTTCTTTCTCGGGGTGAAGGGCTTCGGCGCCGCCGTGCTCGGCGGCATCGGTAACATCCCCGGCGCCATGCTCGGCGGCTTCGCGCTCGGCATGGTGGAAAGCCTCGGCCCCGCCGCGTTCCTCGACGGTCTCGGCGTCACCTCACCCTACCAGTTGCGCGACGGCATCGCCTACACCATGCTGGTGATGGTGCTGATCTTCCGCCCCCGCGGCCTGCTGGGCGAACGCTTGTCCACGGCGCGCGCATGAACGCCGCCCTCCGCCTGGTGCTCTCGACGGCGCTGGCCATGCTGGCCACCTGCATCTTCCCCGTCCTGGTCGGCCTGTTCGGCCAGTTCGTGGGCAAGGCGCTGGTGCTCGGCGTCATCGATGTCGGCCACGCCATGCTGCTCGGCATCGTCTTCGGCTTCGGCATGGCCCTGGCCCGCCAGCTGCGCAGCCCCGCTTCGATTACGCTGGCCGCCGGTGCCGGCGCCCTCGCCGGCATCGCCCTCGTGCTGGTCGCGCATCTGGCCGAGGCCGCCAATCTCCGATGGATGCTGGTGTCGATGAACCCCGCCGTGCTGCGCCAGATTGCCTACCGCCTGCCGCTGCCGGAAGCCTGCGCGGCCCTCGGCCTCGCCGGCGCCGCCGCCGCCGCGATCGGCGCCGGCCTCGTCATCCTGCCCGCCACCATCGGCCGGGCCCTGGCCGGCGCGTTCGGCGGCGTCGTCTTCGCCGGCCTCCTCCGCGAACTCCTCTCCAACATGCTGAACGGCCTCGCCGGCACCGACGACTGGGCCTTCAACTACGACGGCCTGCTGCCGATGGGCGCCCTTGCCGCCGCCCTCCTCGGCGCCCTCGCCTGCGTCCAGCCCGGCCGCGCCCGCTATCTCCGCCTGCCCAGCCCCGCCCGCACCGCCGTCACCCTCGCCTTGCTTCTGTTCCTGCTCGCCCTTCCCGCACTGACCAACGATTTCGTGGCCCAGGTCATGATGATGGTCTGCCTCTACATCCTCATGGGCATGGGCCTGAACATCGAGCTCGGCCTCGCAGGCCTCGTCGATCTCGGCTTCGTCGCCTTCTTCGCCGTCGGCGCCTACACCGTGGCCCTGCTCACCGCATCCGGCGGCGTGGCGCTGCTGCAGCTCAACTTCTTCGCCGCCCTCCCCGTGGCCATCGTCCTCTCCGCCCTCTCCGGCTTCATCTTCGGCCTCCCCGTGCTGAAGGTCCGCGGCGACTACCTCGCCATCGCCACCCTCGGGCTGGGCGAGATCATCCGCGTCCTGATCCTGTCGGACATGATGAAACCCCTGCTCGGCGGCGCCCAGGGCATCGTCAACGTGCCCAAGCCCGAGCTCTTCGGCCTCATCCTCGGCACCCCCACCCGCCTGTTCTACCTCACCGCCGTCATGGCCGCCCTGGCCGGCTACTGCGCCTGGCGCCTGCAACACTCCGGCCTCGGCAGGCGTTGGCTCGCCGTGCGTGAGGACGAAGACGTCGCCCAGGCGCTCGGCATCAACCTCGTCCAGGTCAAGCTCTCCGCCTACACCATGGGCGCCGCCTTCGCCGGTCTCGCCGGCGGCATCTTCGCCGGCATGGTCGGCTCGGTGTTCCCCCAGGGCTTCCAGCTGCTGATCTCCATCAACGTCCTGGCGATCCTCGTCGTCGGCGGCATCGGCAGTCTCCCCGGCGTCGTCATCGGCGCCGCCACCCTCATCGGCGCCCCCGAAGTCCTGCGCGACCTCGGCGAATACCGCTATCTCATCTACGGCCTCGTCATCATCGCCGTCGTCCGCCTCAAGCCCGACGGCCTCAGCCCCGCCGCCATCCGCCACCGCGAGATCGCATGACCCCGGCACTCCAGGCCATTCACCTCACCCGACGTTTCGGCGGCCTGCTCGCCATCGACGGTGTGAACCTCACCGTCCCCAAATCCCGCATCCACGCCGTCATCGGCCCCAACGGCGCCGGCAAGACCACGCTGTTCAACTGCCTCACCTCCTTCGTCCAGCCCAGCTCCGGCCAGATCTGGCTGAATGACGCCCGCATCGACGGCCTGCGCCCCGACCGCGTCGCCACCCTCGGCATTGCCCGCACCTACCAGAACATCCGCCTCTTCGGGAACCTGACCGCGCTGGAAAACATCATGGTCGGGCTCGAGGTCATGCGCCCCGAATCCCTGCTCGGCACCCTCTTCAGCACGCCCGCCCATCGCCGCCTGGTGCACGCCACCGAATCCCGCGCCCGCGAACTCCTCACCGCCCTCGGCCTCGCCGGTCGCGGCGACCGCCTCGCCCGCCACCTCCCCTACGGCGACCAGCGCCGCCTCGAAATCGCCCGCGCCCTCTCCATCGAACCCCAGGTCCTCCTCCTCGACGAACCCGCCGCCGGCATGAACCCCGTCGAATCCCACGCCATGATGGAGCTCATCGGCCGCCTGCGCGACGAGTACGGCCTCACCATCCTCCTCATCGAGCACCAGATGCGCGTCGTCATGGGCATCTCCGAACGCATCACCGTGCTCGACCACGGCATCTGCATCGCCGAAGGCACGCCCGCCGAAATCCGCGAAGACCCCACCGTCATCGCCGCTTATCTCGGCGCCCGCGCCGCCAAACACGGCATGGACGCGGTGCTGTGAGCGCCACCGGTCTCAAGGTCGAAGACCTCCATGTCAGCTACGGCAGCATCCGCGCCCTGCGCGGCATCTCACTCGACGTTCCGGCCGGCGCCATCTGCGCCCTCGTCGGCGCCAACGGCGCCGGCAAGACCACCACGCTCAACGCCATCTGCGGCCTGCGCACCTGCACCGCCGGCCGCGTGACCATGGGCGGGCGCGACATCACCAAGATCCCCCCGCACGACCTGGTTCCCCTCGGCCTCGTCCAGGTGCCCGAAGGCCGCCGCGTCTTCAACCGCCTCACCATCGCCGAAAACCTCAGCATGGGCGCCTTCCGCCGCACCGACACGGCCGCGTTGCCCGGCGATCTCGACCGCGTCCTCACCCTCTTCCCCCGCCTCAAGGAACGCCTCACCCAGCTCGCCGGCACCCTCTCCGGCGGCGAACAGCAGATGCTCGCCATGGGCCGCGCCCTGATGTCCAAACCGAGCGTCCTCCTGCTCGACGAACCCAGCATGGGCCTGGCCCCCATGCTGGTGGACATGATCTTCGAGACCATCCTCGCCATCAACAAACGCGGCGTCACCGTCCTGCTGGTGGAACAGAACGCCTTCATGGCCCTGGAGATCGCCCAGACAGCTTACGTGCTGCAATCCGGCGAAGTCGTGCTCTCCGGCACGGGTGCGGAGCTGATCACCAGTGAGGCAGTGAGGGAAGCCTATTTAGGATAAGGAAGGACTTCTTTTTCTGAAGAAAAAGAAGCAAAAAGACTTTCATTCATAAGAGCGGACCTCTCTCCGGAGCAGGGCGCCAGCCAGTCAAAAGTTTTTTTGGTTCTTTTTTTCCAAAAAAAGAACCGCTTAACCTTGGAGACCCTATGACAAACCGCTTCCACCTCGGCTGGTTCTGCAACTTCTCCTCCGGCGAATGGTCCGGCCCCCTGAACGCCGGCCTCCCCCCCTGGGACGGCCAGATCTACGTCGACCTTGCCCGCGCCATGGAGCGCGCCTGTTTCGACTACATCATGCTCGAAGACACGCTCATGGTCTCCGAAGCCTACAAGGGCACCTCCCAGGCCACCTTGAAATACGCCCTGCAGGCCCCGAAGCACGACCCGCTTCCGCTCGCCGCCATCATCGCCTCACAGACCCGCCACCTCGGCGTCGTCGCCACCATGAGCACCATGGCCTATCCGCCCTTCATGCTGGCCCGCCTGGCCTCCACCATCGACAGCATCTCCGGCGGCCGCTTCGGCTGGAACATCGTCACCTCCGGCGAAGACGCCGCCGCCCAGAATTTCGGCATGGACGAACTCCCCCCACGCGCGGTCCGCTATGACATGGCCGACGAATACGTCGAAGTCGTCACCAAACTCTTCGAATCCTGGGCGCCGGACGCGGTGGTGATGGACCGCGAAACCGGCACCTACGCTGACCACACCAAGGTCACCCCCATCCACCACGAAGGCACCTACTTCAAGGTCCGCGGCCCGCTCAACACCGTGCCCTCCCCGCAACGCCGCCCCGTCTACGTCCAGGCCGGCGGCTCCCCCCGCGGCCGCGAATTCGCCGCCCGCACCGCCGATTCCATCGTCGCCGGCGCCAACGGCACCGCCGGCATGAAATGGTACCGCAACGACATCCGCGCCCGCGCCCAAGCCGCCGGCCGAAACCCCGACGACATCAAGGTCCTGTTCCTCGTCTACCCCGTCATCGGCGAAACCCAGGAGGAAGCCGAGGCCAAATACCACCGCATGGTCAACCAGCCCGCCTTCATCGAAGCCGCCCTCGCCAGCATCGGCACCGTCACCGACATCGACTTCTCCCAGTTCGACCTCGACGCCGAACTCCCCAAACTCACCACCAACGGCGAACAAGGCTCGCTCGACAAATTCGCCCAATGGGGCAGCGGCAAAACACTCAGGCAGTTGGCGTCCGAACGTTATGACGGCGGCCTGCGCATGGTCGGCACCCCCGACCAGGTCGCCGAGATCATGGCCAACGCCATGGAAGAGGTCGGCGGCGACGGTTTCCTCCTCAGCACCCCCTTCCAAAGAATCAGCCGCCGCGTGATCGTGGACTTCACCGAAGGCCTCGTCCCCGCCCTCCAGCGCCGCGGCCTGGTCCGCACAAAATACGAACACGCCCTGCTCAGAGACACGCTAAGAGAATTCTAACCCAGGCACCACCCCATGCCCGACTGCAACTGGCACAGCGATACCATCACCCAAGCCACAATCATCACGCCGACCTACCGCAACACCCAGAATGTCCGCCGCTTCTTCAAGGCGGCATGCGGTCCTGCCTTCAAATTCGACCGTCCCTTCATGGCCTGGCTCAAAGCCAACCCCGGCAAAACCCTGGGCGAAGCCGCCCAGGAATGGACAAGCCGCCAGCAAGAAAAAAGCAAGTAATACCAATGACCTTGATCGATGACTCTTCCATTGATCAAGGCCGTTGGTATCGCGCGCCGGGTTGGCCGGCGGCGGCGCGCCAAACCAAGACCATGCCGACGCTCATTCTTCATGACCGTTGGTATAAGCAAGCACTTTTTTTCTGAAGAAAAGAAGCAAAAGACTTCAAAACCGTAGGGCGGATGAAATCCGCCACGTCCCCCAGCCCGCAACGCACAACCGCGTTGCAGGCCGAACCATCCAACACCCCCAACCCATCAACCATCTGGCGGCGACCGCGCCACGCCCACCGTCAAAGGTCGCAAACCCACCGCGAACGCACCGATCGGCGAACCATCGCCAAACGCACCACAACCCGCTCCACTATCCCCATCAACCAACGCCGCACCCTCACCAGGCGCCTCCACAGCAGCCACAACCGGCGCCAGCACACCCGCCTCGATCCCCAACATCCGACACAACGGCCGCAGCACCCGCCGAGCCTCCGCAGAAGCGGCCAGTAGCGCTATCATCTCCGGCTCCGCCAACACCGCCCGAAGCTGCCCGGCAAAACCAGCCGCCTCAAACGGTACCAGCGGCAACAACCACGCAAACCCTCGCGGCAAAGCAGCCGACCCGACCACCTGCACCCCCCGCCGCCCACCCGTCCGCAACGCGCTTCGAACCAAAACCCGCCCGGCCCGAAACCGCGCCATCAACCCCCGTATCCGCGCCTCAACCCCCCGCACCCGCCGCCACACCAACATCAGGACCGCCGAAACCAAGACGTCCCGGTGCATCCGAGCCGCCACCACCCGACACAACCCCTCCAGGGCGATCGCAAACCGGTCCAGAGCGGTGAGGGAAACCATGGAAGTCATGGACAAAACAAGAACATAAAACAAACCAATAGACAATCACGTACAAACCCGTAGCCGGCATCGCCCTTGAGCGATGCGGGAAACCGCCACGGCCAAAAAATCCTTGGCAGCACCCCGCCCAATCCCAAACCGCTGCGCGCAACTTTGCGGAGCTTCCAGATGCCATGTCCAAAGCAGATCGACGATGGCCTGAGCAAGTTTCAGCGCTACCGCCAGCAGCGCCTCCATCGCGGCATGAAGCAACTCCGTATCTGGGTGCCGGATCCGAACCATCCTGAATTCGCGGACGTAGCGAGGCGCCAGGGCGAACTGTTGCGCGGTCGCCCCGAGGAAGCCGAAGCCCTGGACTTCATCGAAACCGCCACCGCCTGGCCGGAACGGTGAATCGCGGCGACATCATCACCGTCTTGGCCCCAGACGATTACGGTCAACCCCGCCGAGCCGTCATCATTCAATCCGACATCTTGAATGCAGCAGAAAGTGTCCTGGTCGCTCTTCTCACCAGAACCGAAACCGAAGCCCTGCTCGACCGACTCACCCTCATTCTCGCGACGACCAACGGTCTCAAATCCATCTCACAGATCATTGTGGACAAGATCCTGGCCTATTCGCGCCAAAAATGCGGTCCCGTGCTCAGCCATCTCTCCGGAACCGAGATCCTCGGGCTAAACACGATGCTGTCGGTCATGATCGGGCTCGCAGATTGAAATCGAAAAGAAGTCATAGCAAAGTTATACCAACGGCCTTGATCGATGACTCTTCCATCGATCAAGGCCGTTGGTATCGCGCGCCGGGTTGGCCGGCGGCGGCGCGCCAAACCAAGACCATACCAACGGTCATTCTTCATGACCGTTGGTA
>JBBILI010000069.1:0-17647 GCA_037445025.1 Rhodospirillales bacterium
AGGAATGATCACGCCGGCGGCCAATACCGAGTGTATGAACCTGCATCTGGCCGAAATCAGCACCCAGATCAGCACAGGTGCCAAGGCCGTTCTGATCTGCGACGGCGCAGGCTGGCACCAAACCGGCAGCAGCCTCGAACGGCCCGACAACATCATGCTGATGCACCTGCCCCCCTACTCTCCAGAGCTGAACCCCATGGAAAACGTCTGGGCCTATCGACGCGCCAACAAACTCTGTGCCCGCGGCTGGGACAACTACGACGCAATCCTCCAGGCGTGCAAACATGCTTGGAACTTCCTCACCGATGACCCGGACCGCATTCGATCTATCGGCAAACGAGATTGGACAACAGTCAGCCGCTAGGGCCGTTGGTATGACATGCGACAGCCTGTCTTTCGTCAGATCAACCCGCGTTTCGCACCATTGGCGGGGCGGCCTCGCGCGCCCCCGATCGGCCGCGATGCCGCTCGGCCCGACAAGCCCCCCGACGATTCAGCCCGCGCCAAGCTCGGCGGCAATCCCGTCGATGTTCATGCCGATGACCATTCCAAGTGGCCAATCCGGACACAGCGCGGTGATCCTGTTAACCAACGCCGACCTGGTGACCTCCGTCACCTGACCTTCGTCGTTCAGCGCGGCTCCGACCAGGTCTCTGACCATCGTGATGTACGACGCCTGCTCCGCCATGATCGCGGCCGAACCGACCGTGCCATGCCCCGGATACAGGGTCTCCGCCCCGGCTACCCGCGTCCTGGCCGCATCAAGCGCCTTCAGCCAACGCAGCGAGCGCCCTTCCGCCAGCCAGGGGTGAACATGTCGGTAGACGATATCCGAAATGATCGCCGCATCGATCTGCGGCAGCATGATCATCGTATTATCGGAACATTCCGCCGCTCCCAGATCGGCGAACGCCAGACGGATGCCATCGATCGTGACGCTTTGTCCGTCGGCGATGACGGTGTCAGGGAAGGCAAAGCTCTGCGGGTAGTTGGCACCGATGATCGGTGTCCAATACGCCCGCTTGGGCTCAGCGGTCTCGCGTATCCCGGCGATCGTGGCAGACGTCGCGTGAACCGGGGTGTTTGGGTGCCGGGCCAGAATCGTCGCCAGCCCGTTGTAGTGATCAGGACGCGGATGGGTGATGACAACGGCCGCAAGTGGCTTCTCGAGCGCACCGATCCTGTCGAGTATTGCGTTCGCCTCAGACAGAACGAACTGCGTGTCGACCAGGATAATACTCCGCGCCCCCTCGATGATGAAAGAATTGACGAAGAAGGCATCAGGCGGCGACCTGTGAACATGGATCTTCGGTGAGGTCATGACAGCATCTCCTCCCTGCGCATCGGTCCTGAGCAGGTGCGAACACCTGAACGCCCACCGCATCCACCGTAGGCGCACGCAACCGCCTGAGACAGGGCGCGTCTTTCGATGCCGCTGACCCGGATTTCGGTCACCGATAGGCAGGGTCGCCGTGATGCCGCTGTCGCCACACCGCCGGAGTGAGACGATGCAGACGCCGAAAGCCCGGGATCAGGCTCTCCGGTTCGCCATACCCGGTCTGGCGGGCGATGTCCTCAAGCGGCAGGTCCGTCGTCACCAGCAGCCGTCGCGCCTCGGCCATACGCCGCTCCGTCACCCATTCCTGAGCGGTGAGGCCGGTGCGCTGACGCAGCACGGTGGTGAGGCGCGCCCCACTGCGGCCAGCCACAGTGGCAAGATCCACAAGACCGATCGGATGCCGGTATCGGCGCTCGATGAAGTCGAACACGGCATCCAGCATCGGATCCTCGGCCACCGGCCCGATCGGCGCCGCCGACCCCACCCGACGCAGCAGCGCCAGCAGCAGCAGACTGAGATGCGCATGCACGCCATAGCGAAACCCTTGCGCCTGCTGCGCGATTTCGCGGGCAATCTCGCGCATGTGGTGCGACCACGCCGCAAGCTCCGGAGCGCTGAGGAGAATCGGTTCATGACGATGACAGCTGAGCGTCAGGAACGGCACGAACAGCGGATGCCGCGGCAGCCAGCTCCAACAGAACGCCATCGATGCGGCATGGCCTTCAAGCGCCTGGTGCGTGAACAGCAGAACCCCACCTCGGCTGCACCAAGGCCGGTGCAGTCGTGCAGCTCGCCCGGCGCCATCACCAGCAGGCTCCCCGGCCCGACATCATGCACCGTTCGCCCAAGCTGATGCCGCCCATGGCCGCGCTCGATCAGCAGCAGCTCGAAGAAGCTGTGCCCGTGCAGGCCCATGCGGTGCAACGGATGCGCCCGATCGACCCATTGCGCCTCGACAAACAGGCCCTCCGCCGTCTGCGGCATATAGGGCACAATGATCGGCGCCGGTGATCTCGCACGCCGGCGCGCGGACTCCCTCGAACCGCCTGGCCCGGCCGAACCGATCGCTTCTGCCATGGTGCCCTTCGGGAGCGGATGATGCCACAACGCGCGTCGCTGCCGCCCCTGGTTGGTTGACCAGGCGCGGGGCCAGGCAAAAGAAAGCAAGACGTTCTTTCTTTGAAAAGAAAGAACCAAAGAAATTTTTGCCGACCTGCTGGCACGCAGCGATTTATCTTTGAAACTTCATGCCGGTTGCGGGCCGATCGTCCTAAGGGGGGGCCTGGCACTGCAGCGGGACCGATATGGACCACCATCCCTCCTTCGTCCACCTTACCGACCTGCATATCGGCGACCCCGCCATCGCCGATCCCGGTCTGCATTCGGATACCGCATCTACGCTGGCCACCATCCTGGCCGAGGTGAAGCAGCTGCGCCCACCGCCCGACTTCGTCGTGGTCAGCGGCGATCTCACCAACCGCGGATCGCCCGCCGCGTTCCAGGAACTGAAGCGCCTGTTCGCCGAGGCGGCCCTTGACATGCCGGTGCTCTGGGCGCTCGGCAACCATGACACCCGCCCCGGCTTCTATCAGGTCATGCTGGGGCAGGCGGACGATCTCGACGCGCCCTACTGCCACGACGCCGTCATCGCCGGGCTGCACATCATCACCCTCGATTCCAGCCGACCGTTCAGCGTCGGCGGCCATATCGATCCCGACCAGTTCGCCTGGCTGGAAGCAACCCTGGCCACCCACGCCGACCTGCCCAAGCTGATCGTGGTGCACCACCCGCCCTCGCTCGACGAGGACGACATCGACATGGAGTGGGAGGCGATCTCCTGCGCCGACACCATCCGGCTGCGCGAGACGCTGGCAGGCCACAACGTCCTCGGCCTGCTGTGCGGCCATATCCATTTCGACCGTGTCAGCCTGTGGCACGGCATCCCTGTCGTGGTCAATGTGGGCCAGCACGCGGCGACCGACGTGCTGTTCCTGCCGGACGGGCTGCGCATGGTCGCCGGCGCCTCGTTCGTCATTGGCACCGTGCGCCCCTCCGGCCTCACGGTCTCGTTCGTGCCCCAGCCCTCCGACCGGCGCGAGCTGAAGCGCTACAGCCATGACGACATGAAACACCTGATCGCGCGCTACGAAGCCAGCCGCATCGCGGCATCCAAGGAGTGACCGACATGCTGAACCGTCGCAGCGTCCTGGCCGCACTGGCCGCCGCCCCCGTGCTCGCCGCCCGCCCCGCCAGGGCCGGGCTCGCCCCGCTGTCGATCGACAAGCCGGTCGAGATCACCTTCTACAACTACAATCTCGCCACCGCCGGCCTGGGGGCCGACGCCACACGCAAACTGCTGCGCGAATTCATGGCAGCCAATCCGAACATCAAGGTGAACGGCGTCGGCGTCCCCGTCACCGGCTTCATCGGGCGGGTGCAGGCCGACATCGCCGCCCGCCGGCAGGTGGACCTGGTGCAGCTCGCCTTTTCCGATCTCGACTTCGCCGTGCACAGCCTCGGCGCCAAGGCCCTGGAGGATCTGATCCCGGTCACCGAGCTGGCCGCCGATTTCGAGGGCATCTCGCCCAACGGCCTCAAGCTCGGGATGCTGAACGGCAAGACCTACGGCCTCGCCTACACCTTCTCCACCCCGGTGCTGTTTTACAACGCCAACCTGTTCCGCGCCGCGGAGCTGGACCCCGAGCACCCGCCGCAGACCTGGGCCGAGGTGAAGCAGGCAGCACTCGCCATCAAGGCGAAGACCGGCAAGTCCGGCCTCGCCACCGGCATTCTCGGCCCGTCAGCGTTCGACTGGCTGTTCCAGGGCGTGGTGCGCTCCAACGGCGGCGCCACCATCTCGCGCGACCGCAAGCGCATGACCTTCGCCGAGCCGCCCGCGCAGGAAGCGGTGATGATGCTGCGCGACCTCAACGACAGCGGCGCGCTGGACAATCTCGACGTCAACGCCGCCATGGAGAAGATGGCCGCGGGCGAGATGGGCATGTATCTGCAGACCTCGGCGGTGCAGGGCTTCATCGTCGCCGGCGCAAAGGACAATTACGAACTGCGCGCCACCACCATGCCGCGCTTCGGCGACGAGCCGACCCGCCCCAACAACTCCGGCAGCGCCCTGGTGATCACCTCCAGCGACCCGATCCGCCAGCGCGCGACCTGGGAGCTGATGAAGTTCCTCACCTCCAAGCGCGGCTACACCGTCATCACCTCGGAGATCGGCTACCTGCCGCTGCGCACCGATATCGTCAACGATCCGGCCTATCTCGGCGAATGGGTCAAGACGCATCCGCTGGTACAGCCGAACCTGGAGCAGCTGAAGGTGCTGGAGCCGTGGGAGGCGATGCCCGGCCCGAATTACCGCCAGATCGTCAAGACGATGATGGACGCCGTCGAGCTGTCGATCACCGGGCATGTCGATGTCGCGGCCACGCTGAAGGCGGCGCAGAACACGACGACGGCGATGCTGCCGCGGTAGGCCGCCATGCGGCGGCTGCAGGCGGCGGCACCCTGGCTGTATCTGCTGCCGGTGCTGCTGGCGGTGACGGTGTGGGTGTACGAGCCGCTGGGCCAGGCGGCGTGGCTGAGCTTCTACGAGTGGGACATGCTGCCCGACTCGGCCATGCGCTTCGTGGGGCTGGCCAACTACCGCAACCTGCTGGCCCTGCCCAAGCTGTGGCAGGCCATGGGCAACACGCTGATCTACATGCTCGGCCTGCTGCCGTTCTCGGTGCTGATCCCGTTCGCCGTCGCCATCCACACGCAGGACCTGCCGGCCCGGTTCCGCAACATCTACCGCGTGCTGATCTTCGTGCCCATGATCGTGGCGCCGGTGGTGGCAGGTGCCGTGTGGCGCTGGCTGCTCGACCCCGGGCACGGCCTGGTCAACCGTGCCATCACGGCGCTGGGGTTTCAGCCGGTGGGGTTCCTCACCGACCCGCATGTGGCGATCTGGACGATCATCTTCATCACCGGGTGGAAGCTGATCGGCTTCGCCACGCTGATCGCCGCCGCCGCCAACGCCGCCATCAACCCCGCGCTGATCGAGGCCGCCAAGCTCGACGGCGCCGGCCCATGGGCTGTCATCCGTCATGTGCGTCTGCCGCTGCTGTCCTCCACCGCCCTGCTGCTGGTGACGATGAGCCTGCTGCTCGGCGCGCAATGGAGCTTCGTGTACATCAATGCGCTCACCGATGGCGGGCCGTTGGGCGCCACCACCAACATCTACTACCTGCTGTGGGATTTCGGCTTTTCGTCCGGCGCCGTCGGCTGGAGCGCTGCTTCGGCGGTGCTGCTGTTCCTGCTGTTCGCGGCGCTTGCGGTCGGGCTGGTGCGCCTGTCCGACCGGTTGAGCTTCCATGACAACTGACGCCATCGCCCTGCCCTTGCCGGCCACGCGTCACGTGGGCCGACGATGGCCGAAGGGTCTTGCCGGTCACCTGGTGATGCTGCTGCTCTCGGCGCTGAGCCTGTTTCCGCTATACTGGATGGTCGTGTCCTCGCTGCGTCCGCCCAACGCGATGTTCGACACCAGCCTGTGGCCCGACGCGCCGACGCTGGCCAACTACCGCGACACGCTCGACGCCATTCCGGTGGCGCAGATGCTGGGCAACACCGTCCTCGTCTCCGGCTGCGTCACCGTCATCCAGCTGCTCACCGCCATTCTCGCCGCCTACGCCTTCACCCGCTGGCGCTTCCGCGGCCAGAGCCTGGTCTACAGCCTCATCGCCCTCACCTGGCTGGTGCCGCTGCAGGTGGTGATGATTCCGAACTTCCTGCTGGTGGCCGATCTCGGCCTGCTCGACAGCTTGACCGCGCTGATCATTCCGCATTTTGCCTCGGCCCTCGCGGTGATGATGATGACCCAGGCGATGCGCGCCTTCCCCGGCGAGCTGATCGACGCCGCCCGGGTCGACGGCGCGTCGGACTGGGCGGTGCTGTGGCGCATCATCGTGCCCAATCTCGGCGCCACCCTGGCCTCGCTCGCCATTCTCATCTTCATCTCGACCTGGAACGAGTATTTCTGGCCGTTGCTGCTGTCGCGCTCGCCGGAGAACACCATGATCCAGATCGGCATCCAGATGTTCATGACCGCGGAGGGCAACCAGTGGGGCCCGCTGATGGCGGCATCGACCATGGCCAGCCTGCCGATTCTGGCGCTTTATGTCGTGCTGCAACGCCAGGTCATTCAATCCTTCATGCGGTCAGGACTGCGCTGATGACGACACGCCATATCCCGGTGCCCGGCACCCACAACATCCGTGATCTCGGCGGCTATCCCACGCCGGCGGGCCTGACACGCTGGCGCCAGGTGCTGCGGGCGGACGGGCTGCACCGCATGGATGCGGCGGGCGTGGACCAGCTGCACGCGCTCGGCGTGCGCACCGTGATCGACCTGCGGCGCGACCATGAGCTGAAGGCCCAGCCCAACCCCACCCGGGCGCATCCCGAGATCGACTATGTCCATGTCTCGCTGTTCGACCAACTCGACATCGCCGAGGCCGCGGCCCCGCGGGACGGTCGCGTCAATGTGCTGCTTGGCCTGTATTGTCTGGCGCTGGCCGAGCGTGGCGAGGCGATCCGCACCATCCTGACCGCGATCGCCGAGGCTGACGGGCTGGTGCTGTTCCACTGCACCGCCGGCAAGGACCGCACCGGCGTCATTGCCGCCCTGCTGCTCGCCCTGGTGGGCGTGCCGCGTGACGAGATCGTCGCCGACTATGCCATGACCAAGACCCAGATCGCGCCGCTGCTGGAGACCATTCTCGCCAACGCCGCCAAACGGGGCGAGGACATGGAGCGGTATCAGGCGCTGCTGCAATGCGAGCCGGAGACCATGCACACGTTCCTTGATCACCTCGACACCGCCCATGGCGGTGTGGACCGGTATCTCGCCGGGATCGGCGTCACCCCCGCAGTGGTGGCGAGGTTGCGCGACCGCCTCATCGCCCCCGCGACAGCCTGCCCGTGAGCGCCGCGCCGCGCGACACGTTCTACTGGCTGGGCGCGATCAACCAGGCCAGCGCCGTCATCAACACCGACGAAGGCCTGCTCGACCCGGCGCTGGCACCGCGCATCGCGGCCGGGCTGCGCCGGGTGCTGCGCGACGGCGACAGCCCGGGCGGTGCCAGGCCCAATCTGGTGATCACCTTCGAGCCGCTGCTGATCGCGGCCGCCGGCGTCGAGGCCACGCTGCTGCATGCCGGCCGCTCCAGCCAGGACATGCTCGCCACCGTCCGCGCCGCCATCATCCGCGACGCGCTGCTGCGACTCGCCGCCCAGCTACACCAGACCACCGCCACCCTGGTCGCCCTGGCGGAGACCCATGCCGACACGATCGTGCCCAACTACACCAACGGCGTCGCCGCCCAGCCCAACAGCTACGGCCATTATCTGCTCGGCCATGTCGCGGGCCTCGCGCGCGACGCCCAGCGGCTGGGCGAGCTCTACGCCAGGGTTGACCGCTCGCCGATGGGCACCACCGTGCTGAACGGCACCAGCTGGCCGCTCAACCGCGTCCGCATGGCGGAATGCCTCGGCTTCGACGCCATCGTCGACAACGCCTATGACGCCGCCCAGATCGCCGCCACCGAGATCCCGGTCGAGCTGGGCGCGCTGTGCATCGCCATCGCCCTGCATGTCGGCGCCTTCATCCAGGACGTGATGGTGCAATACGCCCAGCCGCGGCCATGGATTTTGCTGCAGGAAGGCGCCGGCACCACCTATGTCTCCAGCGCCATGCCGCAGAAGCGCAATCCCGGCCTGCTGAACGACGTGCGCAGCGATGCCTCGCAGATCGTCACCCTCGGCATCGGCCGTGCCATCCAGGCGCACAACATCCCGCCGGGGATGGGCGACGCCAAGAGCATCGGCGAGAACCTCGAACTGGCCGATGGCACGACCACGCTGCTGGCGCAGTTCCAGCGCATCCTCATCGCGCTCGTCATCAGCCCGGCCCGTGCGCTGGAGGAGCTGAACAATGACTGGACGGCCTCGCAGGAGCTGACCGACCTGCTGATGCGCGACCATGGGCTGCCGTTCCGGGTCGGTCATCACTTCGCCTCCGAAGTGGTGCGCCACGCCAAACGGCACGACATCCGGCCCAGCGATTTTCCCTATGGCGAGGCGCAGCGCATCTATGGCGAAACCCTGGCGCACAGCCACCTGCCCGACGGCAGGCTGCCGATGTCGGAGGCCGCGTTCCGGGCCGCGCTGGACCCGGTGGCGATCATCCGAAACCGCGCGACCTCCGGCGGCCCGCAGCCGGCCGAGATGGCGCGCATGCTGATGGCGGCACGCCGGACGCTGGCGGATCAGCTTGGCTGGATCGCCGCGAAGACCGCGCGGATCGAGGACGCGCTGGCCCGGCTGGACGCGGCGTTCGACCGGCTCCGCTGAGCCGGACGCGCCGGTGCGTCCGGCAGCCCGGCGCATGGTACCGAAATTGCTCACCTTTCTCCCGGACGGTCATACCGTGGCCGGCAAGAACACTGAATTGCCCGGAAACCAGGCAAACACCACGGGAGCTGCTCGTTGGCGGACGTTATGCAACGCCCTCTGGACCCCGGCAGGGGGGCTGATCCCTTTCCGCTGATCGGGCAGAGGGTCACGCGCCTGGAAGACGACGCGCTGCTGCGCGGCCATGGCCGCTTTCTCGACGACATCGCCATGCCCGGAACGCTGCATGCCGTGTTCCGGCGCAGCCAGCACGCCCACGCCCTGATCCGCTCGATCGACACCGCTGCGTCCCTTGCCATGCCCGGGGTGGTCGCCGTGCTCACCGCCGCCGAGCTGCAGGCGCATCTGACGGCCCCGCGCCTGCCGATCGCCTTCCCGGCGGGCCAGCTGCCGCCGGAGGTGATGCCCCCGGTGATGGCGGCCGCCGAGACGCTTTATGTCGGCGAGGCGATCGCCCTGGTCATCGCGACCGCACGCCACCAGGCCGAGGATGCGGCCGACGCCCTGGTGGTGGACGAACAGCCGCTCCCGCCCGTGGCCACCGCGCATCAGGCGATCGCACCGGGCGCGCCGGTGGCCTGCACCGACGCCTCCGGCACCGCGGCGGGTCCCAACATCTTCAAACGGTTCGACATCGCCTACGGCGCGCCCGACCGGGAGTTCGCCGCCGCACCGCATGTCTTTCCGCTGCAGCTGGAGCAGCATCGCGGCTGCGGCGTGCCGATGGAGACGCGCGGCGTGCTCGCCCGGTTCGACGCCGCCACATCAGACCTCACCGTCTGGACCTCGACCCAGATGTCACACGAGGTGCGCAACACCATCGCCGGCCTGCTCGGGCTGGCGGAGACGCATGTGCGCGTCATCGCACCGGATGTCGGCGGCGCGTTCGGCGTGAAATACATGGTCTATCCCGAGGAGATCGCCGTCGCCGCCGCCGCCTGCCGGCTCGGCCGGCCGGTCAAATGGGTCGAGGACCGGCGCGAGCACCTGCTCAGCGCCATCCAGGAGCGCACCCAGCATTGGGACATCGCACTGGCCACCGACGGCGACGGCCGCATTCTCGCCGTGCGCGGCACGATGCTGCACGACCAGGGCGCCTACGCGCCGCACAGCATCAACGTGCCGTTCAACGCCGCGGTGTCGCTGCCCGGCGCCTATCGCGTGCCGCATTACCGCCTCAGCGTCACCGTCGCCCGCACCAACCTTGTGCCGGTGCTGCCGATCCGCGGTGCGGGCTATCCGCAGGGCTGTTTCGCGCTGGAACGCCTGCTGGACGCGGCCGCCGCAGGGCTGGGCCTCGACCGCGCCGAAATCCGCCGGCGCAACCTCATCACCCCCCAGGAGATGCCCTACCAGACGCCGATGCGCACCCGCGCCGGCGCGCCGATCACCTTGGACAGTGGCGACTATCCGCGCTGCCAGGCGATCGGGCTGGACGCGATCGACTATGCCGGCTTCGCCGCCCGCCAGACGGCCGCGCGCGCCGCCGGCCGGCATATCGGCATCGGCCTTGCCCATGCGGTGAAGGGCACCGGCCGCGGCCCCTTCGAATCCGGCCTTGTGCGCGTCAATCCGTCCGGCCGCGTGACGATCGCCACCGGCGCGCTGGCCATGGGCCAGGGGCTGAAGACGGCGCTGGCGCAGATCGCCGCCGACACGCTGGGCGTGTCGCTCGACCGGGTGGACGTCATCGCCGGCGACACCGCCCACGCCGTGCTCGGCCTGGGCGGCTATGCCAGCCGCCAGACCGTGACAGCGGGCTCCTCCATCCGCCTCGCGGCCCAGATCGTCCGCGCCAAGGCGCTCGCGGTGGTGGGCGAGCGGCTGGAGGTGGCGACGCAGGACCTCACGATTACCGACGGGCGTGTCCATGTCGATGGCGTGACAGAAATGGGCATGCCGCTCGGCGAGGTCGCCGGCATTCTGCGGGGCCTGCCGGGCTACGGCTTTCCCACCTCCGCCTCGCCCGGGCTCGGCGCGGAGGAGAACATGCGCCTTGACGATCTCGCCTTCGCCAACGCGTTCCACGCCGCCGAGGTCGAGGTGGACACAGAGACCGGGCGCGTGCGGCTGCTGCGCTACGTCGCGGTGCATGACAGCGGCCGGCTGATCAATGCGACCATGGCCGCGGGGCAGTTCATCGGTGGCATCGTGCATGGCATCGGCAATGCGCTGCAC
Source organism: Rhodospirillales bacterium (assembly GCA_037445025.1). GTDB lineage: Bacteria > Pseudomonadota > Alphaproteobacteria > Acetobacterales > Acetobacteraceae > CAIQQQ01. The sequence continues at coordinate 10,988 of JBBILI010000069.1, forward strand.
GAGCGCATGGTGCATGATGACCAGGGCCAGCCGCTGTCCACCACCTTCATGGACTACGGCATGCCGCGCGCCGACGATGTCTGCGACATAGCACTGCATGTCATCGAAACGCCGTCCCCCACCAACCCGCTGGGCATGAAGGGCGCGGGGGAGGCCGGCGTCATCCCCGTCGCCGCCGCGATCGCCTCGGCGGTCGAGCATGCCCTGGCGCCGTTCGGCGTGCGCGTGGCCGCGGTGCCGATCCGCGCCGAGGATCTGGTGGCGATGATCCGCACCGGCGCATGACCCAGCCATCACCCTGCCCGGCGACTGAGGAGGCCCCCATGCTTGCCCGCCCCGACACACGGCCTGATTATTCCAACGACGCCCTGCGCGCGCTGGTGCAGCCCGACCGCGTCCATCGCAGCCTCTACACCGACCCCGCGATCTTCGATCTGGAGATGGACCGCGTGTTCACCCGCGCCTGGGTCTATGTCGGCCATGACTCGCAGGTGGCCAACGCCGGCGACTTCATCACCACCCGCATCGGCCGCGAGCCCGTCATCATGACGCGCGATGGCGACGGGCTTGTGCATGTCATCAGCAACCGCTGCGCGCATCGCGGTGTTGCGGTCTGCGCCGCCAGCAGCGGCAACAGCCGCTATTTCAAGTGCCCCTATCACGGCTGGACCTATCGCAGCGACGGCTCGCTCGCCGCCCTGCCGCAGCGCCGCTCCTATCCGAAGGATCTGGAGCCGCCGCCTGGCACATACGCCATGACGCCGATCGCCAGCGTCGAGACCTATCGCGGCTTCGTCTTCGCCCGGCTCAGCGCCGACGGGCCGGATCTGGACATCTATCTCAACGGCATCAAACGCAGCATCGACGATCTGGTGGACCGCGCGCCGGACGGCGAGATCGCCCTGGTCGGCGGCTGCAGCCGCTACACCATCCGCGCCAACTGGAAGCTGCAGATCGACAACGGGGTGGATCTGCATCATTCCAGCTTCACCCATGTCTCGACGCTGGATGAGAACGGCCGCCAGTTCTCCCGCCATGGCGGCGGGCCGCGCATCCTGATCGACAAGAAGTCGATCGACTGGGAGCCGTTCGGCGTGGTCGGCTTCCCCTACGGCCACGGCTATCAGGGCCGCCCGCCGGTGGAGACGCTGCCGAGCGGGCCGGTCTATGACGAGTATGTCGCTCGCCTGGTGGCCAAGCATGGCGCGGACCGCACCGCGCAAATTCTGGTCTATGACCGGTTCAACAGCGTGATCTACCCGAGCATGACGTTCCAGGCGTTTGGCCAGCATCTGCGCATCGTGCGGCCGGTCTCGGTCGACCGCACCGAGATCGAGGTCTACCCCGTGACGCTGAAAGGGGCTCCCGAGGCCTACAACGTCAACGCCATCCGCAGCATCGCCGCCACCCACTCCGCCGCTTCGATGATCCAGACCGACGACATGGAGATGTTTGAGCGCGCCCAGCAGGGCCTGGCCAGCCAGCAGACCGACTGGGTGCTGTTCGCCGGCCACCCAGGCTCCGAGGAGCCCTGGCGCGAGGGCGGCTGGCGCGGGCTCGGCACGTCGGAATTCGTCTCGCGCATCCAATACGCGCAGAACTGGATCAGCTACATGACCGGAGGCAGCGGCAATGAGCCCGTCTGAGCTGCACGCGATCCAACAGTTCCTGTTCCTGGAGGCCCGCCTGCTGGACGAGCGACGGCTGGAGGAATGGGCGCAGCTGTTCACCGATGACGGCATCTACTGGGCGCCGACCGACCCGCAGGCCGCCAGCCCCGACACCGCGGTGTCGCTGTTCTTCGACGATCGCCGCAGCATGGATGCCCGCATCAAGCGGCTGCGTCATCCGGAGGCGCATGTCGCCATTCCGCACAGCAGCACCGCCCACATGCTCGGCAACATCGAGGCCGAAACGGCGGAGGGGCAGGTGCGCGCCCGCGCGGTATTCCATGTTGCGGAATACCGCCACACCGCGCCGCGCTGGTATGGCGGCCGCGTCGAATACCACCTGGTGCCGCACGGGATATCGTTCCGTATTGCCTTGAAAAAGGTCATGCTGGTCAACAGCACGGCGTCCCTCACGTCCATGGCGTTTTATCTGTAACCCCCCACCGACCAGGAGACCCAAGATGTCCCCGCTTGCGCTGAGTCCGGACCAGCTCGAAGCCTATCGTCGTGACGGCTTTGTCGTCGCCCGCGCCATGTTCAGCAAGGCGGAGGTCGACCTCATCCGCAGCACCGCGGAGACCGACGATGCCCTGCACAAGGCCGCCTATTTTCGCAGCGACGCCAACGGCAGCAAGACCCGCATGACCGTGTGGAACCACCCCGGCGACGACATCTTCGGGCTGTTCTCGCGCTGCGAGCGCATCGTCGACAGCATGGAGGCGCTGATCGGCGAGGAGGTGTATCACTACAACTCCAAGCTCAACGCCAAGGAGCCGTTCGAGGGCGGCGCCTGGGAGTGGCATCAGGACTATGGCTACTGGTATGCCAGCGGCTGCCTGTTTCCGCGCATGTCCACCTGCATCCTGGCACTGGACCGGAGCACGAAGGAAAATGGCTGCCTGCAGGTGCTGAAGTGCTCGCATCACGCCGGCCGCATCGAGCACCTCACCTCGGGCAAGCAGGTCTCGGCCGATCCTGAGCGGATTCCGCATCTGATGCAGGTGCTGGAGCATATCCATGTCGAGCAGCAGCCCGGCGATGTGCTGTTCTTTGACGCCAACATGCTGCACGCCTCGTCCGCCAACGCCTCGGCCAGCCGACGCTGGGTGCTGATCTCCTGCTACAACGCCCGGTCGAACAGTCCTTACAAGTCACACCATCATCCCGGCTACACGAAGCTGCACAAGGTGCCGGACAGCGCGATTCTGGAGGCGGGAATCCGCCCGACGGCGGGCAAGGTGTTTGTGGATCGGCCGTATAATCCGTTGGAGCAGGCGGTGGCGTTATAGGAAGCAAGCAGTTCTTTTTTGTAGAAAAGAAGCAAAAGACTTTCATTCGTTTATGTGCATGCCTCTCCGGACAGTCCGGGCCCAGCGAATGAAAGTTTTTCGGTTCTTTTTTTCAAAAAAGAACATCCTTGCTTCCCTTGGCCTGCAACTTGCTTAACACCCACCATGCCACGCGCCCCATCCCTCGCAGAGATCGCCCCGACCGGCCGTGGCCCTGCCTGGAACCTCATGGCGCTGCCGCCTTTGGTGCTGTTCATCACCGTGCTAGTCGGCTCGCAGTCGCTGTTCATCGCCGGCAGCTTCCACCGTGATCTCGGCCTGGGGCGCACCTCCGGGGCCTGGGAGCTCGCCAACTATATCCGGGTGCTGACCGACGGCCTCTATCTCGACTGTCTGCTGACCACCGTGCGGGTCTCCGCGGTGGCCACCCTTGGCACGCTGCTGATCGCCTTCCCGGTCGCCTATGTCATCGCGCGGATGCGCTCGCGCTGGGCGATGCTGCTGCTTGCCGGCATCGTCGCGTCAACCTTCGTCACCATCGTGGTCAAGGCGTTCGGCCTGATGATCATCTTCGCCGGCAACGGTCTGCTGAACCGCGCGCTGATCGGCCTCGGCCTGACCGCGGAGCCGGTGCAGCTGCTCGGCACCGAGACCGGGGTGGTGGTGGGGCTGATGCAGTTCACCCTCGGCTTCGCGGTGCTGCTGCTGTACAGCCTGATCCAGACCATTCCGCGCTCCTTCGAGGAGGCGGCCCAGGCGCACGGGGCGAGCCGGCTGCGGGTGTTCCGGCGCATCCTGCTGCCGCTCGCCCTGCCGGGACTGACGGTGGGCGGGCTGATGATCTTCAACATGAGCATGGGCGCCTTCACCTCGGCAGCCCTGCTGGGCGCCGGCCGGGTGCTGACGCTGCCGGTGCTAATCCAGCAGACCATCATGATGCAGGTGAAATATTCCATGGCCGCCACCCTGGCCGTGGTGCTGCTGGTGACGGTGCTGCTGATCAACGCGCTGTCGCTGCTGCTGATGCGGCGCATGCGGACCGGACGCAGGATGATCGCGTGATGCGAAGGCTTGCCATCAGGCTGGAGGCGCCGGCCGGGCGCGTGTTCGCCTGGACGGTGATGGCCCTTGCCTTCCTGTTCCTCTATGCGCCGATGATGGTGATCGCCGGCGCGTCGCTCAACGGCAGCGCCCACGGCGCGATCGTGTTTCCGCCGAGCGAGCTCACCCTGGCGCGCTATGCCGCCATCCCCGCCTCGCAGTACCGGGCGATCTGGATCAGCCTGGAACTGGCCATGATTGCAGCGCTGGTCAGCGTGCTGATCGGCGTGCCCGCAGCCCTCGGCCTGGTGCGCGGCACCCTGCCGGGCAAGGCGGTGGTGGCGGCGATCTTCCGCGCCCCTCTGCAGATTCCCGCCGTCGTGCTAGGTATCACCTTCCTGCAGCTGTCCTACGCCGTCGGCGACGCGCTGAACCTCGACCTCGCCGGCAGCTTCACAGCCCTTGCGATCGGCCATTGCGTCATCGCGACGCCTTACGTCATCGGCACCGTCACGGCCATTCTGCAACGTTTCGACAGCAGGCTGGAGGAGGCCGCCCTCAGCCTCGGCGCCTCGCCCTGGCGGGTGTTCCGTCGCGTCACCGTGCCGGTCATCATGCCGGGCCTGTATGCCGGCGCGCTGTATGCCTTCATGGTGTCGTTCAGCGACGTTCCGGTGTCGATCTTTCTCGCATCCCCCGACGCGTCGCCTTATCCGGTCGAGATCTTCAGCGGTCTCGAACAGGATTTCGATCCGTCGATCCTCGCCTCGGCGACGCTGGTGATTGTTTTCTGTTTCGCGCTCATGCTGGTGGTGCAACGTGTGGTCGGGCTCGAAACCCTGCTGCGCACCGGCGGCAGCGGGCGCCGTTGAGACTGGAAGTTCCTGAGAGGAGACGTTCGATGTCCCGTTTGAGTGGCTTCGCCTTTCGCATCATCATGGTCGCTGCCCTCGCCGTCGCAGCCATCGGCGCGGCCCGGGCGGAGGAGCGTTACGACGGCGTCACCCTGCGCGTCGCCACCTTCGGCGGCCCCTGGCGTGACCTGCTGGACAAGCAGCTTTCCCCGCGCTTCGCGGCGCTCGGCGGCAAGCTAGAATTCGTCACCGGCAGCCCGCAGGCGAATTTCGCCAAGCTGGTCGCCGGCCGCGGCCGCGCGCCGTTCGATGTCGTCGAGCTGCTCGACGCGCAGGTGCCGGACTATGACCAGGGCAAATACCTCGCCCCCATCGACCTCACCAAAATTCCGAACAAGCAATATCTCGAACCCTATCAGTACAATGACAAGATGGTGGCCTCCTGGCTGACCCAGGAAGCACTTTGCTACAATACCGAAAAGTTCAAACAGCTCGGCCTGGCCCCGCTCACCACCTACAAGGACCTCGCCCAGCCCGCACTCGCCGGACATGTCATGATCCCCGACATCAATTCCGGCGGCGGACTTGCGGCCTTCGGCGGCTTCGCCATCGCCGCCGGGGGGAGCGAAGCCAACTTCATGCCGGGCGTGGAGGTGATCAAGAGCATCAAAGGCGTGAAGTTCTGGACCCAGGGCGACCAGGTGACGCTCGCCTTCCAGTCCGGCGACATCTACGCCGCCGCCGCCCATGCCGGCTGGTGCCTGCGCACCAAGAACGCCGGTGTGCCGGTGCAATCGGTACATCCGGTGATCAAACCGGGCGTGGTCGGCGTGGCCAAGCAGGGCTGGCTCGGCATCATCGCCACCAGCAAGAACATCGCAGCCAGCCACTGGTTCATCGACCAGTATCTCGAAGCCGAGACCCAGTTAGCCGTCGCCCTCGATGAGGGTGTGGTGCCGGTCAACCGGCTGGCGATCGCCAAATTGGGCGAGGATGCCACCTTGGCGCAGATGCTGCAGCTGACGCCGGAGCTGATCTCCCACGAGCTGCGCATCGATTATTCCAAGGCCAACATCTCCGACTGGATCGACGCCTGGAACCGGATGATCTCCCGGTGACACATCGCCACCGCATCGCGAGCATCTGATGTCGAGTGTCACCGCACGCGGCGTCGCCAAAAGCTACGGCGACGTCGTGGCCCTGCATCCGCTCGATCTTGACATCCACGAGGGCGAGTTCCTCACCCTGCTCGGCCCCTCCGGCTGCGGCAAGACCACCACGCTGCGCCTGCTGGCCGGCTTCATCCGGCCCAGCGAAGGCCGCATCCTGTTCGGCATCGAGGACGTGACCAGGGTTGCGCCGCAGCACCGCGAAATCGGCATGGTGTTTCAGGACTACGCGCTGTTTCCGCACATGACGATCGCCGAGAATATCGGCTTCGGCCTGGTCGAACGCCGCCGTCCGGCCAAGGAGATCGCAGCCCGCGTCGATGAACTGCTGCAGCTGGTGCGGCTGCCCGAGGTCGGGAAGCGCTATCCCGCCGAGCTCAGCGGCGGCCAGCAGCAGCGCATCGCCGTCGCCAGAGCCGTGGCGCACGCGCCGCGTGTGCTGCTGATGGACGAGCCGCTCGGCGCGCTCGATCTCAAATTGCGGGAGACCATGCAGATCGAGATCCGCCGCATCCAGCAGGCGCTCAAGATCACCACGGTCTATGTCACTCACGACCAGACCGAAGCGATGAGCATGTCAGACCGCATCGCTGTGATGAACGGCGGCAATCTGGAACAGATCGGCTCGGCCACCGAG
>JBBILI010000070.1:0-15377 GCA_037445025.1 Rhodospirillales bacterium
CTTGGGCGGCTTCTCAAACCGGGCCAGCCGGGACTCCAATTCCGCGATCCGCGCGAGTGCTGCTTCCAACTGGCCAACAAGCGGCAGCAGAGACAGGATCAGCGCGTCCTTCTCGGCGACCGTCAGCTTGGTGAGATCGATCTTGGGTGCCACGCCGATGTTGAATCGAATCGCCCGTGATCGCGTCAACTCCCTTCGTGGTCACCCCGGATGTGGAGGCCCAAACCGCCACAGGCTACCCACGTGAGCAATTACAATGATTGAGCTGTTGGGAAACATACTATGGTAAGATCAAGAGTTAAAATTATCTTATAGAACCATTGTCGTTCAGGTTTTCGCGTTGATTGTTGTCGTTCGCACATCGCTATCCATAATTTTTGACGGAGCTTCCTTGACTTGCTTTATCTTCACTTGACTCAAGGGTCCGCCTTTTTTGAAGCGGATTGGAGATGACCACCAAAGAATCAGGCAGCGGATTGAATTTATATATGCCACCTTGTGAATAATCCGCGACGGGAGCACCATGCGCCGCGTCAAACCATGGTACTAGCGGTCGTGATAGCTTTACGTGATCAGAGCTTACCGCCCTGATGGAAGGCATGGTCGATCTGAAACGGCAGGGCATGAGGAACGTGACAGCCCTAACGCACCCAAAATGCGATATTGATCGTGTCATGACCGCACTGGCGTCGCTGAACGGCGATCCACGTGACATCCTGCGAAGCCTCGCCACCCGATCCGACACACAGCAACTCTGGCATCTCTCCGCGTCGCTTTGGCTTCGCTATCGCGCCCTGGCCCCCGCCGACCCGCTCGGCCACATCAAATCGGCCACAGCCTTTCGCGAGTTGGGGCATTTTGCAGCCGCCGACATGGTTCTGACGCATGGCACCGCAGAATTTCCAGCCGACATCGAAATGGCGCTCGGGCACGCCGACGTCGCCCGCATCCGGGGGGACAATGCCGAGGCGCTATCGCGGTTCGAAGCGTTTCATGCGCGCTTTCCGCAGCACCTCGCGGGCTATGTCTGCGTTGTTGGCCTGTTGCGTGAGGCGGGGCGCTGTGCCGAGGCCCTGGTGCGGCTGAGGGAAGGGCTGCGGCTGTTTCCCAACCGCCGCGAGTTGCTTCGGGAAGGCATCTGGATCAGCCGACAGATCGGCCGCAGCGCAGAGGCTGAGCTGTTCGCGGCCACACTGCGCCGGCGATTTCCGGAGGATCCGGATGGCTGGGTGCTCGGCGCGATGCTGGCACGCGAGTCCGGCTGGTTCGACGCGGCAGAGACCCTGCTGGCGCATGCCTTGGTGCGGTTCCCTGACAGCCAGAACACCACAATCCAGTCCGCCTGGGTGGCGCATGCCCGCGAGGATTGGCCGGAGGCACTTATGAGATGGGAACGCGCAGTCACGCGCTGCCCGGGCGACCCTGTTCCTTATACCGTCTATGGCGGATTGCTGCGGACACTCGGCCGCGTCGAGGAAGCACGCGTGATCCTGATCGACGCGCACGCGCGCTTTCCCGACCATGCCGGGATCCTGCATGAACTGGCCCAGCTGCCATCGCAGCAATCGGGCCAGGCAGGCACGGCCCAAGGCGCGGGTTAGCGCAATATGGCTTTATACCAACGGCCGTGATCGATGACTCCTCCATCGATCACGGCCGTTGGTATCGCGCGCCGGGTTGGCCGGCGGCGGCGCGCCAAACCAAGACTCATACCAACGGTCATTCTTCATGACCGTTGGTATGAGAGCGATATGGCTTTAGGTGGACTCACCGTGTCAGAAAATTGCTCGTCAAAACAAAGGGCTAGAGCGGAGTGGCATCGCCTATCAAATGCCACTTCGATCTAGGCAGATCACGCGGTGGCGGCAGCCGCCAGCAGCGTGGCCAGGCAATGGCCGTGTCCCAGGGCGATCGTCAGATTGAACCCGATCTCGCCCGGCTGGCGGAAGCCGATCGTCGTCTGCTCAGCCGGGCGGGCGATGAGAAAGCCTTCGAACTCCACCTCGCCCTCACGCCCGGGGAGAGGCGGCATCTGGTGGTGGGTGGGATCGGTGGCAACCGCATCGGGCGCTGCGATACCGATCCGTATCGTGCCGCCGTCTCCGGCCAACGGCGTCCGAAAATCGACGAAGATGGCGGTGAACCAGTCGGGATGATCGGCATTCCAGTAGATCGTCAAGCTCTTGACCATCGTCTGCGTGGCCGTGGCGAAGGCCACGTTGGCGCCGGGCGCCCCTGTGTTGAGCATCAGGCCGATCAGGCTTTCGGTCGCGTCCAATCTCAGGCTGAGCGATCTGGCCCGGTTCAGCGCCAGGAATTCCCCGCGATAGACAGAGGAGGATCGCGACACCAGCCATGGCAGGGGATAAAGGTCCGAGGCAGCGATGACCCTGGTGGGCAGATGCCACAAGGTCATGCTTGCGTCCTGCGAGGCGGCAGCGCGCAGTCGGCGTACGGCCTGCAGGATCAGGCCGGCGATGACCGGCGTGGTGCGTGGAGCTGCATGCCAGGGGTCTCGCATCAGGGCGTCATGGTCAACACCTGCCGACAGCGCGTCGCGAAACAGGCCGGACAGGTCCAGATACGGCACCGCACAGGTCGCGCAGACATCCAGGAACAGCGCCTCGGTCGCTGTCCGGGCAGCGAGCCCGTCATGGGTCGGCAGCAGCAGCATCACAGGCACGGCCCCGCATCGGCGCACATGCGCGATGATGGAGGACAGATACAGGCGGATATCGGCCTCGGTCCGCATGCCGTGCCAGATGGAACCGGCGTCGTTGATCAGATAATCCAGAATCGCGATATCATCGCGCTGCAGCCGGTGCCGGCCGAGCAGGAACAGCCCGGTCATCGAGGTGGACGCGCCGACCGACAGGTTCAGGACCGGCTCGTCCGTGCACGCGCGCATTCGGTCGACAAATGAGTTCTGGACGATGCCGTTCGAAGTGCCAAGGACGACGATTGCCATGCGTTCGAACCTGTCCCGGCCGTTTCGTTGTCAGATCGCCAGTCGGATCCTCTCCGCAATCCTATCAAATGACGGCCGGCCTCGGCTATGGCGCAACAACGCTTCGGCACGGGCCGGGGCAAGATTTTGGCCCTGAAACGGATCGGGCCGCGGCGGTGTACCCGCCGCGGCCCGATGGTGCGGTCTCGCCGCGTGCGTCAGCCGATCTTGAAGTGGCTGGCGGTGATGGCGGCGGGCTGTTCGCCCTGGAAGGTGATGACCACCGCGCCGCCGTCGAGTGTGAGTTTGGTGTCGGTGCCGTTGCTGGCCAGGGTCAGATGGCTCAGCACATCGCCCGGCGTGGTGAGGCCGGTGGCGGCGGCACCGGTGAGATCGAGTGTCCAGTTCGGGTCGGAGACCACGTTGAGGATGGCCTTGGCGACGCTGCTGTCGGTGAAGCTGGTGCCGGTGCCTTTGTCGGTGACATCGCCTTGGTTGCCGGAGAGCGCCACCGTGGCGCCGCTGCCGGCGGCGATGGTGACGATGGCGTTCACCAGCGTGATGGTGTCGCCGCCGCTGCCCGCCGTGATGGTGTCGGTGCCGGTGTTTGCGCCGTTGATGGACACGGCGTTGTCGTAGCCGGCCAGGGTCACCTGGTTGGCGCCGGACCCGAGGGTGACGCTGTCGCTGCCCGCGCCGGCGATGACCGTGTTGCTACCGGTGCCGAGCGCGATCTGGTTGAAGTAGCCACCGAGGCTGATGAAGTTGTTGCCGCCGCCGAGCGTGATGGTGCTCTCGCCCAGCGCGCCGCTGATGGTGCTTTGGCCGGATGTGCCGGTGACCGAGTTGTTATAGCCGTCAAGCTGGACGAGATCGCTGCCCGACCCCAGCGACACCGATGCCGAACCGAACCCGCCGTAGATGCTGACATTGTAGGAGTCGCCGCTGATGACGTTGCCGTAGCCATAGGCCTGCAGCACCATGGCGGGAGGCGTGGTGGACCCGGCATTCAATGTCGAACCGCCATACATGCCGCCGCTAACCGTTGACATCGCTTGTTCCTTCACATTCCAACAAACGCGCGCCGGGGCCGGATACGTGCCTTGCCGCGGCACCGGACGACGTTCGTTAACTTTTCTGAGGATTTCTTAACAAAACCCCTGCGGCGGTGCAACAAACAACGACGCAAAAATCCGAGGTTTTCCAAAAAACTGCCTGAAGCGCCTCGTTGCCATCCAGTCACGCCGCGACCGGACATCCGCTCGCGGTAAAAACAATATCGAAAGTAATAGCATCGGCCTTAATGAAAGCTTAAATTAATCTAAAGATGCTGGTCGCGTGCGCTGTCACCGACTCTGACCAATTCGTGATCGACGCATTTCGATCGGATCGCTCGGCCGTTTGTGGCGGTCACGCCGACTGGCGGACGGGTTGCGCGCTCAACGGTCCCTTGCCACCACGTCCACCCGAATGGCCTCCAGCGAGGCGGTGCCGTCGCCGCAGGCCGCACCGTCGGCCACCGGACCGGTCATGACGCCGCCCAGCAGACGCGCCTCGTAGACGATGGCATAGCGCCGTGCCGACTCCCCCAGCAGGCGGACACGGAACCCCAGCAGCGGCAGGGCAATGCCGCGACTGCCGCACAGCTGCCCGCCCTGGAACCAGGGCGTGTTCCAGTTCCATCCCAGAATGGCCTGGTATTCGATCTCCTCGGCGGGGAGCAGAGACCCGCCATCGATACACATCGCCTCGATGCCGCGTTCCGATCCCGTGCGGCCGGCCCATTGGCCGAGGGCCACGACGACATCGCCCACCTCCGCCACATGCGCCAGCAGCGTCGCACCGGGCAGGGCCTGAACCGGCGCCGGCGCCGCGGCAGGGGCTGTCGCCGCTTCAGAGGCCGGCGCCGGCGGCGGTGCGAACCGGTCGATCTGGGTGAACTTCAGCTCGGGTGCCGTCTGTTCGCCGGACACGCGGTAGGTCGTCACCATCACGCTCGCCTTGGCGTCCTGCACCCGGATGAAGGCAAGGTCGGCGGGACCGGAGAGCATGCCGACATCGCCGACGATGCCGACCTGCGCCAGGCTGGGCGCGGCCGGGCCCGGCAGCACCGGGTCGATCCGCACGCAGGGCAGGCGCAGCCCGGCATCGCCACGGACCGACTGGGCCGAAATAAACGTGACGGAATACAGACCCGGCGCCAGCGTGAGCAGCTGCACTGCGGCTTCCACGCCGCTGCTGGCCAGCTTGCGCCGCGCTGTTTCATCCTGGGACACGGGGAGCGCTCCTGTTCAGACGGTGCGGCGGGAGGGGACGAAGCTCGGCCCGAGCAGCCGACTTTTCCGCGCATACGGAAAAAACACGCGCTGGGCGACAGCTTCGCACCCGGCCTGCTCCATCTGCGCCCAGAACGAAGCCGGGTTTCGGCGCGGACAGGGGAACAGCGGGTTGGCCGGGGCGCGCAAGGCAAGCGCCACAAAGAGGTCGTGCAGCACCGCGTCCCTGGCCGATCTGTCCCCCTCCGCCGGCGCCGAGCCGGGGATGTACGACGGGGTCTCGAGCAGATGCGGCTCCACCAACAGGCTTGCCCGCAACAGCAGGCGCCAGGCGGTGAACGGGCCGGGCCCGTCAAACCGACCGGCGCGCGTGAACAGGCGTGGGTCCATGAACACATTGGCGTCACCCAAGGGCGGCGCCCGCAGCAGCGCGAGAGACAGACCGCCCAGCACCGTGGCGCACCAGGCGGTGCCTGCGGAGCTGTCGGGAACGGTCCCGGAGTAGCCGAACCTCACCTGCGGTCGGGCCGCGATGGCAGCGACCCGTCCTGGGGCGAAGCGATCCCGGGCGCTGAGAAAACAGAGCATGTCGCCAAGCGCGCGCGATGCGGCAGCGTCGAGCGCGTGCGCGCGGCCGCGCGGACGTGCGCTCCCCTGCAGGTCGCACCGCGTGAAACGCCGCAACATCGCCGGCTGCGCCAGCAGGTCCGCGACCAGCTCCGCGGTGCCGTCGGTCGATGCATCGTCATGCCAGCAGAGCTCGATGGCGCCATCCTGGGCGGCGATGGAGTCCAGGCACGCCGGCACATCGGCCAGATCGTTGCTGCTGGCGACCGCGACGGTGGTGGTCACAGCCGAACCAGCGTCGCGGCGCGAGTGGTGGTGATGGCGACACCCTCCACCATCTGCACAAACGTGAGGGCATAATGGCCCGGGGCCACGCTCCCGGCCGGCAATGTCAGGCGGAAGCCGAGATATTGCAGTTCGGCCGGGTGATGCATGCCGAAATGCTGGGCCACGTCCTCGCGCCGGCTCCATTCATGGATGACCAGATGATAGGCGGTCTGGCCGCTGTCGAGGTCGATGATCAGCAGATAGGCCACGCGGTCGGCCGGGTGCGGCGCCTCACGGCCGAACACCGCCCAGCCTTCGAAGGCCGCCGTCTCGCTGCCGGACCAGATCAGCCTGTCGTGATCCTGACCGAGCGAGGTCCAGTCGAAGGTGGCGTTGCCGTCCTGGCGCGGGGGCGCCCCGAGGCGGGAGATGAAGGCCGGCGGGCCGCTCGGAACCTCCTGCAGGCCGAAGCCATGCAGCCGCTGCAGCATCTGCCCGACCATGCGGGCATCCTGGCCGAAGCCGGTGAGCCACGCCGTCGCGGCCTCGGCCGGCAGGTCGGAGATTACGGCGAAACGCTGCGCCACGGTCGGCGCCACGCTGTAGCCGCCGCGGGCCTGGCGCAGCGCCTCGAGATAGGCGCGCCCGTGCCGGCGGTCCGGCTCCAGCATGGCCCCCTCGCCCCACTCGTTCCAGGAATTGATGAACACGAAGCGCCGCCGCGGCTTCTGGCAGGACGCGATGTCGAGTGCGAAGCGCAGCCACAGCCGGAACGCGTCAGGCGTGCTGTGGGCAAAGATGTTGGCACGCTTGCCGGTGCGCGGCGAATTGTCCCAGCGCGGCATGACACCGGGAAAGCTGACGGGATGGATCGGGGTCGCCGCCAGCGCGTCGACCACGATTTCGCGATAGTCGAACACGCGGCCGACGAAGCCCGGCTGCAGGGCCACGGTCTCGTTGATCACGGGTGCCATCGTGCCGTGCGGCGGAAAGTCCACCACCGCGTCGGCCAGGGCGGCGAGGGTGCTGTCGAGCTGAAAGGTGCGGGCGGCGACGATGAACAGGCCGGGATACCCGGCCTCGCGGGCGGCCTGCTTCCAGGCCGCGAACACCCGCGCCGGGTCGTTCATAATGCCGATGCGATAGACCAGGAACACCGGCGCGCCATCGATGGTGATGTAGCGGGGGTCGGCGAAATACGGCAGCGCGTCGGCAATCAGCGTGGCGTCGGTGGCCGCGTCGTGCGGCTGTTCCATCAGCACGTCTTCATGCCCGCCATCCCAGCGGCGCGACCAGGTCTCGTTGGCCCAGCACAGGCAGAACCGCGTCGCCGGCACGCCGGAATGCAGAATGTCCTCCAGCACCGATTCCATCAGGCGGCGGCCCGAGAACCAATAGAAATAGTAGCAGAATCCGTCGATGCCGTATTCCGCCGCGAGCCCGGCCTGCCGGGCGCGGACCTGCGGCAGGCGCAGATCGTAGCACCCCAGATCGGCCGGCAGGATCGGCATGACATGCCCGGGATACTGCGGCTGGGCCGACAGCACGTTGCTCCACTCGGTGAAGCCGTCGCCCCACCAGCTGTCGTTCTCGGCGAAGGGATGAAACTGCGGCAGGTAGAAGGCGATGACCTGGGTCCCGCTGTCGCTGGCCGGCTCGGCCGGCAGCATCGTGGCGGCGGCGCCTTCGGCGAACCGCAGCAGTTCGCTGCCGGACAGGTCGACGCTGTCCAGCAGCGCCGAGTCGGCGAAGGCGTCGTACAGCGCCAGGGTGTAGCGTGTGGCGAAGAAGGCCGGCCCGTCGCGCAGCAGCAGCAGCCGCGCGGCCGATTCCAGGCGCGACCCGGCCGCATCGTCCGACAGGTCGAGCACAGCTTCGTGCCGCCCCGGCGCGGGCGCTGCCGCATGCAGCGCCGCAAGCGTGGTGCGCCAGATCACGATGTCATCGAGACGGATCACCAAAGCCCCGAGATCGTCCGCCGCACTGTCGGGCAGGCGCAGAACGGGTGACGCGGCCGCGGTCGGAAACTGTGGCGACGACGCCGGGATCGGCTGATCCACGTCAGGTGCCGCATCGTTTCCGTACATTGTCGTCATGCTGTGACACCCGCATCCTCACTGAGGTCCATATAGACGTCGAGGAACGCATCGGTCATCTCCCGCGCCCCCGGCGGGGCCGCGATGCCGCCGGCGAGCTCCTCCCACAGCCCCTCCTCCGTGCAGGCCCGGCGCATGCAGGCGGCCAGGGCGCGGGCGTCGCCCATGGCGAAATGCAGGCCGTCCACGCCGTCGGTGACGCGTTCGGCCATGCCGCCGACATCGGAGACGATCACCGGGCGGCCGAAGCTCCAGGCCTCCGGGATCACCAGCGGCGCGTTCTCCCACCAGACCGAGGCCATGATCACCCAGTCGATCCGGGCCATGCGGCGATGCAGCTCGTCCGGATGGTAGCCGCCGTTGAACAGCACGCGCTGCTCCTCCACCGGCAGCGCCTCCTCCGCCGCCTGGAACGCCTCAATCTCGGCGCGGCGCCGCGGCGAGGCGAAGCGCAGGTTCTCGCCGTTGATCTCGACGATGAAGTCCTCGAACCCCTCGGCGCGCAGCAGCGCCACCGCCTGCAGGATGATGTGGATGCCCTTGCCGTCGACCAGCTGGCCGAAAAAGCCGAACCGGTTGGCGGGGCCAGCCGGGCGCGGCGGCATCGGCCGGGCGCGATCGACCTGGCCGTTGGTCACCTCGACGATGCGCCGCGGGTCGAGCCCCCATGCGACATAGCGGTCACGCAGGAACCGGCTCGGCGAGGTGAAGACATCGACGGCCTGGAAATGCTTCTCGATCCACATCCGGCGCAGGAAGAAATGCTCGGGCGGCCAGTTCGGGAAACACTGATGGCAGCGAACCGCCGAGGCGCGCGTGCACAGCGAGCGGTCGGCGGTGCGCACCATCTGGCCGTCGGCGGCACAGATGGCCAGATATTCGTGCAAGGTCAGCACGATGCGGGCCCGCGGCAGCACGCGGCGGGTGAAGCTCAGCATGTCGATGCCGAGCATCATGAAATGGTGGAAATGCACCACATCCGGCTGCACCGTGCAGAGGAACTCCTCGAACGCCTCGATCATCACCGGATCGGGCAGGCGGTGCCACTGATAGTCGTAGCCGCGCCCGAGGAACAGGAATTCGGCCGGCCGGCCATCGAAGCCGATGATGCGCGCACCGCTTTTGAACAGCGCCGGCAGGTTCTGGTCGACCGCGGCCAACAGCGTGGCCTCCACGTCATCGCGCCCGCGTAGCTCCATGAACTGGTCGTAGCACACAAGCTGCGCGCCGCCGCGGACGAGCTCCGGGTGGAACAGGCTGACCAGCAGAACCTTCAGCTTCGGCCGCGTCATGACGCCAGCCTGCCGCAGAGTGCCGCAAGATCCGGCGACGGGCCGCGCAGCCCCTGGGCGATCACGCCGGACCAGTTGCGCGAGAACAGCCAGCGATTGACCATGATCGCGCCTTCATGCGCCGGCTGCCGGGTGGAGCCCTTGCCTTCCAGGTGCCACAGCCGGATGTCATGCATCCAGGGTGCGACGCCGGTGGCAACACTTTTCAGGCACATGTCGGCGTCCTCGTAATAGCCGAAGATGTAGCTCTCGGCGAAACCGCCGAGCGAGGCATACCAGTCCGCACGGACCGAGGTAAACGCGCCGGTGACGCCGGGCACCGGGCGGGGGCGGGTCATGTCCTGGGCGGGGGCGGGTCATGTCCTGGGCGGCGGAGGGCGCGCCTTTGCCGAAATGTTCGACCCGGATCACGTCCCTGGCGAGGAACCCCTGCTCGCGCGGCGACACGCAGCGATCGAACTCGTAATACATGCCGCCATGCATCAGCGAGCCGTCCTCGTAGTAGAGCGGCACGCCGAACAGCGCGGTTTCGGCCGCGGGCCTGCTGTCGAGGATCGCGGTGTGTTTGGCGGCCCAGTCGCTGTCACGCGGGAACACGTCGGGGTTGACCGCGATCACCTGGCCGCTGCGCGCTATGGCGGCAGCGACGTTGTTGGCCGCACCGAAGCCCGCATTGCCCGAAAGCAGCACCACCGACTGGTCGATGCCGTAGAGCCGATGCGCCAGCCTGGCCTCCCGCAGCAGCGTCTCGGCCAGCTCGGGGCTGTTGCAGACGAAGATCATTTCATAGTCGTCCATGCCCTTGCCGCCGGCGAACAGGGCATTCTGCAGCATCAGGAACTCCGCCTTGCCGTAGATGCACACGACCATGGTGCCGCGATAGCGCGACCGCGGCGAGGCGATCCGTTCGACATAGGGGTTTCGCACCGTTCTGGCGACGATGCGCATGTTGAGCTTGATCATTGCGTTGCCGGCACCGCCGTCAAGCTGCACCATCGTCTCGACCTGCTTGTTGCCGAAGAACGCGGCCCCCGCGAGGTAGCTCAGGGCGGTGTCTCGCAACGCCTCGTCGCTGGCGGCGCTCGCCGTTCCGGCGCGCGTCCAGCCAAGACCGTTGGACAGCTTGATGTCGATCTCGCACGCCCCGGCGGACATGGCCCCGGCGGGGCCGCTGCCCAGGGCGGAAAAGCCGAACGGATGGTGCCGGCCGCTCGGAAACTCGGCCTCGACATCATGCCGGCGCACGCGGAGCATCTGGTCGCCCGGGACCGAAATCCGCCAGCCGCGACCCCGCACATGGATCATGCGCAACGGATTGGTGGCATCATCGATCCAGCCGACGATCAGGATGTCGCCGCCCGGCGAGACGATCAGCGCCTCGAAATGATGGTCAGGGACCAGCAGCTCGACCTGTGACCCCGTGTCCGGCTCGGCAGATGCATTTCGATGGTGTTCCATCCAGCACTCCAATATGTCCAGCGGCTGAAGATATGGTCGATGGATGTTGCTGCCTTCGCGCGCGCAACCAGACCCTATCAGAGCGCAGTGCTCAAACAACCAGATCCAATGAGCAACATCAATACCTGTGTCTTACGGGCGTAAAACGTTCTCTCTTTTAGACGGATTTATACGACTTGCCACAAGCAGATCTGGTTTCCCAAACAGACCAAAAGGACACATCCGATGCATGCCGGGTCGCAGGGCCGCCGGCCGATGATGACTCGTAGGCTGAGATCAGGATGCAGGCAAGTTTCGCCCTGCACACAGGCCCATGGCGCCGCGGCCGGTCGCCACCGGTCAAGGCAGCCCGGACATCAGACGGTGATCGATCAGCCGCACCAGATCGCACAGCGTCCGCGTCACCGGCGTGGCGATGCCGAGCGCCTCGGCGTGGGCGATGATGGCGCCGTTGATCGTCTCGATCTCGGTGGGACGGCCGGCCAGGACGTCCTGCAGCATGGACGGCGTGTGCGCGCGCTGTTCGGCAAACGCCATCGTGATCAGCCGCTCCACCCGCGCCGCATCCACCGCCAGGCCCCGGGCGCGGGCCACCGCCAACGCCTCGGCTGCGATGCTGCGGGCCAGCGCCGGTCCGGCGGGGTGGTCGGCCATCGGACCCACCGGCAGGCGGGTCACGGCGCTGACCGTGTTCATGCCGGCGTTGAAGGCCACCTTCTCCCAGATCGCCACCTCCACCGACGGGTCCGCCACCGCGTGAAGGCCGGCTTGCGTCAGCACAGCGGCGATGCGCTCCAGTGCCGGATCGGGCTGCCCGTCATGGCTCCACAGCCGCACGCCGCCATTCCCGTGCGACGCAACCTCGCCAGGCGCCTGGAGATCAGCCGGCCAGCTCGTCATGCCGATCGCCACGCGCGCCTGCGGCACCGCCTGCCGGATCGTCTCGGCATTGCCGAGACCGTTCTGAACCGTCAGCACCCAGCTCTGCGGGCCGATCAGATGTGCCGCATCCCGCATCGCCGCTGCCGTGTGCGGGCCCTTGGTGAGGACGATCGCAAGCTGGCATGTCCCGGTGAAGTCTGCGGCACGTCCGGCGGTGACGGGAATGCGGCGCTCGCCCGCATCGGTGCGCAGAACCAGGCCGTGCAACCGCAACGCCTGCAGATGCGGGCCGGGAACATCGAGCAGGACGACATCCTGGCCACGCGCGGCGAGCCGTCCGCCGAACAGGCAGCCCATCGCGCCGGACCCCACCACAACAATCTTCATCGCCCTGCCCCGCCTGATGCCACGCAGCATTCAGCCCAGCTAGAAGTCGTCGGACAGGCTTGTCAAACCGGCTGCTCAGAATGCATCAGGATGATCCGCGCCCGCGGCGAGCAGCGCCACGGCCTTGATCTGCACCTGGACGGACTGTCCCTGCGCCAGACCCAGCAGGCGCCAGGAGCGGGCAGTGATGCGGGCGAGCAGCCTGGCACCCGCACCTGCCTCGCCCAGGCCCAGCACGGCCACCATCTGGTGCGGCTCCGGCGTCGCGACGGTGAGAATGCGTGCCGGCAGCACGTTGAGGATCGTGCTTCTGGTGGGCTCCCGGGTCAGGCTGACATCGCCCGCATGGATGCGCAGACGCCGTTTCTGGCCCAGCGGCGACGGGGACGCCGGCACAAGGAACCGGCCGCCGGCGACCTCGAAGGTCGCCAGCCCGTCGGCCGCGTCATACGCAACGCACAGCGCATCCAGACTCACACCGGCGTCGCGTCCCTGCGACAGCTTCAGAGCGGCATCGCTCTGCAGCTCCACCAGCGCGCCCGCGGCGATCACCCGGCCGGAGCGCATCAGCACGACATGATCGGCCAGCCGCTCCATCTCGTCGCGGTCATGGGTGACGTAGAGGATCGGCAGCTTCAGCCTTGCGTGCAGGCGCTCCAGGAAGGGCAGGATCTCGTCGCGGGTTGGCCGGTCCAACGCCGAGAGCGGCTCGTCCATCAGCAGCAGACGAGGCTGGGACAGCAACGCCCGTCCGATCGCCACGCGCTGACGCTCGCCGCCGGAGAGATGATGCGGCGCGCGGTCCAGCAAAGGGGCGAGCCCGAGCAGGTCGACAACCTCGTCGAAGCCGATCGCCAAGGCGCCGCGCGGGGCGCCGTAGCGCAGGTTGCGGTGCACCGGCAGATGCGCGAACAGGCTGGCCTCCTGGAACACATAGCCGATCGGGCGGCGATGCGGCGGCAGAAAAAGTGCGCCGTCCTGCCAGGACACGCCGTCCACCAGGCAATGCCCGTCCAGACGCTGCAGGCCGGCGATGCAGCGCAGCACCGTGGTCTTGCCGCAGCCGGAAGGGCCGAACAGCGCCGTGACGCCGCGTGACGGCACGCGAAACGCGGCGTCGAGCGTGAAGCCGCCGAGCCGGCCGCGCAGCGCCACGTCGATGCTGCCGGTCATGGCCGTCGCCGCTCGATCAGCCGCATCGTCAGGATGACGAGGAACGAGAACAGCACCATGCCGCCGGCCAGCACATGCGCTTGGGCCCACTGGTCCGTCTCGACATAGTCATAGATCGCCACCGACAGCACGCGGGTGCGGCCGGGAATGGCGCCGCCGATCATCAGCACCACGCCGAACTCGCCGATGGTGTGGGAGAAGCCGAGCACCGCGGCGGTCAGCAGCCCGGGGCGCGCCAGCGGCAGCGCCACCGTCCAGAACGCCCGCCACGGCGAGGCCCGCAACGTGGCCGCCACCTCCATCGGGCGCGGCCCCGCCGCCTCGAACGCGTTGCGGATCGGCTGCACGACGAAGGGCATGGAATACAGCACCGAGCCGATCACCAGCCCCCCGAACGTGAACGCCAGCGTGCGGCCGCCCCATAGCGACGCCAGCCAGCCGCCCGGCCCGTTCGGGCCCAGCGTCACCAGCAGGTAGAACCCCAGAACGGTCGGCGGCAGCACCAGCGGCAGCGCGACGACGGCTGCGATCGCCTCCTTCCACCAGGCGCCGCCGCGGCTCAGCCACCAGGCCATGGGGGTGCCAAGCAGCAGCAGCACGACGGTGGTGACGGCGGCGAGCTCGATCGAGAGCCAGATGTCGATCAGCAGATCGGGCATGGCAAGCGGTTCTTTTTTGAAAAAAAGAACCAAAAAACTTCTATCGGCCTGTCGCGACCCACTCCGGAGAGACGTGCCCCGGCGTTTAAAAGTCTTTTGCTTCTTTTCTTCAGAAAAGAAGTGCTTTCTTTTTTCATTCTTTCGTCATTCACCATCCGCAAACGCATATCCATACCGGGCAATAATAGCCCGCGCCGTCTTGCCCTTGAGGAAGTCCATGAACGCCACGGCCGCCGGATCGGCCTCGCCCTGCTTGAGCAGCACCGCGTCCTGGCGGATCGGCGTGTAAAGCTCCTGCGGCACCATCCAGCGCGAGCCGCCGTCATGGCCCACGAGCTGGGACAGGGCGACGAAGCCGAGCTCGGCGTTGCCGGTGTCGACGAACTGGAAGGCCTGGGTGATGGTGGCGCCCTGCACGATGCGCGGCTTCAGCGTGTCATACAGCTTGAGCGCCTTCAGCGCCGTTATGGCCGCCGCGCCATAGGGAGCGGCGGCGGGGTCGGCGATGGAGAGCTTGGCGAAACGACCGCTCTCCAGCGTGGCCGCGCCGGTGACGAGCGCTGGGTCATGGCTCCACAGCACCAGCTTGCCGATGGCGTAGGTGAACCGGCTGGCCGGCACGGCGAGACCGTCCTTGACCAGCTGGGCGGGCCTGGTGTCATCGGCCGACAGCAGGATCTGGAACGGCGCGCCCTGGGTGATCTGGGTGTAGAACGGCCCGGAGGCGCCGAAGCTCAGCACCGCCGCATCGCCGGTTTCGGCCTTGAAGGCGGTGGCGATCTCACGGGCCGCATCGGTGAAGTTGGCGGCCACTGCCACACTGGTCTGTGCGGCCTGGGCGGGGGAGATGAGCCAGAGGAGGGCGAGCAGCGGGGTGAGCAGGTGTCGGACGGCGCGCATGGGTGTCTCCGCGAGACGAGGGGCCTGCGACGTCTGTAGCGCCAAAACGCGGGTTGTGCAGCCGTTTCGTGATGTTTGAATGGGAATAGCGGTGGATAATAGGAATGGCCTTGATCGATGACTCTTCCATCGATCAAGGCCATTCGTATCGCGCGCCGGGTTGGCCGGCGGCGGCGCGCCAAACCAAGATTCATACCAACGGTCATTCTTCATGACCGTTGGTATGAGAAGGTGGGCTGGGCTCGCGCTAGAGCAATATGGCTTTAGGTGGACTCACCGTGCCATTAAATTGCTCGTCAAAACAAAGAGCTAGGAGCTTGTCCGAGAATGGTCCAGGCCGGCGTAGTGGCGGCGGGTCGTTTGGGATCTTGTGTATGAGCGCAATCGCCTCAGGCTGCTGCTCGGTGCAGCTTGAGGAGGTTGTGGACGGTGCAGATCATTGCCCATTCGCCTCTGACCTTGGTGAGCCCCCG
>JBBILI010000071.1:0-14465 GCA_037445025.1 Rhodospirillales bacterium
GGACAACTACGACGCAATCCTCCAGGCGTGCAAACATGCTTGGAACTTCCTCACCGATGACCCGGACCGCATTCGATCTATCGGCAAACGAGATTGGACAACGGTCAGCCGCTAGGGCCGTTGGTATTACTTCGCCAACCTCGCTTCAAATGAGAGGTCCAGGGGCTCGGCCCCCTCGTGCGAAGCACGTGCTTCGCACGATGCGGGGGTCGAGGGGGCAACGCCCCCCGCCTTCCTTCCTTCGCTAAGCCGTCGCCTCCGGCGCCGGCGGCACCAGCAGCGCGGTCAGCAGCACCAGCACGGCGGTGGCGAACACCACCCAGAAGGTCAGGTGCAACCCCTGCCCCAGCGCCAGGCGCACCGTTTCGTCGCCGAGCAGGCCGGCTGGGTGTTCCAGCAGGGTGCGCACCTGGGCGTAGCTCACGCCGGCGCCGTGGGACAGGCTCACGCTGAGCACGCCGCCGAGCACGGTGGCGCCCAGTGTGCTGCCGAGGTTGCGGGAGAACACGTTGGAGGCGGTGGCGGCGCCGCGTTCCGACCAGCCGACGCTGGCCTGGATCATCACGATGGCTGAGCTCGACAGGAAGCCCATGCCGAGCCCCATCACGATCGAGCCGCCTCCGGCCACCAGAACCGAGGTGGCGGGGCCCAGCGCCAGGAAAGCGATGGCACCCACCGGCAGCAGCCCGGCGCCGAACAGCAGCGTGCGGCGCGGGCCGAAGCGGACGAAGTTCTTGGCCGCCACTGTGGCGCCGATCGGCCAGCCCAGCACCATCATGGTCAGCGCGAAGCCCGCGATCAGCGGTGACTGCGCCATCACGCCCTGCACATACATCGGCAGAAACGTGGTCAACCCGATCAGCGCCATGCCGCTCAGCAGGGTCGCGGCATTGGCGGTGGCGATGCCGCGGCGGCTCCACAGGCCGAACGACATCATCGGCTCCGGCGCGCGCAGCTCCTGGCGCACGAACAGGGCTGCGGTGAGGAGGAACACGCAGCCCGCCCAGAGCGCCACCTGCAGCTGCGTGCTGCCCAGCTCCGTCACCGCCAGCATCAGGCTCGCCACGGAGACGGCGAACAGCAAGGCGCCGATGACATCGACCTTGCGGGCCTCGGTGGCGACATTCTCGTGCAGAAAGCGGATGAAGCCAAGCGCTGCCGCCAGCGCGATCGGCACGTTGATCCAGAACACCCAGGCCCAGCTGAGATGGGCCACGATCAGCCCGCCGGCCAGCGGGCCGAACACCGAGGACATGCCCCACACGCTGGCGAGATAGCCCTGGATCTTGCCGCGTTCCTGCATCGGGTAGAGATCGCCGATCACCGTCATGGCCACCGGCTGGATGGCCCCTGCCCCCACGCCCTGGATCAGCCGGAAGGCGATCAGGGAGGGCATCGACCAGGCGAGCCCGCACAGCGTGGTGCCGACCAGGAACACGGCCAGCCCCGCCAGCAGCACCGGCTTGCGGCCGAACTGGTCGGCGAGCTTGCCGAACAGGACGGTGGTGGCGGTCTGTGTCAGCAGGAAGGCCGCGAACACCCAGGCATACAGGTGCAGGTCGCCCAGCTGGCCCGCGATCTGCGGCATGGCGGTGGAGACGATGGTGGTCTCGATGGCGATGGTGAACATCGCGAGCATCACGGAGGCCAGCACGAGGGGCCGACGTGTCTTGGGGGCAGGATCGTTCATGGCCACCACATAGGGCGTGCCCTGCGCTTGGGGAACCCGCGCGCGGTTGAACCTGACCCCAGGTGCCGCTATCGTTACGTCATGTCAGGCATGACCGTACCGGCCGATCCGCAAGCCCCGCCGATCGATCTGCGCAACCTCATCTGGTGCGCGCTGGCGGTGCTGGTGCTGATCGTGGCGATCCAGCTCGACAACATCTGGCTGCTGAATTTTCTGCACGTGATGTGCGGCGTGCTGTGGACCGGGATCGACCTGTTCATGGGTTTCGTCATCGGGCCGATCATGCGCAGCCTGCCGGTGCCGGCCCGGCGCGCGGTGATTTTGCGGCTGATGCCCAAGATGCTGTTTCTGCTGCCCACCCTGTCGCTGATGACCGGAACGGCGGGGTATTATCACGCCCGGCAGATCGGCTTTCTCGATCTGCCCTGGCCGCAATATGGCTGGGTGCTGGCGGCGCTGATCATTGTGGCGGCGCTGACGGTGCAGGGGCTCGGCGTGCTGCTGCCGACCAACCTGATGGTGTATCTGGAGATGCGCAAGCCGCAGCCGGATGGGGCGCGGGTGGTGCGGCTGATGAAGCGCTACGTGGTGGCGGTGGGGCTGCAGGGGGCTATGCAGGTGGCGATCATTGTGGTGATGGCGCGGTTTGTGACAGGGATGTAGCAGGAAGCGGTTCTTTTTTGAAAAAAGAACCAAAACACTTTTATCTTGTGGTCGCGGCTTTTTCCGGAAGGTCACGGCCAAGCGAATGAAAGTCTTTTGCTTCTTTTCTTCAGAAAAGAAGACTTTCTACGCTTTCTCGCAAGCCGACCACACCGAGTTCAGCGCCTGGCGCAGCTGCGCCAGGCTCATCGGTTTGCGCACCAGCTGCAACGGCGCCGGCCCGTCGGCGGTGGCGCCGATGGCGCACCGCCAATCCGCCGGCACATCGCCGCTGATGATCACCACCGGCAGATCCGGACGCTCGGCGCGCAGCGCCCGGATCAGCGCCATGCCATCCATCACCGGCATGCGCAGATCGGTCAGCAGCACATCGAAGGCGAGCCCTTCGGCCGCGGCCAGGGCGGCCGCGCCATCCGGCGCCAGCGTCACCTCATGGCCTTCCTCCCGCAGGAACTCCGCCAGCGTGGCAGACAGCAGGTGATCATCTTCGGCAATCAACAGGCGTGCCGGCAATTCTTCGGCGCCTTTCATCAACATGGACGACGCTCCGTCACAGATGGCGATCTGGTGTTCACGAGGTGTCGCGGCGCGCGGACACATTCTTCACGATAGAACGAGTCATCCGCTGAGTTGGCTAATCACGTCCCCGCGTGAAGGGGCGCCACGCGGGGATGTGATCGTCGAGAGCCTGGTCGCTCAGATCTCACCCGGCGGGGTGCGGAACAGCACGCACAGATTGTTGGCGGGCATCTCGACGATCTCGGGGCCGGTGAAGCCCTGGCGATGCGCGAGATCGGCCACGGTCTCGAGGTCACGCAGGCCCCAGGCGGGGTTGCGCTGGCGCAGATCGGCGTCGAACGCTTCGTTCCCGGCGGCGGTTGGCACGCCGGCGCGGCGATACGGCCCGTACAGAATGAGACGCCCGCCGGGATGCAGCAGCTGCGCCGCGCCTTCGACCAGGCCGACACAGGCCGCCCAGGGAGCGATATGGATCATGTTGATGCAGATCAGCGCCGCGAAGCCGCCCTTCGGCAGACCGTTCGTCCAGTCCTGCGTGGTGTCGAGCGAGATGGCGGGGCGGATATTGGCGTGGTCCTGCGCATAGGAGTCGATGCTGGCGCGCCGCGCGGGGTCGATGTCGCTGGGCTGGAAGTCGAGCCCGGGGAAATGCGCCGCGAAATGGGTGACATGCTCGCCGGTGCCGCTGGCGATCTCGAGCACGCGGCCGTTTTGGGGCAGAACCGTCTGCAGAACCTGCAGAATCGGTCCGCGATTGCGCTGGGCCGGGGCCGAGCTGAGCCGGGGCGTTTCCATCAGTAGAGCAGCCGGGCGCGGATGGTGCCGTCGATCTGGCGCAGATCGTCCAGCACGCTGTCATCGTCGGCGGGGCCGTCGGCGTCCACCACGACATAGCCGATGTTGCCGGCGGTCTGCAGATATTCGGCGGCGATGTTGAGGCCGCGCCTGCTGAACACGTCGTTCACCCGGAACAGCAGCCCGGGCACGTTGCGGTGCACATGCATGTAGCGCGTGCCCGAGGGGTGCTTGGGCAGCTGCACCTCGGGGAAGTTCACCGCCCCCACGGTGGTGCCGGTGTCGGAATAGTCGATCAGCTTGCGGGCCACCTCCTCGCCGATGCGCGCCTGCGCCTCGGCGGTGGAGCCGCCGATATGCGGGGTGAGGATGACGTTGGGCAGATTCTGCAGCGGCGTCTCGAAGCGCTCGTTGTTGGAGCCGGGCTCGTAGGGAAACACATCGATGGCCGCACCGCCCACCCGGCGCTCGCGCAGGGCGACCGCCAGCGAATCGAGATCGACCACGGTGCCGCGGGCGTTGTTGATCAGCACCGCGCCCGGCTTCATATGCGCGATCGCCCGGGCGTCGATCATGTTGGCGGTGTCGGCGGTCTCGGGCACATGCAGGCTCACCACATCGGCCTCGGCGAGCAGGGCTTCCAGCGTCGGCATCTTCTGGGCGTTGCCGTGCGGCAGTTTCGCCAGCGTGTCGACATAGATCACCCGCATGCCGAACGCCTCGGCGAGCACGGAGAGCTGGCTGCCGATGTTGCCGTAGCCGACGATGCCGAGCGTCTTGCCGCGCACCTCGGTGCTGCCCGCGCTCGACTTGTCCCACACGCCGCGATGCGCCGCGGCACTTTTGGTGAACACGCCGCGCAGCAGCATGACGATCTCGCCCATCACCAGCTCGGCCACCGAGCGGGTGTTGCTGAACGGGGCGTTGAACACCGGCACACCGGCGGCCTGGGCGGCTGGCAGATCGACCTGGTTGGTGCCGATGCAGAAGCAGCCGACCGACATCAGCCGGTCAGCGGCGGCGAAGATGTCGGCGGTGAGCTGGGTGCGGCTGCGAATGCCCAGGATGTGCACGCCGGCGACCGCGTCGCGCAGCGCCTCGCCGTCCAGCGCCTTGGGCAGGCGGGTGACGTGGCTGTAGCCGTACTGCTCGAACAGCGCGACCGCCGTGTCGTGCACGCCTTCCAGCAGCAGAACCTTGATGCGGTCCTTCGGCAGGGACAGCCGCTCGGCTGGTGTCACGTCAGCGGTTTGGGACATTGGACCTCGGTGCGGTAGGACGTTGCGGCGTGATTAGGGAGATTTCGGTGACGATGGAAGCCGCCCGCCAGATCCAGCGCCTGCTGGAGATCATGGAAGCCCTGCGTGATCCGCAGACCGGCTGTCCGTGGGACCTGCAGCAGGATTTTTCCACGATCGCGCCCTACACGATCGAGGAGGCCTACGAGGTGGCGGACGCCATCGCGGCGCAGGATTTCACGGCCTTGCCGGACGAGCTCGGCGATCTGCTGTTCCAGGTGGTCTATCACGCGCGCATGGCCGAGGAGGCCGGGCATTTCGCCTTCGCCGATGTGGCGCGGGCGATCTCGGACAAGATGATCCGCCGGCATCCGCATGTGTTCGGGGAGGCTTCGGCGCGTGACGCCGGGATGCAGACGGCGGCGTGGGAGGCGCAGAAACAGGCCGAGCGCGCTTCCCGCGCCGAGACCGGCACGCTGGCGGGGATTCCGCTGGCCCTCCCTGCCCTCACCCGCGCCCGCAAGCTCACCGCCCGGGCCGGACGGGTGGGGTTCGACTGGCCGGATGCCGAGCAGGTGATCCTGAAGCTGGAGGAGGAGATCGCCGAGCTGCGCGCCGAGCTGCCGGAGGCCGATCCGGCGCGGCTGGCCGACGAGTTCGGCGATATTCTGTTCGTGGCGGCGAATCTGGCGCGCAAGCTGGATCTCGATCCCGAGGCGTGCCTGCACCAGGCCAACGCCAAGTTCGCGCGGCGCTTCTCGGCCGTGGAGCAACGCCTGGCGGCGGACGGACGCACGCCGGCTGAGGCGAGCCTGGCGGAGATGGAGGCGCATTGGCAGGCGGTGAAGCGGCTGGAACGCTCCGAGAGCGCCTGAGGCCAACAGCCATCGGGCCGGGATGCATTGCGCATCCCGGCCCGATGGTCCGCGTCGGATCAGTCCGTGGGTCAGCCCATGCGGAAGTCGTTGCTGCGCTGGCTGTCCGCCTCGCTCACGCGGAAGCCGTTGCTGCGGGCGTTGTCGGCCTCGCTCACGCGGAAGCCGTTGCTGCGGGCATTGTCGGCCTCGCTCACGCGGAAGCCGTTGCTGCGGGCATTGTCGGCTTCGCTCACCCGGAAGCCGTTGCTGCGGGCGTTGTCGGCTTCGCTCACCCGGAAGCCGTTGCTGCGGGCGCTGTCCGCCTCGGCGACGTGGCGGATGCCGGTCTGGTTCAGGCTCGCGCCGCCACGGGCCAGGCTCAGGCCGTTGTCCGACTGGCTGTTGTAGCTATGGGCATAGGTGGCCGCTGAGAAGCCAAGCACCAGAGCAAGAGCCGCAGCGATCTTCATCGATTTCATATCCATCATCCTCTTCATGCCGGACGCCGCGCCCGTCTCTGGCGCAGCGGGACAGGATCATCGGGCCCCGTGGCCTCGATCATTGGTGGGGAGCCGGCTTGTGGCTCCCTCGCGGTCCTCGTCAGCAGCGTTTTTATAAGCCGCGTTATATTACGGCGCCGTGTTCAGAGATGAACACTTTGGAAATGTCAGTTGCGCACGCAATCACCTCTGGTGATGGCGTTGCGAATCAAGGGCTTCCGCCCTCATCCTGATGCAGAGCTCGCCTGTCTCAGGCGCGGGTCAGGCCAATCGGGCGGGGCTGAAGCGCCCTTCGAAGCGGGCCCGATCGGCTGGATGCAGGCGTACCTGCACACGCACCGCGTGCTCCGCATCGTCGCGGGTCAGCACCTCGCCATGCTGGTAGAGCCAGGCGAGGCGCGCGCCGTCCTCGACCGGCAGGTGGTAATCCGCCGTCTCCATGGCATCGGCCAGCTGCGAGTCGATGCGTGACAGCAGGGTCTGCAGCCCCTCCCCGCTCAGCGCGGACACTGCCACCGTGCCGGATCTGGCGCCGACCTGGGCGACGCCGCCCAGCAGATCCGCCTTGTTCAGCACCTCGATGGTGCGATGCTGCCAGTCCTCGTCGAGCGTGCTGTCGCGCACCATGCCGCCGAGCACCGCCTCGACATCGGCGCGCTGCGCCTCGGTGTCGGGGTGGGAGATGTCACGGACATGCAGGATGATGTCGGCCTCCGACACCTCCTCCAGCGTGGCGCGGAACGCCTCGACCAGCTCGGTCGGCAGTTCGGAGATGAAACCCACCGTGTCAGACAGGATCGCCTTGCGGGTGGAGGGCAGCACCAGGCCGCGCATCGTCGGGTCGAGGGTGGCGAAAAGCTGATCCTTTGCCATCACCTCGGCGCCGGTCATGGCGTTGAACAGGCTGGACTTGCCGGCGTTGGTGTAGCCCACCAGGGCGATGGTGGGGAACGGCGTGCGCTTGCGCGCCGAGCGGTGCAGTCCGCGGGTGCGGCGCACCTGCTCCAGCTCGCGCCTGAGGCGGACCATGCGGTCCATGATCAGGCGGCGGTCGGCCTCGATCTGCGTCTCGCCGGGGCCGCCGAGAAAGCCGAAGCCGCCGCGCTGGCGTTCCAGATGGGTCCAGGACCGGACCAGCCGGGAGCGCTGATAGTCCAGATGCGCCAGCTCGACCTGCAGCGCGCCTTCACGCGTGGTGGCGCGTTCGCCGAAGATGTCGAGGATCAGGCCGGTGCGGTCGATGACCTTGCAGCCCCATTCCTTCTCCAGGTTGCGCTGCTGCACGGGGGAAAGCTGGCTGTCCACCACCGCGACGCCGACCTGCTGCGCTCGGATCGCCTCGCCCTGGGTTGCCATCTGGCCGGTGCCGAGCAGGCTGGCGGAGCGGCGGGCGCGCAGCGGCAGGATGGCGGTGTGCACCACCACAAGGCCGATCGACGCGGTGAGACCCACGGCCTCGG
The DNA here is from genome assembly GCA_037445025.1 of Rhodospirillales bacterium. Classification (GTDB taxonomy): domain Bacteria; phylum Pseudomonadota; class Alphaproteobacteria; order Acetobacterales; family Acetobacteraceae; genus CAIQQQ01. The sequence goes on from JBBILI010000071.1 coordinate 7,723, forward strand.
CCAGCCTTGCCTCGGCGGCGCGCCCGGCATCGAGCCGGTCGGGCTTTTCCCAGGGCAGGATGACGGCGGCGCGCAGCGCGGGCCCGGTGGCCTCGCCTTGGGTCTTGCCGGCCTTGCCGTGGGCCGGCCGGTCGATGGGCGGCACGGCGCGCGGCGCGCCGGCCGTACGCGTGGCGGTGCGATCAGTCAGTCTCGCTCTCCCGTCGCGAAATGGTCAGCGTGTTGCTGCCCACGGCCGGCGCGGGGGCTGCCTCGGTCTTCACACCATCGAACAGCTGGATCGGCGCGCCGGGCATCACCGTGCTGATGGCGTGCTTGTAAACCAGCTGGGTGTGCCCGTCGCGGCGCAGCAGGACCGAGAAATTGTCGAACCAAGTGATGATGCCCTGGAGCTTGACACCGTTGACGAGGAAGACGGTCACGGCGGTCTTGTTCTTGCGCAAGTGGTTCAGGAAGACGTCCTGAACGTTCTGCGGCTTTTCAGTGGCCACGGGTCAAATCCTTTCGAGTGCCCTTTGCGTCAGCCTGCGCCGGGTCGGACCAATTCTGCAAGCACGAATGCTGCAGTGCAACACGGCATCCCGGACAGGCTGACCGGTCTTGGTGCCCTATCTTGCGGTGGGGTTATTGTATCAGACAGAAGCCTGAAGATATGCTTTCAGCGCGTCCGCGTCGACAAAATGCAGGTCTGGCGGAACGATAAAGCTGTTCACCCCGCCGTCATGTGCGGCATCGTCCAGCAGGACGGCCGTGCAGCCCCAGGCGCGGGCGGCCTGCATGTCGAGACCGGTGTCGCCGACATACCAGATATCCGGGCCGGCGGGTTCGGCCAGGGCGGCCAGAGCGACTTCGAAGGCAGCGATATGCGGCTTGTCGGCAGTGGCGTCGCCCGCGCCGAACACGCCGCGGAAATGCGGGTCGAACCCCAGAGCGGTGCATTCACGGCGCACGAAAGGGCCCTCCTTGTTCGACACCACCGCCATCGGCAGGTGGGATGTGGCCTGCAGCAGCCGGGCCACACCGGGCATCGGCCGGACGATCGACATATGGGCGCTCAGATAGGCCTCTCCGAAGATGCCGGCGGCGCGGGGCCACTGCGCGCCAAAGATCGGCGGGAAGCTTTCCCGCACGGAATGCCGCGCCCGGCAGCGGGTCTCGGCCTCGCTCCAGCTCGGCAGCGCGAAGGCGGCAAAGGCGCTGTTGAGCGCATGGGTCACCGCCGCCCAGCCGTCGGCCAGCGTGTTGTCCCAATCCCAGACGATCGCCCGCAGCCGCGTCTGCGCCGTCACTGGCCCATCCCGGGGATGGCGATGCCCAGGGTCTGCAGCAGCAGCACCGAATTGAGGCCGAGCACGACCGTGGCACAAAGGATCGCCAGCGCCTGCATGGGCCGGCTGCTGACGAAATCGCCCATCACGCGGCGTTGGCCGGTCAGGATGAGCAGGGCCACCATCGGCACCGGCAGGGCGATGCTGAGCACGATCTGGCTTGCGATCAGGCTCTGTGTGGCGTCGAAGCCCAGCGCCACCACCACGAAGGCCGGCAGCATGGTGATGGTGCGGCGCAGCCAGATCGGGATAGTGATGTGCAGGAAGTCCTGCATGATGGTCTGCCCGGCCATGGTGCCGACGACGGAGCTGGAGAAGCCCGAAGCCAGCAGCGAGATCATGAACACGCCGGCCGCCCCCGAGCCCAGCAGCGGAATGAGGGTGCGATAGGCGGTCTCGATCGCAGCGATGTCGTTGTGGGCGCCATGGAACACGGCGGCCGCCATCGCCACCATGGCCATGTTGACCAGACCGGCAAAGCTCAGCGCGATCAGCACCTCGCGGTTGGAGAAGCCGAGGATGCGCCTGCGGTCGGCATCGTTGCCGGCGGGTGTGCGGGCACGTGTCAGGGCGGAATGCAGATAGATCGCATGCGGCATCACGGTGGCACCGACGATGCCCACGGACAGGGCCAGCGCATCCGCATCGGGAAGGCTCGGCACGACGGCGCCCAGCGCGAAGGCGCCCCAGGCGGGTGGGGCGACGAACAGCTCGATGAGGTAGCTGAGGCCGATCAGGGCCACGAAGGCGCCGATGATCAGCTCCATGCGGCGAAATCCCTGCGCGCCGAGCACCAGCAGCGCGTAGGTGATGACGGCCGTCAGGCCCAGCCCGACCAGCAGCGGCAGATGGAACAGCAGCGACAGGCCGATGGCGCCGCCGAGGAACTCGGCGAGGTCGGTGGCCATGGCGGCGACTTCGCTGACGAACCACATGGCCAGCACCACCGGGCGGGGAAACCGGTCGCGGCAGTGGCTGGCGAGGCTTTTGCCGGTGACGATGCCGAGACGTGCCGAGAGGGCCTGGAACAGCATGGCGATGACGTTGGCCAGCACCACCACCCAGAGCAGCGTGTAGCCGTACTGCGATCCCGCCTGGATGTTGGTGGCGAAATTGCCGGGGTCCATGTAGGCGACCGAGGCGATCACCGCCGGCCCCGCGAAGGGCAGCATGGCGCGCAGGCCCGTGGTGCGGCCGTCCATCGCGGCCCTGGCGGCCTCACGCGTGCGTTCAGAAAGGCCACTCACGGGCATGACCATATCGCTCATGCAGCTGTCTCCTCGGTCATCGGCCTGAACTCCGGTATCCGTTCCCTGCACCTGAAACTGTAGCTTAGGTTACACTTTCCAGCGGTGCATGTAAGTCCAGAAATCACGGCTACAAGCGTCACGGCGGGTTGATGCCGCTTCTGGCGTTGAACTTTCGATGACGCTTCGCCATGGTCCCGCCGGGTGCGAGGGAGTGCAGGGTGGGATCGCTGGAGCCGGAGGATGTAGCGGAGGCCGAGGCGCAGGCGATGCCGGCGGAGCCGACCCAGGCGCGGCGGTTCGGCAAGGCGCGTACGGCGCAGTCGACGGCGCTGCTGGAGGATTATGCCGAGCTGATCGCTGATCTCATTGCCACCGGCGGCGAGGCGAGGCCCACGGATCTGGCGCGCCGGCTCGGGATTTCGCATGCCAGCGCCATCAAGACGATTGCCCGGCTGAAGCGCGAGGGGCTGGCGACGTCGCGCCCGTATCGTGGCGTGTTTCTCACGCCGGCGGGCGAGGCGTTGGCGGCGCGGACCAAGGCGCGGCACAAGATGGTGGTGGATCTGCTGAAGGCGGTGGGTGTGCCGAGCGAGGCGGCCGAGCAGGATGCCGAGGGGATCGAGCATCATGTCTCAGAGGTGACGATGCGGGCATTCGCCAAGTTCTTGGAGCGATAACGTCTGCTTGGCTGGCGCCCTGCTCCGGCGAGAGCTTCGCTCAAATGTTTAAAAGCCTTTTGCTTCTTTTCTTCAGAAAAGATGACCTTCCTTATGCTCTCTTAAACTCTCCCAGCCCAGGCTTGTACGTCTTCTCATCCAGAAACTGCGTCATCGCCTTCTGCCGCCCGCCCTCAGGGTCCACCAGCCGCAGCGCGTCGCTCTTGGCGGAGAGATAATCGAACGCCTGTTCCTTGGTCATGCTGCGCACCGCCCGCATCGCCTCCTTGGTGTAGTGCAGGGCGGCCGGGCTTTTGGCGACGAGCTTGTTGGCCAGTTCCAGTGTCGCGGCACGGAGCTGGTCGGGCGGGACCGATCTGTTGACGAACCTCATCGCCACCGCCTCGCGGCCGGTGAACTTGTCGCCGGTGGTGGCGTAGTACATCGCGTCGCGGTAGCCCAGCGTCTGGGTTACCGCCCAGGCGACAAGGCCGCTGGGGATGATGCCCCAGTTGATCTCTGACAGGCCAAACGTTGCGTCATCGGCGACTTCGCCATCGTCGCCGATGACGCGACATTCGGCCTGTCCGGAGAGTCATACACTCCAACGAAGAAAAGTCTTTTGCTTCTTTTTTTCACAAAAGAAGGCCTTGCTTCCTTAGGTTCCTGGCTTGTGCCGTGTCTCATCGCTGCGGTCGCCTTGCTGGTCGTGCCTCCGCTGGTGTTCCTCGTGCTTGGCAGCCTCCGCACCACGCTGTCCGATGGCACGCAGGGCACGTTGACGCTTGCGAACTACGTGCATGTGATCGTCACCCGCGCGCTTGCCGGCACGGCGCTGAATTCGGCTGTGTTTGCCGGTGGCTCCGCGATGCTGGCGCTGGGGCTGGGCGGCGCCATGCCTGGCTGCTCGACCAGCTCGGCTCGGTGCCGCTGGTGGTGCCGGGGATCGTGCTGGCGGTGGCGATCATGCAGCAGTTTCTGGCGGTGCCGTTGCCGATCTACGGCACGATCTGGATTATGCTGATCGCGTTCGTGATGCGCTATCTGCTCTACGGGCTGCGCTACGCGACGGCGGGGTTCGTGCAGGTGGACCCGGAGCTGGAGGAGGCGGCGGCGACCGGTGGCGCCGGTGGGGTCGCCAGCTTCCTGCGCGTGGCGGTCCCGCTGGTGGGGCCTGCGATCGGCTCGGGCGGGTTGTTCATCCTGCTGCTGGTGGCGCGCGACCTGTCCTTGCCGGTGCTGCTGACCAGCCCGACGTCGCAGGTGGTCGCCGTGCATTTCTTCGATCTCTGGCAGAACGGCCAGGCGCCGGAGCTGGCCGCGTACGGCATGGTCTGGACGGCGCTGATGTCGGTTGTTGCTGCTGCGTTCTATCTCGTCACGCGCCGGTTCGGTGGCGCGATGCCGGCCACGGAATGAGCGGGGGGCGCATGTGACGAACGATCTGAAAACGAAGCCGATGACCGGAGCTGCCGGAGTGGCCGCCCTGCTGGCGCCACGCAACATCGCCATCATCGGCGCCAGCGACCGCGCGGGCGGCTGGTCGAAGCGGGTGTGGCAGTCGCTGCGGCGGGTGGGGTATGCGGGCGCGGTGTATCCGGTCAATCCAAGGAACACGACGATCTGGGATGGGATGACCTGCTATCCCGATCTGGCGGCGCTGCCGGAACGGCCGGACCATGTGGTGGTGCTGGTGCCGGGCGAGGCTGCGATCACCGCGATCGAGGAGGCCGGGCGGGCCGGGGCGCGCAGCGCCACGGTGTTCGCCAGCGGCTTCGGCGAGGGCGGCGACCCGGCCGGGCAGGCTCTGGGCGTGCGGCTGGCGGCGGCGATCCGCGCCAGCGGCATGGCGGTTTCGGGGCCGAACTGTCTGGGCAACCTCTCGGCCGGTGCCACGCTGCTGACCATTCCGGATGAACGGATCACCGATGCGCGGCCGGGGCCCTGCGCCATCGTGGGCCAGAGCGGCGGCATCGTGATGGCGCTGTATCGCGGTCTGCGCGCGCGCGGCGTGGGCGTGGGCTGTGCCATCACCACCGGCAACGAGCTGGGGCTGACGGCGGCGGATTACATCAGCTACCTCGTCGAGGATCCCGCGACCAAGGTGATCGCCTGCTTCATCGAGGCGATCCGCGATCCCGCGGGGTTCTTCGCGGCGTGCCGGGCGGCGAAGGCGGCGGGCAAGCCGGTGGTGGTGCTGAAAATCGGCGGGTCCGCGGCCAGCCGGAAGGCGGCACTGGCGCATACCGGCTCGCTCGCCGGGGCGTTGGAGTGCTTCGATGCCGTGGCGGCGTCCTGCGGCGTGATCCGCATGGACACGCTCGATGAGATCGTCGAGGCGGTGGAATATCTGGCGCACGCGCCTATCCCGGCCTCGCCGCGCATCGGCGCCATGACGTTCTCGGGCGGGATGAAGGGGCTGCTGCTGGAGGCGGGATCGCGGCTCGGGCTCCCCTTCCCTGCCCTGCATCCCGACACGGTGACGCGCCTGCAGGGCATCGTCGGTGTCGGCACCTCGATCGGCAATCGGCTCGATGCGGGGTTCACCGCGCTGAGCAGTGCGGCGGGGTATTTCGCCTGTGTCGAGGCGCTGCTGGATGACCCGAACATCGACGTGCTGATGCTGCAGGAGGAGCTGCCGGCGGTCATCGCCACCAACAGCAAGGTGGAGAATCTGCGTGGCATCGAGTGCATTGCGGCGGCTGGCGATCGCAAGCCGATCGCGATCGTGTCGATGATCTCGTACATGCTGTCCGACGCCGCCCGCAGCTTCCGGGCAGAGTGCTCGCATCTGCCGTTCCTGCACGAGGTTGGCAAGGCAATGCGTGCCATGGCGGCGGCAGGGCAGTACGGCGCCGCCTTGGCCGAGCCGGCACCTGCACCGCGCGCGGCCGCGCGGCACAGGGCGGATCTGCTCGCCCAGGCGAAGCCGGCGGGGCATGGGCTGTCGGTGCTCAACGAGGCCGTGTCCAAACATGTGCTGGCGGAATACGGCATTCTCGCCCCGCCCGAGCGGATCGCCACCAGCGCCGAGGCGGCCGTGGCGGCGGCGGTGGCGATCGGGTTTCCGGTCGTGCTGAAGCTGCTGTCCGACGCGGTCACGGTTCGCTCCAATTCCGTCACGCGTGTCACCAGTGCGATCACGAGGTCGCGCAGTTCGCTCGGGGAAAGCGTCGTCAAATCCGGGGGCGGAGGCATCCACGCATTGATTCAGAGCGCGCCGCGTCGTGGAAGCAAAATCAACGTCATGCCCGGGGTTTTGACCCTGTTACGGGGTGGCAGCGCCTATCAGATGCCACCCCGATCTAGCAACCTGTCGGATTTGGGCCATGTGCGCGGGATTTTCGGATGAGGTGCAGCGGATACACCGCCTGCAGGCGGTGTATCCTGCGGCAGTTGTAGGCCAGTGCGATCAGGGTCCACTCGGCAGCGGCCTTTGTGATGCTGCGGAGGCGGAATCGGGTGAAGCCTATGGCGCTCTTGATGATCCCGAACACTGGTTCGACGGT
>JBBILI010000072.1:0-12696 GCA_037445025.1 Rhodospirillales bacterium
CGCCCCCACCCGGCCACCCACGACAGTATGATCGAATGGGTGGCCGGGTGGGGGCGCGGGCCGGTGCCGCCTTGAAGGAACTCCGCTCACGCGGCTTCCTTGACCTTGGTGCGGAGCAGGGAAATCAAGCGGGCGAGCGTGACCGGGAGGTCGGAACGCTTCACCACCATGTCGAGAATGCCGTGATCGAGCAGGTATTCCGCGCGCTGGAAGCCTTCCGGCAGTTTCTCGCGCACGGTCTGCTCGATCACCCGCGCCCCGGCGAAGCCGATCAGCGCGCCGGGTTCGGCGATCTGGATGTCGCCCAGCATGGTAAAGCTGGCGGTGACGCCACCGGTGGTGGGGTCGGTCAGCACTACGATGTACGGCAGCCCGGCCTCCTTCACCGCGCGGGTGGCGATGATGGAGCGGGGCATCTGCATCAGGCTGACCGCGCCTTCCTGCATGCGGGCCCCGCCGGAGGCGGTGAACACCAGCAACGGCGCGTCCTGCAGCACGGCGAGGCGGGCGGCGGCGACCAGGGCTTCGCCGACGGCGGCCCCCATCGAGCCCGCCATGAACTCGAACGCCATCACCGCCACCACCGCCCGCTCGCCACCGATGGTGCCGTGGGCGACCAGGATGGCGTCATCGAGATGGGTGGCGTCGCGGGCTGTCTTCAGACGGTCGGTGTAACGCTGGCTGTCACGGAATTTCAGCGGATCGGCCGGAACCTTGGGCAGCTCGATCCGGGTGAAGCCCTCGTCCATGGTCCAGCGCAGGCGCTCAGGTGCTGTGGCGCGCATGTGGTGGCCGCAGCTGACGCAGACCTTCTGGTTCTTCTCCAGGTCGGTGTGGAAGATCATCGCCTGGCAGGCGGGGCACTGCGTCCAGAGATTCTCCGGCACGTCGCGCCGGCCCAGCAGGGTGCGGATGCGCGGGCGGACGTATTCGGTGATCCAGCTCATCGGGGCGGCTCCTTACGCTGTGACGCGGGCGGTCCGTACGGCGTCGGCGAGATCGCGCACCTGGTCGAGCACGCGGCGCACCGTGTCCGGCCGGGCGCGGCCCTGGTCGTCGAGGCTCGCGGAAAGCGTGTCGAGCAGGGCGGAGGCGACGACCGCGGCATCGGCGGCACGCACGGCGGCGGCGGCCTGGGCAGGGGTGCGAACGCCGAAGCCGATGGCGATCGGCAGGTCAGTCGCGGCGCGCACCAGCGGGATGGCGGCGGCGAGGTCGGCCTCAGAGGCGGTGCGGGTGCCGGTCACGCCGGTGATCGAGACGTAGTAGACAAAGCCGGTACTGCCCGCGAGCACCAGCGGCAGGCGGGCGGCGTCGGTGGTGGGGGCCACGAGGCGGATGACGTCGAGCCCGCGGGCGGCGGCCTGCGGCACCAGCATGTCCGCCTCCTCGCTCGGCAGGTCGACCACGATGAGGCCGTCGACGCCGGAGGCCGCGGCGTCGGTGGTAAAGCGCTCCACGCCGTAGGACAGGATCGGGTTGAGATAGCCCATCAGGATGATCGGCGTGTCGTCATCCTCGGTGCGGAACTCGCGGACCATGGCCAGCGTGTGGGCCATGGTGCCGCCGGCCTTGAGGCCGCGGATGGCGGCGAGCTGGACGGTGGGGCCATCGGCCATCGGGTCGGTGAACGGGCAGCCGATCTCGATGAGATCGGCCCCGGCGCCGGGCATGCCGCGCAGCAGCGCCATGGAAGTCGCGGCGTCGGGGTCCCAGGCTTCGAGGAACGGGATCAGCGCGCCGCGGCCTTCGGCGCGGAGTTTCTGGAAGCGGGCGGCGATGCGGCTCACAACGAAACTCCCAAGGCTTCGGCGACGGTGAAGATGTCCTTGTCGCCGCGACCACAGAGATTCATCAGGATGATCTGCTCGTCCGGCATGGTCGGCGCAATCTTGGCGACATGGGCGATGGCGTGGGCGGGTTCGAGGGCGGGGATGATGCCCTCGGTCTGGGTGCACAGCTTGAAGGCCTCCAGCGCCTCGGCGTCGGTGGCCGAGACGTATTCCACGCGCGCGATGTCATGCAGCCAGGAATGTTCGGGGCCGATGCCGGGATAGTCGAGCCCGGCGCTGATGGAGTGGGCCTCCTGGATCTGGCCGTCTTCGTCCTGCAGCAGATAGGTCCGGTTGCCGTGCAGCACGCCCGGCCGGCCGCCGGAGAGCGAGGCGGCGTGCTGTTTGGTGTCCAGCCCATGGCCGCCGGCCTCGACGCCGATGAGGCGCACCGAGGTGTCGTCAAGGAACGGATGAAACAGGCCCATGGCGTTGGAGCCACCGCCGATGCACGCGACCGCGACGTCGGGCAGGCGGCCTTCGGCCTCCATCATCTGCAGCTTGGCCTCCTCGCCGATGACGGATTGGAAGTCCCGCACCATCATCGGATACGGGTGGGGGCCGGCGACGGTGCCGATGATGTAGAAGGTGTCGCGCACATTCGCGACCCAGTCGCGCAGCGCGTCGTTCATCGCGTCCTTCAGCGTGCCGGCGCCGGAGGTGACGGGTTTCACCTCAGCGCCCAGCAGCTTCATGCGGAACACGTTGGGCGATTGGCGGGCGACGTCGGTCGCACCCATGTAGATGGTGCAGGGCAGGCCGAACAGGGCGCAGACCGTCGCCGTTGCCACGCCGTGCTGGCCGGCGCCCGTCTCGGCGATGATGCGGGTTTTGCCCATCCGCTTGGCGAGCAATATCTGACCCATGCAGGAATTGATCTTGTGGGCGCCGGTATGGTTCAGCTCGTCGCGCTTGAAATACACCTTCGCGCCGCCGAGCTTCTTGGTAAGGCGCTCGGCGAACCAGAGCGGGCTGGGGCGGCCGACATAGTTCTTGAGGTAATAGTCGAGCTCGGTCTGGAAGCTGGGATCGGCCTGGGCGGCGCGGTACGCCTTCTCCACTTCCAGCACCAGCGGCATCAGCGTCTCGGCCACGAAGCGGCCGCCGAATGTGCCGAACCGGCCGCGCTCGTCGGGGCCGGTGCGCAGGCTGTTCGGCAGTAGGGCTTTGTTCACTTTCGTCGTTCCTCGGTCATGGGGCTGTCATAGCGCAGGCTTTGGGTGGGGTCACGTGGGGGCATGATGGCGGTTTTGCATGGGATCCGTGTGTCGATCCGTGGTAATTGGCAGTGTGAAGGGGATGCGTGATGGGAATGCGGTCGCGGGTGGCAACGGTTGTGGTGTCCAACCCTCTGATCATGGGTGGCACACCTGTGGTGTTGGGCACGCGGCTGCCGGCGCAGCTGATCCTGGCCGAATTGCTGTCGGGCAGGAGCCGGTTGGACATCTTCCGCGCCTATCCGTCGCTGCCGCCTGACGGGATCGATGCCTGTCTCGCCTGGGAGCGTGAAGGCTGTCCTCATCGTGAGGCCGTGCTTCAGGCGTGAAACGGTCTTGCGGGACCCGTTCCTGATCGACGAATGCCTCTCTCCGGAGCTTGTCGCCATTGCCCATGACCATGGGTACGATGCCACGCATGTGCTCTATCGCGGGCTGAGCGGCGCGGCCGACCACGCGCTGATGCCGGTGATCCGCAGTGAGGGGTTTGTCTTCGCGACCTCCAATCGGCGGGACTTCCTACGCCTTTATACCAACGGTCATGAAGAATGACCGTTGGTATGAGTCTTGGTTGGCGCGCCGCCGCCGGCCAACCCGGCGCGCGATACCAACGGCCGTGATCGATGGAAGAGTCATCGATCACGGCCGTTGGTATTATGCGCGTGAGAATCTTCATCCCGGCTTGATCATCATCGTGCCGGGACAGGCACTGCTGGAACAGCAGGAAGCGCTGTTCGCAACGGCTCTGACCGCGCTCGAAGCGGCGGGCGATCTGGTGAACAAGGTGATGGATGTGCTGTCCGACGGGTCCGTTCGGATTTCGGACCTCCCGGTCACGCCCGCCTGAGCGCCGCCCAGGCGGCGGCCAGCATCAGCGCCATGCCCACGGCGTCGATCGGGTGCAGCGCCTCGCCGGAGACGAACAGGCCGATCAGCACGGCCACGATCGGTGAGACGAAGGCGTAGCTGCCGGCCTTGCCCGCACCCCAGTCGCGCACCAGAACGAAGAAGATGGTGGAGGCGCCCAGCGCTGCGGGCCCCACCAGGAACAGCCAGGCCAGCCATGCCGTGAGCCCCCAGTGCAGGTTCAGCGCCGCCCAGGCGCCCGGTTCGACAGTGAGCGACGTCACCAGCAGCATCACGCCGCCGGTGAGGTTCACCAGGGCAGCCAGCAACAGTGGCGAGACCGTGCGCATCAGCGGGCGAGCCAGGACCGAGGCAGCGGAATAGACCAGCGTGCCGAGCGTGACCCCGGCCGCTCCCACCAGCACCATCCCGTCCAGCCGGCCGGCCAGTGCCGCGGGGCCGAACAGCATGACGATGCCGAACACGCCCAAGCCCATCGCCATCGCGATGCGTCGTGTCAGGCGTTCCTGCCCGACCGCCACAGCAAAGCCCACCAGGGTCAGCGGTGACAGCGCGCAGTTGATCACCGCCGCGAGTCCGCTGCCCACCAGCCGCAGGCTGTAGAGCATGCAAAGCTGGTTGACGGTGATCAGCAGCACCGCCACCACGCCGATGCGCCCGGCCATGTGCCAGGGCAGCCGGATCGGCCCGCGCAGACGCAGCGCCGCCAGCAGGATCAGCCCCGCCGAGGTCCAGCGCAGCCCGCCGAACAGCGCCGGCGGCACCACCGCGGTGCCGAGCTTCATGGCAATCCAGGTCATGCCCCAGAGCAGGCAGAGTGCGGCGAACATCAGCCGCAGCCGAAGCTCCTGGGTCATGGGCCGGGTTCGGTGATCACCCTGAGATCATCCCAGCCATAGGCGACGCATGCCATGTCCCAGCCCTCGTGCAGTTCGGTGGCCCGGCCGGCCGGCACGCCGCCGAGGCGCTCATAGAGGCGGCAGGCGGCGGTGTTGGCTTCGGCGGACCACACCACAGCGTCAGGCCTGCCGGTGGCGAGAAGATGGCGCGCCATGACCTGCATCAGGCGTCTGCCATGTCCCTGGCGCTTGATGGGACCGAGCAGATACAGCGTGCTGAACATGCCGGCATAGGTGAAGCTGTCGTCGCGGTTGGGGCCGCAGCTGCCGAAGCCGACCACGCGCGCGCCGTCGCGCAGCACGAACACGCCGCCCTGGGAGGCGATCACCCGCGTCCACATCGCCTGCCGCTCACGCGGGTCGAGGCTGGCGAGCACCTGGTCCGGCAGCAGGCCGCGATAGGTCTCGTGCCAGGCCAGCACATGGACGATGCCGATGGCGCGGGCATCCTCCGGCGTGGCCGCCGCGATTTCCAAAGCGCGTCCCGACGCGACGATCACGCCGCGCGGGCCGCGGCGATGAAGGCACGGATGCGGGCCGGGTCCTTGAGGCCGGGGGCCGATTCCACACCGGACGACACGTCCACCGCCGGCGCCCCGCTGGTGCGGATCGCCTCGGCGACGTTCTCCGGGGTAAGGCCGCCGGCGAGCAGCCAGGGGCTGGGAGCGGTCCAGCCCTGGGTGAGCGACCAGTCGAACGTGACGGCGTTGCCGCCGGGGCGGGTGGCGTGCTGCGGCGGCTTGGCCTCGATCAGCAGACCGTCGGCCGCCCCGGCCGTGACGGGAAGGTCGGATCGCGCGGCGACGCCGATGGCCGACCAGACCGGGAGGCCGAAGCCCGCCTTCAGGGCGGCGACGGTGGCTTCCGGCGCGTAGATCTGCAGCACGTCGAGCGGCGTCGCGTCGAGCACGCGGGCGATGTCGTCCGCTTCGGGGGCCACGAACAGACCGACCCGCAGCGGGCCGCCGGCATGACGGGCGGACAGTGCGGCAGCGACCTCCGGCGTGACGAAGCGGGGGGAGCGGGAGAAGAAGTTGAAGGCGAGCCAGTCGGCCCCCGCCTCCACCACCGCATCGAACGCGGCCGGGCTGTTGATGCCGCAGATCTTGACCCGCGTCACGCCGCTGGGGGTCATGCCAGTTCGGCGGCCACCGCGGCGGCGGCGGCGGCGGGATCGGGCGCCTGGGTGATCGGGCGGCCGACCACGACCCAGTCGGCACCGGCGGCCTTGGCGTCGTGCGGGGTCATCACCCGCGCCTGGTCGCCGGCGTCAGCCCCGTGCGGGCGGATGCCGGGGACGACCAGAACAGGGGTGCGGCCCAGCGCGCCACGCAGCATCGCGACCTCATGGGCGCTGCACACCACACCGTCGGCGCCTGCGTCGAGGGCGAGGCGGGCGAGGCGCAGCACCTGCTGGCGGGGGCCGCCGGCGACACCGGTGGCGTGCAGCGCCTCGGCGTCCAGGCTGGTCAGCACAGTGACGGCAAGCAGCAGCGGACGGGCCTCGCCGGCCTGCTCGGCGGCCGCACGGGCGGCGGCGATCATGGCGGCACCACCGGCGGCGTGCAGCGTCAGCATCGCCGGCGCCAGCGGCAGCACGGCGCGGACGGCACCGGCGACGGTGTTGGGGATGTCGTGCAACTTGAGGTCGAGGAAGATCGGCCGGTCATCGATCAGCCGCACGCCCGCGGCGCCGTTGGCGAGGAAGAACTCCAGGCCGAGCTTCAGCAGGCCGCAATGTGGGGCGACGGCGTGCGCCCAGCCCTGCACGCGCTGCGGATCGACACTGTCCAGGGCCGCGATCAGCCCTGTGGTGCCGGTCATACCGGCGGCGCCAGCACCGCTGTGCCTGGGGTGGCCGGCTGGGCCAGACGCTTCTTGAACTCGGCCACCTGCGCCTCGAGCTGACGCACCTGCGATTCCGCGCGGCGCGCGCGCATGCGGGTGCCGAGCACTGACAGCCACAGCAGCACCGCGCCCAGCACGAAGGCCGCCGCCATCGACACCAGCACGGTGATGGACAGCGGCAGGTCCACCGTCACATCGGTGGGCCACAGGCCGAGATGCACCGGCTGCGGGTTGGACAGGGCAAACAGGATGAGGATGAACAGCAGCGGGGCGAAGATCAGCGCGCGGAACATGGCGAATTCTCCCGTGATCAATGCCGGAAAGTCAGGGCGCGGACTTGCCGCGATTGACCCGTTCCCGCAATTCCTTACCGGCTTTGAAGAACGGAACGACCTTCTCGTCAACCGGAACCGCTTCGCCGGTGCGCGGGTTGCGGCCGGTGCGGGCGTCACGCTTCTTGATGGTGAAGGCGCCGAAGCCGCGCAGCTCCACCCGCTCGCCGCGCGACAGGGCGGCAGTGATCTCGTTGAAGATGGTGGCGACGATGAGCTCGACGTCACGGGCCAGCAGATGCGGATTGGTGGCCGACAGCTCGGCGATCATCTCCGATTTCGTCAACGCTGCATCTCCCGCTATGGCAGGCGGGAAGGCTGCCAGAGCGCCTGCGCCGCGTCAACAACAAGCCCTTGATACAGAACAGTTTTCAACGCGTCGGTCAGCGGCCCCAGAACGCCGGTGAGAACGTTGCCGGCGCGGGAGGGGCTGCGCAGCGGACGCACAGGCAGCGTCTCGGAAATCGCGTCATGGCTGGCCAGCCAGCGCCTGGCCGTAGTCTCGTCGCCCAGCTCGTCCACCAGCCCCACCGCCAGCGCCTGGCGGCCGGTGAACACCCGCCCGTCGGCGAGGCCGAGCACCTTCGCCTTGTCCATGTGGCGGCCATTGGCGACGATGGTGACGAACTGGTCGTAGAGATCGGCCACCACACCCTTGAGCTCGGCCCGGCCGGCCTCGCTGAGCGGATGAGTGGGGCTCGGCTGGTCCTTCAGCGGGCCGGAGGTCAGTGCCTCCGCCGTCACGCCGACCTTGGCCAGCAGGCCGGAGAATTCCATGCTCTCCAGGATCACGCCGATCGATCCGGTGACGCTGCTGGGGGCCGCGATCACGTGCGGCGCGGCCATCGCCACCATCAGCCCGCCCGAGGCCGCCGTGGTGCCCATCACCGCCACCACCGGCTTCACCGCGGCCACCCGCAGGATCGCGTCGTGCAGCGCCTCCGATGGGGTGACCGAGCCGCCGGGGCTGTCGATGCTGACGATCAGCGCCTTGGCGGTCTTGTCCTTCGCCATCGAATCGAGGGCGTTGATCTGGCGGGTCGTGTCAGAGATGACGCCGGACACCGACAGCCGCGCCACATGATCGCGCGGCAGCTGCGGCCTTGCGATCACCACGGCGCAGACCAGCACCGCGGCCACCGCCAGCACCCGCCAAAACAACAGGCGGCGCTTGAGGCGCCGCCTGTCAATCAGCAGATCGGTTTCGAGAGACACCGCTTACTCGGGCAGCGACATGTTGCGGCGACGGATCGCCGCCCCCAGGATGTCGCCCAGCGAGGCGCCGCTGTCGGACGTGCCGAACTCGGCGATGGCCTGCTTGTCCTCCTCGATCTCCTTGCCCTTGATGGTGAGGGAGAGCTTGCGGGACGCACGGTCCACCGCGACGATGCGGGCGTCGACCTTCTCGCCGACCGAGAACCGGTCAGGCCGCTGGTCCGACTTGTCACGCGACAGCTCGGCCCGGCGGATGAAGCCTGTCAGCACGTCGTCGACCTTCACCTCGATGCCGTTGGTCTGCACCGCGGTCACCACGCAGGTGACGATGTCGCCCTTGTGGACGCGATCCAGCACGGTCGCGGCCGGGTCGTCATGCAGCTGCTTGATGCCGAGCGAGATGCGCTCCTTCTCCACATTGACGTCGAGCACCTTGGCGCGAACCACGTTGCCCTTGTCGAACTTGGCCATCGCCAGCTCGCCCGGCTCGTCCCACGACAGGTCGGACATGTGGACCATGCCGTCGATGTCCGGGCCGATGCCGATGAACAGACCGAACTCGGTGATGTTGCGGATCTCGCCCTCGACCTCGGTGCCGACCGGGTGGAGCTCGGCGAACTCCTCCCACGGGTTGCGCTGCACCTGCTTGAGGCCCAGCGAGATGCGGCGCTTGGAGCTGTCCACATCCAGCACCAGGACTTCGACTTCCTGGCTGGTGGCGACGATCTTGCCGGGATGGACGTTCTTCTTCGTCCAGGACATCTCGGAGACGTGCACGAGACCTTCCACACCCGGCTCCAGCTCCACGAAGGCGCCGTAATCGGTGATGTTGGTGACGCGGCCGCTGTATTTCGCACCCGGCGGATACTTGGCGGCGACACCTTCCCAGGGATCCGCCTCAAGCTGCTTCATGCCGAGCGAGATACGCTGCGTCTCGGAATTGAAGCGGATGACCTGCACCTTCACTGGCATGCCGATCTGCAGGGCTTCGGAGGGGTGGTTGATGCGGCGCCAGGCGATGTCGGTGACATGCAGCAGCCCGTCCACGCCGCCGAGATCCACGAACGCACCGTAATCGGTGATGTTCTTGACCACGCCGTCGAGGATCATGCCTTCCTTGAGGCCCTGGATCAGCTCGCTCCGCTGCTCCGCACGGGTCTCTTCCAGCACCGCGCGGCGGGAGACCACGATGTTGCCGCGGGCGCGGTCCATCTTGAGGATCTGGAAGGGCTGCGGGGTGCCCATCAGCGGCCCGACATCGCGCACCGGGCGGATATCGACCTGGCTGCCCGGCAGGAACGCCACGGCGCCGCCGAGATCGACGGTGAAGCCGCCCTTGACGCGGCCGTAGATGGTGCCGTTGACGCGTATCTGCGCCTCGAACGCCTTCTCAAGATTGGTCCAGGCCTCCTCGCGGCGGGCCTTCTCACGGGACAGTACGATCGAGCCGTCACGGTCCTCGTAGCGCTCCACGTAAAGCTCGATATGGTCGCCCGGCTTCACCTCCGTGGCGGCACCCGGGGGGCCGAATTCCTTGAGGGCGACGCGGCCCTCGGACTTCAGGCCGACATCGACGATGGCGAATTCGTCGGTGAGCCGGATGACCCGGCCGGTGACGACGGACCCGTCAAAGCCGGTGTCGCGGCCGAGGGTCTCGTCGAGCAGGGAGGCGAAGTCCTCGCCGCCCATATGGTCGTTGGCGTAGGCAGTGGCGCTGGATGCCATGAGAAGGTGTCGTTCCTTGGCGGCCGGTGAGAGCCGCGAGCTTTTGCGCGCATTCAAGCACGACTTGCCCGCGCGTGAGCGCAGGCCGGGTTGATGAATGCGGGAGACATACTCCAGGGCGTTCGGGAGTCAAGCAAAACCGGGCAGCAGGCGCAGGGCTTCGGCGAAGGCCTGGTCGGCGTCGAGCTCGGTGGTGTCGAGCAGGATCGCATCTGCGGCCGGCTTCAGGGGGGCGGTGCTGCGCGTGGCGTCGGCATGGTCGCGGGCGCGGATCTCGGCGGTGATGGTGTCGAGATCGGCCGCCTCGCCCCGCGCCAGCAGCTCACGCCAGCGGCGCTGGCCGCGTATCTCGGGGCTGGCGGTCACGAACAGCTTGGCCGCGGCATCAGGGAACACCACGGTGCCGATGTCCCGTCCGTCCAGCACCGCGCCGTGGGCGGCGCCGAAAGCACGCTGAAAGTCCAGCAGCGCTGCACGCACGCCGGGAACAGCCGCCACCGCGCTGGCGGCGACATCGGCGGGCGGGCCGCGCAGGTCGGTGCGCTGCGTGTCCTCCGGGCGCAGCCGTCGCGCCGCGGATTCGGCGGCCCCGCGGTCAGACGGATCGGCGCCGGCATCCAGCACCAGGCGGCCCACGGCGCGATACAGCAAGCCGGTGTCGAGATACGGCAGCCCGAAATGCGCCGCCAGCCGCCGCGCCAGCGTGCCCTTGCCCGCCGCCGCCGGCCCATCGACCGCGATGATCCGGTTCACGCCGCCCTCAGCGCATCGCCGCCACCATTGCCAATGGCGTCGTTGATCAGGCCGACAAACCCCGGAAAGCTGGTGTCGATAAAGCTGGCATCGTCGATCGAAACCGGCGCCGCAGCCCCCAGGCCCAGCATCAGCGCGCTCATCGCCAGACGATGGTCCATATGCGTCTCGACCCAGCCGCCGCCGGCCGGCGCCGCCCCGGTGCCGTGCACGATCAGGTCGTCGCCCTCGATCTCGACCCGCGCGCCATTCACCTGCAGCAGAGCAGCGGTGGCCGACAGCCGGTCGCTCTCCTTCACCCGCAGCTCCTTCAACCCGCGCATCCGTGTGGTGCCGCGCGCATGCGCCGCCAGCACGGCGAGCACCGGATATTCGTCGATCATCGAAGGCGCCCGCTCCGGCGGCACATCCACCGCACGCAGTTCGGTGTATTCGGCCACCAGATCCCCCACCGGCTCGCCGCCCTCCAGGCGCTGGTTCTCGATGCGCAGGGCCGCGCCCATCTCCCGCAGCGTGGTGAACAGGCCAGTGCGCAGCGCGTTCAGCCCCACCCCCGCAATCACCAGCCGCGACCCCGGCACCAGCAACGCCGCCGCGATCGGGAACGCCGCCGAGGACGGATCACCCGGCACCACCACATCGGCCGCGCGTAGCTCCGGCTGGCCGCGCAACGTAATCACCCGCCCATGCCCGCGCACCTCCACCGTCACCTCGGCGCCGAAATGGCGCAGCATATTCTCACTATGATCGCGCGTCGCCTCGCGCTCGAACACCGTGGTGATCCCCTGGGCGTTCAATCCGCACAGCAGCACCGCCGACTTCACCTGCGCCGACGGCACCGGCACGTCATATTCCAAAGGCATCGCATCGACCGCACCCTCGATCGACAGCGGCAGCCGCCCCCCCGCCCGCCCGGCAAACCGCGCCCCGCACGCCGCCAGCGGATCGGTCACCCGGCGCATCGGCCGCCGCCGCAGGCTCGCATCGCCGGTCAGCACCGAATAGAACGGATGACTGGCGAGAATGCCCGTCAGCAGCCGCGCCGCCGTGCCGGAATTGCCCATGTCCAGCACATCCTCCGGCTCCACCAGGCCACCGACGCCGCGCCCGGCCACGCGCCAGATCGCGCCGTCCTGCACCACCTCCGCCCCCAGGGCGCGCATGGCGGCGGCCGTGCGCAGCACGTCCTCCCCCTCCAGCAGACCGGAAATCCGCGTCTCCCCCACCGCCATGGCGCCGAACATCAGCGCACGATGTGAAATGGATTTGTCGCCGGGAACGGTGATCGTGCCGGAGAGCGGGGCGGAAGGGCGGGACGCCAGAAGCGGCCGTGGGGAGAGGGTCTGCATGACGGCGCACGCCTAGCACGTGGTTTCCCGGTTTGACAGACGCGCCCAGGGATGGCATGGCCCCCGCCCTTCCGCCCCCCACCTTTCACAGCAACGAGGCGAACGATGGCGAAGCCCGAACTTGGCACCAAACGCGTCTGCGTCTCCTGCGGCGCACGCTTCTACGATCTGCAGAAAACCCCCGCGGTCTGCCCGAAATGCAGCACCGAACAACCCCCCGAACAACCCCGCACCCGCCGCAGCGGCGGCAACGTGCTGGAAGAAAAACGCCGCGCCAAAATCCTGCCCGTACCCGGCATCGAAGATGCCGACGTCGAAGTCGAAGCCGACGCAGAAGAAGTCGAAGAAGACGTCCTCGAAGATACCTCCGACCTCGAAGACGGCGCCGATGCGATCGTGGACGTGGAAGTCGAGCCGGAGGCGGGGGAAGAAGAAAGGTAAGCAAGGCGGGGGGCGTTGCCCCCTCGACCCCCACCAGGGGCCGAGCCCCTGGACCTCTCCTTTAAAGAGATACTGGTGACGTGTGAGAGGGGCCAATCGAGACCTTCATGAAGGCCTCAGTTGGCCCCTCTCTCACGTCACCGGTGTTGCTTCAACGAATGGTGTCCAGAGGCTCCGCCTCTGGCGGGGTCCAGGGGCAGCGCCCCTGGCCTTCCTCA
>JBBILI010000073.1:0-11851 GCA_037445025.1 Rhodospirillales bacterium
ACGACGTGATCAGTGCCACCACGGGTGACCAGATCTATCTCGGCGGGGTCTCCGGCGAGACGATCGACGGCGCCGGCTTCACCGTGCATGCCGGCGGCGGCGGCGCGGTGACGCTGGGCGGCGGCGGCGGGTATGGCACGGCCAATGCGGCATGGTCGGCGCTGGTCGATGACGGGCATGGCAACAGCACGCTCGCGCTGGGGGCGTCGGGCTCGATTCACCTCACGGGGGTGACCAAGGAGATGCTGTCGGCGGGGAGCTTCAGGATCGGGTAGGAAGCAAGCGCTTCTTTTCTGAAGAAAAGAAGCAAAAGACTTTTATCCTTTTTCGTAGTTCTTTCCGGAGAGGGCCGCGACAGCGGATGGAAGTTTTTTGGTTCTTTTTTCAAAAAAGAATTGCTTCCGCTCAAGACGGAATCAACCCATCAGCCCGCCAAGACTGAAGCTTGCGATAGATCGTGGAGGGGTTGATCTGCAGCAGAGCGGCAGCCTGCGGCACATCGTCGCGGGTTTTGCGCAGGGCGGCCAGGATCAGGCGGCGCTCCATTTCGGCCAGCGGCATGATTTCCGGTTCCGCAGCCGGCGGCGCGACGAGGGCCTGGGCAGGCAGGCTGGGAAACACGGATGGCTGCGAGAAGATCGGTGTGGTCAGCAGCGGGCGAACCAGAGCAGTGGTGTCCTGCGTCTTGGCAACGCTCCGGCGTTCGGGTTGGGGTTCGGCAGGCGCAGGTGACGGCGCGGGCGAAGAAACTGCAGCAGCAGGGCCAAGCGGGGGCAGCATATCGAGGCGGACACGGTCAGAATCGTGCAGCACGACAATGTTGCGCACCACGTTCTGCAGCTGGCGCACATTGCCCGGCCAGGACGAGCCCAGCAGCGCCTGCTCGGCATCCCGGTCGAAGCCACGGAAATGCTTGCGTTCCTCACGCGAGAACGTGCCGAGGAAATGCCTTGCGACGAGGATGACATCGCTTCCCCGCGCGCGCAGGGGCGGCAGCGTGATTGGCACCACGTAAAGGCGATAGAACAGATCCTCGCGGAACCGCCCGGCCTGCACCTCCGCCTGCGGGTCGCGGTTGGTCGCACAGACAAAGCGCACATCCACCCGCTCGGTTCGCCCCGAGCCCACCGGCTGGAAGGTGCCGGTCTGCACGAAGCGCAGCAGCTTCACCTGCATGTCCAGCGGCATTTCGCAGACCTCGTCGAGGAACAGCGTGCCGCCATCAGCGAGCCGCGCAGCACCGGTGCGGTCGGTGGTGGCGCCGGTGAACGCGCCGCGCACATGGCCGAACACCTCGCTCTCCAGCAGATCGCGCGGAATGGCGCCGCAGTTCAGCGCCACGAATGGCGCCTGCGCGCGGGGGCTGGCGCGGTGCACGGCATCGGCGGCAAGCTCCTTGCCGGTGCCGCTCTCGCCGGTGATGAACACGCTGGCCTTGCTGGTCGCGACACTTTCGATGGTGCTGTAGACCGCCTGCATCGCCGGCGCTGCGCCGATGAAACTGTAGAACCGGTCACGCGGCCGCTGCGCCTGGTGCAGCGCGTTGCGCACCGTCACTGCCAGGCGCTGGGCGTCATAGGGCTTGGCGATATAGTCGAACGCGCCAAGCCGGATCGCCTCCACGCCGCCTTCGCGCGTGTCATACGCGGTGATGACAATGACCTGCACCGCCATACGTTCGGCGGCGATGCGGCGAAGCAGGTCGATGCCGCTCATCCCGGGCAGCCCGACATCGATAAGCGCCAGGTCCGGCTGCCAGTCGGCCAGCTCCGGCAGGGCGGCTTCGGCAGAGCCGACCACACGCACGGCATGACCGCTGCGACGCAGCAGGGCGCGGGCGAGCTCGGCCTGGGTCGCGTTGTCCTCCACCACCAACACGCGCGGTCCGACCTCTTCGACCGGCGGCGCGTCGGAGGAGGGAGCCGGACTCCGCTCGGCAAGCGCGCGGGACAGCACCTCTGCCAGGCGATCGCGGCGGAAGGGCTTGACGAGGTAGTCGACAGCGCCCGCGCGGATCGCCTCCTTGGCGGCCTCCATCGAGGCGTTCGCAGTCAGCACCACCACCGCACAGGCGATCGATTCGGCACGCAGCCGGCGCAGCAGTTCGAACCCGTCGAAATCCGGCAGTTCCACGTCGAGCAGCATCGCCGCCGGACGCCAGGCACGCGCGGTCTCCAGCGCCTCATGCGCGGTGCCGACCACGCGGACCTCATGGCCCAGCCCGGTCACCAGAACGCGGGCAAGTTCGGCCTGGGTCGGGTTGTCCTCGACCACAAGCACCCGGTCCACCATCCCAGTCCCGCTCAAGGGTTCAGGCATCGCCGGTTTCCAGATGACGCAGCACGGCCTGGAGCTCGGCTTCAGCCGCCATGGCCTCGGTGGCGATCGCCTCCAGGGACGCGGCAAGGTCGAGCGTGACGCCGGCGGGCGGACGCATGACCGCGCGGCAGACGGACTCAAGACCGGCCGCCCCCACGGCCCCGGCGGCACCGGCCAACGCATGGGCGGTGCGGCAGAACCCCGCCTGGTCGTGTCCGGCGGCCTGCCCGCACAGCGCGCCGTGCAGACGCACCAGATCGGTCGCGAACACGTCCAGCACATGCCGCACATCCGCCGGCGGCAGGTCTTCCATCAGCTGCTCCGCAAATCCGAGCTCCGCCATCGGCACCTCGTCGGCTGTGTTCTTGATCCGGTTGCGGTCCTCGTCCGCGCATCGGAACACCGGTTCTGCCACGACCGACGCCGCGCCGCGATATCGATCTCTCATCGAGCCTCGATCCCGCGCGGGGTCAGACATACCGCACCAGCACGAAGCCCAGCACGATGCAGGCCGCCGTCAGGGTGGTGATCAACATCAGACGCTGCTCGATGAACACCCGCACCTTGTCGCCGAACCGGCGGATCAGGCCGGCGATCAGGAAGAACCGGGCGCCGCGCGTCACCAGGCAGGCGGCAAGGAAGGCCGGGAACGGCACCGACGACAGGCCCGACGCGATGGTGACGATCTTGAAGGGGATCGGCAGCAGCCCCTTGAGCAGGATCAGATAGACGCCGTTTTCGGCAAAGCGGACGCGAAACGCCTCGAAAGCGTCGTCATAATGGTAGAAATGCAGGATCGGCTGCGCCACCTGGGCGAACAGCGCATAGCCGATCACATAGCCCAGCACAGCCCCCGCCACACTGCCCACGGTGCAGATCAGGGCGAAGCGCCACGCCAGGCGCGGCTGCGCCAGCGCCATCGGGATCAGCAGCGCGTCCGGCGGAATGGGAAAGAAGCTGCTTTCAGCGAACGCGATCGCCGAAAGCCACCAGGGCGCCCGAGGCGAGGCCGCGAGAGCGATGATCCGGGCATAGAGGCGTTGCAGCATGGGGTATGTCCTTCGCGAGCGGCGACGTATGCTGGCGCCTCATCAAAGCCGAGGCCCGCATGCGTTCAGCCGCTGTCTGCCTGATCCTGGTCGCCTTGGCCATCGTCCAGCCAAGCGGGACAGCCACGGCGCAGGCGTTGCCGCCGCATGCCTGGCTGTTCGGCACCTGGACCGGCGGCCTGTTCCCGGTGCCGCAGGCCATGACGGCGGAGATGTGCCTGGCACAGCCGGTCGTCATCTTTTCCAAGGATGTGGTGTTGCGCGCCAGCCTCACCGAGCCGCTGTACCAGCAGCGGATCATCCAGACGGCGCGGAGCAACCCTGCCGGCACCGAGTTCCGCTTCGAACCCGGCACCGACCCGCTGACCATGCTGGGCGCAGGCCTGCTCGGAGCCAATCCGCCGCCGCCGCAGCGGGGCTTCGGCTGCGAGTCGCCCGATGTGCTGCACGTGCTGCGGCGGGGGGAGAATGAGATCGTGTTTCCGGGGTGCAGTGATTTTCCAGAGCCTTTGTTCAGGTGTCCGTCAAAGTGAGACAGGAAGGTCTTCTTTTCTGAAGAAAAGAAGAAAAAGACTTTCATTATTTGAAGGCCTGTTTATCCGGAGAAGAGAAGCCCAACGGATAAAAGTTTTTTGGTTCTTTTTTTCAAAAAAGAACCGCTTCCTACCCCTCAATAAGCGCCCGCAACGCCGGCAGATCCCGCCGACTGGTGCTGGCCAGCTGGTCGATCAACGCACGCAGCCGCTCGGGCCCGGCATGCGGTGCGGCGTCCTCCACCGCGCGGGCCGCCACAGCGATCTGCGGCGCACCGACATTCGCGGCCGCTCCCACCACAGAATGCGCCTCCCGCGCCAGGCGACGACGATCCTCGGCCGCCAGCGCCTCGGCAATCATGGCCAGGCATTTCTCCAGCTCTGTGGTGAACGCCTTGGCCACCAACCGAAACCCGGGATTTTCAACACTCTCCCAAAGCGCTGCGATCGCGTCCAGGTCGATGCCGTCGGAGGCCGGGGCCGCGACCTGTTCCGCAAGGCAACGGGCAACGGCATCCTGCAGCTCGCTGGCCTGGATCGGCTTGTGAACCCAGAACACCGCATCCGCGGCATCGCGGGTGTGGCCGGCGGAGAGCAGAGCAAGCCAGGGCACACCGCGCCGGCGCAGCTCTGCCACGACAGGATCGGCCAGCGCGGGATCAGCGATCACAAGGTCGTAACCGGAGTCGGTCAGCTTGGTGTCAGCCTGGTAGCCCCACCGCCGCAGCAGCCCACACATCATCATCGACACCGTGAGGCTGGCGTCAATCACCAGGATACGCTTCTGCGCTCCCGACCCTGGCTGCGAAATCTGACCCATCGACCCATACTCCGGGCAACACCTCCATGGAGACCCAGTGTGTGCCAGAAGCTCCCGGACGCAGGGATCGTGCCAGATCAGGCCAATCCATCAACACATTGAAACAGTGAAGTTCTTAACCCCGAGACCCGGACGCTGCATGGCATTCGATTGCGAATTGGGATGGATTGTCTCCCAATTTGCGAAGCGACCTTCGCAAATTGGGAAATCAGGGGACGCCGAGCGGCCCGGATTGCAGGGCTGACAACGGGAACCGGGCCACCTCTGCCATCAAGGCCGCCACCCCTTCGGCCTTGGAGCGGATGATCGCCTCGCCCCGCGTCGCATCGGCGTCGGTGGCGTCGCCGCAGGCGCCCTCCGCGCGCAGATCCTGGCTCTGCCAGCCAAAGCCGACCGCCGCCCCCTCGGCGCGGAGATAGCGATACTGCTGTTCGATGTGGATGGTGCTCGGCGCGAAATTGGCGCGGTGTTCGTCGCGCACCAGATGCGGCTGGGCATACATCATCTGCGACGTCTCGGAGCTGCCGCCATGAATGCCGTGGCGATCCTCGATCGGCGTGAACAGCCCGCGCGCGCTGTTGAGGCCGGAGAGATTGGCAGCGACAGCGAACATGCCCAGCCGCACCCGCAGGTCGCGTGCCACAATGTCCATGATCTGCGGCTGACCGCCATGGCTGTTGAGCATGACGAATTTGCGGATCCCGGCGCGGTGCACCGCCTCGCCCAGCTCGGTCCACATCGCGGTCAGCACGCCGGCGGAATGGGTGAGCGTGCCAGGATAGGCCAGGTGCTCGTTGGATTTTCCCACCTGCGTGGTCGGCAGAACGATGACGGTGTCGGGCATCAGCGCCATGGCGGCAGCAACGACGGCCTCGTTGATGAAGGCGTCCACCCCCACCGGCAGATGCGGTCCGTGCTGTTCCACGGCTGCCACCGGCAGCACGGCGACGGTCGTCTCGGGGTCGAGTCCCTGAAACTCCGGCCAGGCCATATCGCGCCAGAACCGGGCCATCACACGGCCCCTTCGTACGTGCGCATCTTGCCAGGGTTGAGCAAGGCATAGGGGTCCATCTTCGCCTTCAGCGCCGGCTGGCCCTCGCCGATGCGCTTGTGCCCAGCGCCATCCTCCAGCGTGTAGAAATGCGGGTTGGCGATCATCACGCCGCGGCCCTCCATGAAGCGCACGATCTCGGACAGCCGCTCCGGCGTGGAAAACCGCACCACCGGCAGGCTCGAACAGGTGACATGACCGCCGACGCGGATGAATTCCAGATGCTGCATCACCTCCTCGCCGAAATGCAGATACATCTCCTCCACCAGCGCCATCTGCTGGGCGGCGGGGTAAAGGCACTGCAGATAGGTGACCGACTTGTCGCGGCGGAGCACCTGCAGCGTGGTGTGGTTCCAGGTGTATTCGTAGATCGGCGTCTGCGCCGGATCGGCCTCGGCTTCCAGCGACGAGACCCGGCTGATCTCGGCGCCGGCATTGCTGGCCAGCAGATCGTCCCACGCCACCAGCGAGGCCTTGGAGACGATGCACAGCACGAGGTTCTTGCCCTCAGGTGCCGCCATGCCGCGAAAGAAGCTGGGCAGGGGCGCGGCGTGGACCGAGATCAGCTTGGTTGCGATGCCGGTCGACAGCCCCAGCGCGCGGGCGAAGGTCATCGCTTCCATGAAGGTGTTGAACCCGGCCACGATGTCCATCCAGGGCTGGGCGGGCGCCATGCCGATGGTGAGTTCGGTGATGATGCCGGTGGTGCCGTAGGCGTGATTGACACCGTTCACCTGGTCGCCGGTGAGCTCGATGATGCGCGGTGTTTCCTCGCAGGAGACGACGCGGGTGGCGATGACATTGCCGCGGTCGCGCAGGCCGCCATAGATGATCGAGCCGATGCCGCCGCTGCCACCGGCGACGAAGCCGCCGATCGTGGCGGTGCGCTTGGTGGAGGGGTGCATGCGCAGCTCCCAGCCCTGGGGCCGGGTTTCCGCCTCGATGTCGATCAACTTCGCCCCGGCCTGCACGCGCAGCATGCCGTCCTGCAGGGAGATGACCTTGTTGAGCGCCATCATGTCGAGTACCACGCCGCCGTTGAGCGGCACGGCCTGGCCATAGTTGCCGGTGCCGCCGCCGCGGGTGGTCAGCGCCACCCGGTACTTCGCACACAGCGCGGCCGTGCGGATCACATCCGCCTCGTCACGCGGGCAGACCACCAGCTCGGCCGACTTGTCGTTGAGCAAAGGCTTGAGAATCGGGCTGTACCAAAAGAAGTCCCGGCTCTTCTGCCGCACCAAGGCCGGCTCGGAGATGGTGGGGATATCGCCCAGCTCGGCTGTGAAAGCGGCCCAA
Organism: Rhodospirillales bacterium; assembly: GCA_037445025.1. Lineage (GTDB taxonomy): Bacteria > Pseudomonadota > Alphaproteobacteria > Acetobacterales > Acetobacteraceae > CAIQQQ01. Next base: position 7,069 of record JBBILI010000073.1, read on the forward strand.
TCCGTCATTTTGACTCCACCTAAAACGAATAAAAGTTTCTTTGGTTCTTTTGTTTCAAAGAAAAAACTTCTTTTTTTGAAAAAAAAGAAGCAAAAAAACTTCTAACCTTCGCGCCTCGTGGCACTTTCGTGCCAGCGATGGAGAACGAGCCAGGACAGGAAGGAAAAGGCGGCGAAGATCAGCACACCGGTCAACGACAGCAGGGCGAGCCCGGCATACATGCGCGGGATATCCAGCCGATAGCTGCTCTCAAGAATGCGATACGCAAGCCCCGTCCCGGCAGTGGCGGTGCCTGCGGTGAACTCGGCCACCACGGCGCCGATCAGGCTGAGCCCGCCGGCGATCTTCAGGCCGCCAAGAAAATAGGGCATCGCGCCGGGCATGCGCAGAAACCACAGCACCTGCCAGCGTTTGGCGCGGTAGAGCTGCATCAGATCCATGAAATTCGGATCGACCGAGTTCAGCCCCAGCGTGGTGTTGGACAGGATCGGGAAGAACGCCACGATCCAGGCACACACCAGCAGCGCCACCTCGGTGTTGCGGATATAGATCAGGATCAGCGGCGCAATCGCCACAATCGGCGTCACCTGCAGAATGACGGCATAGGGAAAGAAACTCGCCTCGATCCACTTGGACTGCGCGAACAGCACCGCCAGCCCGCCACCGCCGACGATGGCAAAGAACAACGCGCCGAACGTCACCTCCAGCGTCACGATCAGGCTGTCCGACAGCGTGCCCCATTCCTCATACAGGCGCTGGGCGATGCGGATCGGCCCGGGCAGCAGATACACCGGCAGGTTGTTGACCCGCACGAACACCTCCCACCCCACCAGAAACACGATCCCCACCAGGAACGGCAGCGCCGCGCGCAGAGCCTTGCCGCGCTCAAAGGTCATGATGGCCTCCCATCGCCTGCTTCAACGCCTGCGAGACGATGCGGCAATAATGGTTATAGGTGTCGGTGGTGCGGAATTCGTCGGTGCGGGGATAAGGCGCGTCAATGGCGATATCCGCCACCACACGCCCAGGCCGCGCCGCCATCACCAGGATGCGGTCGGACAAGAACACGCTCTCGAACACGCTGTGGGTGACAAAGCCGATGGTGAGGCGTTCCGCCTGCCACACCTGCAGCAGATCATCGTTGAGGCGCGAGCGGGTGATCTCGTCCAGCGCCGCGAACGGCTCGTCCATCAGCAGCAGCGCCGGCCGCGTCACCAGAGCACGGGCGATGGAGACGCGCATCTTCATGCCGCCGGAAAGCTGGCGGGGATAGGATCTTTCGAACCCGGTCAGCCCCACCCGCCCCAGCGCATCGGCAATCCGCGGCTCTGCCACGGCGCGGGGCACGCCCGCGATGCGCAGCGGCAGGAACACGTTGCCCCACACCGTGCGCCACGGCATCAGCGTAGGCTCCTGGAACACGAAGCCCAGCTCCGGCCGCTGCCCCGACCATTCGACAGCGCCGGTCGAAGGGCTGGTCAGCCCCGCGATCATGCGCAGGGCGGTGGATTTGCCGCAGCCGGAGGGGCCGAGCAGCGAGGTGAAGCTGCCCGGCCGCAGATCCAGATCAAGACCCTTGATGGCGACGGTGCCATTGGAGAAGGTCTTGTCCACCTGGCGCAGCCGCACCAGGGATGACGTCGTTTGCGTGTCCATGGCCGGAGTTGAAGCACGGCCCGTGCCATGGCGGAAAGGGAGAGTGTCGATGCCGGTTTTGGGATCTTCTCAGCGCAACCAGTGGCGCGTGTCCGCGGATACGGCCGACCTGGTGCGCCCTGCCCGGCCAGCACGGCCCGTCTCGTTCGACGCCAGGCCGCAGCGCCTGACCATCGACCTGGCCCGGACGGCCATCCTGGTAATCGACATGCAGAATGATTTCTGTGCCGAGGATGGCTGGCTGGCCTCGATCGGCGTGGACGTGACCGGCGCGCGCGGCCCGATCGCGCCGCTCAACACCCTGCTTGCGGCGCTGCGTGACGTCGATGCACCGGTGCTGTGGGTGAACTGGGGCAACCGGCCGGATCTGCTGAACGCCAGCCCGTCGCTGCTGCATGTCTACAAGCCGACAGGCGCGGGCGTCGGCCTCGGCGATAAGCTCGCCAACGGCGCCCATGTGCTGGAACGCGGCAGCCGCTCCGCCGCCATCGTCGACGGGCTCGACGTTGCGCCAACCGACATCCACATCGCCAAGATGCGCATGAGCGGCTTCTGGGACACGGAGCTGGACCAGGTTCTGCGCAATCTCGGTGTCACCACCCTGCTGTTCGGCGGCGTCAATGCCGACCAATGCGTGCTGGCGACGCTGATGGATGCGAATTTCCTGGGCTATGACTGCATCCTGCTCGAGGATGGCGCCGCCACCACCTCGCCCGGCTATTGCTGGGACGCCACGATCTACAACGTGCGCCAGTGCTTCGGCTTCACGGCGACGGGCACGGATATTGCTGCCGCGATCGCGACATCCCCGGAGACCCCAGCATGAGCGCCGTCATCGCCAAGCAGGCCCGCCAGTACGAGGCCTGGCGCATCAACCCCGCCGACAGCAACCGCCTCGCCCTGATCTACGACCCCGACGCCGACGGTGCCGCCTTCGTCGCCGCAGTCGAGATCTTCGACGTGGGCGGCAAGACGCCCCCCAATCAGCACGAGATCGGCCAGGAGATGTTCTTCATCCTCAAGGGCGAGGGTGTGGCCACCTGCAACGGCGCCGAGGTCCGCGTCTCGGCCGGGGATTCGCTGCTGCTGAAACCCGGCGCGATGCATGCGCTGGAGAACACCGGCCCGGGCCGGCTCTACTGCCTCACCCTGATGGTGCCCGATGACCGGTTCACCGCGCTGATCCGCTCCGGCGTGCGCGCCGAGCTGGATGAAGAGGACCTCGCAGTCCTCGGCGGCGCCCGCTGAGATGCGGGTTCTGCTGATCCATGCGCACCCGGTTGAGGAGTCCTACTCGCGCGCGCTGCGCACCCTCATGATCGCGGAGCTGGAACGGCGGCACACGGTTGATCTGCTCGATCTCCATGCAGAAGGCTTCAACCCCGTGATGTCCAGCGCCGAGCGGCTGGGCTACCACACCATCCCCGACAACATCGCCCCGGTCCGCTCCTACGTGGACCGGCTGCTGGCGGCCGAGGCGCTGGTGTTCTGCTACCCCGCCTGGAGCTTCGGCCCGCCGGCCATCCTGAAGGGCTGGTTCGACCGTGTGCTGGTGCCGGGCGTGGCGTTTCATCTGCTTCCGGAAGGCAAGGTCACCGGCGGCCTGGGGCATCTGCAGAAGCTGGGGGCCGTGGTGACGTTCGGCCAGACCTGGTGGCGTGCGACGCTGATGGGCAACTATCCTCGCAAGATGGTCACGCGCTACCTCCACAAGAACATCGGCATGGAGAAGCCCGTGGTGTTCCGCGCACATTACAACATGAACGCGTCCACGCCGCAGAGCCGGGCGGCGTTCATGGAAGAGGTAGGCCGAGAGATGGCACGGTTTTAGCGCAACATGGTTCCGGTAGGGCGGATGCAATCCGCCACGCCGCGAACACCGATACGTTGCTGGATCAGCGGTCCGGCCGGCGCTAGCGTCCCACGTTCAATCGGGGGAAGGTCAGAACCATGAGCTGCTTCTGCATCGCAAATCTAGATCTGCTGCCGAACCTCAGTGCCGATCTCGATGCCTCGCTGAACCTGTCGCTCAGCGCGCAGGCGGCCTTGGCGCTGTCGGCGCAGATCCACCTCGGCATTCCCGATCTGATGCCGGAATTCGCACTGCCGGCGCTGCCCCAGCTCAATCTGTCGCTCAACGCGCTCGCGCCGATCAGTGCCATGGCCCAACTGCAGGCACAGCTTTCGGCGCAACTCGGCCTTGATCTGTCGACCCAGGCCGGCCTGACCGCGATGGCGCGCATCGTCGCCACGCTGAACGCGCGCCTGTCGGCGATCGCGAGCCTCAATCTGAACCTGAACCCGTGGATCCAGCTGCAATCCGTCAATGCGGCAGCGCTGAACCTGACCGCCATCTTCAATGCCTGCCTGACGGAATCGGCGAGTGTCGCGTTCAACGCGGTGGTGCCGTCGCCAGCCTTTGGCGGGCTGACCCTGCCGGCGATCACGGCCTTGCTCGACCTGCAGGCACAACTGGGTGTGAGCCTGGACGCCGATTTCGTGGCCTCGCTGCAGGCGACGGCGAACGCCATGGCCAGCCTGAGCACCAGTGCCACGATGTCTCTCAACCTGTCGGCGGCGGCGAGTGTGGCCATCGGCATCTCGGCCATCGCCCAGCTCAGCCTCAGCCTGGGGGTCAGCCCGCTGGAGGTGGGCTTCCCCGCGGTGCGGGCCATGGTGGCGGCGAATTTCTCGGCGATGGCGGAATTGGCTGCCCAGCTTGGCATCAACCTGTCGCTCGGCATTCCGGGCCTGCCGGCGCTGCCCGCGATTCCCGGATTCAGCGCGGCGCTGACCGCCAGCCTGACGGCGCAGCTGGAGGCGGCGCTGAATGCCTCCACCTCGCTGAGCTCGTTCGCGTCGCTGACGGCGTCGCTGGACATGGACCTGTCGCTGGCGCTGTCGGCCTCGTTTGCGGCATCGCTGTGCGTCAGCCTGTCGAGCGTGCTGGGCATCAACGTCACCCTCCCCGCACCCTGCGGCGTGTGCGATCTGCGCGCGATCATGGCGGCGGCGCTGGCCGCGGCCTTGCCCGCCGACAGCCCTGACGCACCGGCCACCCCCTCGCCCCCGGCAGCCCCGCCCTCTCCCGCCGCCGCCCCCGGCGCACCCGCGGCCGGCCCGGCGG
>JBBILI010000074.1:0-11727 GCA_037445025.1 Rhodospirillales bacterium
CGAGCCGGACAGGCTGATGCTGATCTCGGACGCTGCCTCGCCCGCCGGCCTCGCGCCGGCGCCCCGCGCGCCGGCCGGTCCTGCGCCGGCGGCGCGGGTGACCGGCACGCCGCCGGCTCCGGCGCCGTCAGCACCGCCGCCTCGTCCTGTGCAAGGTGCCACACCGGCCTCGCGGGCGCCGAGCGGCCCCACCCCGGTGTCACGCCCGACCAGCGGGGCATTGCGCCCGGCCGCCGGTGTGGGCCGTGCGCTGACCGCCTCCGAGCTCGCCACCCGCCAGCGTGTGCTGGCCGAGCAGGCGCGGCTGCAGGCGCAGCGCGAGGCGGAGCGTCGTGAACAGGAGAAGATCTCCATCCTGTCGGCGGCCGAAGAAGCGCGCCGGCGTGAGGAGGAGGCCCGCAAGGCCGCCGAGGAAGAGGCGCGCCGCGCCGCCGAGCAGGCCGAACAGGACCGCATCGAGGCCGAGGCCCGTCGGGTCCAGGAGGCCCAGGAGGCCGCCCGGGCCGCGGCCCAGGCGCTGAACCCCAACGTGCCGTTGCCGCCGGTGCGTGCGCCCGAGCCGGCCCCGGCCGCGCGCCCCGCCGCCCCGGCGGCGCGTCCCGCCGCGGCCACGCCGGCCAGGCCGGGTGCTCCGGCGCCGGCCACGCTGCGGCTGCGTCCGCAGACCGAGGAGGATGACGTTCGCCGCCGTCCGGCCGGCGTGCCCGGTGCGCCGGCTCGCAAGGTGCCGGCGCCTGCGGCCAAGAAGGTCGGCGATGGCCGTCGCGCCGGTCGCATCGACGTGCAGGCCGCCATCGAGGGTGAGGACGATCGCGTTCGCAGCCTGGCTTCCGTGCGCCGCCAGCGTGAGCGCGAGCGTCGCCAGGCCGAGCTGGAGCGGCTGCGCGCCGACCAGGTGAAGGTGGTGCGCGAGGTGGTGCTGCCGGATCACATCACGGTGCAGGAACTCGCCAACCGCATGGCCACGCGCGGCCCGGATGTGATCAAGGCGCTGATGAAGATGGGCGTGATGGCGACCATCACCCAGTCGCTCGATGCCGACACCGCGGAGCTTGTGGTCCAGGAATTCGGCCACAAGGTGAAGCGCGTCTCCGAGGACGATGTGGAGATCGGGCTGGAAGGCGCGGTCGACACCGACGAGGAACGCACCTCGCGTCCGCCGGTGGTGACGATCATGGGCCATGTCGATCACGGCAAGACGTCGCTGCTCGATGCGCTGCGCAAGGCGGATGTGGCGGCCGGCGAGGCCGGCGGCATCACCCAGCATATCGGCGCCTATCAGGTGGAGATGCCGGACGGCGAGCGGGTCACCTTCATCGACACGCCGGGCCATGAGGCGTTCACCGCCATGCGCTCGCGCGGCGCCTCGGTGACCGACATCGTCGTGCTGGTGGTGGCGGCCGATGACGGCGTGATGCCGCAGACCATCGAGGCGATCAAGCACGCGCAGGCCGCGCATGCGCCGATCATTGTGGCCATCAACAAGATGGACAAGGCCGATGCCAACCCGCAGCGGGTACGCGAGGAGCTGCTGAGCCATGACATCGTCGTGGAAGATCTCGGCGGCGAGACGATGGATGTGCAGGTCTCGGCCACCAAGAAGCTGAACCTCGACAAGCTGCTTGAGGCGATCATGCTGCAGGCCGAAATTCTCGACCTGCGCGCCAATCCCGACCGCGCCGCCGAAGGCTCGGTGATCGAATCGCGTCTCGATCGCGGGCGTGGGCCGGTGGCGACCGTGCTGATCCAGAAAGGCACGCTGCACCAGGGCGATATCGTCGTGGCCGGCGCCGAATGGGGCCGGGTGCGGGCGATGCTCGACGACAAGGGACGGCCGATGAAGTCGGCCGGGCCTTCGACCCCGGTGGAGATCCTGGGCCTGGCCGGTGTGCCGAGTGCCGGCGAGCCGTTTGTGGCGGTGGAGAACGAGGGCCGGGCACGCGAGATCAGCGAGTTCCGTCAGCGCAAGATCCGCGACAAGAATGCCGGTGTGATGACGGCGGCCCGCGGCACGCTCGACGAGATGCTGGCGCGTATCCAGGCCGGCGTGCAGAAAGAGGTGGCGCTGCTGGTCAAGGCCGATGTGCAGGGCAGCTCGGAGGCGATCCAGGCCACCGTGCTGAAGCTGGCGCATGAGGAAGTGCGGGTGCGGGTGCTGAACTCCACCGTGGGTCAGATCACCGAAAGTGACATCCAGCTCGCCAAGGCGTCCAGCGCCGTCATCATCGCATTCAACGTGCGGGCGACGTCGCAGGCACGCGACCTGGCGCAGCGGGAAGGCGTGGATATTCGGTATTACTCGATCATCTACGACGTGGCGGATGACGTTGAAAAACTGGTCCGCGGCAAGGTGGCGCCGAAGGCTCGGGAAAAATTCCTGGGCTATGCCGAGGTTCGCATGGTGTTCGACATCACCAAGACCGGCAAGGTGGCGGGCTGCATGGTGACCGAAGGGCTCGTCAAGCGCGGCTGCGGCGTGCGACTGCTGCGCGACGGCGTGGTGATCCACAACGGCGAACTGACCCAGCTCAAGCGCTTCAAGGACGATGTGAAGGAAGTGGCACGCGGGTATGAATGCGGGCTTTCGTTTGCCAACTATAACGACCTTCAGGTGAAGGACGTGGTGGAGTGCTTCGAAGTCGAGATGGTGCCGGGGTGACCAAGGCCACAGCCTTAAATTCGGCCAAGGCGCCCACCCAGCGGCAGCTGCGCGTGGCGGAGGAAATCCGCCACGTGCTGTCCGGCGTGTTTGCCAGGGGTGAGGTGCGCGATCACGAACTGCATGACGTGCTGATCACGGTGACCGAGGTGCGCATCGGGCCGGATCTGAAACGCGCGACGGCGTTTGTCACGCGGTTGGGGCGATCGGATATCGCGGAGAAGCTTCCGGCTTTGCGCAGGGCGGCGCCGTTTCTGCGGGGATGCGTGGCCAAGGAGCTGCGGCTGCGGGTGGCGCCCGATATCTCGTTCCAGGCGGATACCAGCATCGATTACGCGATGCATGTCGACAGCCTGCTGCGGGCGCCGGATGTGGCGCGGGATTTGGCGTCGGGCAAATCGTGATCTAGGAGGTCCAGATGCAACTCAAAGAAGCCGTGCTTGTCGCCAAGGCTTTCGTGCTGGATCTTTTTGCGGACGAAGGTGCTGTTGATCCGCTCCTGGAAGAGATTGAATTCGATACTGACAATCGTATTTGGCGGATCACGGTGAGTTTCCTGAGGCAGCGCAAGTTGGCAGTCTCGGGAACCGGACTCGAAACCGGTGGATTCCTGGAAAGCGTTCGACGCGCCTACAGAGTGGTTTCATTGTCCGATACCGGCGGCGACGTGATCTCAGTGCGCAAGCGTGAGGGCATTGAGTGACGCGCGGCCCGATTGTCCTCGATTCAAATCTTCTGATTTTGTTTGTCGTGGGAAAGACTGATCCAGACATTATTTCCAGGCATAAGAACCTGAGCACATTTACCATTGTCGATTACGACAGGGTCTCGGCTGATGTCCAAAACTCGTCAGCCCTCCTTGCGACACCGAATATCCTTGCCGAAACGTCCAATTTGCTTTCCCAGATTGGGGAGCCAGATAAGCGGCGTTTGCTGACAAAGTTCGCGGAACTCCTCAAGTCAATCGGCATCATTGCTGAATTTCACGTCACCGGCGCTTCGGCTGCCCAACGTCGGGAATTCGACTTTCTTGGCTTAACGGATGCCGCCTTGCTGGTGGAACACCCTGACGATTTCACGTTGATTACGGCAGATGCGCCGCTTTACGTCGCTGCCATCAAGGTGGGGCGCAAAGCAATCAATTTCAACCATCTGAAAGATCTGTCTTAATATCATGCGCCAACGCAAACCACGCGGCCGGGCTCTCGACGGCTGGCTGATCGTGGACAAGCCCCTGGGGCTCACCTCCACCGATGTCGTCAACCGCGTGCGCCGCTGGTTCGACGCGCAGAAGGCCGGCCATGGCGGAACGCTCGATCCGCTCGCCACCGGGCTGCTGCCGATCGCCTTTGGAGCGGCCACCAAGACCGTGCCGTACGTCATGGACGGCACCAAGGTGTACCGCTTCACGTTGACGCTCGGCGACGCGCGCGACACCGATGATGCCGATGGGCAGACCATCGAAACCACAGATGCGCGCCCGACCGACGACCAGATCCGCGCCGCCCTGCCGCAGTTCATCGGCGATATCATGCAGATCCCGCCGATCTTCTCGGCCATCAAGATCGCCGGCGAACGCGCCTATGACATGGCCCGCGAAGGCCGCGCGCCGGTGATGGAGGCGCGGCCCGCCCGGGTGGACCGGTTCGAACTCATCGGCCGGCCTGATGCCGACACCGCCGAGTTCGAAGTGCAGTCCGGCAAGGGCGTGTATATGCGCAGCCTGGCCCGCGATATCGCCAAAGCGACCGGCTCGCTCGGCCATATCTCCGTCCTGCGCCGCACGCGAGTCGGACCCTTCCTGGAGTCCCAGGCGATTTCACTGGACAAATTGCAGCCAGGGGAGGATACGCCACCGGCTTCCCCGGACTTGCTGCTTCCGGTCGCGACCGCGCTGGCCGACATCCCGGCACTGGCCCTGACCCAAGCAGAAGCCTCCGCCCTCTCCCACGGCCAGGCCATCAGCCTCGTCGATCTGATGGGGCGCATTCCACAGGCGGCCAACCCCGATGGGGGCCTGGCCCGCGCTATGGCGGGGAGCCGCGTGCTCGGATTGTGCCGCCTCGAAGATGGCTGGCTCAAGCCCGAACGGTTGATGTGACCCACGCGCCACACCCAAATTCATAGGAGAATATCGATGTCGCAGACCGCTGAGCGTCGCACGACGCTCATCACCGAATACGCCACCACCCCCGGCGATACCGGCAGCCCGGAAGTCCAGGTCGCGCTGATCACCGACCGGATCAACACCCTCACCGAGCACCTCAAAGTGCACGCCAAGGACTTCCACTCCCGCTGCGGCCTGCTGATGCTCGTCGGCCGCCGCCGCCGGCTGCTCGACTACCTCAAGCGCAAAGACGCAGCACGCTATGCGTCGCTCATCGCTCGTCTGAGCCTGCGCCGCTGAAGATAGAAAGAAAGGCAAGGGGCTCTGCCCCTTGACCCCGCCAGAGGCGGAGCCTCTGGACACCTTTCGTTTAAGACAGTTTGGCGAAGAGGAGGGGGCCAGGCGAGGCCTTCATGAAGGTTCGGGTTGGCCCCCTCCTCTTCGCCAAACTAACCTAGATGACAGAGGTCCAGGGGCTCGGCCCCTGGTGGGGGTCGAGGGGGCAACGCCCCTCGCCTTGCTTGCCTAACCTTCCGCGGCACTCGCCTCGGAAGAACGACGCGTGGCGGATCGTGTACCGCGCCTTGGCCTGGGGAAGGCGGCGTTTCTGGCAACGTGGACGTGGCTGTTTGTGCAGTCTCATCCCGCGTTGCCTGAGACGCCGTTCTGGGCGGGTGGTGGGTTTGGTTTGTCGCGCCTTTTTGTGAAGGAAGACGTGATGTTCAATTATTTCCGCAAGGAACTGGAGTGGGGTGGGCGTACGCTCATTCTGGAGACGGGCAAGATTGCCCGTCAGGCCGATGGTGCTGTGCTGGCGCGGTATGGGGACACGATTGTGCTCTGTACGGCGGTTGGGGCGAAGTCGGCGAAGCCGGGGCAGGATTTCTTTCCGCTCACGGTGAATTATCAGGAAAAGACGTTTGCGGCGGGGAAGATCCCGGGTGGGTTTTTCAAGCGTGAGGGGCGTCCGACCGAGAAGGAGACGTTGGTCAGCCGGTTGATCGACCGTCCGATCCGGCCGTTGTTTCCGCATGGGTTCCGCAACGAGGTGCAGGTTGTGGCGACGGTGCTGAGCCATGATCTGGAGAATGATCCGGATGTGGTGGCGATGATCGGCTGTTCGGCGGCGTTGACGCTGTCGGGCATTCCGTTCTTTGGGCCGATCGCGGCGGCGCGGGTGGCGTATATCAATGCCGCGTATGTGCTGAACCCGACAGCGGAGCAGATCAAGGAGAGCAAGCTTGATCTGGTGGTGGCGGGTACCACCGAGGGCGTGCTGATGGTGGAGTCCGAGGCGCAGGAGCTGTCGGAAGAGGTGATGCTGGGGGCGGTGACGTTCGGGCATACGGCGTTCCAGCCGGTGATCCAGGCGATCATCGAGCTGGCCGAGCATGCGGCGAAGGATCCGTGGTCGCTGCCGGAGACGTCGGACGAGGAGAAGGCTTTGGCGGCGCGGGTGGATGCGCTGGCGCGCGAGGGTCTGGCCGAGGCGTACAAGGAGACCAAGAAGCAGCTGCGTCAGGAGAAGGTGTCGGCGGCCAAGAAGGCGGCTGGGGCGGCTCTGACGGCTGAGGGGCTCGATGCCGACAAGGCGAAGGGGCTGTTCAAGGAGTTGGAGGCCGACGTGGTGCGCAATGCGGTGCTGGACACCGGGCTGCGGATCGATGGGCGGGACACCAAGACGGTGCGGCCGATCATTGCCGAGGTTGGCATTCTGCCGCGGGCGCATGGTTCGGCGCTGTTCACCCGCGGCGAGACGCAGGCTTTGTGCGTAGCCACGCTTGGCACGGCGCAGGATGAGCAGGTGATTGATGCGCTCGAGGGCGAGTACCGCGAGCATTTCATGCTGCATTATAACTTCCCTCCGTACTCCGTGGGCGAAGCCGGCCGCATGGGCAGCCCGGGGCGTCGGGAGATCGGGCATGGGAAGCTGGCGTGGCGGGCGATCCATCCGCTGCTGCCGTCCAAGGACAAGTTCCCGTACACGATGCGGGTGGTGTCTGAGATCACGGAGAGCAACGGGTCGTCTTCGATGGCCACTGTCTGCGGCACGTCGCTGTCGCTGATGGATGCGGGTGTTCCGCTGGTGCGGCCGGTGGCGGGCATTGCCATGGGGCTGATCAAGGAGGATCGCGGGTTTGCCGTGCTGTCCGATATTCTCGGCGACGAGGATCATCTGGGCGACATGGACTTCAAGGTGGCGGGCACCTCGGCCGGTGTGACGGCGCTGCAGATGGACATCAAGATCACGTCCATCACCCCTGAGATCATGAAGGTGGCGCTGGAGCAGGCGCGCGATGGGCGCATCCATATTCTGGGTGAGATGGCCAAGGCACTGACGTCCAACCGTGAGGATGTGGCGGCGACGGCGCCGAAGATCACCATCATCAACGTGCCGAAGGAGAAGATCCGCGATATCATCGGCACCGGCGGCAAGGTGATCCGTGAGATCGTGGAGAACACCGGAGCCAAGATCGACATCGACGATGATGGTACTGTGAAGATCGCGGCGTCGGACGATGCCAAGGCGCAGGCGGCGATTGCGTGGATCCGCGGGATCGTGGCCGAGCCTGAGGTGGGCGTGATCTACACGGGCAAGGTGGTGAAGACCGCCGAGTTCGGCGCGTTCGTGAACTTCCTGGGGTCCAAGGACGGTCTGGTGCACATCTCCGAGCTGCAGCAGGGCCGGGTTGCCAAGACGACGGACGTGGTCAACCAGGGCGATGTGGTGAAGGTGAAGGTGCTGGGCTTCGATGACCGCGGCAAGGTGAAGCTGTCGATGCGCGTGGTCGATCAGGTCACGGGCGCGGATATCACCGACCAGGTGGGAGCGAAGGCCGGTGGCGGGCGTGACGGTGGGCGCGAGGGCGGCCGCCGGGAGCGTGGCGACAGTGATCAGGCCGCACAATAATACGATTTGATGACACTTTTGCGGCGCCTCCCCGGTTTTCGGGGCGGCGCCGTCTGTGTATCAAGGGCGTTGCAAATTCACGCGTCCATCCTAAACGGTTGGACGTAAGTCCTTAGATAGAGTCCACGTGCGAGACCCGAGAGGAACGAGGCCATGAAGCCGATCAATGCCATCCGGATGGGCGGGGTTGATGTCCTGCCGCTGGTGGAAGGCGGCAAAGGCGTATCGATTTCGACCGGCGTGACCGCGGGACACTGGGCGGCTGCCGGAGGCGCTGGGACGTTCAGTGCTGTGAATGCCGATTTCTTCGATGCGGATGGCAAGGTCATGCCGCAGGTCTATCATGGCCGCACGCGACGTGAGCGGCATGAGGAGCTGGTGCGGTTCGGCATCCAGGGCGGCATCGCGCAGGCGCAGCGTGCGCATGACATCAGCGGCGGCAAGGGGCGGCTGCACGCCAACATCCTTTGGGAGATGGGCGGGGCGGAGAAGGTGATCACGGGCGTGCTGGAAGGGGCCAAGGGGCTTATTCACGGCATCACCTGCGGGGCGGGGATGCCGTATCGGCTGTCTGACATCGCCCAGAAGTTCAATGTTCACTACTACCCGATCGTCTCTTCGGCCCGCGCGTTCAATGCGCTGTGGAAGCGCGCCTATTCGAAGGCGGCGAATCTTCTGGGTGGCGTGGTGTATGAGGATCCGTGGCTGGCCGGCGGGCACAATGGCCTGTCCAACGGCGAGGACCCGGTGAAGCCGGAGGATCCGTATCCGCGCGTGCTCGCCTTGCGCCAGACGCTGCGCACCTTTGGCCTTGGCGATACGCCGATCATCATGGCCGGTGGGGTGTGGTGGCTGGAGGAATGGGAGCACTGGATTGACAATCCTGAGTTGGGGCCGATCGCGTTTCAGTTTGGCACGCGGCCGCTGCTGACGCAGGAAAGCCCGATCAGTGCGGCGTGGAAGCACCGGCTGATGACGCTGAAGGAAGGGGACGTGTTCCTCAACCGGTTCAGTCCGACGGGGTTCTATTCGTCGGCAGTGAACAACAAGTTCATTCAGGAGCTGCGGGAGCGGTCTGAGCACCAGGTGGCGTTCACGCCGGAGTCGGTGGGCGAGCATGTGGCGCCGTACGGCGTGGGGCCGCGCAAGCGGCTTGTGTATATGGCGCCGATCGATCTGGAGCGGGTGCTGGCGTGGGAGGCCGAGGGCTTCACGGAAGCGCTGCGCACGCCTGACAGCACGCTGGTGTTCGTGACACCGGAGCGGGCGCGCGAGATTGTGGAGGATCAGGTGAACTGCATGGGCTGCCTCAGCCAGTGCCGGTTCTCCAACTGGTCGCAGCACGAGCCGGAGTTCAGCAACGGCAAGAAGGCCGATCCGCGCAGCTTCTGCATTCAGAAGACGCTGCAGGCGGTGAGCCACACGGAGGATGAGGGCGAGCTGGAAAACAACCTGATGTTCAGCGGCCACAACGCCTATCGCTTCGCCTCGGACCCGTTCTACGGCAACAACTTCATTCCCACGGTGCGCCAGCTGGTTGAGCGCATTCTGACGGGGCGCTGATCTTTCATCCGGTCGCTGCGCGGTGGGCTCCGTTGGACTGGGGAGCGGTGCGTGGCTTTCTAGCGGCGCGGGCGGTTGAGGGCGTCGAGCTTGTTGAAGCTGATCGATATGTCCGCAGCTTTGCCGGCGGGGTGGTGGAGATCAGGCCTGCCGCCGATGGGGTGATGGTCGACGCGCTTTCGACGGTGGCGCGGGTGCGACATGTGTTTGGGCTTGATGCCGACCTGCCGGCCATATCGGCGCATCTGTCTGACGATGCGGTGCTGGCGCCATTGATTGCGCAGCGGCCGGGATTGCGGCCGCCTGGCGGGTGGGACGGGTTCGAGCTGGCGATGCGGGCGGTGCTGGGGCAGCAGATCACGGTTTCGTCGGCGCGGGTGCTGGCCGGGCGGTTGGCGCTGCTGTGCGGGACGGAGATTGATCTGCGCGGTTTGACGCGGGTGTTTCCGACGCCTGTGCAGGTGCTGACGGCGGATCTTTCGGTGCTCGGCATGCCTGGCGCGCGCCGGGCCACGATCCGGGCGGTGGCGCAGGCGGCCGAGGACGATCCGGCGTTGTTTGCATCGCATGACGATCTGGATGCGATTCTGCGGCGGTTGACCGCGATCAAGGGGGTGGGGCCGTGGACGGCGCAGTATATCGCGCTGCGCGGGCTGCGGCATGCGGATGCGTTTCCGGCGGGTGACGTGGGTCTGCAACGGACGATGACGCGGCTGGATGGGACGGCGCGCGATGCCAAGGCGTTGCTGGCGCGGGCGGAGCGGTGGCGGCCGTATCGGGCGTTTGCGGCACAGCATCTGTGGGCGGCGGATGCGGGGGCGCCGGAGCGTGATTGAGGTTCTGGAGGTGGAGTGCATCGAGACGCCGCTGGGTAAGATGCAGCTTGTCACCGATGCGGAAGGCCGGCTGCGGGCTGTCGATTGGACCAGTCATGAGGATCGGATGCTGCGTCTGCTGACGCGGCATGCGCCTGGGTTCGCGCTGAGGGCCGGTGGTTCGGTGTGTGGCGATGCGGTGCTGCGGTATTTTGCCGGGGATCTTGGGGTGATCGACAGGCTTGCGGTGTTTGCGCGCGGGACGGCGTTTCAGGCTGCGGTTTGGGCGGTGTTGCGGGATGTTCCGGCGGGGACGACCATCACGTACACGGAGCTTGCGCGGCGGGCTGGCCGGCCTGGCACGGTGCGGGCGGCGGGGGCGGCGAATGGGGCCAATCCGATCAGTGTGGTGGTGCCGTGCCATCGGGTGATCGGGGTGGATGGCGGGCTTGCGGGGTATGGTGGGGGCGTGGAGCGGAAGGCCTGGTTGTTGGCGCATGAGGCGCGCGCGGAGCGGTGAGGCGGGTTGGCTGATGGCTGCGACCCGTGAAAATGACGTGGGTGCGATGGGTGGCGCTCCGCTTCCCCCCCATCCGCTGTCGCGCAAGGCGGTGGGTATGGCGATATGAGGGGTGCATCCATGATCATTCCTGGATCAGGCCCGGGCGCCGCTGGTGGTCATTCTCACGCATGATGGCGTGGTTCACGTTGCGCAATGACTATCAACGTCAATGGATCGAGCGGTTAAGGGAACGTACGTAATTGCATCGGCTTCGCATTTATGTTCTTGTTTCGTTCATGAATGTCAGTGAGACACCTACTCTGGCCGACCGTATCGCCATGACCCTTGGATTGTTGTGTCGGGCGGTGGCGGCGCAGGTTTCTGGAAGGAGAATGACGGAGGCGTTGATCCTGCTGGTTTGGCAGCGGGTGCGGCGGATTGATGTACGGCTGCAGGGGATGCTCAGGCGGTTTCGGGAGGGGCGGCTGCAGGTGAGGACGGTGGTGCGGTCAGGCGGGAGCGGGGGGCGGGCTGGTCGCGTTTCGCCGGTGATGCCGCGTTCGTTTGGGTGGTTGCTGCCGTTGGTGCCCTGTGAGGCGGCGTGTTTTGCCGGGCAGATGCGGGAGGTGTTGGCGGAGCCGGGGATGGTGGCGCTGCTGGCGGCGGCGCCGCAGGCGCGGCGGGTGCTGGCGCCGTTGTGTCGGATGCTGGGGATTGAGGCGGAGGTTTTGCGGCCTGGGCCTGGGCCTGCAGTGGCGGTGAAGCGGGTGCGGGTTGTGCGGGAGAGGCCGGATTTGGGTCGGGTGCCGATTCCGCGCGGGGTGATGGCGTGGGTGCGGCGGGAGCGTGGTGCGAGAGCGTGATTGTGACGGAGCTGCTCGTTGCGCGCTTAACGTTCCGTTATCAAAATATATTGTATAGATGAAACAGATCGACTGCGGTGCTGTTCCGCAGAGAGCCGCGAAAGCCGGATAAAAGTCTTTTGCTTCTTTTCTTCAGAAAAGAAGGACTTTCTTTCTTTTGAATCGCAAGTGGTGGGCTTAATACCAACTCTTGGGGTCGATGACTCACGAGGGCTTGGCGACGCGGGGGCGGATGTGATTCACGATACTGAACAGAAGGATGTTCGGTATGGCCGCAGCAATTCCCCTTCGATCGGACTTCAACGCC
>JBBILI010000075.1:0-10580 GCA_037445025.1 Rhodospirillales bacterium
GCGACGCACCTTCCAACACCATGGCGATGGCAAGCAGTCGCCTGCTCTGCGCCGCATCCCGACTTTTGGCAGCAAAGCCACGCAACGCTCCTGCGTCATGCTCCGTGCGTGTGATCTGAACCGCAGCGCTCATTGGAAACTCCCCGCAGCGAAATGACGTGGGGAAGAGCGAATCAAATCTCAGCCGTGGCTGGGAAGCCCATAATCCGCGCGAGAGTCATCAACCGGGGCGGTTGGTATTAAGCACCAGGAGCTTGGCCGAGACGATGCGCGGCGTGTCGGCGCAGGCCAGCGTGGACATGATGTAGCGGCCGCCGGTCGGCGTGAGGGTGGATTTCGGGGCGGCCCAGACGGTGCCGGCGGCCTGGCCGTGGATCAGGTGCTCGATGCTGTCGACCACTTGGGCGGTGGTGAGGCCCAGCGCTTCGAGCCGGGCCGGCGAGAGATAGGGGATCTGATCGGGTGCCGGGGCTGACAGGTTCATGGGTCGCACTCCTGAGGACCCGGAATGCTACCGCGCGTGAGGCGCATTGGGCAGCTCTGTCATTCGGATGGCTTGGCGGGCGGATCGAGCAGGCCGGGCTGTGGGCGCTGCAGGGCGAGCCGGCGCCGCGGCGGCGGTGGCAGGGCGTCCTGGCGGGAGCGGCCGGTGGTGCGGCTGATGTCCAGCACCAGCGTGTCGCCGGAGCGCTGCAGGGTTTTCACCGAGCGGATCGGCAGCGGGATGCGCATCTGCTTGCAGAACATCAGCAGCGCGGAGTGCAGATCCTCTGACGGCACCACCACCTCGCGCGCGCCGTGCGGCGTTTGGGTGACGACCATGGCCACCGGACCGAAGGAATCATCGGCGAGGTCGATGGCGCCGATGCTGGTGACCGGGTTGGTCCAGCTGGCCTGGCGCAGATAGGCCGACAGGGCCGCGCGCAGGTCCTGCTGGTCGAACTGAACGTGGCGGATTTCCTTGGGCACGCCACACCTCCCTCACGACATGAGGGCGGTTTTAGAGCGGGCGGGTTAACAAACTGTTGTCAGCCGCCCTGCTTCGTCACCGGCACCGCCACCTCGTTGCGGCGCAGCGCGGGGATGGTCCAGGGCGGATCGTAGAACCAGGCGACCGCCGGGCCTGCCGCGTGCCAGGGGCCGGCGGCCAGCGCCCGGTCCAGCTCCGCCTGGCGCGACGCCACCACCTCCGGGCCGGTGCCGCCGGAGAAGCGCAGCACCGCCATCGTCTCGCCGGGCACCTCGACCAGCGTCACCCTGGGGTCGGTGGGGGTCGGCAGCGTGGCCAGGGTGAAGCTGGCGGGCATGAAGAAGCGGATCACCCAGCGCCCGGACGCATCGCGGGCGGTGGCGACCGGTGCCGTCATCGCGATGGTCTCGGAGGAGTTTGACGCAGAGGACTGGGCCACCGGCGCGGTCATGGCGATCGAGCCGCGTGTGGTGTTTGCGCCGAAGATATAGCCGGCCAGCAGGCGGAAGCCCTGGCTGCGGGCGGCCATCTCCTCGCCCGCCACCTCGGCCTGGGCTGCGATGCGCGGGCCGTACTGGCGGATCTCGACGGGGCCCACATGGTCGATGACGGAGAAGCGCGGCTCCTCGGTGCCGTCACGCACGCCGAACACCGAGCAGGCGCCCAACGCCAGGCCGGACAGCAGGGTCAGAACACGGTTCATGCGATGTGACGGCGCACCTCCAGGATGGCACACGCGATATGGTAGAGCGAGCTGGCCGGGCAAGTCTCGCCGCGGATCAGCACGCCGTCCTGGGCGCGTTCGCACCACAGACCTTCGGGCACGCCGTCCATGAACCGGGCCAGGGCCGCCAGCGCGTGGGGCACATCGGCCGGCCGCTCGCGTGACAGCGCCTTCACCCATTCGGTGGTGGGCCAGATGCGCACCGGGCCGGGGCGCAGCGACCCGTCGCTCCACAGCTCCATCTGCAGGTTGCCGGCGGCATCGGCGCCATGGGTCTCGGCGAAGGCCAGCAGCATGGCAGCGATGGCGGTGGTGTCCCGCGGGGTGCGGCCGGCGGCGGCCGAGATGCGGAGGTGTTCGGCGAGCAGCCAGACCCATTCGAAGTGATGCCCGGGCTCGGCCTGATAGCGGCCGGATACGCGCACCGGCTGGAACACCGGATCGAAGAACTCGGGCAGCGCCTGCTCGCCGGGCTGGAGCATCCGGTCGAGCAGGAGATCGACCAGGCGGTCGGCCCGGTCGAGGTAGGTCCAGTCCGCGAACATCTCGGCTGCGGCCAGCAGCGCCTCCAGCAGATGCATATGCGGATTCTGCCGGCGTGGCAGCGCGTCGGGCACGCTTTCGCGCAGGCCGCCCTCGGGGTGGATGAAATGCGCGTCGAGATACGCCACCAGCGCGCGCGCATCGGCGGCGGCGCCCACATGGGCGAAGGCCAGCAGCACGAAGGCGTGGTCATACAGGTCGCGCCCGCTGCCTTCGGGCGTGTTGTCGAGACTGAAGCGCGAGCAATAGCCGCCATCCTCCTGACGCGCGGTGCGGCGCAGGAAGTCGAGCCCGAGCTGGGCCGCCTCGGCGGCGCGCGGCACGCCGAGCCTGGCCCCTTGGGCGAACACATAGACCTGCCGGGCCGCCACCCGCAGACGCTGGAAACCGGCGCGGCTGGCCAGGGTCAGAGGGTCGATGTCCTCGATGAAGGCGCCGAGCTTCCAGTCCACCCCGTGGTCCAGCCACAGCGGCAGCGCCTTCTGCGTCAGCCAGTCCGAGGCCTGGGCCGGCGTCATGCCGCTTCCCCTTCGGCGAGCAGGCGCTCCATCTCGGCGCGCATCAGGTATTTCTGCATCTTGCCGGTCACCGTCATCGGAAAGCTCTCCACGAAGCGCACATGGCGCGGGATCTTGTAATGGGCGATCTGGCCGCGGCAGAAGCCGCGCACCTCGTCCTCGGTCAGGCTGGCGCCGTCGCGCAGCCGCACCCAGGCGCAGATCTCCTCGCCGAACCGCGCATCGGCGACACCGAATACCTGAACATCGGCGATGGCGGGATGACGATACAGAAACTCCTCGATCTCGCGGGGGTACACATTCTCGCCACCGCGGATCACCATGTCCTTGATCCGGCCGACGATGCGGCAGTAGCCGTCCGCGTCGATGGTGGCGAGGTCGCCGGTGCGCATCCATCGCGCGAGGTCGATCGCCTGGGCGGTGCGGTCCGGATCGTCCCAGTAGCCGCGCATCACCGAATAGCCGCGGGTGCACAGCTCGCCGGTCTCGCCGCGCGGCACCACCCGGCCGAGCGCGTCGATCACCTTGGCCTCGAGATGCGGATGGATGCGCCCGACAGTGCCGACGCGGTTCTCGATGCTGTCGTCGAGCGTGGTCTGGAAGCTCACCGGGCTGGTCTCGGTCATGCCGTAGCAGATGGTGATGTCGCGCAGGTTCATCGTCACGATGGCACGGCGCATCACCTCGATCGGGCAGGGCGAGCCGGCCATGACGCCGGTGCGCAGGCTGGACAGGTCGAAACGCGCGAACTCCGGGTGTTCCATCTGGGCGATGAACATGGTGGGCACGCCGTACAGCGCCGTGCAGCGTTCGGCGGCCACGGCCTCCAGGGTCGCCAGCGGCTCGAAGCCCTCGCCGGTGAACACCATGGTGCTGGCGCAGGTGACGCAGGCGAGCACGCCGATGACCATGCCGAAGCAGTGGTAGAGCGGCACCGGGATGCAGACCCGGTCGGCCTCGGTCAGCGCCATGGTCAGGCCGATGAAGTAGCCGTTGTTGAGAATATTGTGGTGGGTGAGCGTGGCGCCCTTGGGGGCGCCGGTGGTGCCGGAGGTGAACTGGATGTTGATCGGGTCGTCGAACTGCAGGCCGGCGGCGATCTCGGCGAGGCGGGCGCGGGCTGTGGCGTCGGCGCGGGCGGCGATGTCGGCGAAGGCGAAGGTGCCGGCGGCCCCGCGACCGCCGGCCTGAATGACGATCTGCAGATGCGGCGCCGCGGCGGCGCGCAGCCGGCCGGGTTCGGCTGTGGCAAGCTCCGGCATCAGCTGGGTGAGCATCGCGATATAGTCGCTCGACTTGAACGCCGTCGCTGTGACCAGCGCGCGGCACTGCACCATGTTGAGGGCGTATGCCAGCTCCGAGACGCGATAGGCGGGATTGATCGTCACCAGGATCAGCCCGGCCTGGGCGGTGGCGAGCTGGGTGATCACCCATTCGGCACAGTTGGGCGCCCAGATGCCGACACGGTCGCCCGGCTGCAGCCCCAGCGCCACGAGGCCGGCCGCGAAATCGGCGGCGGCGTCGCCCAGCTGGCGCCAGGTCATCCGCACGCCCTGGCTGCGCACGACCAGCGCCAGCGCCTCGGGATGATCCCGCACTGCCCGGTCGAGCGCTGCGCCGATGGTCTCGCCCAGCATCGGCACAGAGGAGGGTCCACTGACATAGCTTGCCTGCATCGACGTCGCTCCCGTTTTGCCGGGAACGATACAGCCCTGCACCGCACGCGTGAAGCTCGGCGCATCCGGTGTGGCTGCAGGGCGCGTGGCAGGTCTACCCTCCGCCGCAGATCCAGGACGGAGAGCCATCATGAGCGAATTCGCAGGCCAGGTTATCGGCACAGTGTCGCAGGCGTCGGCGGCCGGATGGGGCGTGGTGCTGGCCCAGCTGCTCGGCACGGCAGAGGGTGCCACCGGCGGCGGACTGCCGGTGCTGATCGCGCAGTTCGAGTCGGTCGGGCTGGGGGACAAGATCCGCTCCTGGATCCATGGACCGGACAAGGCCGCGATCACCCCCGGTGAGATCGAGCAGGCGCTGTCGCCGGAGCAGATGGCCACGCTGGCGCGGGAGACCGGACTGGCGCCGGCCGCGCTGAGCGCAGCCCTGTCGGAGCTGCTGCCGCATGCGGTTGACCATGTCACGCCGTGCGGGGTGCTGCCGCAGCCAGGCACCGGTTCGGATCTGGCCGGACTGGTCGATCGGGTGCGGGCCGGCGGATCACTTTAGAGTGATTAATGAGACAGGCCCTGCCAAACCGCGCCGTCAATGTCAGACAATGTATGGAAATGCACAGTCGCAGGGCGAAGTCATGACAGAAGCTGCGACGGAGCGTCAAACCGGCGGGCTCGGCGCGTTTCACGCGCTGTTAATGTATGTTAACTCCTTCTGCGCGCTTGAATTTTCCCGGGCAGGGTTTTCGGTGTGTGTCAGGTCAACGCGGGACACGGCCGCGCGGGCCTGGGTGTGAGGATGAGCCTGTTTGCGTGATGGCGACCACAACTTGTTTTGATATCGGACTCGATAACTGACAAAACCAGATATTTCTTCAAGTTTCTGAACGTTTTCCATCTCAAATTGCAGTCGCGGGTACAACAAAACAGAATTTTCATGAATTGCATAAGTTGCCCCGATCGCGTCATATTTTGGTGCGGGGCAAGTTTAATCCAAAGGTTAGGATCGACAGTCATGGGCACGCCAATCAACCGGGCGCAAACGCAGATCTTCCCTGGAGTGAGGCCTGATATGGGCAATGGTGATCTTCTGCTGACCACGCTGCGGGTCCTGGTGATCGAGGACGACGAGGCGGTGGGCAGTGCCATGCAGCGCGTGATCGAGCATGCCGGGATGCTGACCGAACTCGCCCGCAACCGCGCCGAGGCGATCGCGCTGAAGGCCAGCTTCGCCCCGGATGTGGTGCTCGTCGATCTGCAGCTGCCCGACACCAGCGGCGCCGCGCTCATCCAGTGGCTCGCCAAGACGGCGGATTGCGGGATCATCATCGTCTCCGGCTCCACCGAGGAGGCCGAGCGCATCGTGGGCCTCGAGCTCGGCGCGGACGACTTCATCTCCAAGCCGCCGCATATGCGCGAGATGATCGCGCGCATCCGCGCCGTGCATCGCCGCACCGCCGCCGTGCGGTCCATGCAGCAGGGCGACACCCAGGCGATCTCGCGGGCCCCCTCGCCGCCGATGCAGGGCACCCTGTTCCAGGTGGGCGGGCTGCGGGTCGATACCCGCCGCCGCTCGGTGTGCGACGAGAGCGGCCATGTGCTGCCGGTCACCGCCGCCGAGTTCACCGCACTTCAGGTGCTGATCGAGGCCGACGGCCAGCCGGTGTCACGCGAGCGGCTCTCCGAGGTGGCGCTGCGCCGGCCGTGGCGGGTCGAGGATCGCAGCACCGACCAGCTGATCTTCAGCCTGCGCCGCAAGATCGGCGACGAGGATCGCGAGCCGCGGCTGATCCAGTCCGTGCGGGGCGCCGGCTACGTGCTGGCGCGCGAGATCAACTGAACGGGCCTTTGGTTTGGCGCGCCGCCGCCGGCCAGCCCGGCGCGCGCTAGCATCGTCGCCATGCTCAGCCTACGCCGCATTCTGGTCGTGTTCGCAGAAGTGAAGCGGTTCTTTTTTGAAAAAAAGAACCAAAAAACTTTTTTCTGGCTGTCGCAATCCTCTCCGGACAGAATCGCGACGGCGTAAAGAAAGTCTTTTGCTTCTTTTCTTCAGAAAAGAAGCGCTTGCTTTCTACGCTGCCCCGAAACGTGCCGCTGTCTCAGGGCGCCAGGGCGAGATCGATCAGCCGGATCGCCGATGCCGTGTCGGCGTGGCCCAGCGCCATCCGCGCGTCATGGATCCGCTGGACCAGCGTGCTGGCGTTCGGCGTGCCGGCTTCGGTTGCAACCACCGAACGGTCCAGCGCCCTGGTCTCGGCCATCTCCAGCGCCTGCTGCGCCTGGCCGGTGCGGCCGGTCGCGACCAGATCGGAAGCAGGCAGGGTTGGCGCCACCCCCGATGGCGTATCCGACCCGTTGATGTTGCTGGCCTTGTTCGACTTCGGCAGCGACTCACCCACGCCAGGCACGTGGCCCGGACGGGCCGGCGGCGGCAGCGTCTGGGCGACAGCCTGGGCGGCGCCGAGGGCGAGCACCGCCGCTGCAACAAGAACGAGCGTTTTCATGATGGTCATCCCTGCTTCGTGCGACGGCGACAGACGGGCCTGTGCCGACGATACAGCCTACAGAGCCGCCAGGGCTTCGGACAGCGACGGAAATAACCAGCCGCGCGCCCGCAAGTGCCATGGGTACTATCCGTGGGTGCCGCGCCCTGCGCGCGGCGTGCACACACCGCGAAGGCAGATTGAACGGACCATTCGGCCGTCGCGGTGCCGCCTTGCGCGACCCCTGCGCCCCCACATGCCTACCGCAAGAAAGAAGTTCGTATCTTGAACATTCGTTACATGCTGCTCGCCACCACCATGGCGTGCCTGCCCGCGCTGGCACAGGCCCAGACCGCGCCGGCAGCCCCCGCCTCTCCCGCGCCCGCCCCCAACTGGTATATCGGCGGCGGCCTCGGCGTGAACCAGCTGATGGACACCAGCCTGTCGAACCGGCCGGGCTCCAAGGTGTCGTCCTATGTCGGGCCGGTCGGCGTGATCAGCGTCGGTGTCGGCATCGGCCCGGCCATCCGCCTTGAACTGGAAGGCGATTTCCGCGGCCAGTCCAGCAGGCTGACCCCCGGCAACCTGCGCGCCGACAGCATCAGCTTCGGCCCGATGTTCAATGCGCTGTACGATTTCCACAATGACAGCGCCTCCACGCCCTATATCGGTGTCGGCGGCGGCGCGCAGTGGATGCAGTTCAACAACGGCGTCAACCGCTCCATCGCCTCGCCGGCGGCTCAGGGCATCATCGGCGTCGCCTACCAGACCGACATGCCGGGCCTGTCGCTCACCGCCGAGGCGCGTGCGCTGGGTTTGCTGAAGGATGCGCGCGTCACCGGCGGCCATCTGCAAAACCCGATCAACGTCTCCGGCCTGGTCGGCGTGCGCTATGCCTTCAACACGCCGCAGCCCGCCCCGATGGCACCGCAGCCGGCGCCCGCGCAGATCACCCCGGCCCCGGTGGCGCGGACCGCCCGCAGCTACCTCGTCTTCTTCGACTGGGACAGCACCGAACTTTCCGGCCGCGCCCGTCAGATCGTGACCGAGGCTGCCACCGCGTCGCAGCACCTCAACGTCACGCGCATCGAAGTTGCCGGCCACGCCGACACCTCCGGCACGGCGCAGTACAATCTCGGCCTGTCGCGCCGCCGGGCCGACGTGGTGGCCGCCCTGCTTGTCGAACATGGCGTGCCCAACAGCGCCATATCGATCACCGCCCTCGGCGACACCCAGCCGTTGGTGCCGACCGGCCCGGGCGTGCGCGAGCCGCAGAACCGCCGCGTGCAGATCGTCCTGAAATAAGGCTCTGCCGGGGGAGCACGCGATGTGCTCCCCCCGCCCCAACACAAAGGCCGTCCCATGAAGAACACAGATGCCGCCGTCGGAATCTTCGACACCCACGATGCCGCCGAAGCGGCGATCAAGGCGCTGACCGAGGCAGGCTTCCCGATGAAACACCTCAGCGTCATCGGCAAAGGCTACCATACCGAAGAGAAGGTGGTCGGCTTCTACAACATTGGTGACCGCGTCCGCTTCTGGGGGTCGCGCGGCGCCTTCTGGGGCGGGCTTTGGGGCCTGTTCTCCGGCGGCGTGTTCATGGTGGTGCCGGTGATCGGCCATGTCATCGTGCTGGGCTACCTCGCGGCGATGGCCGTCTCGGCCGTCGAAGGCGCTGTCGTGGTCGGCGGGTTCAGCGCCCTCAGTGCCGCCCTGGCCAGCATCGGTGTGCCGAAGGACAGCGTGATCTCCTCCGAAACCGCGCTTGAAGCCGACAACTTCCTCGTCGTCGTCCACGGCGACGCCGCCGAAGTGCTGCACGGCAAAGATATCCTCAGCCACCTCACCGCCACCAAGGTCCAGGTCCACTCCACAGCCCTCGCTCCGGTGTGATCGGATCGATCTGTCGGCTGCGGTGGGAGGCGCGGGAGACAGAACGGCGAGGTGCGCGGGCCTCTCAGTACGTCGCGAAACTCTTCAACCAACGCGATCTGGTGTGATCCGGTGCGGGGATGCGCAAATCATCCCCGCATCGCGTTGACTCGTACCGGGTTCGCGCACGCCTGCGCGCTGTGGCGCGCTTTCTGTCGTGGGTCGGGCACCCGTCGTTGCGCGGGCGATGGGTGTTGCGGGGCTGTCCGGCGCCGGTGGATGGCCCGGTGATCGCGCCGCCCGGAGCCGGCGGCCGGTCGCGGCGCAGGCGCGCTCTGCCACGCCGGCGCCACGGGTGGCGAGTTACAAATTGCGAGGAATTTCGTGAGCGTTCTTACAAAATAAAAGTACATCTGTCTCTTTTCCGCATAAGCAAAAGTATCTGTCGATAAAGCAGAAAATGACCTGGCACGAACTTTGCGATGACGCATTGCATGTTCGTCTCCGATGATTTCGTCATAATGCCGCAACTATGTTTTGAACAATCTTCTTTTGAATTATTTTCTTCGGATAACTTCTGATCATCGAAAGATTTTATATAGATCTCATGATCTGATCTTTCACTTTTCTTCGCAATGGAGTGCCGCCCCGCGGCGGCGCCAGGCGGGGAGATTGTGTTCCCGGCCTGGGTCACAGGCCGGGTTCCGCCTGCGACAAAAGGATCCTCCCGGTGGTCTCCACGATTTCCGGCATCTTTTTCACTGACACCAACGCCGATGGCGTGGAGCAGACCTCCGAGAGCGGACTGGCTGGCGTCACCGTCGAACTGCTGAACGGCAGCGGCGGACTGCTCGCCACCACGACGAGCGGCACCGGCGGCGCCTACAGCTTCACCAATGTCGGGGCCGGCCAATATATCGTACAGGTGGTGCCGCCGACCGGGGATGACGTCTCGGCACCCGGCTCCAGCACCACCCTGCCGGACAGCACCGTGCAGCTGCTGTCCTCGACCGGCACGGTGCTCGCCACCACCACCACCAACAGCAGCGGCGTTTATTCATTCGCCGGCGTGGCGCCGGGGTCTGACACGGTGAAGGTGATCGCCCCCGCGGGCGACAGCTTCTCGCCGGTCGGCACCTCCACCACGCCGCCGGACAGCACCGTCTCCAGCGGCGGCACCCGGTCGGTCGTGATCACCTCCGGCTCGGCCACCACGGTGAATGCCGTCGTCACGCCGCCGCTCGGCTCGGGCACCATCAGCAGCTTCGTGTTCTTCGACGGCCAGTGCGACGGTGTCTACCATGTCGGCGATGCCGGGGTGGCGGGGGTGACGGTCAACCTGCTGAGCGCGGACGGCAAGACGGTGGTGGCGACCACGGCCACCGACAGCAGCGGCGCCTACAGCTTCGCCGGCGTGGTCAGCGGTGCCTATGAGGTGCAGGTGGTGGCCCCCACCGGCACCAGCTTCAGCCACACCGAGCCGACCTCCAACCCGCTGATCGACAACGACGTGAACAGCGCCGGCCTCAGCAATGTTCTGGTGGTCAGTGACCACCAGACCACGCAGGGCGCCAATGCCGGGCTGATCTTCAACGGCAACTTCGCCGGCACCACGCCGATCGAGGCCACCAACGGCATCTATGACGGCAACGGGTCCAGCGGCGTGATCGTCTCCGGCCAGGATGGCGGCAACAACATCCATACCGGCTCGGGCGGCAACAATGTCGTGGTGCTCGACGGCAGCGGCAACATCATCGAATTGGGCGCCGGCAACGGCACCGATATCGGCACCAGCTGCGGCGC
>JBBILI010000076.1:0-10476 GCA_037445025.1 Rhodospirillales bacterium
CCGTGTAGACGAAGCTGCCAAGGTTGCTGAATGCGCCGTGGTTCGCGGCACTCAGCGTGATCGTCACGGTCTCGGTCTGACCGACATTGGCGTCGGTGATACCGACCGCGGCCAAGGGCGAGATCGCAGCCCCTGCCAGCACGGCCTGGCCAGCGACGCTGCCGGTGGTGGCGGGTTTGAGGGAGATGGATGACACAACGCCGGCCAGCACATCGGCGGCGGCGGTGGCAGCCGTAAAGCTGAGGGTGCCGATCAGGTTCGTCCTGTTGGCGTCGCTGAACAGAGACAGCGTGTTGTTGGAGAAGCTGTCGCTGCCGAAGGCGCCGACGCCGATCCTGTCGCCGGCGACGAAGCCCGCGATCTGCACAGGGGCGAGGGCCGCGAGATCCGTTACGGTCAGCACGCCGGTGCCGTCGGCGAAGACGATGCCGGGCGTGGCGCTTCCCGTGAAGCGCGGCCCGGCCGAGGTGGCCCCGGCCAGGGTCAGCTGCGCGCCTGAGCCGATCTCGATGGTGCCGCCGGCGGCGCCGGTGCTCTGGATCACGTCCGCTTCCAGCGTCGCAGCACCGCCGGTGGCGACGATCTGGCCGGAGGCGCCGAGCTGGAGTGTGCCGAAGCTCGCTACGCCGCCATTGCCGATATTCATCACGCCGTCCACGGCCATGTTGTCGGGGTCGAGGGTGCCGAACACGTTGAGCACCGAACCCTGGCCGAGCGTGACCGCGCGGGTGACGGACAGCGTGGCGCCCTGGCCCACCGTCACCACGCCAATGCCCGCCCCGGTGCCGCCGATGCCCAGGCTGTCGGCGATGGCCAGCCGGCTGCCAGCCCCTTCGATGTCGATATTGCCGGTGCCGCCGGCGCCGAACCCCACCACGCCCTCGGTGGCGCTGACGGCGGCGCCGTTGCCGACCAGGAGGGCGGCATTGCCGTCATCGCCCACCGTCAGCCCGCCTGCGATGGTGATGGCGCTGCCGCTGCCGGTGACGCTGACGGTGGCGGATTTGCCGGCGAGGGTGCCGAAATCGGCGTTGCTGGCGGTGACGAGGCCCCCGCCATCGACCGAGAGCGCACCCGAGCCGCCATCGGCGATGTAGAGCGCGCCGGTGATGTTCCATTGCGCCCCGGCCCCGCTCACGGTGACGCTGGAGCCGTCCGACCCCGCGGAGGCGCCGATCTCGGCGGCGGCGGCAGGGCTGAACCCGTTGAGGTTGGTGCTGCTGATGCCGTTGATATAGCCCGCGGGGAGGGCGGTGTTGACCACGCCGCCCGCGGTGATGTTGACGGTGCCGATGCCCCCGGGCGAGGCGTTGAAATTGCTGGTGCCGCCGACGGAGAACCGGCCGAGATTGGTGAGGATCGAGCCGGTGCCGGTCACGACCAGCACACCGGCGCTGCCCGCATTGCGCCCCAGGGTCACGCCCTCGTTCACACCGACCGAACTGCCGCCGGTCTGGAGCGTGCCTTGGTTCTCCAGCAGCACCGAGCCCACGCCGGAATTGCCGATGTTGAGCCCGCCGATCGTCGTGACGGTGGAGCCCGCGTCGCTCACCACCAGCGTGCCGGTGCCGCCGTTGTTGCCGACCAGGAGCGCGGCATCGGCGGAGAACTGGATGCCGGCCAGCACGGTGCCGCCCTGCGTGACGTTGACCGTGCCGACACCGCCGTTGTTGCCGATGACGATATAATGCCCGTTGGTGGTCACCAGCGCGCCGGCGCCGCTGACATTGAGCACGCCGGTGGCCTGCAGGCTGTTGCCCACGGTCAGTGCGGAGGTGCCGGAAGCGGTGATGCCGTTGCCGAGGATGCTGATCGTGCCGCCGGCGCCGACATTCACCAGGCCGCTGGCCGGGTCGAGCGTGGCGGGAAGGGTGCCGGTGGCGGCGATCGTCAGCGAGCGGCCGATCGCCATCGTGGTGCCGACCGAGATGGAGCCCTGGCTGTTGACGCTGAGCACGCCGTTGCCGCCGTTGACGCCCACGCCCAGGCTGGTGCTGTCCAGCACGGTGCCGCTGTTGGTCACATAGGCGATGCCCTGGCCGCCGACATTCGTGCCGCCCGAATTCGGCGCCCCGATACCGATGCCACCGACGCCCAGCGTGTCGGTGGTGACATTCAGCAGCGCGTGATTGGTCACGGTCAGCAGCGCGGTCCCGGCCCGGGCGACGACCAGGCTGCCGGCATCGAGGAACAGCGAACCGGCGCCTGTCACCAGCAGCGCGCCGTTGCCGGTCGCCTCGTTGCCGAGCCGCACGCCGGGGCGCTGGTTGGTGTCATAGACCCCGGTCTCGATGGTGCCGCCGTTTGCGACGACCACCGAGCCCGCGCCGGCATTGGCGATTTCCATGCCGTTGCCGTTGAGGTTCAGCAGCGAGCCGGTGCCGGACACCACCACCGTGCCGGACGCGCCTTGCAGGTAGTTGCCGCTGGAGTCAGTTGAGGGGCCGCTGCCGCCCACCGTGAGCACCGCGTTGGCCTGCAGCGAGGCCGAGACCTGGATCGTGCCGCCCGACAGCACCCGCAGCAGGCCGTTGCTGGCGGCGGTGTTGCCGATGACGATGTTGGTGCCCACCGTCACCACGGCACCTGTTGACGCGGTGAAGGTGCCGACGCTGCCGATGAGCTGCCCCACCGCAAGCGACGTGGTGTTGACCACGGCTTTGTTGCTCGCGGTAAAGCTTGCGGTACCAAAATTGCCGATGATCAGCGCGTTGGCGGATGTCCAGCTCGACCCCAGCCCGTCGACCGTGCCTGTGCCCACGGACTGGGCCGAGCCTCCGAAAAAGTCGTAGGCCCCGGCCGAGTCGATGAACGTGCCGGCATTGGTGATGGCGACAGTGACCTCGGAATTGGCATCACGGCCGGCGTTGAACCCGGTCACGACGGAGACGACGCCCCCGGCACTGACCAGAAGTGCTCCGACCGCGCCCGAGCCCACGCCGAAATTCAGCGACCCGGCGCTTTTCCAGAACGCGCCGACGCCGGACACGCTCAGCGTGCCGCTCGCGCCGGTGCCGCCAAAAGTGTCATAGGTGCCCTGGCTGGTCAGGGTGCCACCGGCGGTGATGACGACGCTGCCTTCGCCCTGGTAGCCGACAGTAACGTTGGACTTGCTGACGACCTGCGCAAGTGTGTCGACATTCACGATGCCGATGCCGCCCGCCCCGTTCCCCACCGACAGCGCCCCGAGCGTGACGCTGCCGCTGTCGCCCACCGTGAGAGCGCCTCTCCCGCTGTAGCCGACGCTGAATGTCGCTGTGGCATCCGTGAACACCGCGCCGATGCCGTCCACCGTCATCGATGCGGTGGCACCGGTCCCGACACCGTCATGTGTACCCGAAGCGGTCAGCGTGCTGCCGGCCAGCACCTGCACCTGGCTGGTGACGCCGCCCAGGTCCGTCGTGCCTGCATAGATCCCGCCGCCCGCAACGAAACCCGCCACCTGCATCGCACCGCCATTGCTCAGGGTCAGCGTGCCGCTGCCGCCGCCACCGACCGTGAAATTGCCGGTGTCGCCGAACACGGAGCCCACGCCATCGATCAGCATCAGCCCGACACCGCCGGCGTTGGACGCGACGTTGTCATAAAGCCCGGTATCCGACACCCGGCCACCCGACAGGATATGTAAGGTGCCGTTGCTGTTGCTGGGCTGGCCGACGTTCAGCGAGGCCGTGGTGAGCGCGGCGCCGTTGCTCACCGTGAGGCTGCCGCTGTTCACCTGAAGCTGGCCGGTCTCGCTCCAGGTGGTCGTGGCGCCGTCCACCGTCACGATCGCCGCCTGGCCGGTCGTGCCATAGCTGCCGATGCCGTTGAACGCGCCGCCGCCGATGAACGTCGCGCCGCCGGCGAGCGTCAGCGTGCCGCTGCTGTTGTAGTAGGATGCGAGATTGAGGTTGCCGCCGACCGAGAGCGTGGCGCCGCTGCCGACCGACATCGCGCCGCCGCCGCCGATGGACAGCTGTCCGGCGCTCGACCAGGTGGAGCCGGTGCCCGACAGGGTGACAGTGGCTGGGTTGGCGCTGCTGCTGGCGATGGAATCATAGGCGCCGTTGCTGGACACCACGCCGCCGCCGGTGATCGAGGCCGTTGCGGGGCCCTGACCGCCAATGACCAGGTTGGACGTGGACGAGGTATTGGTCAGCGTGCCATGGCTCGCCACCGTCAGGCTGCCGGTGCTGCCGTACGAGCTTGCCAGGGTGAGCCCCTGCAGGGTGACCACACCGTTATTGGTGACCGCGATCGCGCCCTGGCCGTTCTGCCCGTTCGACGTGAAGCCGGTCACGGTCAGCACTGATCCGGCGCCATCCACCGTCACCAGGCCGGAGCCCGCGCTGTTGTTGCCGAGATAGATGCCCGCAAGCGTTGCATGCGCGCCGGCCGTGACGGCGAGCACGCCATTGCCCTGGTTGCCGAGGCTGAGGTAGTTGCCAAGAGATAGCAGTGATCCGGCGCCGCTGACCACCAGGGCACCGGTCTCGGCCGCGCTGTTGCCGATGGTTGGGCCGCCACCGGTGTCGATCAACGTGCCGCCGCCGACCACATCCACCGTCGCTCCGGTGATGTTGCCCACCGTCATGAAGCCAAGATCGGTGATGGTGGCGCCGCTCAGGGTCCAGGTGAGCGCGCCATCGAAGGTGATGCCGTCAATGGTGCCGCCGCCGGTGATCGTGGTACCACCGCTGCCGAAATAGATATTGTCGATGCTGGTGGGCGCCAGGATCGCCGGATTGATGTTGTCGGTATTGTCGCCCCAATTGCCGGATGTCGCGAAATTGGTGCCGAGGCTGCCTGTCCAGTAAAGCTGTCGGACGTTCATCTCGATATCTTTCGTTCGATTGAATGATTTCAGCCGACCGATTCAAGCTCCGGCGTTGCCGGCCCGGCGAGCGGACGCGGAAAAGCGGCCTGGAACACCGGTTCCGTGAGCACATTAACTCTTGTTTAACTGCCGATGCTAGAGGCGCGTCCACCGCCTGACAGCGGGTGGCCGGGGTTGGTCAGGTGGGTTGCGGGAGCCGGCCGGAGCCTATCGCGCCATTTCGGCGCGCCAGGGATGCTGCTCGGGGAAGCCGAGCATCTCCCGCGCCTTGCGATTGGACAGCGGCGCTTCCTGGCCGAGGATCGGGCGGGTGTGCGGAACGCCCGGGCAGTGTTCGGTCAGGAATTCAGCCGTCGGCCCGTCGGCCGTGATGGTGTCGTTCACCGCGTTGAAGACCTGGTAGCCGAGCCCGTCCTTGAGCAGACAAAGGTGTACGAACTGGGCCAGATCGCGCGCGTCGATATAGCTCCAGGCGTTGAAGCGACGCGACATCGGGTCGGCCACGAAGCCTGCGAAGCGATGATACTCGTGCGGTTCGATGACATTTGCGATCCGCAGCGCATAGATATCCGCCCGATACCGGGCTGCGAAGGCGCGTGCAGTCTGCTCGTTGCACACCTTGGACAGGCCGTAGCTGTTCATCGGGTCGACATCGTAATCCTCTTCGAGCGGGAAGGCGTGGAACTGCTTGTTGCCCTCGGCGAAGCATACGCCGTAGGTCGTCTCGCCCGAGGCGATGACGACCTTGCTTATGCCCAGCTTCATCGCGGCTTCGATCACGTTGTAGGTGCCCATCACGTTGACGCGGAAGGTCTCGTTGTCCGTGTTGATCAGAATCCGCGGCACGGCTGCGAAATGCACCACCGCGTCGACCGGCCCGAGCCTGTCGCCGCGGCGCAGGCCCTCGCGGCCGAAATGCGAGGTCATGGCGTTGAACACCTGCCCGGCATCGGTGACATCACCGATCAGGCTGGGAATGCCGGGATGATCGAACGGGTGCAGGTCGAAGTTGAGCAGCTGGTGGCCCTGGGCCAGCAGCCACGGCAGCACGTGGCGGCCGGCCTTGCCGGTGCCGCCTGTGAACAGGACCCGCTTGGACATATCGGTCTCTCCTTTGGTCGGTGCCGGCGCCGGAACGCCTGGACGGCTGACACTGTCTCATTATTTTGATCAAACCACGTGACGGATCTATTTCAAATCTGGCAAATCCCACAAGACTTGATCAAATCAGTCGATCCTACTTATCCTCTCGGCAAGGGGAAACGATGACACGCAGCGACACAATCCGCGATCGGATCCGTGCCGACATCCTGTCCGGCGAGCTCAGGCTCGGTCTGCGACTGACGTTGAGCGCGCTCGGCGAGCGATACGATTCCAGCCATATGCCGGTGCGCGAGGCGCTGCGCGAGCTGCACGGTGAGGGGCTGGTGGTGCTGGAACCCAATGCCGGCGCGCGCGTTCGCGGGGTCACCGTCGGCTTCATCGAGGCGCTGTTCGAGATGCGCGCGGCGATGGAGGCATTGACGGCGCGGCGCGCCGCCGAGCGGATCGGCCCTGCTGACGTGGCAGACCTGCAGAAGACCGAGGATCAGCTGGAGCAGCACGCCGCCCGTGGCGAGATCGATTCGGTCATCGAGGTCAATCGATGCTTTCATGCCGTCATCCAGGGCGTGGCCGACAACCCCTATGCCGCTGAGCTGGCCAACCAGCACTCGCCGCTGCTCGGTGCGCTCTGGCGGCGGTTCGCCTACAGCGGCGACCGGCTGGAGGGCGTGATCAGCGACCATCGTCAGATCATCCAGCTGCTGGCCGAGCGTGACGGCCAATCCGTGGCCCAGGTGGCCGCGGCCCATGTTGCCAAGGCAAAGGCGGCATTGCTGCGGGCGATGCGCAAGCACGGGGTGGACGTGGCATGACCCGGGTCACCATCCAGGCGATCGCCCCAGCCTTCCGATGGGTCAGTGACAAGACGGTGTGGAGCTTCGTGCGGGTGCAGTCGGCCTGTGGTGCGGTCGGCTGGGGTGAGGCCACGGTGAACGGCCGCGCCAGCGAGATCGCCCACGAGGTGTCGCAGCAGCATGCCCGTCTGGCTGGCATGCAGGTGGATGCCATGCAGCCTTACACGCCTGTCAGTTCCAGCAAATGGGGTTGGGCGGTGGTCTCGGCCATCGATCAGGCGCTGTGGGATATCCTGTCGCAGCGTGCCGGCATGCCGTTGCGGGACATGCTGGGCGGCGGGCGCGCCGATGTGGCGATCTACGCCAACATCAACCGCGGCATGCTCGACCGCTCTCCCGCGGGCTTCGCCGCGACCGCCGCAGCCGCAGCGGAGGCCGGGTTCGAGGCCGTCAAGATGGCGCCGTTCGACGATCTCACGCCGGCGATCGCCGAAACCCCGGAAGGGGCTGCGCTGATCCGCGCAGGGCTTGACCGGATCGCCGCCGCCCAGGCGGCGATCGCCGGGCGGGCGCGTCTGCAGGTGGACTGCCACTGGCGGTTCACGCCGGACACCGCCGCCGCCGCCCTGCGCGCGGCGACGCGCATCGGCATCACCTGGTTCGAATGCCCGCTGCCGGAGATCGCGGCGAACATCGCCGAGGTGCGTCGCCTGCGCGGCATCGCCAACGCGGGCGGGGTGCAGCTGGCGGGGCTCGAGGAGAATTCGCTGCTGGCGAGCTTTCTGCCCTGGGTCGACGCCTATGACGTGATGATGCCGGATGTGAAATATGCCGGCGGTCTCGTTGAGCTGCAGCGCATCTCCGGGACGCTGCAGCGCCACGGGGTCGCGGTGTCGCTGCACAACCCGACCGGATCGGTCTGCCATGCGGTCAGCCTGCATGTCACCGCCGCCCTACCGCCCGGTCTGCCGCTTGAGATGCAGTGGGGCGAGTCGGATCTGCTGTTCGATCTTCCGTCACCGCCCCTGCCGCGCCCGGCCGGCGGGCGCAGCGTGCTGCCGCCGGGTGCGGGGCACGGCGCGGTGCTGCGGGCGGGCGATCTGACGGAGGGCGCGCCATGAGGCGCCTTGCCGCCCGCGTGCTGCCGCCGGTGGCGTTCGGGGGGCTGATGCTTGGCCTGTGGCAGCTGGTCGCGCAGTCCATGGCCAATCCCGAGCTGCTGCCGCCGCCTGGTCTGGTCGGCGCCGCCTTCGTCGATCTGCTGATCGATGGCGATATGCCGGACGACGTGGTGGCGAGCCTGCAGCATCTGGCGCTGGGCTATGGCATCGGCGCCGGTCTGGGGCTGCTGTTGGCGGCCCTGTGTGCGCGCTTCGCCTGGCTGATGGGGGTTCTGGACCCGTTGGTCGAGCTGTCCCGCCCGATCGGTGCCATCGCCTGGATTGCGTTCGCCATTCTGATGTTCGGTGTCAGTGCCGCGGTGCCGGTGTTCCTGATTGCCTATGGCGCGCTGTTTCCGATCTTCGTCACCACGCTGGCCGGCGTGCGGGGGGTGGACCAGGCGCTGCTGCGCGCGGGGGCGGCGCGTGGGGCTTCGAAGCGCATGCTGGTGACGCATGTGGTGCTGCCGGCCGCCCTGCCGCACATCCTCTCCGGTGCGCGGCTCAGCCTTGGCGTGGCGTGGGCCGCGATGATCGCCGCTGAGCTCACCGGCTCTGATTCCGGCCTGGGCTGGCGGCTGTTCTGGTATCAGGAGTTCTTCCGCATGGACCGGGTGGCCGCGGTCATTCTGATGATCGGCCTGCTCGGCGTGGCCGCCGATCTGCTGCTGCGGCTGTTGCGCCGGGCGGTTGCCGGCTGGAGCCCGGAGGACGCGCATGCGCGCTGACCGGCTGATCATCCCCGCCCTGTTCGGCGTGCTGCTGGTGCTGTGGCAGGTGGTCGTGTGGCAGGCATTCCCACCGGGGCTGGTGCCGAGCCCGATCGGCATCGTTCTGGCCGGTGTGCGGCATGTCCGTGACCATTCGTTGCTCACGGCGCTGTCCAGCAGCTTCGCCCGTGTGCTGGCAGGCTTTCTGATCGCCTTTGTGATCGGGCTGCCGCTGGGCCTTGCCATGGGGCTGGTCCCGCCGATCGCCCGGGCGGTGGCGCCGTTCCTCGACGGGCTGCGGGCCATCGCGCCGATCGCGTGGATCCCCATTGCGGTGCTTTGGTTTGGTGTCACCAGCAATGCCGCGATCATGATCGTGACGTACGCGGCGGTGCTGCCGCTGGCGCTCTCGGCCTGTCAGGGTGTGCGGCTGCTCGATCGCCGTCTGCTGTAGGCGGCGCAGGCGCTGGGCGCGGGGCCGCGGCTGCGGCTGTGGGCGGTGGTGCTGCCGGGCTCGGTGCCGATCCTGGTCACGGCCTGTCGCCTGTCGATGGGGTTCGCCTGGGGCTCGATCGTGGCGGCGGAACTGGCGGTCGGCGTCAAGGTGGGTGCCGATGGGGGCGGGGAGGGGATTGGCCAGATGATGGCGGAATCCCTGTTTCTCTCCCGCGATGTCGACACGTTGGCGCTGTGCATGCTGTGCGTGGGGCTGGTCAGCCTGGCCATCGATACGCTGACACGCAAGGTGGGAAGGGTGCTGTCGCCATGGATGCAATGAACCCGGCGCGGATCTCGGTGCGCGGTGTCAGCAAGACCTGGCAGGGCAAGCGCGGCCCGGTGGAGGCGCTGCGCGATATTTCCATCGACGTGGCAGCCCATGAGTTCGTTTCGGTGGTCGGGCGATCGGGCTGTGGCAAGTCGACCTTGCTGGGCCTGGTCGCCGGGTTCAACGAACCCAGTGCGGGCGAGGTGCTGGATGGCGGCCGCAGGGTGCTGGGTCCGTCATCGGCACGCGGCGTGATGTTTCAGGACTATGCGCTGTTTCCCTGGCGCACGGTGCTGGACAACATCACCTTCGGCCCGCAGGCGCTCGGCCGCCCCAAGGCCGAACGCGTGGACGTGGCACGGCGGCTGATCGCGCTGGTGGGGCTGGAGGGATTCGAGCAGCGGTACCCTCACGAGCTTTCCGGTGGCATGCGCCAGCGCTGTGCGCTCGCGCGGATGCTGGCCAACGATCCTGCCGTCTGGCTGATGGACGAACCGCTGGCTGCGCTGGATCCGCAGACTCGCATCGTGATGCAGGATGAGTTGCTGCGCATCTGGGGGTATGGGCGGCCGGTGGACCAGCGCCGTGCGGTGCTGTTCGTCACCCACGGGATCGATGAGGCGGTGCATCTGTGCGATCGTGTGGTGGTGCTGGCGCGCAGGCCCGGGCGCATTCATGCGGTGATCGATATCGACCTGCCGCGCCCGCGGGCGCCGCTGCGGGGGGCGCCGGAGGCGGCGAAGCTGGCGGCGGATATCTGGAATCTGATCCGGGATGAGGCGGTTGCCGCCATTCGGGAGGAGAACGGATGAAGGAAGCGAGCAGTTCTTTTTTGAAAAAAGAAGTTCTGCCGTTCTTTGTACCCCGATTCAGTGAGGATCCGGTGCGTCGGGGTTGCGTCGACGCGGCGCGTTGGATTCCTAATCTCTGCGACGCGCAAGATCGGTTTTCTGACGCCTGAAGAGCGGCAAACACTGACAGAGTTGACCCAGGACGGCCTGGCGCAACACCGCCTGGCGCGCCGGGCGAATGCTCTGATCCTGCTGGATCGCGGCATGTCGTACCGGCAGGTGGCCGCCGTTCTGCTGATAGACGATGACACGGTTCGCCAGTGGCGGAGCAT
>JBBILI010000077.1:0-9970 GCA_037445025.1 Rhodospirillales bacterium
CGGCACACGCTCAACCGCAGCCACTATGAAATGAGCCATGTCGTCCTGAGGCAGCCACTCCTTCAGGTCCGGCGGCAGAAGGAACGCTTGATCACGGTTGAACGGAATGAAGGTCGTCATCCACAGATTTTAGCGGTTTGCTGGGAAATTGGGTACCCCAATCCGACAGGCTGCTAGAGCGGGGTGGCATCTGATAAGCGATGCCACCCCGCTC
The DNA here is from genome assembly GCA_037445025.1 of Rhodospirillales bacterium. GTDB lineage: Bacteria > Pseudomonadota > Alphaproteobacteria > Acetobacterales > Acetobacteraceae > CAIQQQ01. The sequence continues at coordinate 215 of JBBILI010000077.1, forward strand.
TAGCTCTTTGTTTCAGCGAGCAATTTCAGGGCACGGTGATTCCACCAAAAGCCATATTGCTCTACACCAGGCCATGGAAACCAAACTCCCCACCCCGCGCGCGGTCCTCGTCGGCATCCAGATGGACGGCATCGACGACACCGCCCACGCCGCCAGCCTCAAAGAGCTCGGCCGCCTCGTCCACACCCTCGGCTACGACGTCGTGGGCCAGGTCACCCAACGCCGCGACGGCATCGGCGGCCTCACCGTGCTCGGCAAAGGCAAGCTCGCCGAACTCGCCGCCATCACCGGCGGCACCGGCGTGATCCCCGCCTGGAAAGCCCCCTCAAAATCCAAGGCCCGCGAACGCTTCGAAACCACCACACCCGAACCCGAAACGCCCGACGAAGCACCCGCGGCAAAGCCGGAATACGTCATCGTCGACCACGAAATCTCCCCCAGCCAGGCCCGCAACCTCGAAAACGCCACCGGCGCCCGCGTGCTCGATCGCACCGGCGTCATCGTCGAAATCTTCCACCGCCACGCCCGCAGCCGCGAAGCCAAGCTGCAGGTCGAAATGGCCCGCCTGAAATACGTCGCCCCCCGCTTGCGCGAATCCGTCAATTCCAGCGAACGCCAGCGCGGCGTCGGCGCCGGGGAAACCAGCCTCGACCTCGACCGCCGCCGCATCCGCGACCGTCTCGCCGAACTGAAGGACCAGCTCGAAGCCGTCCAGCGCGATCACGACCAACGCCGCGCCGCCCGCACCGACCAGCTCCGCGTCGCCCTCGTCGGCTACACCAACGCCGGCAAATCCTCTCTCATGCGCGCCCTCACCGGCAGCGAGGTCCTTGTCGCCGACCAGCTTTTCGCAACCCTCGACACCACCGTCCGCGCCCTCAAACCTGAAACCAAACCCCGCATCCTCGTCTCCGACACCGTCGGCTTCATCAAGCAACTCCCCCACGACCTCGTCGCCAGCTTCCGCTCCACGCTGGACGAAGCCCTGGAAGCGTCCCTCCTGCTCTACGTCGTCGACGCCTCAGACCCCACCTACGAAGCCCAGCTCGAGGTCAGCCGAACCGTGCTGCGCGAAATCGGCGCCGACAGCGTGCCCGCAATCCTGCTGCTCAACAAAACCGATCGCCTCAGCCCGGAAGACCAGGCCGCCCTGCGCGAACGCCATGCCGACGCGATCCTGCTCTCCTCGCAGAACCCGTCAGATGTCGCAAAGCTCCGCGAAACCATCATCGCCTTCTTCGAGGCAAGAATGATCGAGGCCACAATCGTCGTGCCCTACGCCAAACAAGGCCTGCTCGGAGAGGTGTACGAGGCAGCGCGCGTGCTGTCCGAGGATTACGATGAGACAGGCAGAATTCTGGAGGTTCGCGGGCTGGCGGGGGCAATTGCCAGAGTACAACGGGCAATCAAGGGGTAAGGAAGCGGTTCTTTTTTGAAAAAAAGAACCAAAAAACTTTTTATCCGACAGATAAAACCACCCAGCCTGGGTGCAACACGGAATGACCCTCGATGGCCAGCACGCTGAGCCGGCCGTCGGGGACGGAAATCGTTGAATCGCGGGTCACTGTCATGCTGTGAATCGTCGCGGGATCAGCATAATCATGCACATCGATTCCAGGCCACCACGCGATCGCCACAGAGCTCGGCGCCGCCACATTCGGCTCCCAGCGCGTGGCGATCATCGAGCTGGTGTGGTCACTGGCGCCAAACCGCAGCCCGCCGCCCCGCGACCCATCACCCTCCACCAGCAAAATCGCCCCGGCCTGCGCCGCCACATGATGCGCGTCAGGATCAGGCGTGAACACCACCTTCGCCGGCAGGCGTTCCCGCCCAGCCACGATCGCCTTCACCCGGAACACCAGCCCCGGAGTGGGCACCAGGCCGTCGACCTGCACGTCCAGCGACGTGGTCCAGCCGATCGCCCCGGCCTGCCAGCCCAGCGAAACCCTGGCATGCCGCGCATTCTCGGCAATGCCCATGATGCCGATGGAAGCAGCCCCAAGCCGGCCGGGAATGCCTTCATCGAACTCCACATCGCCCATCGGCGCCCCAAGGCCCACAGACATGGCCGTTCCTTCCAAAATCGCGCCGGCAACAGTGCCGACAATGAGCCCGCGCCGGCCGATCACGGGGTGCCTCCTGCCGGAGCCGCGGGGCCACCGGGCGGGGCATCCTTCGGCGGCTCCTGCTTGGGCAGCGCGCCGCCGATGTCCACCGAACCGATACCGCTCGCCAGCGCCTCGAACGGAACATTGACCAGCGCACTGGACGTGCCGGGATTGTAGCCCCAAGGGTTGCGCAGCACGAGCGTGGCCTTGCCGCCGGCTCCCATCTTGATCTCCTCCAGCATGTAGGCATGCGGGCCGACCAGGCCGAACGGAAGGGTGTTGCTCTTGGGCGTGTTGAAGACCATCGGTTTGCCCGCGGTGAACGCAGCCTGCAGGTCAGCCAGCGACGTCGCGCCGGACACCTCGGCATGCGTGGCTTCCTGGCCGGTCAGCGTCTCCATCGCGTCCTTCGGCCAGGCGCCGTCGCCGATGTTGGAATAGCCGCCATGCAGCTTGGCGAAGGCCTTCTCCAGCACCTGCAGCCAGATCTCCTTCTTGCCCGCCGTCTCGTCCTGGCCGGCCCCCTGATTGACCGAGCCCTGGTTGTGGCCGGTACCGGTGGGAAAATTGCCGTCCACCGTCTCCTCCACCGCCTCGAACTCCGGATGTCCGCCGAACAAACCGGCCACGAAGGCACCGAAGCCACCTTTGCGGCGATGCAAGGTCACGGTGTAGGTGCCGTCGTGATTGTCCTTGATCATCTTGCGGATGATATCGGGGTTGATGCGCGCGATTTCGCCGATCGAGGACAGCAGATAGCAGTCTCCCAGCACGCCCTGGTGGATGTCGGCGTCGCTGATCGGCTTGTCCTTGTGGAACAGTTCCTCGTTGGGCACCGCGACATGCTGCTCGGGCTGCGTGGCGAGGTCCGGTGTCTTGGAGGGAGCGGCCTCGTTCGAATCGGCGCCCGTGGCAGGATAGCTGCGCGGATCGACGCCGAAGATAGAGGCCACCCAGTCATGCTGCTGCGCTGTTGGCACCCGCCACACTCCTCGCCGCCAAACTCCTCGCCGAGGTCGGCTGCTATCTCCCTCATCCCGATCATGCCCAACACGAATTGATCCGGCAATGTGCATACGCGCCTCGGCCCATGCACGAATCCGTGTGTCAACGGCGCTCTCTTCCGGATCGCGTGCCGCGCAAGCAACAAAAATTCCTTGTAGCGCTTTTTGCGTCAAGAGCTGGCTGCTTCCCGTTTCCCCTTCAAACCTTCGGATCAATCCGAACCGTCGGCTCCTCAACGACAGTGTCCAGCTTCGAACTGGCCTCGCGTTGCTCATCGCGCGCTCTGCCGGCGGCGTTCTGCAGCTTTCCGGCGGCACGCTCCGCGGTTCCCTTGGCTTGGATCGCGGGGTTGCCCACGAGCTTGCCGAACTCTTCGCGCACGGCACCGAGAAGTTGATGGCCGATGCCTTCGAGGCGGCCCTGGTCGACGCCGAAGATGGGTTCTTCGGTGCTGACGGCAGCGGCCTGGGCACGGCCGGCGGCGAGTTCGGCGGCGCCGTCGGATTTCAGCTTGTCGTCGACAAGCAGTCTTCCGACGCCGGATTTTGCGGCCCCTTTGATCTGGTGGCCGATAGCCTCGATACGGTCGTTGGACATGCCGATGCTCCGGTTGAGGCCGTTGAGATGGCACGGGCGAAATCACGGCAAAAGGTTCGGAATCCACCTGGATGGGGCGGTGCGGTGTGTCCGACGCTGTCGTGCGGGCCCGGCACAGCGTGAGAGCAATATGGCTTTGGGCGGCACCGCCTATCAGATGCCACCCCGATCTGGCAACGCGTGGGATCTGATGGGATCGGGCGGGGGAATGGCGTTGGCCATGGCCGATAACGCTGAGGGGCGTTTCATCGGGTCGCCGAAGGTGGTCGGATCTTCAACGGAGGCGACGGATATGGCGCCGCCGCGTTGCGCTGTGCTGCGCTGGCTCGTTCATCACAGCCCCTATCTGGCGATGCTCGTTCTGGCGGCGGCCGGGATCGTGCTGCGGCTGCCGGTGATCTACTGGCTGGCTGGACCAGTCGCCACTTCTGCTGCTGGCTGGCGTGTGTGTGATCGTGGTGGTGGCCGGGCTTGCGTGGTGGGTCACGGTGGGCCGGGGGGCCGCCGCCCCGCGACGCTGACGGAGTCTGTGCGGCGCGCGTGCTCCGCTTCACCGGCGTGAAACAGGCGGAGATTCTTCGGCCCTGTTAACGGCTTCTCGACAATTCGGAGCGAGACTGCATCCGCGGGCAGCAAAATGCGCCAATGGATTGCACCGAGTTATCGAGGCTGGTGAAACATGTCTGCCATCAATCTGACAACCTCTCAAATTGCGGCCTTGTCGACTTCCGCTGTTGCCGGCATGGCGACGTCAGATTTTCAGGGTTTGACAACAGATCAGCTGCAGGCATTGACCACGGCGCAGATCATTGGCTTGACAACAGGTGAGGTCGCAGCCCTCACCACGGGCCAGGCCGCGGCGCTGACCACCACCCAGGCCAAGGCCCTCACCACCGCCGAGATCGCCGCCTTCACCGTCACCGATGCTGGCGTGATCACCACGGCCGATATCGCGGCGCTGTCCTCCACCCAGCTGGCCGCCATGACCACGGCCGATGTCGCCGGCCTCACCACCGATCAGATCGTGGCCCTCAGCACCGCCGGCGCACCCGGCCTCACCAGCGCCCAGATCGCCGGGCTGACCACGGCGGAGAGTGCCGCGTTCACCACGCTCAACGCCCCGGCCCTGACCACCGCGGCCATCAGCGGCTTCACCACCACCGACGTGAAGGCCATTACCACCGCGGCCCTCGCGGCCCTCGGCACGGCGCAGATCGTGGCCATCACCACCGCTGACATCGCAGCCCTCACCACGGGCCAGGTCGGCAACCTGTCCACAGTCGCTGTCTCGGCGCTGACCTCGAACCAGGCGGCAGCACTGACGATCACGCAAACCCCAGTCCTTACGACGGCACAGATCGGCTTTGTCAAACCGACCAGCCTGGCCAGCCTGACAACGGCAAGCTTCGCTGCCATCACAACAGCGACGATCAGCGCGCTTGGGACGGCGCAAGTCGCCGCACTGACCACGGGCGAGGTGGCTGCCTTCACCACGGCCCAGTTCGCTGCTCTCACCAGTACCGAGATCCAGGCCTTCACCACGGCGCAGATAGGTGCTTTGACAACAACGGAGCTGTCCACCATGCCGACCACCAGTATTCCTTACTTCACCGCGGCACAGTCCCATCTCTTCACGACGCCTCAGGTGATGGCCCTGTTCCGCTGAGCCTCACGCGATGCGCCATGGTCGGATCAAAATGATCTGCGCCATGGCGGCCTTCGCCATTTCCAGACCGAAAATCGGTTTCAGGACGCAACATATGAACCAGATCGCCAAACCATCTCTTGCCGACCCGCTGGCGCTGGCATCGCTGAGCTTTCCAGACCTGCTGGCCGCAGTCGAAGGGGCAGGTCCGTCAGGCGACATTTTGATCCAGGTCTACCAGCACTGGATCACCGCCAATGGGCCCCAGCATCCCGGCACGGCTGCGGCCTGGTTCAACCTTGGGGTGGCGTTTGCGCAGCAACGTCAGACCGATCATGCCATAGCCTGCTACGAGGCCGCCCTGATGCTGCGACCGGGCTTCTATGAACCAGCCCAGAACCTCGGCCTTCTGCTGGAATCGTTGGGCCAGCCGGATGCAGCGCTCACCGTGTGGCTGCAGCATCTTCAGCCGGTCGCGGCGCAGACGGCACTGCTCAACCACAGCGGCCGGCTTTGCGAAACACGCGGCAGATTGCGGGACGCAGAGCAGCTTCTGCGTCGGAGTCTGTTGCTGGCACCTGACCAGCCGGATGTGATCCAGCATTTCGTTCATCTGCGGCAGCGCCTCTGCCTGTGGCCAGTACTGGACGATCATCTGCCCGGGTTGGAACAAGACCAGCTGCGCCGCTATGCCGGTCCGCTGGCCACACTCGCATTGACCGATGACGTCGCCTGGCAACGCGAGGTCTGTGCCGGCTGGATCGAACGAAAGACCAAGCCGGTCCTGCCGTATCTCAGCCCGTCTGGCGGCTACCGACACGACAGGCTGCGGGTTGGGTATCTGTCGTCAGATTTCTGCCGGCATGCGATGAGCTATCTCATTGCAGAACTGCTCGAACGACATGACCGGTCACAGTTCGTCATTTATGGCTACTGCAACAGTCTCGATGACGGCAGCGCCATTCGGGCACGTATTCTTGGTGCGTTTGACAAGGTTCGTCGCGTTCGCGACCTCTCCGATACGCAGGCCGCACAGTGCATCCGCGATGACGAGATCGATATCCTTGTGGATCTGAACGGTCTGACGCTGGGAGCACGGCTGCAGGTGCTGCGGCACCGTCCGGCACCGATCCAGGCAACCTATCTCGGCTTTATCGGTCCGGTGCCGCTGCCTGAACTGGATTATCTGCTCGCGGATGATTTCGTCATTCCGGATGGGCAGGCCACGCATTATGCGCCGCGGCCATTGGCGATCGGACCGCTATACCAAGCCAACGACTCACGCCGTGAGATGGAGGTGGAGACCACCCGCGCCCAGCTTGGCCTGCCTGAAGATCGTTTCCTCTTTTGCTGTTTTTCCAATCATTACAAAATCACTGCTGAGATGTTTGCTGGATGGATGGAGATCCTCACGGTGGTCGATCACGGCGTGCTATGGCTGGCTGATGACGGGTCCGGATCAGATCTTGCGCTGCGGGCGCATGCGGCAGCGGCGGGGGTCGATCCGGAGCGACTGATCTTCACAGGCCGGGTCGGCCCAGGGGCCTATCTGGCTCGGCTGCGGCTGGCGGATCTGTTCCTGGACACGTTTCCCTACAATGCAGGGACCGTCGCCAGTGACGCCATTCGCATGGGCGTGCCGATCATCACGCTGTCTGGGCGGTCATTCGCCTCGCGAATGGCGGCGAGCCTGCTGCGTTCGATCGGCGCGGAGGCCGGGGTGGCCGGCACGCTTGCAGCCTACGTGCAAATCGCGATCCGACTGGCGACCGATCCTCGCGCCATGGCCGAATTTGCCATGCATTTCACCACCGACCGGTGGCACGCCGGGCCAGGCAACATTGAGGGCTTCACCCAGGCTTTCGAACAGCGCCTGCTGTCGTTGCACGTGCCATCAACTATTTCTTAACCATTCCAGACGACACTGCCGCACAGGATAGAGCAATTTTGGCTTTGGGTGAACTCACCCCACCATAAAATTGCTCATTAAAACAGAGAACTAGAGTGGGAGGGCATCGCCTATCACATGCCAACCCGCTCTAGTGCCCGATCTGAGCTCGCCATTTCGTTGACAGGATGTCATCATGCTGGAAACCCCTCTGAAGTCGCTGCTGATCGAGGGGTGGCGTGGCATCAGTCACTCCTTCGCGCTGGCCAACCAGTATCAGATCCTCGAACTGCTGAAGCTGCCTGGGCTGCAGCTATACCATCACGACGTGCCGTATGCGTTCAACCATTGGAATGCCGGGCAGAATCTGGCAGGATTCTCGGAAACTGACTTTGCCCGGATTGCAGCTCTTGGCGAGCCGCAATCTCCGGTGGACGCGGTGTTTCGCATCGCTTCGCCGTACCGGGCACCGGACGCGGCGGCCTCTTGCAAGACAGTGACGTTCATGATCACCGAGCTTGGACTTGCTGCGGGCAATTTCGAAGCGGGGTCACGCGGATCGGACGGGTTCACGCATGGGGAGAACCGCATCGTCACATCGTCGTCCTGGTCTCGGGATCGGATTGTCGAGTTCGGGTTTGACCAGGGAAAGGTCGACATCGTCCCGCTGGCGGTCGACCCGGGGGTCTACACACCAGTGAGCGCTGCCGAACGTCAACTCAGTCGCGCCAATCTTGGAATCGCCGTTGATGAGACCGTGTTCATCAACGTTGGTGTCGCAGTCTGGAACAAAGGGATCGACATTCTGCTGCGGGCTTTCGCGGCTCTGCGCAGCCGTGGGTGTCGCGCAAGACTGATCGTCAAGGACCAGCGGGACGTCTACGGCATCCACATCGAGCCGTTGATCCGAGAGGTCGGTGCAAGCTGCCCCGCGTTACTGGATCCGGCCACGTTGGGCGCCATTTCTGTGATTCCTGGCACTCTCAGCCGCGAACAGCTCCGTCTGCTGTATGGCATGGCAGATGCCTATGTGTCGCCGTATCGTGCGGAGGGGTTCAACCTGCCGGCACTGGAGGCAATTGCGTGCGGCGTTCCGGTTCTGGTGACGCGAGGCGGCGCCACGGATGATTTCTGCGCCGATGACATCGCGATTCGCATCGATGGTCGCGCTGGCCAGATGAATGATCCGCAGGGCGGCGGGATGTGGCGGTTCATCGAGCCGGATCTTGAGGCAGTGGTCGATGCCATGGATCGGGTAGCACGTGGCGTCATCGTGGCCCCCCAGCAAGCGGCTGCGGCGCGCGCGCGGGTGCTCGATCGTTTCAGCTGGGCCAAGACCGCCGCGCGGTTGGCCGAGATCTGTGTGGGATATGAGAAGGCGGCGCAACCGTTCCCGGGGGGGGTGTCGTCGCAACCATTGCCGAACAGACCTGTTTCGCAGCGACAGGTGCTGGATCTGCTGGGAATGCTGCAGCCCCGCACCATGCCCAGCTTTGAGAAGATCCGGGTTGGAGGAAACCATGACGGCGGCTATGTCGTCCCACGCCTTGCGCTGACAAGTGATGTGGTGGTGTCGATCGGGGTCGGTTCCGATGTCAGCTTCGATCTGGAGCTGGCGCTGGGGGGCGCGCGGATTGTGCAGTTCGATCACACGGTTGCAGGCCCCCCTGTCGCGCATGAGAAATTCGCGTTCCATCGGCTGGGTTGGGGGCCGACTTCGTCAGGAGATCTGATTGATTTCGATACAATCCTGTCGACATCGCGGATTGACGACGCGCAACACCCGCTCCTGAAGTTTGATATCGAGGGGGCGGAATATGATGTCCTCGAGGCGCTTGATGCAGATCGGTTGCGCCCGTTCGAGATCGTCATCTGCGAGTTGCATGGCCTGGGCGGGATAGGGACGGCCGCGTTTCTGGAGCGGGTAAGGCAGAGTCTGGAGAGACTGACGCACTATCATGTGCCGGTTCATCTGCATGTGAACAATTACGGGGCCGTGGCGATGGTGGCTGGCGTGCCAGTGCCGGATGTGGTCGAGGTGACATTGCTGCGACGGGATCTGGATAACTGCGCAGCATTTTCCCGCGATCCGATCCCTGGAACGCTCGATCGGCCCAATCATCCGTTTGCCGCCGATATCTGCCTGACGGCGATGTGTCCGAGGGCAGCTTGAACGAAGCACAGCAGTTTTTTTTGAAAAACAGAACCAAAAAACGTCCATCCACTGGGCCAAGCCTCTTCTGAAAGGCATGGCTCCAGTAATTGCTCACGTGGGTAGCCTGTGGCGGTTTGGGCCTCCACATCCGGGGTGACCACGAAGGGAGTTGACGCGATCACGGGCGACTCGATTCAACATCGGGGTGGCACCCAAGATCGATCTCACCAAGCTGACGGTCGCCGAGAAGGACGCGCTGATCCTGTCTCTGCTGCCGCTTGTTGGCCAGTTGGAAGCAGCACTCGCGCGGATCGCGGAATTGGAGTCCCGGCTGGCCCGGTTTGAGAAGCCGCCCAAG
>JBBILI010000078.1:0-9838 GCA_037445025.1 Rhodospirillales bacterium
TCCTGCCGCTGCCGCCCAAGTGCCCGGAACTCAATCCGGTCGAAAACGTCTGGCAGTTCATGCGCGACAACTGGCTGTCCAATCGAGTCTTCGATACCTACGACGCCATCCTCGATCATTGCTGCGAAGCTTGGAACAAACTCACCGATCAGCCCTGGCGCATCATGTCTATCGGCATGCGCGATTGGGCGCATCGGTTCTGATCAGTGAGAGTTGGTATTAGCTCTTGACGGCTCTTCGCTGCCAGTGTGATTTCGGGGGAACGGATAACAATTCGTCATGGCGTCGATTTTCGAGAGTCGGCACCAAGCAGGGGGACGTATCAATGAACGTGACCAACCAGGCGCCGCCGGGCGGACTCGAAGCGACAACGATGCGCACGGTCATGCTCCGCGTGATGCCGTTCATCATGCTGTGCTACTTCGTGGCCTATCTCGACCGCACCAATGTCGGCTTCGCCGCGCTGCAGATGAACAAGGCGCTCGGCCTCAGCCAGGCGCAGTTCGGCTTCGGGGCGGGGCTGTTCTTCCTCACCTATTGCGTGTGCGAAATCCCGTCCAACCTGTTGCTCTACCGGTTCGGCGCGCGGCGCTGGCTGGCGCGGATCATGTTCACCTGGGGGCTGTTCGCCACCGGCATGGCGCTGATCTCGAGCGACACCGGCTTCTACATCATGCGCGCCCTGCTCGGCGCCGCCGAGGCGGGGTTTCAGCCCGGCGTGCTGTTCTTCATGACGCTCTGGTTTCCCGAAGCGTATCGCGGCCGCGTGCTGGGGCTGTTCTTCGCCGCTATTCCGGTGAGCGGCATCATCGGGGCGCCGATCTCGGGGTTTCTGCTGACCCTGGACGGGCATGCCGGGCTGGCCGGCTGGCAGTGGCTGTATATTCTGGAAGGTCTGCCGGCGATCCTGCTGGCGCCGGTGGTGCTGGCCACGCTGCGCGACAATCCGGCCGAGGTGAAGTGGCTGCCGGAGCCGGGCCGGGCCTGGCTGGTGGCGAAACTGGCCGGCGAGAAGAAGCAGCGCGAAACACGGCGCACCTACTCGATGCTGCAGTCGCTGACCAACCCATGGGTATGGTTCCTGGCGATGATCTACTTCACCAATGTGTGCCTCAACAACGCCATCGCCACCTTCCTGCCGCAGATCGTCAAGGGCTTCGGCGTCTCCAACCTGCAGACCGGGTTCATCGCCATGGTGCCGAGCCTGGTGGCGCTGGTCAGCGTGATCTGGTTCGGGCTGCGGTCGGACCGCAAAGGCGAGCGCTACGGCCATGCGGCGTTCGCCAACTTCGCCGGCGGGGCGGCGCTGCTGGCCTCGGCGCTGGTGCAGGACCCGGTGGCGCGGGTGGCGGCGCTGTCCATCGCGCTGGCGGGCACACTGTCCTTCGCCGGGGTGTTCTGGACCATCCCGGCGGGATTCCTGTCAGGCGCCAGTGCCGCCGGCGGGCTGGCCGCGATCAGCGCGGTGGGCATCATCGGCGGCTTCGTCTCGCCCTGGTTCATCGGATACCTCAAGGACGTGACCGGCGAGTTCCGCTGGGGCATGGGCGTGGTCGGGGTGGTGGCGATCGTGGCCGCCCTGGCGCTGTACCTGCTGGGGCGCAATCGGGCACCCGCCGTCTCGCTGCAGGCGGCGCAGTAGCGGCGGGTCCATCGACATCAAGGAGAGCTGAGAGATGAGTGAGCCAGAGTCGCCCTGCGTGATCCGCGCCGGGTCGGTCGCGCCCTACAGCCCGGCCAATCATACCGGCACACGCAACTATCGCCTGATCGGGGCACATAACGGCGCGAAATACATGGAGATCGCGCTCGGCGACATCGAACGCAACGAAGGCTCGCCCGCACACGCGCATCCCGACCTGGAACAGGCCGTCTATATCCTGGAAGGCGAAGCCATGGCCGGGATCGACGGCGTGGACTACCACGTGCGGCCGGGTGACATGATGTTCTTTCCGGCGCGGGTGTACCATTCGATCAAGGTGATCACTGAACGGATCAAGCTTCTGGTGATCTATTCGCCGCCTTATGGGGAGGATCCCAATAAGGTGATGCGGTAGGAAGAAAAGCAAGCAAGCAAGCAAGCGCTTCCTTTCTGAAGAAAAAAAGCAAAAAACTTTCAATCGATTTAGTGGTGGGGTAGCCAGACGTCGATCACGGCACAGCGTGCTTCCTCGCGGACCACGCGCAATGCCGCGCGCAGGGTTTCGTCTACTTCTGAGGGGCCGCGGATCTGGCGGCCCCAGGCGCCGCCGGCGGCCGCGGCAATGCCCACGTAGTCGGACGGCGGATCGAACGAGGTGTCGAGACGGTTGGCGCGCGCGGCATAGCCTTCGGGATGCACCGCGAGCGCGGACAGCTTCGGTGACTTCCAGCCGCGGTTGTTGAAGATGATCGTCACGAACGGCGTGCCGTAGCGCCTGGCCATCCAATGCACCGAGGACGGCACCGAGAACATGAACGAGCCGTCGCCGGTGAACGCCACCACTGTCGCCTCCGGCCTTGCCAGCTTCGCACCGATCGCGGCGCCGCCGTGCCAGCCCAGCGAGCCGCCGCCACTGGTGTGAATCGCGCCCGGCCGGTCGATCGCCAGATGATCGAACACGGTGTGGTAATGCGAAATGCTCTCGCTGACGACGATGACCGTGTCATCGAGCAAGGCGCGCATGCGGGAGACGACGTATTCGCCGGTCAGCGTGCCCTCCGGTGGGGTGGCTTCCAGCGCTGCCAGGCGGTGCCGGCGGGCGTGGTGGCTTTCGGCGTGGCGCGCGGCGCGGGTTGTCACCAGATCGGGCGACGCGGGGTTCGCCTCGCTCCAGGCGAGCAACTGGGTGAGGGCCGTTTCGGCGTCGGCGCGCAGGCTGCGTTCGGCCTTGATGTGCCACAGCGGCATCTGCTGCTTCAGCGGATCGATATCGATGTGGAAGATCCGCGCGCTGTCGGATGGGCGGGAGACGGCGGGGATCCAGGGCACGTCGCTGTCGATCACCAGAATGACATCGGCGGCGGCGAGGGCCGGGTTCTGCACCGGCTGGTTCCATTGGTTGCCTTGGTAGAGCGGGTCGGTGTGGGGAAAGTTCATGGCGTTGGGCACGGATTCCAGCACGCCGATGCCGAGCCTGCGGCACAGCGCCACCAGGGGGGCGACGGCTGCGGGGTTGCGGCCGACGAAGGAGGTGACGACCAGCGGGTGGATGGCGGTGTTGAGGGCGTGGCCGATGTCGGCGATGGCGGCGGGGCTCAGCCCGACCGGTTCGACGGCGCGCCACGCGGCGCTGTCGTTGGGCAGGGGCGGGACGGTTTCTTCCATCACCTCGCGGGCGCCCATGAGATAGACCGGGCCGCGCGGGTCGGAATTGGCGAATTGCAGGGCGCGGTGGACGAGTTCCTTGACGTTGCGGCCGGTGCGGATTTCGGTGTCGTAGCGCATATAGCCGCGCACGAGGCCGCGTTGGTCGTGCACGTCCTGGATCCACTGGATGAATTCGTTGCGGCTGCCCGGCAGTTCGCCGTGTTGGGTGAAGGGGGAGCTGCCGGCGAAGATGAGCATGGCGGCGCGGCCTTTGGCGGCGTTGTGGACGGCGCCGGCGAGGGCCTGGGTGCCGCATTCGACGTGGACGATGACGGCCTGGGCGACGCCGCTGATCTGCCAGAAGCCGTGGGCGGCGCTCATGCCGACCATTTCGTTGGGGCAGGTGATGATTTCCGGCACCGGCCGTCCCGCGGCGCGCGCCTCGGCGATCGCCTCGACAAGGGCGGGGTGATCACTGCCCAGGTTGACAAACATATATTGTACGTTGGCCTCGATCAGGGCATCGAGAAAAGCACTGCTTGTAGAATACATTTTTATTTTCCAGATTTGTCTTAGTGTCTGAAAGTTCTTTGGTTCTTTTTATCAAAAAAGAACCGCTTTTTACATGTGATTAGGCAGGTACGTAGAGATGATCGGGAATCCGATCAGAATGCCCAGCCGTATCAGATCGGTGATCACAAACGGAATGACGCCGATAAAGATCGTCCCCATGCCGATATCGCGCACGACGCTTTTGATGACGAACACGTTCATGCCGACCGGGGGGTGGATCAGTCCCAGTTCCACGGTCATGACGATGATGACGCCGAACCAGACGGGGTCGAAGCCGAGCGAGACGATGACGGGGAAGATGATGGGGATGGTAAGGATGACCATGGCCATTGCGTCCATCACGCAGCCGAGGACGAGGTACATCAGCATGATCAGCAGCAGCACGCCGGTGCGTGGCAGGCCGAGGCCGGTGACGAATTCGGTGACGTGCTGGGGGGTTTGGGTGACGGTGAGGAAGTAGCCGAACAGCAGGGCGCCGATGAGGATGGAGAAGATGGCGGCCGAGGTGCGCAGCGCCTTCTGCAGGCAGTCCATCAGCTGGGCGAGGCTGAGCCGGCCGCGGGCGGTGGCGATCAGGAAGGCGCCGCCGGCGCCCATGCCGGCGGCTTCGGTGGGGGTGAAGGCGCCGCCGTACATGCCGCCGACGATGAACAGGAACAGCAGTGTGATGGCCCAGACGCCGCGCAGCGCGCGCAGCTTCTCGGGCCAGCCGTGGCGCTCGCCTGGCGGCAGGAAGCCGGGCCGGGCCAGGGCGATGACGCTGATGGTGGCGATGTACATCAGGATGGCCAGGATGCCGGGCAGGATGCCGGCGATGTAGAGTTTGCCGACATCCTGCTGGGTGATGAGGCTGTAGACGGCGAGTACCAGCGAGGGCGGCAGGATGGAGCCGAGAGTTCCGCCGGCGGCGATGACGCCGGCGGAGAAGCTTTGCGGGTAGCGGTGGCGGCGCATTTCCGGATAGGCGACGGCGGAGAAGGTGGCGGCGGTGGCGACGGAGGAGCCGGAGATGGCGGCGAAGCCGGCGCAGGCGGCGATGGTGGCCATGCCGAGGCCGCCGCGGAAGCGGCCGAGGAAGGCGTTGGCGGCGCGGAACAGTTCGGTGCTCATGCCGGAGGTGGTGGCGATGGCGCCCATCAGCAGGAACATGGGGATGACGGCGAATCCGGCGTCGGTGGCGGTGCGGATGGGTGATTGGGCCAGCAGTTTCAGGGCGGGGCCGAAGCCGTTGATGAGGCCGAAGCCGGTGACGCCGACGGCACCCATGGCGAGGCCGATCGGCATGCGCAGCATCATCAGGCCGAACAGGGCGACAAAGCCCAGCAGGGCGATCGGGCCGTGATCCATGGCGGCGGCCTCAGTGCGACAGGGCGATGGGGACGGGGGTTTCGGCGGTGCCGCGCAACTGGCCGGCGAGGCGCAGCCCCAGCAGCAGCACCGACACGGCGAGCCCTGACCAGGCCAGGGCGTAAAACGGCCAGACCGGCAGGTTGAGGTCGTAGGTGGTTTCGCCGCTGGTGGCCTCGCCCAGCACCTTGGTGGCCATGGCATAAGCGAACACGGCCATGCACAGCAGGGTGAAGACGGTGGACAGCGCGTCAAGCGCGCGCTGTCCGGCTGGGGGGAGGACGCCCCAGATCAGATCGACCTTGATATGTTCGCCGCGGAAGCCGGTCATCGCGATGCCCCAGAAGGTGAGGATGCCGAGGAAGTTGCGGCTGAGGTCGTAGCTGTCGGGGATAGCGATGCTGAAGGCGTAGCGGAGCACGACGGTGGCGAAGGTCAGCACCGTGACCACCGCCAGGAACAGGCCTGCGACGCGTTCGGCGACGGTGGCGAAGGCGAGCGCCCGTTTCACTTCGCCGCCGCGTGGTGGGATTCGAGCGAGGCCTGGAAGGCGGCCAGGATGGCGTCGGGGTTGGCGCCGGCTTTTTTCACGCCGGCGGCCCAGCTGGCGCGCAGCGGGGCGGCGGCGTCACGCCATTGGGCGAGCTGCTGGGGGGTGAGTTCTGTGACCGTATGGTCCGGCTCGGCGCGGAAGGTGGCGCGCCCGGCGGCCTCGAAATCCGCCCAGGGGCTGGCGAAGCGCACCGCCCATTCCGGCGTGCAATGCGCGTCGATCACCTTGCGCTGGGCGGCGGTCATGCCGTCGTATTTGTCCTTGTTCAGCACCCAGACGAAGGTGGCGGTGTACATCTGCGCGTCGATGGCGTGATGGACGACCTTGTCGATGCCGAACAGCAGCGTGGAGCCCCAGGGGAAGAAGATGCCGTCGGCCACGCCGCGTTCCAGCAGGTCGCGCGACTGGGGGGCGGAGGCCTGGACGTTGTTGCCGCCGAGCAGGGTGACGAAGCCGCCCATGGCGGCGTTGGCGGGGCGGATCTTAAGGCCTTTGACGTCGGATGGCAGGGTGACGGCGGATTTGGAGAAGAGGGTGCCGGGGTCCTGGATGAAGGCGAAGCAGTAATGCACGTCCTTCATTTCGCGGGCGGCGTAGGTGCGATACCAGGAATCGACGGCGGCGGTGCCGGATTTCGCGTCCTGATAGGTGAAGGGCAGGTCGGACAGGCCGATGATGGGGAAGCGGCCGGGCTGGTAGCCGGGGCTGACATAGGCGCCGTCGGCGATGCCGTCGCGTGCCATGTCGTAATGGTCGAACGCCTTGCCGAGCTGTTCGGCGGGGAAGATGGTGGCGGTGATGCTGCCGCCGGACTGGGTTTTGATGTCGTTCGCCCAGTCCTCGATGGCGTGCTGCAGCGGGTGGGACGGCGGCACCCAGTGGGAGAGCTTCAGCTCCACCTGCGGATCGGCGGCGCGGGCGGCGGGTGACAGGCCCAGGCAGGCGGTGAGCAGGCAGATTGCGCCCAAACGATGTGTCACGGCTCTGCGCATGCGCGTCTCTCCCTTGAAAGTCTTGTTTTTATCTCTGGCCCGCAGTGAAGACCCGACGGGGGCGGGCGGCAAGTGCTGTCAGGCGGCGATCGACTCGGCTGTCGCGAGCAGCGGCAGCTGCATCACCAGCACCTCCACCGCGGTGTTGGTGTGCAGGGCAACGGTTTCGCCGGTTTCGATGTGCAGCCCGTCATGTGGGGCGATCTCGGATTCGCCCGCAAAGCCGGCGCCGGAGAGCACGAACAGCACGGCGGGGCCGGACAATGTCGCTTGGGCTTCGCCCTGCAGCCGCATGGCGCGCACGGCGGTGCCGCCCTTGAATGTGCCGAAGGTTCTGACGTCCCGTCCGGGGGCTTCGTTCTGCCAGGGGGCTGCGTCGGCGCCGACCAGGATGGGGGCGGGGTGCAGCGGCTCGGGGTAGGTCATGCGGCGGCCGGTGTGATGTTCCCACGCCGCCTCGTAGGCATCCTGCCGGGCGCGGCCGGGCTGGCCTTCGGCGCGGTGGAACACACCGGCCTCGAACCGGCCGACCTGGCTGAGGGCGGCCACGCTGCGCTGCAGATCGTCCTCGCTCATATAGCCGCTGCGGCTGGGGCCGCCGAACTGCAGCACGGCGACCAGGGCCGGGCCGCCGGCGGATTGCGGGCCGTAATAGGCGCCTTCCGGGAAATATCCCATGGTGCCCGGGGTCATGCTGCCGTCGCGGGCGAAGTCGCACACACCTTCGATCTGAAAGCGGATCTGCTCGAAATTGTGCCGGTGGCGGGGCGAGACGAAATTCTCGAAGGTGCGTGACAGCATCAGGCCGAAATTGCCGGGTGTGCCGGACGTGCCTTCGACGAGGCGTTTGTAGTGGAAGGTGCCGCCGCGCGGGTTGTGCCGCTCGGTGAAGTCCATCCGGCTGCCATGGACGATCCGCATCTTCGCTCTCCCTCCGCCGGAGCCGGCCGTCGCCTGGCTTGCGAGGCGTGTGGGGCGGTGCCAAAGTTATTGTATGATTGATAATACAAATCGAGATCCAGCTGCGGTCAAGCGTTTTTGTCCGGCGGCCGGGCATGGCTGACGGTTTGCGCCGGGGCGGCGTTTCGCTGCAGGAGCAGGTGTACCGCCAGCTCGACGAGCAGCTCGCCGTCGCGGGCAGCGGCGCGCGGCTGCCGACCGAGGCGGAGCTGGTGTCGCGGTTCGCGGTGTCGCGGGTGACGATCCGCGCTGCCCTGGCGCGGCTGGTGCAGGAGGGGCGGATTCAGCGCACGCGCGGGCGTGGCACGGTGGCGCGGGCGCAGCCGCCCGTGCCGCGGCTGAGCCTGTCGGACGTGCTGGACGACATGGATCATGTCGCGCGCACCACGGCGGTGCGGCTGCTGGAATTCGAATATCGCCCGGCGCCGGCCGAGGTGGCGGCCCTGCTGGGTCTGGAATCCGGCGCGCCGTGCCAGCATGCGGTCCGGCTGCGCCTGGCCGGGGCGGCGGCGCTGCTGCACCTGACCAGCTACATCCCCGCGGCGATCGGCCGGCTGTGGAGCGAGGCGGACATGGCGCAGCTGCCGCTGCAGAGCCTGCTGCAGCGGCATCGCCTGGCGGCGGCCGGGGGGCAGCAGGTGGTGAGCGCCGCCCAGGTGGGGCCGGCGGTGGCGGATCGGCTTGGTGTCGGTGTCGGCACGCCGCTGCTGCGGGTGCAGCGCGTGACCCAGGCCGATGACGGCAGCCCGATCCTCTATCTCGACATTCTCGGCCCTGCCGCGTCCTTCGAGCTGCGCATGTCGCTGCGGCCGGGCTGACGGCCGGCGCGGGACACGTGATCGGACCTGGCCGATCATGCCGGTTCGCGCCATGCTGACGGGATGAACGCGCGCGAGATCGAGCTGTTCCGGGCCATCATGCATTGCCGGACGCTGTCCGCCGCCGCGCAGATGCTGCACGTGACGCAGCCGGCCCTTTCCAAGGTCTTGCGGCATTGCGAGGACCGGCTGGGGTATCTGCTGTTCCATCGCACCGCGGGACGGCTGGTGCCGACGGCGGAGGCGAATGCGCTGATCCTGGACGCGGACCGTATGTATCAGCAGATCCAGGGCTTCGGCGCGCTGGCGCGTGAGCTGGGCGGCCGTTCCGGCGGGATTCTGCGGGAGGGGGCGACATCGTCGCTGGCGACATCGCTGGTGCCGCGGGCGGTGGCGCGGCTGCGCCAGGAGCCCACGCAGGCGCGTGTGGTGCTGCTGGGCGTCGGTGAAGCCCATGGCCTTGCCCACCATGGTGTGCGCGGCGAGGCAGTAGGCGCAGGCGTTGACCTGGCTGACGACGAGGTTGACCACTTCACGGGCCTTGCCGCTGACGCTCGAGCGGGCGTTCTGCAGCGCGAGGTAGGTGGGCAGCGCGGTCTGTGACAGCGCGAAGGTGGCGTAGAGGTTCGGCACCATGCCGAACTTCGCCTTGATCTTCGTGCGGGTGGTGGAGGCCGGCAGCTTCTCTGCCGTCGCGCGTGAGACGGGCGCCACGCAGGGGGCGGTCAGCAAGCAGATCGTGGCGCTGGAACGCGTGCTGGACGTGCGGCTTCTGGCCCGCACCACGCGTTCGCTGGCGCTGACGGAGGAGGGCGAGCGCTATTTCGAGCAGACGCGTCGCCTGGTGGCGGAGACGGAGCTAAGCCGCGGCCATCAGCACCTGACGGGGTGGCTGCACGTGGCGGCGCCGGTGGCGTTCGGGGCGCAGAAGCTGATGCCGGTGATCCAGGCGTTCGTGGCCGCGCATGAGGGTGTGAAGGTCGATCTGCAGCTCGATGACGGGTATGTCGATCTTGTGGAGCACGGCATCGACGTGGCGGTGCGGCTGGCCCAGGGCGACATGGCGCCAGGTCGACCGGCCGTGCCGTCACATCTTTCGTCAGACCAACGGTCATGAAGAATGACCTTTGGTCTGAGTCTTGGTCTGGCGCGCCGCCGCCGGCCAACCCGGCGCGCGATACCAACGGTCATGAAGAATGACCTTTGGTCTGAGTCTTGGTCTGGCGCGCCGCCGCCGGCCAACCCGGCGCGCGATACCAACGGTCATGAAGAATGACCTTTGGTCTGAGTCTTGGTCTGGCGCGCC
>JBBILI010000079.1:0-9576 GCA_037445025.1 Rhodospirillales bacterium
CCCGGCCCCGCTCGCGGTTGGCCGCCCCTCCGCCTGCTTGATCCGTCCCCAAATCAAAACAATGACCGCAGCCTCCAACCCCCCACCCGAGATCCGTGCCGCCACAGCCCGGCACAACCCATCCAGGATCAGCGAAACACGCGCAGAAAGAGAAAGGTCACCCGCAACATTCATAAAGAAATTAGGAACATAAACCTAAATTAAAGTCAACCAAAATCTGCACCCGTGGGACGGGTGCAACCCATCAATCCCAACCCACAGAAAGCCCCACCCGACGCCCACGCGATCAACGCCGCCAGCAAGCACAACCCCAAAACGATTCATGCTGCTGTTCCACGGCACCTGCAGCGGCCAACAGCGCCCCCCCTCAGGCACCCCGTTGCCAACGTCCCCCGCGCGCAGATCGTGCAGATCGCCGAAATCGGCGCGCTCCTCTGGCCAGATATCACCACCGCGCTCGCGGCCTGTGGCGTCGACGCCGGCTGAAACGGTGCCTTTCAACCGACCGCCGACATCCGCAATCGCGTTCCACCCAACCCCGATCCGTGCGAACGTCTGACCATGACCGGTATCGCGCACCGGGCTGGCCGGCGGCGGCGCGCCAAACAAATCCTCATGCCAACCCGCGTTGACCCGATCTTCATGGGTCAACCTTAAAGCGGGCCGGTATGTCGGCCGGGCACGGCCTCCCCGAAGCTGCCATTCCGTCTCGAACGACAAGGCGCTCACCTTGCGGGCGCAACGGCTCCCGCCGACGATCCGCGTCATACCAACGGTCATGAAGAATGACCGTTGGTATGGTCTTGGTTAGGCGCGCCGCCGCAGGCCTTCCCGGCGCGCGATACCAACGGCCATGATCGATGGAAGAGTCATCGATCATGGCCGTTGGTATCAGTCAGCAACTCTCGCATGGCGAGCGGCGCCAAAGTCCCGCCAGTGTTCCAGCCGCACCGCGACCAGCAGGAACAGCAGCGCCCAGGCGGCGCCCATGCACCAGCCAGCCAGCACATCCGTTGGCCAGTGCACGCCGAGATACACCCGGCTGACACCGATCGCCGAGGTCAGCAGGACCACCACCGCAAACACGTACAGCTTCGCCCCAAAACTGCCAGGCGCGCGCATCAGCAATCCGCCGACCGTGAGATAGGTCACCGCCGACAGCATCGCGTGGCCGCTGGGAAAGCTGGCCGAGGACGCCGCGACCACATGCAAGGCGAGCTCCGGCCGCGGGCGATCGAAGGCCAGCTTCAGCCAGGTGCTGAGCAACGAGCCACCGGTCACCGACACGCCGATCAGCACCGCGGAGCCCCATCGCCGGATCACCAGCAGATAGAAGCCGGTCGCCAGCGTGACAAACGTCAGCACCGCCGGTCCGCCAAGGCTGGTCACCTCAACGGCCACGCCAGGCAGCCAGGCCGGACCGATCAACCGCGTGTGATCAAGCGGATCGCGCAGCGCCAGCAGAACGGCGTTGTCGAACGCGGATGTGTTGCCGTCCGACACCTCCATACCCAGCCACCCGAACGCCAGGACCGCGAGCAGCACGACCAGCAGGCCCGCCAGGCTGAAACCCTCCAGCCGCGCCGCACCGCGCCCCGCGGCACCGGTGAACGCCGACCACGCCGCGCGAACATCCATCACGCGCGGTCCTTGCGGGGATCGTCGTCCGTCTGGATCTGCGTGACGGCCATGACACGCGGGTCGGCGGCGATATCCCCGGGCGCGATGAATCCCTCGCCATTCCATGCGATCGGCAGACCGATGCTTTCGAAGCATTTTGCAACATATTCAGAACAGATATATTCGTCGTCCGCCACGACAAGCGCCGGCAGGGCGGCGTTGAGCCGGCCGAGTGCAATCCGCAGCCCGATCTTCACAGTCTCCAGGTTCGAGAATTTGGCGCCAAGCCGTGTGAAGGCGAATGCCGCAATTTTCGCCATCCCTGCCTGATCCGGGCCGGACGGAAAATCCTGGTGCCGCGCCAGCACGATCCGGCCCGGATACGGGCGCACGCCGCTGCTGGTCCGCGCGATGAAATCGCTCATCGGCACCGCGCGCACGCCCATCCGCTGCACACACTCCAGCACCAGCACCCGATCGATCTCGCGCATCCGGAACGCGATCGCGCAATGGCTCCATTGGCTGCGCGTGGCCCAGCGGATCATTCGCGACCCGACATCGTTGGCGGAGCACATCAGAATGTCCTCATCGCGGATCTGGTCGCGGATCAAATGATAGGGCTGCGGCGCAAGCGCCGTGAGGGCGCTGTCCTGGATGGCCATGACGCTGATACCCCACCGTGTGCCTGGCCGGCCTGCGTGTCCGGACGTTGCAGCTTTGCCGCCCCCGCCGCGGCTGTCATGCCGCGTCGCTCACGGCCGTGGCCGTCCCGATGGCCGCGGCATCTGCAAGGCGTGTTGTCCATTGGTCATCGCTCCACACCCGCACAGTCACCGTGACCGCGCCGCCTTCGGCCACCGTGACCCGGTTATAGGAGTTCGGCTCGCCGCGCAGCCGCACCGAGGTTGCGGTGCCACCTTGCAGCACCAGCAGGAACAGGCGCACCACCCGCACAAGCCGATGCACCACCCAGCCGCCGCCGCGTCCCGCCTCGCGGTAGCGGGCCAGCCGGGTCGCCATGCCGATCATCGAGCCGCACAGGAAGACATGCCCGTTCACGTCACCCACATCGATCGCCCGGGGCACGCCGTCAATCAGGCATCCCACGGCCGCGGCCAGATCGCCCACCGGGATCGACAGATCGCGCGCCATCAGGTTCATCGTTCCGAACGGCAGAATCCCCAGCGCGACCGTCCCGCCAGCGAGCGCGTGCGCGGCGCAGGCGACGGTGCCGTCGCCGCCCGCCATCACAATCACCCCAGCCCCGCTGTCGCGCGCGCGGGCCACCCGCGTCGGCAGGTCTCCGGCGTCGTCGCCGATGAACAGCGGCGTCACCCCGTGCGCCGCGAACGCCGCGCGAATGTCCTCCTCCGGGCCGGACGCACCGATCAGCCCGCCGGCCGACACATTGACGACGACGGCGAAGCTGCGGTCCGGCTGGGCCAAATCTGTCGTCATGTCGTCAGTCTCCATGCCCGCCGCATCCCACCGCGTCAGCCGCCATGTTTCAGCGCACCGGGCACCGGCCGCTCTGCAGGCCCGCCCTGTGGCGCAAAGCCGCGCGCGTTGCGCTCGGTTATCGATTGTCGCGTTCCGATCCCAGCGCGACGACAGCGAACCGAAATGCCGGCCAGCCCTGGAGATTTTGCTGGGGATCTGAAGTGGGAAAGCAGGCGACGCGCCGGGCGCGGTGAAACACAGCCGAGATGCGTGTTGTCCGGCAGGACATTACCCGGGTGAGCGAGAGCTCGACAGTTAAATCCTGTCCAGCACAACACTGTCCTCCCGCCCGGCCAGGTCGGGTGGGTCAGCACCGCACCGCGCGCGCGGCCCCGCGTCCCGGCTCGATTGACCATGCGGAATGTGCGGCTTAGCGTTAGCGCTAACAATGCAAGGGAGCATGCACGTGGCGAACAAGATCAAGGCAGCCTGGGCCGAGGGCAAAGCGGTCGTGAATGGCTGGCTCGCCATTCCCTCGGGCTTCTCCGCCGAGTGCATGGCCCAGTGCGGCTTCGACTCGGTGACGGTCGACATGCAGCACGGCGTGCAGGACTATCTCTCGATGGTGCAATGCTTCCAGGCGATGCAGGCGCATCCGGTGCTGCCGATGGTGCGGGTGCCGTGGAACGAGCCGGGCATCGTCGGCAAGGTGCTCGATGCCGGCGCCTATGGCGTGATCTGCCCGATGGTGAACACGCCGGAGGAGGCCGCGAAGCTGGTCTCCTACGCGCTGTATCCGCCCAAGGGCGTTCGCTCCAACGGCCCGATCCGGGCTGCCATGTATGGCGAGGCCAGCGGCTACCAGACCACGGCCAATGACGAGATCATCATCATGCCGATGATCGAGACCAAGCAGGCGGTCGAGAACCTCGACGCCATTCTCGATGTGCCCGGCCTGACCGGCGTCTATATCGGCCCGTCCGATCTCGGCTTCTCCTACGGCCTGATCCCGATCCTGGACCGCGAGGAGCCGATGATCCTGGAGATCTACGAGAAGATCATCGCCGCGTGTGCCAAGCGCGGCCTGTTCCCCGGCGTTCATTGCGGCTCCGCCGCCTATGCCGCCCGCGCGATCAAGATGGGCTTCAAGATGGTCACCATCGCCAACGACAGCGGGCTGATGATGATGGCCGCGAAGGGGGCCGTGAAGTCGGTGCGCACCGAGGCGGCGGCCCACGTTTAAGCAAGAGCTTCTTTTCTGAAGAAAAGAAGCAAAAGACTTTTATCCGTTGGAGCGCGCGCCTCTCCGGATACTGCGTGCCCAACGAATAAAAGTTTTTTGGTTCTTTTTTTCAAAAAAGAACCGCTTTTTTTCTTAACTTCTGTGGGACCTCCCCCTCATGACCAACCCCGTCATCCGCCTGCACCCAGATGACGGGGTGGTCATCGCCCGCGTCACCCTGCTCCCCGGCACCTCGCTCGGCGACAACGCGGTGGCCACCATGCGCATCCCCGCCGGCCACAAGGCCGCCATCCGCGCCTTCCAGCCCGGCGACGCCGTCATCCGCTACGGCCAAATCATCGGCTTCGCCACCGCCCCCATCGCGGTCGGCGAGCACATCCACACCCACAACTGCGGCATGGGCGACTTCGCCAAGGACTACGCCTACGGCCAGCACACCACGCCCACCGCCTATGTCGACAACCCCGCCACCTTCCTCGGCTATCACCGCCCGGACGGCCGCGTCGCCACCCGCAACTACATCGGCATCCTCACCTCGGTGAACTGCTCCGCCCACGTCGCCCAGGTGGTCGCCGACTATTTCAAACCCAACCCGATCACCGGCCACAACCCGCTGGCGGAGTATCCGAACGTCGACGGCGTGGTGGCGCTCACCCACAAGACCGGCTGCGGCATGACCCAGCACGAGCCGCTGGCCCTGCTGCGCCGCGTGCTCGGCGGCTACGCCCGCCACGTCAACTTCGCCTCCGTCATCGTGCTCGGCCTCGGCTGCGAGGTGAACCAGATCGGCGGGCTCATGACCGAACAGAAACTCGCCGGCCGCCTCCGCGCCATGGACATCCAGGACATGGGCGGCAGCCGCAAAACCGTCCTCGCCGGCATCGACTTCGTCAAGGAAGCCCTCGCCGAAGCCAACAAGGTCACCCGCGCGCCCGCACCGCTCAGCGAACTCATCATCGCCCTGCAATGCGGCGGGTCCGACGGCTATTCCGGCGTCTCCGCCAACCCCGCTTTGGGCGCCGCCAGCGACCTCGTCGTCCGTAACGGCGGCACCGTCATCCTCTCCGAAACCCCCGAGACCTACGGCGCCGAACACCTGCTCACCCGCCGCGCCGTCTCCCAGGAGGTCGGCGAGAAACTCGTGGGCCTCATGCGCTGGTGGGAAGCCTACACCGAGCGCGAAGGTGCTGAGATGAACGCCAACCCCTCCCCCGGCAACAAGGCCGGCGGCCTCACCACCATCCTCGAAAAATCCCTCGGCGCCATGGCCAAAGGCGGCAGCACCAACCTCATCGACGTGCTGCACTACGCCGAACCCGTCACCAAACGCGGCTTCGTCTTCATGGACACGCCCGGCTACGACCCCGTCGCCGCCACCGGCCAGGTCGCCGGCGGCGCCAACCTCGTCTGCTTCACCACCGGCCGAGGCTCCGTCTTTGGCTGCAAACCCGCACCCTCCATCAAGCTCGCCACCAACACCGCCATGTTCACCCGCATGGACGACGATATGGACATCAACTGCGGCACCATCCTCGACGGGGAAGAAACCGTGCAGCAGGCCGGCGCACGTATCTTTGAACACATCGTCCGCACCGCCTCCGGCGAGAAGACCAAGTCCGAGCTGTTCGATTTTGGGGGGGCGGAGTTCGCACCTTGGGTACTGGGCGCGACGATGTAAGGAAGACGTTCTTTCTTTGAAAAGAAAGAACCAAAGAAACTTTTAAACGTTAGGCGGGGGCACCCACGCGCGCGGCTTTGGGCGGCCGGCCGCCACAACGGCTGCGTCCAAGGCCGCCAGAAACCGGGATCGGTCTGCCTTCGTCAGCGGGGCCGGGCCGCCCGTCGCAACCCCGGTCTCGCGCAGATACTGCCCGATCGCCCTCCCCGCCAACGCCTGCCCGATATTGTCCGGCGTCCAGGGATGCCCCTTCGGCGACAACGCCCACCCACCCCGCTCCAAACACCGACCCGCCAACGGAATGTCCGACGTCACACACACATCCACCGCCGTCATCCGCTCCGCAATCCAGTCATCCGCCACATCCGCCCCCTCCGACACCGTGATCATCGTCACCAACGGATTCTCCGGCGGACGGATCGGTCTCGACCCGTTCGAAACCACAAACACCCGCAACCCCAGCCGCGTCGCCACCCGGAACACCTCCTCGCGCACCGGGCAGGCATCCCCATCGACATACAGAACCGTCATGGCCGCCGCAGCAGCGCCAGCGCCGCCGCCACCGCCGCACACAGCACCAACGCCGCCCCCAGCACCGCCGTCACCGACGCCGTCGGCACCATCACCACCGCCATCAACGGCCGCGGCGCCACCAACGCCACCGACACCACACTCAACGCCACCGACGCCACATTCGCCAGAACCATCCCCGCCAACACCCCCGGCGCCACCAACGGCAGCAACACCCGCAGCCACGTCCGCACCGGCGACAACCCGCAACTCGCCGCCACCCGCAACAGCCCCCGGTCCACCCCGCCAAGCCCGATGAACCCACACACCGCCCCAATCGCCAGCCCCACGCTGGCATGCCCCGCCAACATCACCGCGAGATCAGACGATCCCCCCAGCAACGCCACCGGCATCACCAGCGGCGCCAGCAGCAGCCCCGCCGCCAGCCCCAACCGCTGCCGCCGCCACAGCGCCAGCGCCGCCAGCGTCCCCGGCCCCAACGCCGCAACCACCGCGACCAACGCCGCCAGCGGCGCCCCGTCCGACACCAGCATCTCCCCCAACGCCGTCACCGCGAGACCCGGCCGCGCCGCCAGAATCATCCCCGCCGGCAACGCCACCATCGCCAGCTGAAACGCCGCCATCGCCAGCAGCCATGCCGCCAGAATCACCCCCCGCACCATCACGCCGCCTCCGGCAGAAACGCCAGCGCGTGATGCGGCTGCCACGCCAGGCTCATCGCCCCCGCACGCGGCACCGCCAGCGCGCCCGGCCGGAACACCACAATCTCCGGCGCCGCCGCGCCCAACGCAAAGCGCAGCCGCGTGTGCTTGCCCTCGAACAGCGCCTCGATCAGCCGCGCCGCCATCGCCCCCTCGCCCAGCTCCTCCGGCGCCCCCGCCGCCACCGCAATCCGCTCCGGCCGAATCGTCACCACACACGCCGCCCCATCCGCAATGACGTCGATGCACCGCGCCGAAACCGTCACCCCGCCCGCCAAACGAATGCGGGCGATGTCGTCCTCCTGGTCCAGCTTCGTCCCCGCCAGCCGATTGACCGGCCCCAGCGCCCCCGCCACCGCCGCCGCAACCGGCCGCTCATACAAGGTCCGCACATCATCGATCTGCAGCAGCCTGCCGGACTGCATCACCCCGATCCGGTCCGACAGCCCAACCGCGCTGGCGGGATCGTCGGTCGCGTGCAGCATGGCGATGCCGTCCTCCGCGCACAGCGCCCGCAGCAGCGCCTTCAACGTCGCGCGCTGCGGCGCCGGCACGCTGGCCAGCGGATCATCGAGCAGCAGCAGCGCCGGCGCCGGCCCCAGCGCCCGGGCCAGCGCCACGCGCACCTGCAGCTCCGGCGACAGCGCCCGCGGCATCCGCCCGGCGAACGCCGCAAGCCCCAGACGCTGCAGCACCGCCTCCCCCCGCGCCGGCGTCACCCCGGGCGCGAACCGCGCATGCTCCGCCACATCCAGATGCGGAAACAACGCCAGCCGCCGCGGCACCACGCCGAGCCCGCGCCGATACGGCGGCGTGCGGTTCAGCACCATCCCGCCCACCGCCACCTCGCCCTGCGCCACCCGGCCGAACCCCGCCAGAACCGCCAGCACCGCCCCCGGCCCGCCCGTCCCCAGCAGCGTCACGATCTCGCCCCGCGCCACCCCAAGGCTGACATCGACCAGCGCCGCCCCGTCCACCACGCCACGGACACGCGCGAGCGAGGCGGCGAAGGGAGAGCTTTGGGTCTGGCGCATACCCCATCATCCGCGCCCGCGCCGCTCGCTGCAACGCCGCTCTTGGGGGCCGCGGCACACCCCGCTACAACGCCCGGAAAAATCGAGGGACCCGATTGCATGAGCGACAGCCTGAGCGACGCCAGCGTCATCGCCACCACGGACGGCCGCACCGGCCATCTCCTGCTGAACCGGCCGCGCACGCTCAACGCGCTCGATCACGCCATGGTCGAAGCCCTGACCGCGCATCTCACCGCCTGGCGCGACACGCCTGACATCCACGCCGTGGTCATCGAGGGCGCCGGCGAGCGCGCCTTCTGCGCCGGCGGCGACATCCGCGCCGTCCGCGACGCCGCCCTGGCCGGCGACACCGCCCTGATCGAGCAGTTCTTCGCCGAGGAATACGCCCTCAACCAGCTCATCGCCGCCTACCCCAAGCCCTATGTCGCCCTGATCGACGGCTTCTGCATGGGCGGCGGCGTCGGCATCTCCGTCCACGGCGCCTGCCGCGTCACCACCGAGGCCGGCGTGTTCGCCATGCCGGAAACCGCGATCGCGCTGTTCCCCGATGTCGGCGGCACCTACGTGCTGCCCCGCCTGCCCGGATCGCTCGGCATGTATCTCGGCCTCACCGGCACCCGCCTGGTGGGCGCCGATGCGGTGCATGCCGGCCTTGCCACCCATTTCGTCCGCCGCGTCGCCCTGCCCTCGCTCCGCCTCGACCTCGCCCGCGACGGCGTGGCCGTGATCGGCGCCTACGCCGACGCCCTGCCGCCCTTCACCCTGGCCCCAAACCGCGCCGCCATCGACCGCTGCTTCGGCCAGAACCGCGTGCCCGCCATCATCGCCGCCCTGCAGGCCGAACAGACCGACTGGGCGCGCGACACCCTGAGCACCCTGGCCCGCATGTCCCCGGCCTCGCTGATCTGGAGCCACCGCATCATCCGCGACGGCGCCAACCGCTCGCTGTCGGAGTGCCTGGCCGCCGAACTCGCCCTCACCCGCACGGTCACCCGTCACCCCGACTTCGCCGAGGGCGTGCGCGCCATGGTGATCGACAAGGACCGCAGCCCGAAATGGGCCGATGCGCCGCTGGTCGTGCTGTAATCCCAACGGCCTTGATCGATGACTCTTCCATCGATCAAGCCCGTTGGTATCGCGCGCCGGGTTGGCCGGCGGCGGCGCGCCAGACCAAGACTCAGACCAACGGTCATTCTTCATGACCGTTGGTATCGCGCGCCGGGTTGGCCGGCGGCGGCGCGCCAGACCAAGACTCAGACCAACGGTCATTCTTCATGACCGTTGGTATCGCGCGCCGGGTTGGCCGGCGGCGGCGCGCCAGACCAAGAC
>JBBILI010000080.1:0-9154 GCA_037445025.1 Rhodospirillales bacterium
CATACGTGGCCATGCGTTACACCGGCTACCTGCTCAACCCCAAGATGCCGTTCTCGCCGTGGAAGGATCCTGTGATCGGCGCGAAGGACCTCGCCCTGTTCAACGTTGCCAACTACGACCAGCGCATCGCCGGCTACAAGGCGTTGAACCAGGAGGCGGTGACGTCGGGTGCCGCGATCCCGCTGCTGCAGACGGTGCTGACGATCGCACACAAGAAGGATCTCAACGTGCCGCCCTATGGCAATGGGTGGGTGCTGCCGCAGACGTTGTCGTGGGGTTGAGGACGTGACAGGAAAAAGCACTTCTTTTCTGAAGAAAAGAAGCAAAAGACTCTTATTCGCTGGGATCCCGCCCCTCTGGAGAGTCTCGCACCCAGCGTATAACAGTTTTTTGGTTCTTTTTTTCAAAAAAGAACCACTTTGATTTCATGCTTCGCACTGCCCTTCTGTTGATCCTCCGGCGGCTGCCGGTCGCCATGCCCATCCTGCTGCTGGTCTCGTTCCTGCTGTTCGCGGCGTTGCGCGTACTGCCGATCGACGCGGCCGCAATGTCCCTGCCGCCCACGGCCACACTCGCGGAAATCGCCCAGAAGCGCCACGACATGGGGCTCGATCAGCCGATCCCCGCCCAGTACGTGATCTGGCTGGGCGATGCGCTGCACGGTCATTTCGGCCAGTCCATCGCCTTGCGCCGCGATGCCGGCGCGCTGCTGGCCAACGGCCTGCCCACCACCATCGAACTGGCGATCTCCGCCATGATCGTGGCCTCGGTGCTCGGCGTCGGCGGCGGGCTGCTGCTGTTCGCCAGCCGTGGCACCTGGGGCGAGGCGGCCGGGGATCTGCTGTCCACACTGCTGATGTCGGTGCCGGATTTCATGTGGGCCCTGCTGCTGCTGCTGGTGTTCGGCGTCATGGTGCCGATCCTGCCGTTCATGGGCCGGCTCGATGCGGGACTGACACGCCCGTCGGTAACCGGGTTCCTGATGGTGGATGCGGCGCTCACCCTGCAGCCGGCGGTGCTGTGGAGCGTGATCCGCCATATGGTGCTGCCCGCCGTGGCCCTGGGCCTGGCCTTCGCCCCGCCGATCGCCCGCGTGCTGCGCTCCTCGCTGCTCGACGTCTATCACGACGACTACATCCGCCAGGCCCGCCTGCGCGGCGTGGGGGAGACCCGCATCCTGCTGTGCCACGCGCTGAAGAACGCGTCCCTGCCCACGCTCACCCTGATGGGCGTGCAGTTCGGCTTCCTGTTCGGCGGCACGCTGCTGATCGAGGTGATCTACGGCTATCCCGGCATCGGCAACCTGATGGTGGACGCGGTGCGCAACGCCGATCTGCCGGTGATCCAGGCGGTGGGCATGAGCTACTGCGTGGTGGTGATCGGCATCAGCATGGCAACCGACGCGGCACACCAGCTGCTCGACCCCAGAAGCCACGCGCGATGAACGCGCCCTGGCTGCGCTCGGGCCGGGTGATCGCAGGCGCCGTGCTGCTGCTGGCGGTTGCGGTGTGCGCGGTGGCCGCCCCTGCCCTCGCCCCGCACGATCCGGGCGATCAGGACCTGCTCAACATCCTGCTGCCGCCGTCCTGGATGAACGGGGGCGATCCCTCCTATCCGCTGGGCACCGACAGCCTCGGCCGCTGCGTCGAATCCCGCCTGCTGTTCGGCGCGCGCACGGCGTTGGAGGTGGCGTTCTTCTCCGCCCTCGGCGCGGGACTGGTGGGCACGATCCTGGCGCATGTCGCCGGCTATTTCGGCGGCGCCGTCGACTGGGTGATCGGCCGCGCCGTGGATATCTGGATGTCGTTTCCCCCCGTGGTGCTGTCGCTAATCCTGATGGTCGGGCTCGGAACCGGCACCGACAAGGTGATCCTGGCGATCATCCTGGTGGACTGGACCCGCTTCTGCCGCGTGCTGCGCAGCGAGGTGATCACCGTCACCAGGCGGGACTACGTGAGCGCCGCACGCCTGCTCGGCTACAGCCACTGGCAGACCGTCACGCGCGAGATCCTGCCGGCGACACGGCCATTGCTGATCACGCTGGTCAGCCTGGAGATGGGCATCGCGGTGGTGGTCGAGGCGATCCTGTCCTTCGTGGGCCTCGGCGTGGGCGCCAACCAGCCGGCCTGGGGCCAGATGATCGCCGACGCCCGCCAGAACGTGGCAACGTCGCCGCTGGGACTGGTGCTGCCGATGCTCGCCATCTTCCTGTGCGTGGCAGGCTTCAACCTGCTGGGCGACGGCCTCAGACGCGCCCTCGATTCACGCCAGACCGCGGTGCGCTCCGCGTGAGCCTGCTGCGGGCGGAAGGGCTCGAGGTCAGCACCACGCTGGATGGCCGGCAGGCGCGCGTGCTGCGCGATCTCACGTTCTCGCTGCAGCCGGGCCAGATCCTGGGCCTGGTGGGGGAATCCGGCGCCGGCAAGTCGATGATCGGCCGCGCCATCGCAAGCGACCTGCCGGCCGGGTTCGCGGTCAGCGCCGGATCGCTGCGCTATGGCCATGAGGATCTGGTGGCGATGCCGCGCGCCCGCCGGCAGGGGCTGCTGGGCCGCGAAATCGCCTTCATTCCGCAGGAGCCGATGGCGTCGCTCAACCCGGTGCTGACGGTGCGCCAGCAGATGGACGAGCATCTCCGGCGCATCGGCGTCACCGACCGGCTGGCGCGGGCACGGGATCTGCTCGCCCAGGTGGGCCTGCCCGAGCCGGATGCGGTGCTGCAGCGCTACGCCCATCAGCTCTCCGGCGGCATGTGCCAGCGCGTGCTCATCGCCATGGCGTTTGCCTCCGATCCGAAGCTGGTGATCGCCGACGAGCCGACGACGGCGCTGGATGTCACCATCCAGGCCCGGGTGATCAAGCTGATCGCAGACCTGCAGGCGCGCTCCGGCACCGGGGTGCTGTTCATCACCCACGACCTGCGCCTTGCGGCACAGATCTGCGACGATGTGCTGGTGCTCTATGCCGGCCGCCCCGCCGAGCGCGGACCGGCGCGGGCATTGTTCAAGGCGCCGCGTCACCCCTACACCGCCAGCCTGCATCTGGCGGCACCGGGCATGACCGGACCACGCCACGTGCTGCTCGCCCTGCCCCACCAGATGCCGGGTCTGCGGCAGATCGCCGGCATGACCGGCTGCCGGTTCGCACCACGCTGCCCCGTGGTCCAGGCGGACTGCACAGTGACCGAACCGGTGATGGCAGCGGCAGGCCACGGCACCGCCTGCCATCATCCGGATCTCGCAGGCCAGATCGCAACGCCCGAGGCAGCCCCGATCCAGCCCGCCGCGAAACGCGCGCCGGAGGTGCTGCGCACCAGCAATCTGCGGCGGGTGTTCCGCAGCCGCGGGTTCTTCGCCACATCAGAGACGGTGGCGGTGGCGGATGCCGACATCGTGGTCCACGAAGGCGAGTTCGTCGGCCTGGTCGGCGAAAGCGGCAGCGGCAAGAGCACGGTCGCACGCCTGGTGGCGGGGCTGGACCAGCCAAGCTCCGGGCAGATCCTG
Source organism: Rhodospirillales bacterium (assembly GCA_037445025.1). Lineage (GTDB taxonomy): Bacteria > Pseudomonadota > Alphaproteobacteria > Acetobacterales > Acetobacteraceae > CAIQQQ01. Next base: position 3,504 of record JBBILI010000080.1, read on the forward strand.
CTGGACGGCCAACGCGACATGCCGCGCGCCCTGCGGCGGCGCCACGTGCAGATGGTGTTTCAGGATCCGCAGTCCGCCCTCAACCCACGCCATCGCGTGGGCGACATCGTCACCCAGGCGATGCGGGTCGACGGGCATTCCCAACCGGCCGATCGCACGGCACGGGCGGCGGAACTGCTGGCGCAGGTCGGCCTGTCGCCGGAGATCGCAGGCCGGACTCCCTCGCAGCTGTCCGGCGGACAGCGCCAGCGGGTGAACATCGCCCGCGCGCTGTGCGTGGTGCCGAAGCTGCTGGTGGCCGACGAGATCGTCTCAGGCCTCGATGTCTCGGTGCAGGCGCAGCTGCTGGACATGCTGCTGGAGCTGCGCGAACGGCTCGGCTTCGCCATGCTGCTCATTTCGCATGACCTCGCGGTGGTGCGCTACCTCTGCGCGCGGGTGGTGGTGATGCACCGCGGCGCGATCGTCGAGCAGGGCGACACCGATGCCGTGTTCACCGCCCCGCAGCATGACTACACCTGCACCCTGCTGGAGGCCGTGCCGCCGGACTGATATCAACAGCCTTGATCGATGCCTTTCCATCATCAAGGCGGGCGGGTCGTGACCATCTGGCCCAACCCGGAAATCTCGACGATTGTTGGGGCAATCGCGCACCGCGCATCGCCACCGTCACGGCGGACCGCCACGAGACCGATAAGCTTGCAGCACGCTCCAGCAGGACGCTGCCATGACCATCTCCGCCAACTATAACTACTACCTGTTTCTCGGCGCCGCAGCGCCCGTCGCCGGCACGACGCAGTTCGTGATTCTCTCCGCCAACCGCAACGGCGCCAGCAACGACCTCGTCTTCACCGGCAGCACGCTGGCCACCAACGGCACCGCCACGTGGCAGGTCTCGCCCCAGCTGTTCGCAGCCGGCCAGACCAGCATCACCTATACCGGCTTCACCACGACGGATGGCGGGCCGATCATCGAGGTTGCCCCGTCCTACCAGGGCGGCCCAGGGCAATACTATGCGCTCTCCAACACGCTCTCGACCTCGCTCACACCCGTCGCCGAGGCCAGCTTCGCCTGCTTTGTCAGCGGCACCAGGATCGCAACGCCTGCGGGCGAACGCGCCGTGGAGACGCTGCGCGTGGGCCAGAAGGTCACGCTGGCCGGCGGCGGCTGTGCCGCGATCGCCTGGATCGGCTGGCGCACGCTGGAGCAGCCGGCGCCGGACGCGCGCGCGGTGCGCATTCGGGCCCACAGCTTCGGGCCTGGCAGACCGCGGCGCGATCTCTATCTCTCAGCCGCGCATGCGGTGTTTCGGAACGGGGTGCTGATCCCGGTGAAGGCGCTGATCGACGGCCACGCTATCGCGCAGGTCGATCTCGGCCCTCTCGCCTATTTTCATATCCTGCTGGAACGCCACGAGATCATCCTTGCGGAGGGGCTGGAATGCGAAACGCTGCTCGATGTCGACAGTTCCGAGACCTTTGCCAATGTCGAGACCGCACCGCCGAGCCTGGCCTGGCTCAGACCGGCGGCGCCGATCGTGAGGCAGGGGCCTGCCTTAGAGCAGGTCAGGGCAGAAGTCAGGCGCAGACAGAAAGTTCTTATTTGAACAAACAACCATTCCTTTGGTATAATAATTATCCTCAAACAGTGCTACACCGCAACAATAAAAAGTATTCTACTTCTTTTTTCAGAAAAGAAGACCTTTCTTGCTTACTTCATATTTGCATCCTGCAGCAACAACGTGGAATCCGACCGCAACGTCGCGTTGACATTCAGCTTGCTGCCCCAGATCAGCATCGGCTGATACAACGGCACCGAATACACCGCTGACTTGGCCACCTCCATGCCCTCATAGGCCAGCGCATCCCGTCGCTTCTGGTCGAAGGTCACGCGCAGTTCCCGGGCGATCGCGTCGAGCCGGTCGTTGTGCCACAGCGCCCAGTTGAAGAACCCCTCCCCCGCCTTCGGATCGCGCGTCATCATCTCCGAGACGAACGTGTCCTGCGCCCCCCAGCTGCTGGCGATACCGATCAGGTGAAAGCTGGAGCTGGGGCCGTTCACCAGCATGCGGGCGAATTCCGGCCAGACCATGGTGTTCACCCGCACCTCGATGCCGACCCGGCCGAGCATGCTGGCGATGGCGCGGCACATGTCCTCGGCCAGCGCATAGCGTTCCACCGGACAGTTCAGCTGGGTGACAAACCCGTCGGGATAGCCGGCCTCGGCCAGCAGCGCCTTGGCGTGCGCGGGGTCGGTGGGCCAATGCGTGTCCTGGCTGGCGACATAGCCTTCGGTGCCGGGCAGGCCGGGCACGCCCACCACGCGTCCGGCGCCACGCAGCACGCGATCCACCAGCAGCTTCGCATCGATTGCCTGGGCGATCGCGGTGCGCACCCGCACATCCTTGAACGGGTTGGTGGTCAGCGGCTTGCCCGCCTTGTCCCATGTGCTGAGCGCCGCCTCACGCGTGCCGTCAAGCTCGAGCTGCATCCACAGCAGCTGCGGCACCTCGTGCACCGCGAAGCCGGCGGTGCCCTTCACGCGTTCCACGTCCTGCAGCGGCAGATCCTCCACCAGATCCACCTGGCCGGACAGCAGCGCCGCAACCCGTGTCGCGGGGGTGGCGATGGGCAGGTAGGTCGCCTCGGTGACATTGCCGGTCGCCGTTCCCCAGTACTGCGCGAAGCGGTGCAGCACGGTGCGCACGCCGGGCTCCTGCGTCGCCAGCTGCATCGGCCCGGTGCCGTCGGCATGGCGCACCGAATAGGCCTCGGCCCCCTGCGCGCCGAGATTGGGGATGGTCTGCAGGTCATGCGCCAGCGACCACGTCTTCGACATCACGAACAGCCGTGCCATCTTGCGTGGCAGAATAGGGTCGGGATCCTTCGAGGTCACGTCGAAGGTCAGGCGATCGACGATCTTCGCGTCGCTGATGCCGCCGAACATCGAGGAGTAGAAGCCGCTGCCCTTCTCACGCAGCACCGAGAACACCGCATCATCAGCCGTGAACGGACTGCCGTCATGGAAGGTCACGCCGTCGCGCAGGTGGAAGCGCCAGGTGTGCGCATCAATCGATTCCCAGGACGTGGCGAGACCCGGAACGGGCTCCATCGTGGCGTTCATCGCGACCAGGCTGTCATAGATCTGGCGGAACACCGCGGTGGTCGCGAAGTCGTTGGTTCCATGGGGGTCGAGGGTCAGCGGCGGGGCGGCGCCGGCATAGGTGAGCGCCGCCGCCCGCGCCGGCGGACCCGCCAGGAGAGAGGCAACCAGCATGACGGCGGCGAGAGTTCTGCGAGTCATCGTGGGTGCCCTGTGCTGGGAAGAAGGAGGCACACGCTCTTGATGGTTCCCTCAAAGCAGATACGGTGGCGGGGGGGGGTCAAGCCCAGATGCATGTTGGCAAACATCTCCGAGGTCCCTGTGTCCGCAACGCATGATGTTCTGCACGTGACCGAGGCGGTCCTGGGCCTCGATGTCCGTTTCACCCTGCTGGGCGACAAGGCACCGCGCGGCGTCGCCTTTCTGCGCCGGCTGTTGGCGGCGCCTCTGGAGATCGCCGGCATCCATGCGATGTGGACCGGCCCGGAGATCTCGTGCCCGGTGCCGTTCGCTCTGGTGCCCGAGGACGTCCGCGAGGCACTGCCGGTGGAGAACGGCACCATCCACCCGCAGCCTGGTGAGCTTGTGCTGTCCTATGTGCCGCCGCGGATGTGGGGCGGCGGCCCGGACCCGGTGTTCGATATCGGGCTGTTCTACGGCCCGGGCGCGCGGCTGCTGTTTCCCATCGGCTGGCTGCCCGGCAGCGTGGTGGCGCGGGCGCAGGCCTGCGATCTCGATGGCTTCGCCCGCGCGTGCGGAGCGATCCGCCGGTCCGGGGCGTGCACGATCGGCTTTGCGCTGGTGCCTGGCGCGTGACCAGCCTGTGGGAGCGGACGGCGCCGCCCCATGGCGAAGGTCCGGCGCTGAGCTCCGACATCGATGTGGAAGTGGCGATCATCGGCGGCGGCATTCTGGGACTTTCCACCGCCCTGGCTCTGGCGGAGGCCGAGGTATCCTGCGTGGTGCTGGAGCAAGGCGCGACCGGCGCAGGCGCTTCGGGCCGCAACGGCGGGCTGGTGGTGCCGAGCCTGCCACGTGTGGGCCCCGACGATGTGCTGCGTGCCATGGGCGAGGAACGCGGAGCGCGGTTCATCCGCCTGGTGCTGGGGGCGCCGACGGAGGTGGCGGCGCTGATCGCGCGGTTCGCCATAGATTGCGGATTCGTCCAGGCGGGATGGCTCAACCCCGCGCATGGCCCGACGCTGGTGCCGATGCTGGAACGCCGGCTGGCCGCATGGCAGCGCCATGGCAGCACGGCCACGCTGCTCTCCGCCACCGAGACGCGGGCGCGGATCGGCTCGCAGTCCTGGTGCGGCGCCATCGCCGATCCGACCGGCGGACATCTCAACCCGCTGGCGTACACACAGGGCCTGGCGCGTGCCGCGCGGGCGGCCGGGGCTGCTGTCCACGAACATTCGCCGGTGACGGCGGTGACGCGGGAGGGTGCGCGCTGGCGACTGGCCACACGCACCGGTTCGGTTCGCGCAAGCCGGGTCATCCAGGCGACCAACGCGCAGCCACCTGGGGTGGCGGGCGGCAGAGCGTCATCGCGCGGCACCGTGCCGCTCACCGTCTATCAGCTGGCGACGCCGGTGCTGCAGGAGTCCGTGCGCGCGACCATTCTGCCGGGGGGCGAGGCGATGTCGGACACGCGCAACAATCTGTTCGCCTGCTGCATCGATGACACCGGCCGCATCGTCACCGGCGGCATGGCGCCGGTGACGCAGCTTGGCGCCGCCACCTGGCTGCCACCGCGGCTCGCCCGCCGCCTGGCCCGGCTGTTTCCCCAGCTCGGCACCGTGACGTTCGAGCATGTCTGGTCCGGCCGCGCGTCGCTGACACCCGATTTCCTGCCGCGGCTGTTTCAGCCGGCACCGGACTGGTACGTGCCGTTCACCTGCAACGGCCGCGGGGTGGCGCTGTCAACGGCGACCGGCACGCGGATCGGGCGCTGGCTGGCCTCCGGCGACGCCGACATCCTGCCGCTGGTGCCGGTGCCGCCCGCGCCGATCCGGTTTCACGCGGCGGCATCGCTTTTGCCCCAATTATTGTTGCCGTTGGGAATGATTGCGGATCGGCGAAAGGAAGAACTTCTTTTCTGAAGAAAAGAAGCAAAAGACTTTTCATTCCTTTGAGCGAACCTCTCTCCGGCAGAGTGCGTCAGCCGGTAGAAGTTTTTTGGTTCTTTTTTCAAAAAGGAACGTCTTCCTTCCTCGCTTTCATATATCTGTTCTAATACCAACGGCCTTGATCGATGACTCTTCCATCGATCAAGGCCGTTGGTATCGCGCGCCGGGTTGGCCGGCGGCGGCGCGCCAAACCAGGATTTATACCAACTCTCACTGATCAGAACCGATGCGCCCAATCGCGCATGCCGATAGACATGATGCGCCAGGGCTGATCGGTGAGTTTGTTCCAAGCCTCGCAGCAATGATCGAGGATGGCGTCGTAGGTATCGAAGACTCGATTGGACAGCCAGTTGTCGCGCATGAACTGCCAGACGTTTTCGACCGGATTGAGTTCCGGGCACTTGGGCGGCAGCGGCAGGA
>JBBILI010000081.1:0-8908 GCA_037445025.1 Rhodospirillales bacterium
CGCGCCGTATCGGCCACGAACAATGTCTGCGAGCGTGCGCTGCGGCCCAGCGTGATCTTCCGCAAGGTGACCAACGGCTTTCGCTCCGAATGGGGTGCGCAAACCTACGCCGCCTTCCGCTCCGTGGTCAGCACCGCAAAGGCCAATGGCCGCTCCGTCCTCGGTGATATTCGTCACGTGCTGGCAGCCACGTCACCACGCGACGCGCGAGCAGAGGTGGGGTGAGCAATTACATAATTTTCTCACCCGCATGTTTACCCTCGAATACAGTCACTGGTTTGACTATCTCCTGCCAGGGCTACATGCGTTACACATCCCGATCCCACTTGGCGGTACATCGAACCATTTCCGCACCTCGGCACTCCTGCGGCTGGGCGCCTGGGATCCTTACAACGTTACCGAGGACGCCGATCTCGGCGTGCGCATGACACAAGAAGGCATGCGTGTCGTGGTAGTCAATTCCACAACCTACGAGGAAGCCAACGGTATCCTGGGAAGCTGGATCAACCAGCGCAGCCGCTGGATCAAGGGTTACATGCAGACATGGTTGGTGCATATGCGCCACCCCCTGCGTCTGCGGCGACAGCTTGGGCTTTCCGGGTTCTGGGGCTTTCAGATGTTCATCGGTTTCCCGCCGCTGACCGCCCTTCTCAATCCGCTGCTGTGGCTGACATTCATTATCTCGCTGATCATTGGGCCGGATCGGCTTCACCCCTTGTTCCCAGGCGTGATCCTGTATTTCGCGGTGTTCAACCTGTTGATCGGCAACGCGATGTGCGTCTATTTCAGCGTTCTCGCGGTGGCGAAGCGGCGCTGGTATCTCCTCGTGCCATGGGGCCTGCTGGCGCCGATCTACTGGGGCCTGCACTCGATAGCCGCCTATAAAGCGCTTTGGCAGCTGATCGTGAAGCCGCACCACTGGGAAAAGACGACGCATGGCACCTCCGCCACCACCCAGGCAAACCTCGTCAACCTCGCCGCTGTGAATGAGCGCGACCAACGTGGCGCGGTGATACGATGAATGTATGGCCATGAGCACGCTGCCATTCCGCCGAGAGAGGCTGTTGTCGCAGGACATGACACGGCGTATGCGCCATCTCGATACACGGGACCGGTCACCCTGGTATCAGGCAGCAAAGATTGCGACGAACGGTGCGTCGGCCTCGTTCGGCACAGCTGTGACCGTGACCATTCTGGCGATTTTCCTTCTTGCGGCCGATAAGGCCTTCTCGACAGGATATCTCGCCCCCCTGTTGGGTGTCGTTTGGGATGTCGATGTCAATGCAGGTGGCCAATGGCTCGAGCAGGGTCTTCTCGCAACAGTGCATAGCATTCCAGGTGCCGGGCCCGAACTTCTGGTACTGCTGACCTCAACCCTGGTTGCCATTGCAATCGCAATGTTCTGCGTGACACTGCGACAACGCGGCTGGCCCATGTTCGCAGCATTCGTCGCGGGTCCGCTGATCGCAATTCATCCTGTCACGCTGCATCTGGCGTCCTGTGGCCAACCTGCGGTGTTAAGTGCGCTCGCGCTGGGACTCTTGATCATCTGCGTCGATCGCGCAGCAGCGCTAAACGATGCCCAATCCCTTATGACCCTCGGCCTCTCGTTCGCCCTGCTGTTCGTTACGGATTCAAACGCGCTCTACCTCGTGATGCCTGTCCTGGCAATGATGCCCTGGATGCTACGCGAGATGCGCGACGGTGTTTCAAGCGCCGCCCTATTCCTGATCCTCCTGGTCCCGTCGGTCGTGCTTATCGCGGCCTTGCTGGCCGGCAGCATGGTGGTGGGCGTGGCACCCGAGACGATCCTGCGCCACTGGCTGGCCGTGCTGCATGGCGGGCTGTCGGAGGATCTGCTGGGCACCACCTGGCTGGTGGAGAATGGCGGCTCATTCTTCGCACCGCTGGGCGATCTGATCGGGCTGGCCCTGCTGTGCTTCCCCGCCATCCTAGTCGTGCTGCTGCGCCTGCTGATCAGCCCGATCCTGCTGCGGTCGCGCCGCCGGATCCGCTTCGGCACGGCCGTTCTGGCCGTTCTGCTGTCGCCGCTCGCCAGCGCGTTCGCGGTGTTCTTCTGGCACCAGCAGAGCCGGGAGACCGCGATGGCCATGGCCATCGCCAGCGGATCGGCCTGGGTGATGACCGTGTCCATGCGCAACACCGAGCGGACCATGTGGCTGGCGGCGATGCTGTGCGGCGTAATCCTGTCCTGGTACACCGGGTTTCTTGGCTCCGACCCGGACATGGCCGCCTGGCGCGCGGCATTGATGAGTATGTCGTCCTGATCCTGACCGCCGCAGCCGCTGCGTTCGGCTGTTCTGTGCCAATTCGGGGACTGGCCGGTTTCACCGCCTCCCCGCTGGGCCTATATGATCGCTTGCGGCAGGGTGGGTTGCTGTCCGGGATCACAGTATGAATGATGCGAGAATGAGAATTCCGTGTCGGATATACAATAAATGAAGGGCGAGCCGAGCATGAATGCAGGGACATCCGTGAACCGCCGCACGCTGCTTGCGGCGGCATCCATGGCCTGGGCCGGCACACGGCCAGCCTTTGCCGAGGTCACGCCCAAGGTTGTCATCGGCAAGGATGGCTGGCTGTTCGCCGCCTGGGAGGATCTGCGGGTCACCAGCTTGGAGAAGAGCCGCCGCGTGGCACAGATCATCAGCACGGCGGTCAGCCTGCTGCGGGAGCATGGCGTGGAGACGGTGATCTGCATGACGCCGATGAAGGCGCGGATCTATTCCGAGTTCCTGCCCCCGGATTTCCAGCCCAACCCTGCCTTCGCCGGTCGCTACAACGCCGTGGTGCAGGAATGGCGCCGCGACGGCACGCTGGTGCCGGACCTCGCCAGCTATTTCCTGGCGCAGAAGACCGCCCAGCACGAAGTGCTCTACTTCAAGGCCGACATCCATTGGACGCCCTCCGGCGCCGACCTGGCCGGGATCGAGTTCGCCAAGGAGATCAACGACAAGCACATTCTCCACCCGAGCCCGCGGCCCGGCCTCAAGCTGGGCCCGTATTTCGTCACCCGCTACGCGCAGAACGATCTGGCGCGGTTGCTGCCGGAGGCGGAATTTTCAAAATATCCGTTCCAGAACATGCGCCTGCGCCGCCCAGAGGCCAGCAAGACGGCGCTGACCGACGATGACAGCGCCGATGTGATGGTGCTCGGCAACAGCTACATGCAGGCCGACTATACCTTCCCGACCGTGCTGTCGAACCAGCTCAACCGTCCTGTCGGGCTGCTGTGGAAACCCGGCGGCGGGCCGTTCAGCATTCTGGTCGACTATCTCAGCAGCCCGCAGTTCCGCCAGAACAGGCCCAAGCTGCTGGTCTGGCATGTGATGGAAGGCAACATGGAGATCCTGCCCGACCATGCCGGCATGTGGGGGCCCGGCGCGATGCCGACCGAAACCTTCCTCAGCCAGGTCCGCACACTCGTTCCGCGCCGATGAAATGGCTTGGAGGGTTCGCCGTTGCGCTGGCGCTGCTGGCGGTCCAGCCCGCATCGGCGCAGCAGGCGCTGTATGAGCCGCTGCCGCCCAAAGGCTCGGCCTATGTCCGCTTCTTCAACGCGCTCGCACAGCCGGCCACCGTCAGCCCTGACTTTGCCCCGCCGCTGACGCTGGGGACCGGCGCCGCCCAACGGGTGGGACCCTACACAGTGGTCGAGAACGTCGCGGGCCGCAGCGTGACCGTGCCGCTGCAGGCGGCCGGCGGCCAGGCGAGCGTGACGCTCGCCTTGCGCCCCGGCAGCTACAACACCGTGCTCTGGCTGCCCGGCGGCGACGGCCCGCACGGCCTGGTTCTGCAGGACGAAAGCGAATTCAACCAGCTGCGCGCCAAGCTGACCTTCTACAACGCGACGGCGAACTGCAAGGCGGCCTCCCTCGCCATCACGCCGGATGGGCCGGAGGTGTTCCAGAACGTGCCGCCCGCCGAGGCCCGCATGCGCGCGGTCAACCCGGTCGAGGCGACGCTGCGGGCGCGCTGCGACGGCCGGACCACCCGCCCCTTTGACCTCAAAGGGCTGCGCGAGGGCGGACGCAGCAGCATCTGGCTGATCATGACCGCCGAAGGCCCGCTGGCCTTCCTCACCGAGGACGCAACGACGGTAGGGAAGCGCTAGCATGAGGCGCAGCGCCATTCTGTCCTGCCTCGCGCTGCTGTCGGCAGGCGTGCCGGCGCAGGCCCAGACCGCGGGGCGATCGGATGTCTGTCATGTCGCCGTCGATCCCGCGACCGCGCCGAAGGACGCCGTGGCCGCCACCCTGCCGAGCGATGACTGGCGCCTGCACAACGAGGCGCTGATCGGCAGGCTTGCCACCACGCAGGTCCACAACCCGGAAATCGTGTTTCTCGGCGATTCCATCACTGAGGTGTGGGACCCCGGCCTGTACAGCCATTTCTTCGGCGCCTACGCCACCCTCAATCTCGGCGTCGCCAACGACCTCACCCAGTCCATGCTGTGGCGGCTCGACCATGGCGAGTGGCAGGATTTCAGGCCGCGCGTGGTGGTTTTGTTGATCGGCACCAACAATCTGACCCTCAACAGCCCGCCCGCCGATGTGGCGGCGGGGATCGGGCAGGTGGTGCAGCTGGTGCGCCGGCTGTCGCCGCAGAGCCGGATCCTGCTCGTCGGCTTGCTGCCGCGCGGGCAGTTCGCCACCGAGGAGCAGCGGCATGTCGTCGAACGCGTCAACGACAGGATCCGCCAATGCGCCGACGCCGCGCGGATATCCTATCTCGACGCCTGGCCGGCCCTGCTCGACCATAACGGCACCATGTCGTTCGAGATCTCGCCGGACACGCTGCATCTGAGCCCGGTCGGCTACGCGCTGTTCGGCAGCGTGCTGAAGCCCGAGATCACGCGGCTTCTCAAGGCCAGGCCGTAGCCGGACCCTGGCCATCCCAGGCGCGTGGAACGGCAGGCCGGTCTCGCCTACACTCGGCTTCTAGGAGCATCGCATGGATCAGCACGTCGCTTTCCGACCCGCCAAGCAGCCCGCCAAGCCTGCCACCAAACGCCTGCAGGTTGTCTCGGAATTCGAACCGAACGGCGACCAGCCCTCCGCCATCCGCACCCTCGTCTCCGGCCTGCTCGCCGAGGAGCGCGACCAGGTGCTGCTCGGCGTCACCGGCTCGGGCAAGACCTTCACCATCGCCAAATGCATCGAGGCGGTGCAGCGCCCCACCCTGATCCTCGCCCCCAACAAGACGCTGGCCGCCCAGCTCTACGGCGAGATGAAATCCTTCTTCCCCGACAACGCCGTGGAATACTTCGTCTCCTACTACGATTACTACCAGCCCGAAGCCTACGTGCCGCGCACCGACACCTATATCGAAAAAGACAGTCAAATAAACGAACAGATCGACCGCATGCGCCACGCCGCCACCCAGGCGCTGCTGGAACGCAACGACGTCATCATCGTCGCCTCCGTCTCCTGCATCTACGGTATCGGCTCGGTCGAGACCTATTCGCGTATGGTGGTGAAACTCGAGACCGGCGGCACCATCGACCGCGACAAGCTCGCCCGCGCCCTGGTCGAACTGCAGTACCGCCGCAACGACGCCGCCTTCCAGCGCGGCACCTTCCGCCTGCGCGGCGAGACCGTCGACATCTACCCCGCCCAGTACGAGGACCGCGCCTGGCGCGTGGTGCTGTTCGGCGACGAAATCGAAAGCATCTCCGAGTTCGACCCGCTGACCGGCGAAAAGACCGCAGCCCTGGAGACCATCACCGTCTACGCCAACAGCCACTACGTAACCCCAAGGCCGACCCTCACCCAGGCCATCGCCGACATCAAGATCGAGCTAAAACAACGCCTCGACCAGTTCGTCGCCGAAGGCAAACTCCTCGAAGCCGAACGCCTGCAGCAGCGCTGCACCTTCGACATCGAAATGATGGAGACCACCGGCTCCTGCAAATCCATCGAGAACTACTCGCGCTACCTCTCCGGCCGCAACGCCGGCGAGCCGCCACCCACTTTGTTCGAATACCTGCCGGAAAACGCATTGCTGGTGATCGATGAAAGCCACGTCACCGTGCCGCAGATCGGCGGCATGGAACGCGGCGACCACGCGCGCAAATCCATCCTCGCCGAATTCGGCTTCCGCCTGCCGTCCTGCATCGACAACCGCCCGCTGAAATTCGGCGAGTGGGACGACTTCCGCCCCCAGACCATCTTCGTCAGCGCCACACCCGGCCCGTGGGAGATGGAACGCACCGGCGGCAGCTTCGCCGAACAGGTCATCCGCCCCACCGGGCTGATCGACCCGGTCACCGAAATCCGCCCCGTCGAACGCCAGGTCGACGACCTGCTGGTGGAATGCCGCATCGTCACCGCCCGCAGCGGCCGCGTGCTGGTCACCGTGCTGACCAAGCGCATGGCCGAAGACCTCACGGAATACCTCACCGAACAAGGCATCAAGGTCCGCTACCTGCATTCAGATGTCGACACGCTCGAACGCATCGAAATCATCCGCGACCTGCGCCTGGGCGTGTTCGACGTGCTGATCGGCATCAACCTGCTGCGCGAAGGCCTCGACATCCCGGAATGCGAACTCGTCGCCATCCTCGATGCCGACAAGGAAGGCTTCCTGCGCTCGCAGACCTCGCTGATCCAGACCATCGGCCGCGCCGCCCGCAATGTCGACGGACGGGTGATCCTCTACGCCGACACCATGACCCGCAGCCTGCGCTACGCCATCGAGGAAACCGAACGCCGCCGCAACAAGCAGCGCGCCTGGAACGAAGCCCACGGCATCACCCCGCAGTCGATCCGCAAGCAGATCGGCAAGGTGCTGGAAAGCGTCTTCGAACAGGACTACGTCACCGTCGAAGCGGTCAAGGACGGCTCCGTCACCGATTTCGTCGGCAAAGACCTCAAATCATCCATCGCCGATCTCGAGAAACGCATGCGCGCGGCCGCCGCCGATCTCGAATTCGAGGAGGCCGCGCGGATACGCGATGAGATCAAACGCCTCGAGGCGCTGGACCTGGGGCTGCCGGCACCGCCCCAGGCATCCGCCAGCATTCGCGAAGCAGCAGGGCGGCCGAAGAAGGACTGGATGCCGAAGCCTGGCGGGCCGGGTGGGGGGGGGTATGATCCGAAGAAGAGAAGAGGCAGGAAGTAGTTCTTTTTTGAAAAAAAGAACCAAAAAACTTTTATCTGTTTAGGAAAATAACAAATGCAGATGACGGACTTTAGCATGCAGCGGATCGTGGAACAGGAGATCGCACTGGCGCCGATCGCAACGCTGTTTCCGGATCTGACGGCGGAACAACTGACCGAGAACCGGTCATGGCTGCAGCCCTGGGCGCTGGACGCCAACGACACCATCAAAATCACCGTCCAGTCCTACCTCATCCGCACCCCCCACCACACCATCCTCATCGACAGCTGCATCGGCAACGACAAGGATCGACCCGGCCGCCCCGCCTGGAACCGCAAGACCGACACCACCTTCCTCACTAACCTTGCCGCCGCTGGGGTCGCACCCGAGGAAATCGACTACGTCATGTGCACCCATCTGCACGTCGATCACGTCGGCTGGAACACCAGGCTGCAGGACGGGCGCTGGGTACCCACCTTCCCCAAAGCCCGCTACATCTTTGGCGCCACCGAATACGCCCACTGGGAAGGCCAGCACGCCCGCGAGGCCTCGCCGATCTTCGCCGACAGCGTGCTGCCCATCGTCGAGGCCCAGCGCGCCGACCTCGTCGCCAGCGACTTCAGCCTCGGCGACCATGTCCGCCTGCTGCCGACGCCCGGCCATACCCCCGGACATGTCGCCATCGCCCTCGGCCGCGGCAGCGATGAAGCCGTCGTCACCGGCGATCTCATCCACTCGCCGATCCAGATGCGCTACCCCGAACTGTCGCCCCGCTTCGACACCGACCCCGCCCAAGCCGCCACCACACGGCGCAGCTTCCTCGAATCCTACTGCGACACCCCCACGCTGTGCTGCACCATCCACTTCCCCGCACCCTCGATGGGACACATCAAACGCTGGGGCGATGGGTTCAAATGCGAGATGATCACGCCCTGACGGCGCCGATCAGAAACTCGTGATTGCCCTCCGGACCGGTGATCGGGCTCTCCTCCACCCCGATCACCGTCCATCCCGGCAATGTTGACCACCAGGCGGCCACCCGCTCGCACACCGCCTGCCACACCACGGGATCGCGCACCACACCCTTGGCGCCGACCTGCCCGGGTCCCGCCTCGAATTGCGGCTTGATCAGCGCAATCGCCCAGGCGCCGGGCGCGCAGAGCGAGAGCGGGTTGGGCAGCAGGGTGCCAAGGCCGATGAAGCTGACATCGCACACCAGCGCACCAATCGGGTCGGCGATGATCTCGGGCGTGAGATGCCTCGCGTTGGTCTTTTCATAGACCACCACACGCGGATCGCTGCGCAGCTTCCAGGCGAGCTGGCCGTGGCCGACATCGACGGCATGGACCCTGGACGCGCCATGCGCCAGCAGCACATCGGTGAAGCCGCCGGTGGAGGCACCGACATCGAGCGCGATCCGGCCTTCGGCGGCAAAGCCGAAATGCGCCAGCCCATGGGCGAGCTTGAGGCCGCCGCGCGAGACCCAAGGATGATCCTGGCCCCTCACCTCCAGCGGCGCGTCCTCTGGCATCGGCTGGCCGGCCTTCTCCACGCGGCGATCGCCCGAATAGATCTTGCCGGCCAGGATCAGCGCCTGCGCCCGCGCCCGGCTTTCGACCAGGCCACGATCGACCAGCAGCTGGTCGGCGCGGGATTTAGCCAAGCGCCTGCGTCACCGTCCGCACGATATCCTGCGCGGTCAGCCCCGCATCGATCATCTGCTTCGCCGGCGCGTCATGCTCCAGGAACCGGTCCGGCAGCACCATCGGCCGCACTTTCAGCGCCC
>JBBILI010000082.1:0-7972 GCA_037445025.1 Rhodospirillales bacterium
AATAATCATATCTTCCTTATCTTAAATCCGCCCTACGATTATTCGGCGGCGAGCTTGGCCGCGGCCTTCTCGGCTTCGAGGGCGGCGGCCTTCTTCTCGACGAGTTCGATGATGTGCTCGACCATGTCGCCGCCATCCATGGTGTGGCTGGTCTTGCCGGCGGCGTAGACCATGTGGCGGCCGTTGCCGCCGCCGGTGACGCCGATATCGGTCATCAGCGCCTCGCCGGGGCCGTTCACGACGCAGCCGATGATCGAGAGGGTCAGCGGGGTTTCGATGTGGGCGAGGCGGGATTCCAGGGTCTGCACCGTCTCGATGACGTTGTAGCCCTGCCGGGCGCAGGACGGGCAGGAGATGATCTTGACACCGCGGTGGCGGATGCCGAGCGACTTCAGAATGTCCCACCCCACCAGCACCTCTTCCTCCGGCTCGGCGGACAGCGAGACGCGCATCGTGTCGCCGATGCCGGCCCAGAGCAGGTTGCCCAGGCCGATGGAGGACTTCACCGTGCCGGCGCGCTTGGAGCCGGCTTCGGTGATGCCGATATGCAGCGGGTGGTCGCAGACCTCGGCGAGCTGGGTGTAGGCGGCCACCGCCATGAACACGTCGGACGCCTTCACCGAGATCTTGAATTCGTGGAAATCGTTGTCCTGCAGGATGGCGGCGTGTTCGAGCGCGCTCTCGACGAGGGCCTCGGGGTTCGGCTCGCCGTATTTCTCCAGCAGATGGCGCTCGAGCGAGCCGGCGTTGACGCCGATGCGCATGGAGCAGTTGTGGTCCCGCGCCGCCTTGATCACTTCGCGCACGCGCTCGGCGCTGCCGATGTTGCCGGGGTTGATGCGCAGGCAGGCGGCCCCGGCCTCGGCGGCCTCGATGGCGCGTTTGTAATGAAAGTGGATGTCGGCCACCACCGGCACGTTCACCCCGGCCACGATGTACTTCAGCGCGGCGGTGCTCTCCTCGTCGGGGCAGGAGACGCGCACGATGTCCACGCCCGCTTTCTCGGCGCGCTTGATCTGCGCGATCGTCGCTTCGACGTCGGTGGTCAGCGTGTTGGTCATCGTCTGCACGGTGATCGGCGCATCGCCGCCCACCGGCACCGGGCCGACATGAATTTGACGGGACTTGCGGCGCTCGATGTGCTGGTACGGGCGGTAGCTGCTCATGACATGGCTCTCCGAGGCGATGCGGCCCCGATCAGGGCTGCTTTGGTGCCGGAAGCTTTGCCGCAACCGGTGGGGGCGGCGCAAGCTTGCCGTCGCGCAGCTGATCCGCATCGAGCGGAATATCGCGGCGCACCGCGCCGTCGGCGCCGAGGCTGGGGGTGGCCAGACCGTCCACCAGCAGCTCGGTGCCGCCGGCGTTGCCGAGCGTCAGCAGCAGCGGCGGCTTGCCTGGCGCCGGGGCCGGGACCGGCCATGTCTCGCCGGCGCGCATGGTGCGGTTGAATAGCACGGTGCCTTTGGTGTCGCGCACCTGCACCCAGGCATCGGATCTGGCGCGCACCACGATGCGCCCGCCATCGGCCGGCGGAGGGGGGGCGACGGGTGAAGGGGTGGCCGGCAGGGCCGCCACAACAGCGCCCGGCGGGCGCGGGGCCAGCGGCGCAGGCACAGGCGGGGCGGCCGGAGACGTGGCCAGGGGAGCGGGCGATGCGGCCTGGGCCGCGATCACCGAGGGTGTGGCGGCGGGCGGGCGCGGCGGCGGCTCGATCAGCGCCACCATCCGGTCCGGCACCACGGGCACGGCGTCGGCGGCCGGGCGGCGTTCGCCGGAGAAACGGTACCAGCCCATATAGGCCACCACGATCAGCACGACACTGAGCAGGATCATGGCTCCGGCCGGCACGCCACGCTCGGGCACCGGGGCGGGGAAGGCCAGTTCGGTCTTGCGGTTGACGTCGGCCGCCTCGGCGCGGAAGCGTCGGGCGATCTCGTCGGCATCCAGGCCCATCGCCTGCGCATAGGCGCGGATGAAGCCGAGCGCATAGGCGTTGCCCGGCAGCTCGCCGACCCGGCCGGCCTCGATCGCCTCCAGATACACCAGACGGATACGCAGCTGGGCCGCCACATCCGGCAGGTTCCAGCCGAGGCTCTCGCGCGCCGCGCGCAGATCCTGGCCCACGCCTGTCAGCGGACGGGGGGTCATGTCGCCATCATCGCCATAGTCGTGGCCAAAAGGCGACATCATGGTCCGGCCCTCTGCCAAATTGGACCTGCGATCGTGCAACACCGCCTGTTGGCCCCATGGCAATATGTTTCGGATACAGCGAGCCGCCGCGCCGCGCAAAGTCCGGCACACTGCCTGTGCTGGGGTTCTAGACTGCCGCGCCGGTCTTGCCAACAGCCCTCGCTGCAGCGCACCCGAGGCCCGTCGCGCAAGGCGCGGATATGTCCAAAATCACTGTTCTGAACAGGGCCTTAGAGCAATATGGCTTTAGCTGGGCTCACTGTGCCATAAAATTGCTCGTTAAAACAAAAAGCTAGAGCGGGGTGGCATCGCCTATCAGATGCCACCCCGCTCTAGACCGGCAGCCCGTGTTCACGTGCCCAGGCGGCGATCCGGTCGCGCACGCTCGCGGCCCCCGCGCTGGTGTGGCGCACCGAGGCCAGGAACTGCGTGAAGGCGGCCAGGTCGAGCTCGGCGAGCAGCGCCTTGATCGGCAGGATCGCCGAGGCCGGCATCGACAGGGTGGTGATGCCCAGGCCCACCAGGGTGATCGCCTCCAGCGGGCGCGAGCCGGCCTCGCCGCAGACGGAGAGCGGCACGCCGGCCGCGCGGCATTTCGTCGCCAGCTCGCCCAGCAGGTCCAGCACCGGCGGGGACAGCACGTCATACCGCCCGGCCAGGGCGGGGGTGCCGCGATCGGCGGCGAAGAGGAACTGCAGCAGGTCGTTGGTGCCGACGGAGACGAAATCGACCTCGTGCAGCAGCGCGGGCAGCTGCCACATCAGCGCCGGGATCTCCAGCATGGTGCCCACGCGCAGCACCTCCGGCTGCGGCCGCACGCGGGCGTTCTCGGCCTGCAGCAGGGCGCGGGCGGCGCGGAACTCGGCGACGGTGGCCACCATGGGGAACATCACGTCGAGCCTGCGCCCGGCGGCCGCCAGCAGCAGCGCGCGCAGCTGGCGGCGCAGCAGGGCCGGACGGTCGAGCCCGATGCGCAGCGAGCGCCAGCCCATGGCCGGGTTCTCCTCCTCGACCGGCTCGCTGCCGGGCAGCAGCTTGTCGCCGCCGAGATCGAGCGTGCGGAACACCACCGGGCGGCCGCCAGCGGCGTCGAGCACGCGGGCGTAGACGGCGGTCTGCTCCGGCGTGTCCACCACGGCGCCGCGCGCCAGCATGGCGATCTCGGTGCGGAACAGGCCGATGCCCTCCGCCCCCGTCGCGTCCAGCTGGCCCAGCTCCAGCGCGAGCCCGACATTGAGCTGCAGCGACACGGCCACCCCGTCGCGCGTGCGGGTCGGGCGGTCGCGCAAGGCGGCCCAGCCGGCCTGGCGGGCGCTGCGCGCGGCCAGGGCGTTGCCGTAGAAATCCTTGATCTCATGCTCCGGGCGCAGCAGCACCTGCTCCTCGTCGGAATCGAGCACGATGTCGTCGCCGGGCTCGGCGCCGTCCACCACGCCGCGGGCGCCGCCGAGGGCGGGGATGCCCAGCGCACGCGCCAGGATGGCGGCATGGCCGGACGGGCTGCCCTCCTCGATCACCACGCCGGCGATGCCGCGGGCATGCCAGTCCAGCAGCTCGGCGGGGCCCAGCCTGCGGGCCAGCAGGATGGCGCCGGGGGCCACCGGGCTGTGATCGAGCCCGCCATCGAGGCAGGCCAGCAGGCGGCCGGCCATGTCCTCCAGATCGGCCAGGCGCTCGCGCAGATACGGGTCGGCGATGCGGCGCATGCGGTCGCGCAGCTCGCTGGCCACACGGGTGACGGCGGCGTCGGCGGCGAGGCCGCTGTTGATCGCGTCGTTCACCCGGCGCAGCCAGCCGCTGTCGGCGGCGACCAGGCGATAGGCCTCCAGGATGTCCCGCGAGGCGGCGGCATCCTGCGCTTTGCGGCCGGTTTCGGCCACGGGGAGCCGATCGCTGATCAGACGGTCGATGCCGGACTGCATCTGCTGCCAGGCGCGCTCCAGCCTTGCGCGCTCGCGGGCGGGGTCGTCGGCGATCATCCGCTGTGGCGCGGCGCGGCCGACATGCAGGACGACCGGGCCGATGGCGAGGCCCGGCGCCAGCACGATGGCGCTGAAGCGGCGGGGCAGCGTGGCGTCAAGACCGGCGGTGCCGGCCTCCTGGCCGACGCCCGAGGCCAGCAGCTCGGCGAGCAGCATGGCCACGGTCTCGACGACCTCGACCTCGTCGGCGTCGTAGCGGCGCGGCGCGCGGTTCTGCACCGCGATCACCCCCAGCGGCCGCCCGGCGCGGCGGATCGGCACGGCCAGCATGGAGGCGAAGGCATCCTCGCCGGTTTCCGGCCGATAGGCGAAGGCGGGATGGTTCTGCGCGTCCGGCAGGTTCAGCGTGTCGCCGGTGGCGGCCGCGAGACCGACGATGCCCTCGCCGATGCGCAGCCGGGTGCGGCCCACGGCATTCTCCCGCAGCCCCTCGGTGGCCGCGAGTTCGAGAATGTCTCCGGGTTTGATGACGTAGAGCGAGCAGACCTCGCTCACCAGCTCGCCGGCCACCAGGCGCATCACTGCCAGCAGCGTCTCCGGCTGCGACGTGCCACCCGGCAGGCCGGAGCGGGCCATGAGGTCGCGCAGGCGGGCGAGCAGGCGGCGGGGCGTGGACATGCCCCGATCTCTCAGGCCGGGAAGGCGAAACTGTGGCCGAGCCGCGGGAGCACCTCGCCCTGCCGGGCGGCGATGGCGGCCACCGCCTGGGCGGTCAGCTCGGCAATGATCTCCGCCGTCGGCTGGATGCTGGTCACCATGCCGACGGACTGGCCGGCCATGACCGAGCCGTTCTGCACGTCGCCCTCGATGACGGCGCGGCGCAGGGCACCGGCCCAGAAATGCTCGATCGAGAGTTGCGCCGCCTCCCGCGTCAGCTCGCCGGACTGGAAGCGCGCGATCGTCTCGGCCTGGTGGGCCAGAAAGCGGGTGGTGCCCTCGTTGATCAGTCCGCGGACCGGGATGACCGGAAACCGGTCGTCCAGCTGGCGCGACGGCATGGCATCGCGGGCATTGGCGCGCAGGAAGGCCTGCTTGAAGTTCGGATGGGCGATGCTCTCCAGCGAGGCCGCGAAGCGTGTGCCGAGCTGGGCGCCGGCGGCGCCCATCTCCAGATACGCCAGGATCGCCTCGCCCCGGCCGAGCCCGCCTGCGACCAAGACCGGCAGGTCGCGGATATGCGGCAGAATCTCCTGCGCCAGCACGGTCAGCGACACCGGGCCGATATGCCCGCCTGCCTCGGAGCCCTCGATGATCAGCGCATCCGCCCCGGTGCGCGACAGGCGTTTGGCCAGGACCAGGGCCGGGGCGAAGCAGATCAGCCGCGCCCCGCCATCCTTCACCGCGCGCACGGCGCCGCCGGGCGGAATCCCGCCGGCCAGCACGATGTGGCTGACGCCGTGGCTGTGGCAGACGCCGATGAGATCATCGAGCTGCGGATGCATGGTGATGAGGTTGACACCGAACGGCCGCGCGGTGCGCTCCCGCGTGGCGGCGATCTCGGCATCGAGCAGAGCGGGTGTCATCGAGCCGCAGGCGATGACGCCGAAGCCGCCGGCGTTGGAGATGGCGGCGACCAGGTTGCGCTCGCTCACCCAGCTCATGGCGCCGCCGAGAATGGCCACCTCGCAGCCGAGAAACGCCGTGCCGCGGGACCACAGACGCTCCAGCGCGCGGCGCGGGGGGACCGGCGCGGCCTGCACGGCCTCAGGCGGGATGAGATCAGGCGGCATCAAGACCATAGGCGGTGTGCAGCGCTCGCACCGCCAGTTCCGTGTAGTCCGCGCCGATCAGCACGCTGACCTTGATCTCGCTGGTCGAGATGACCTGGATGTTGATCGACTTCTCCGACAGCGTGCGGAACATGGTGGCGGCGACGCCGGCATGGCTGCGCATGCCCACGCCGACCACCGAGATCTTGGCCACATGCGAATCGGCCAGCAGCTCGTTGTAGCCGATGGCCGCCTTGTGCTGGGCCAGCGTCGCCTCGGCGCGCGCCAGATCGGTGCGGCCGAGGGTGAAGGTCATGTCGGTGGTGCCGTCGGCCGAGATGTTCTGCACGATCATGTCCACGTTGATGCCGGCCTCGGAGAGCGGGCCGAAGATGGCGGCGGCGATGCCCGGCCGGTCCGGCACGCGCTTGACCGTCATCTTCGCTTCATCGCGCGAATAGGCGATTCCCGCCACGACTTCCTTTTCCACGATCTCGTCCTCGTCCACCACCAGGCTGCCGGGCAGATCGCCGCCATCGGCGTCCGCAAAGCTCGACAGCACCTGAACCCTGACCCGTTCCTTCATCGCCAGCTCGACACTGCGCGTCTGCAGCACCTTGGCGCCGACAGACGCCAGCTCCAGCATCTCCTCATAGGCGATGCGGTGCAACTTGCGCGCCCGCGGCACGATCCGCGGATCGGTCGTGTAGACGCCGTCGACATCGGTGTAGATGTCGCAGCGATCGGCCTTCAGCGCCGCCGCCAGCGCCACCGCCGACGTGTCCGAGCCGCCGCGGCCCAGCGTGGTCACGCGGTTGTCAGGACCGATGCCCTGGAATCCCGCGACAACCGGCACCTGGCCGGACTGCATGCGGCTGATCAGCAGGTCGCCCGCGATGGCCGCGATGCGCGCCTTGCCGTGGGCGCCGTCGGTTTGCAGCGGGATCTGCCAGCCCTGCCAGGAGCGCGCGTCCACGCCGATCTCCTGCAGCGCGATCGCCAGCAGCCCCGCGGTGACCTGCTCGCCGGTGGCCACCACCGCGTCATATTCCCGGGCGTCGTGCAGCGGCGAGAGCGCCTGGCACCACGCGACGAGCTGGTTGGTGGCGCCGGACATGGCAGACACGACCACGGCGACCTCGTGCCCGGCCGCCACCTCCCGCGCCACCCGGCGGGCGACGTTGCGGATACGATCGAGGTCGGCCACCGACGTGCCGCCGAACTTCATGACAATGCGCGACATAAACGAGGCCTTACGCGAACATGGTGGGGCCGGACAGCGGGTGGGCTGCATACCGGCGGCGACCTCAGATCGCAAGTGCGGCAGATCCGATGCTGCCGGACACCCCGGCCCGCCGCCGAATCACCATCAGGTTCAATCGACCCCAGCGGATCGCCTGTGTTAAAGATCCGTGATGTCAATGTTAACCGAGGGGTGACCAAGGGATTGTCGCACCGATGCTGGCCGGCAACTGCTCCCGTCCCGGTCCGATCTCGACCGGCGCCCGCCATGGTGGCTGGACCATGGCAGATGGCAGCCGTGCGGCCTGCCGCAACGACACCGCCCCAAGCGCCCTTGGCGAACCTCAGCCGACCCCGCCCGAGATGACCGGTCGCAGTGCCACCATCCTCCTCGTGGACGATCACGAACTCTTCCGCAGCGTCACCGCCGAACTGCTCGAACGGATCGGCTATCAGGTCATCGCCGTCGCGCATCCTGCCACCGCGCTCGACCTGCTGGCCACCGAACCCGACATCGACCTGCTGCTCACCGATCTGGTGATGCCTGGCCCGATGGACGGCCTGGCCCTCATCGAAGCCGCCCGCAGCCTGCGCCCCAGCCTCAAGGTCCTGCTCGCCACCGGCCATGCCGACGCCAACGCCACCACCCCACGCCGCCTCACCAAGCCCTTCCGCCAAAACGACCTCGCCCGCATGGTGCGCGACGTGCTGGCCGGGTAGTGTGCGGGGGATGGGACGTAAGCAAGGCCAGGGGCGCTGCCCCTGGACCCCGCCAGAGGCGGAGCCTCTGGACACCATTCGTTAAGAACGTTGGTCTTTGAGGAGGGGGGCTGACACGTGGAGCCGTTC
>JBBILI010000083.1:0-5202 GCA_037445025.1 Rhodospirillales bacterium
TCGTCTCGTCATACCGGTTGGAGATCGACTGGCTGGCCACCGCCCCCACCCCCGCCCGCAGATGCGGCACGCCCGCTCCCACCGCCAGGTTCTTCGTCGCCACCGCAACCGCGAACGCACCGCTGGCAGCATCAAACGTCACGATGGACCAGGTCATCAGACCCTCCCGACAGAATTCCGCTCACCGCCCCGAACCGCAGCCGCCAGCCGATTCCCCGACGGCGCCAAAGGACAGACATACAACGCAGAATGAGCGCAGGACGGCGCATAGGCAAAATTGAAATCCAGCACCACCCGCCCGTCCCGCTCGCCCAGATCCGCTCCCTTGATCGTATCGAGCAGATACCGCCCGCCGCCATACGCCTCCCGCCCGCTGGTCCCATCGGTGAACGGCAGAAACACCCCACCGCCATACCCACCGATCCAATACAGCGTCAGCTCCCCACCCAAGGCGCCCAGACCCAGCGTGCGCGCAAACGGCCGCGCCACCACCACCCCATCCGCCCCGGCATCAAGCCGCAACGCCTCCCCCTGAGACAGCACTAACGACACCAGAAACCGCAACGCCGGGTCATAGGCAAACACCGGAATACCCCGAAAACCCGCCCGATCCTCCGGCGCAATCGGCGACTCCGCATGCTCCGCGAACAGCCGATCCCGCACCGCACACCAAAGCGCCCACGCCGCCACAGCGTCGTCCATCGCCCGGATCCGCGTGTAGAGATCCGCCACCTGCCGCCGCCAGTCCCACAGCGCGATCATGTCAGATCGCCATAACCGATCACCGGAATCCCCGAAAGCGCCGCCCGCACACGCGGGCTCAGCAACGCCTCCATCTCCCCCAAATGATCGTACTCCGGCATCAACGCCGCAATCGTCGCATCCCGCCCCGCCGCCGGATGAAAATACAGCTCCGAAACCCCCTGCGGCAGACGCGGTATCAGCTCCAGCAGCCGCGCCTCGGTCATGTGCCCGCTCCACGCCAGCCCGAACACATGTTCATTCGCCCGCATCCCCGCCCGCGCAATCTGCCGCCGCAGCACGGCGGTCCCCGCCAGCATCGCCCGCGCCCCCAGCGTCGGCGCCACGCCACAGCGCGCCATCACATCCACCGGCTCCGCCGGCACCCGCACCGCCCGCAACCCGAATTCGGCACCGATCTCCACCAGCATCCGCCCCACCGTCGGATGCAGATGCATGTGCTTGTGCGTATCCGCATGATCCAGCACCAGCCCCGTCGCCGCAAACGCGCGAAACTGCGCCCGGATCTCCGCCGCCAGCTGCCGCCGCACCGCAGGCCGGAAAAAATAATCCACCCCCAACTTCAGCTGATCCGAAGGAAACCACCCCCGCCCATCCACCAGCCCCGAGCCCGGCAACACCGCCGCCCCCTCGATCACCACCAGATGCAGCCCAACCCGCAACCCCGGCATGGCCCGCGCCCGCCGCACCGCATCTCCGGCCGCCTCACCCGCCACCATCAACGAACAGGAGCCGAGCACGCCCTCCCGATGGGCGCGCTCGACTCCTTCATTCACAGCCTCGGACAGCCCAAAATCATCCGCCGAGACAATCACCCGGCGAGAAGCAAGCAAGGCGGGGGGCGTTGCCCCCTCGACCCCAACCAGGGGCCGAGCCCCTGGACCTCTTGGTTCAGAAGGGTTTTCCGTTGTGGCAGGAGGGGGGGCAGCGCGCGCTGATGTCACGGTGCGTGTCGCCCCCCCCTCCTGCCACAACGGAACTCTTAAGACCTCAGAGGGTCCAGGGGGCTCGGCCCCTTGGTGGGGGTCGAGGGGGCGAGGCCCCTCGCCTTCCTTGCTTCAGGCAGCAACCTTGTGGCGTTCACGGAGGAATTGGAAGAATTCCACCCCTTCACGCAGCCGCCGCTTCATCATCTGCGGGCTGCGGATCATCTCGCCCACGATGGAGGCGATCTTCGGCGCCCGCAGGTAGAAGCTCTTGTAGAACACCTCCACGCTGTCGAAGATCTCGGTGTGTGACAGATGCGGATAGTGCAGCGGCGCGATCTGCACGCCGTGATCATCGATCAGCTCGGCATGCTCCGCATCGAGCCAGCCGTTCTCCACCGCCTGCTCATACAGGAACGTGCCGGGATAAGGGGCCGCCAGCGAAACCTGCAGCGTATGCGGGTTGATCTCCTTGGCGAAGGCGATCGTCTCCTGAATCGTCTCCCGCGTCTCCCCCGGCAGCCCCAGGATGAACGTGCCATGGATCTTGATGCCGAGCTCGTGGCAGTCCTTGGTGAACCGCTTCGCCGTCTCGATCAGCATGCCCTTCTTGATGTTGTGCAGAATCTGCTGATTGCCGCTCTCATACCCCACCAGAAGCAGCCGCAGCCCGTTCGCCTTCAGCACCTCCAGCGTCGCCCGCGGCACGTTCGCCTTGGCGTTGCATGACCAGGTCACGCCCAGCTTGCCCAGCTCCTTGGCGATCGCCTCGGCCCGCGGCAGATTGTCGGTGAACGTGTCGTCGTCGAAAAAGATCTCCTTCACCTGCGGAAAATCCCGCTGGATCTGCCGGATCTCGGCCGCCACATGCTCCGGGCTGCGCACCCGGTAGGTATGCCCGCCCACCGTCTGCGGCCACAGGCAGAACGTGCACCGGCTCTTGCACCCCCGCCCGGTGTAGATCGACACATACGGGTGCATCAGATACCCGATGAAGTAATCCTCGATGCGCAGTTGCTTGTAGACAGTGCTGACGAACGGCAGCTCGTCCATGTTGTGCAGCATCGCCCGGTCCTTGTTATGGACCAGCCTGCCCTCGGCATTGCGATAGGAGATGCCATCGATCTCAGCCCAATCGCGCCCCTCGGCCACTTCCTTGATGGTGAAGTCGAACTCGTTGCGCGCCACGAAATCGATCGGCAGCCCCTGCTGCAGGCTCTCCGTCGGCTGCACCGCCACCTTGGCACCGACCATGCCGATGATCAGCTTCGGGTTCGCCTCCTTCAACGCCGCCGCCACCTTCACGTCCGAGGCAAAGCTCGGCGTGGACGTATGGATGATGCACAGCTCATGCTGCTTCGCCGCCGCGATCACCGGCTCCATACCGATCCGCGCCGGCGGCGCGTCGATCAAGGTCGAGCCCGGGATCAGCGCCGCCGGCTGCGCCAGCCAGGTCGGAAACCAGAAGCTCTTGATCTCGCGCTTCGCCTGGTAGCGCGAGCCGGCGCCGCCGTCGAAGCCGTCGAACGAGGGCGGCTGCAGAAACAGGGTCTTCATCATGACAATACGGTCCCTTGGCGCGCCTGTGTCGTCTCGGCGCCCGGATCAGGTTCAATGGGGCTTGGCTGGCGGGTATGCATCATCTGGCCCCGCCATTCCACTTTATCACTCGCATAGCTCGCCAAAATGATCGCCATGGACAGCACGTCCCGCAGCGGCAGCAGCAGCACCGGCACAGCGCTCGCCCGTGCCTGCCGCACCAGCCCCAGCGCCCGGTCGATGCCGCGCGCCACCAGCGCCCGCACCGCCCAGCTCACCGGCACCAGCAGCCCCACCCAGGCATTGCCCGAAACCACCCACGCCAGCAGCGCCCAGAACAGCGGAAACTGAACGGAGGACAGCGCGAACGCCACCGGCACCAGCGACAATATCGTGCGCGACCAGCGCAGCTCATGGCGAAACAGCGCGGCCAGATCCGTCTCCGGCACAGTCGTCGCCGGCACCGTGCCGGCGATGCGAATGCCCAGCCCCAGCGCCCGTACCCGGCTGCCCAGCACATTGTCGTCGGCCAGATGGTCCACCAGCGCCTGAAACCCGCCGACCGCCGCCAGCGTCGACCGCCGCAGCGCCATCGTCGCCCCCAGGCAGTCCTGCCGCCCAAGATCGCGCGACATCAGCGCCCCCGGCAGAAACCCGTGATTGATCGCCGCCGCTCCAAGCCGTGCGGCCAGCGACGCGTTCGCCGCCAGCCCCGCATACAGCGTCGTCACCAGCCCCACCGTCGGGTCGGCGAACCCCGCCACGATCCGCTCCAGATAATCCGCGGCACAGTGCAGATCGCTGTCGGCGATCACCAGCAGATCATGATGCGCCGCCGGCAGCATGTTGATCAGATTGGCCACCTTGCGGTTGCTGCCATGCGGCGTCGGGTCGATCACGAGATCGATCTCGATATGCGGATAGCGCCGCTGCAGCCTGCGCACCACGGCAATCGCGGGGTCGGCGGCATCCTGCACGCCGAACACGATCTGAAAATCCGGATAATCCTGCCCGCACACGCTCTCCAGCGCCTGCGCCAGCAACGGCTCGTCGCCATAGAGCGGCTTGAGCAAGGTCACCGGCGGCCGCTCCCCCGGCCGCATCACCGGCTCGGCGGCAAACCGCCGCACCGCGCGCCACCCCGCCACCGCCTGGCCCAGCCCCGCCAGCGCAAGCAGCGACGGCACCGCCGTCAGAACGGAGGCAAGCCCTGCCATGTCAGTTGGTGGCACCATCAGCCAGGCTGGCGGACTTCGCCCGCAGGCTCGCAATCAGCGGCGCCGCGTCGTTCTGCGCCAGCAGCGAGCGGAAATCCGAACGCGTCACCGCCACCCGGCTGATCGCCCCGTCCAGCAGGATATCCACCACCTTCCAGCCACCCGCGGTCTCGCGCAGCTGATAATCCAGCTTCGTCACATCGCCGCCGGCGCCGGTCAGCCTGGTCGCCACCACCACATCCCGGCCGACATGGCGCAGCTCCGGCACAATGGTGAAGGTCTCCCCGTTGAACGCGTCGAAATTGCCGACATAGCTGGAAACCGTGAACGCGGTGAACGCGTCCAGCAGCTCCACCTTCTGCTCGGCCGGCAGATTGCCCCATTTCACCGGGCCCACCGAGCTTTCCAGCAAGGTCGGCAGATCGAACACCTTCTCGATGATCGGCGTCAGCATCGCCATGCGGGTGGCGAACGGCATGCTCCGCCCGGCCTTCATCACCATTAGCAACCCGTCATCCAACGCCTTGATCGACGCGGCCGGCGACGGCACCGCCGTCTGCGCCAGCGCCGGCAAGGCCATCGCCGCCCCGCAGGCGGCCAGCAAGGCGCGGCGTGCGATCATGCAACCCTCCCAAGCGCCTGCGTCACCGTCCGCACGATATCCTGCGCGGTCAGCCCCGCATCGATCATCTGCTTCGCCGGCGCGTCATGCTCCAGGAACCGGTCCGGCAGCACCATCGGCCGCACTTTCAGCGCCC
>JBBILI010000084.1:0-4982 GCA_037445025.1 Rhodospirillales bacterium
TCGGCCACGAACAATGTCTGCGAGCGTGCGCTGCGGCCCAGCGTGATCTTCCGCAAGGTGACCAACGGCTTTCGCTCCGAATGGGGTGCGCAAACCTACGCCGCCTTCCGCTCCGTGGTCAGCACCGCAAAGGCCAATGGCCGCTCCGTCCTCGGTGATATTCGTCACGTGCTGGCAGCCACGTCACCACGCGACGCGCGGGCAGAGGTGGGGTGAGCAATTACTGGCTCCAGCAAATAATACCAACGGCCTTGATCGATGACTCTTCCATCGATCAAGGCCGTTGGTATCGCGCGCCGGGTTGGCCGGCGGCGGCGCGCCAAACCAAGACCATACCAACGGTCATTCTTCATGACCGTTGGTATAAAAGGTCATTTGCTTCTTTTCTTCAGAAAAGAAGGCCTTGCTTCCTTCTCTTTTTACCCATAATACCGTCAAACCAGCGCGTTCATCTGAGCTCAGGATGAAGCCTGATGCAGAGCCTGGCGAAGATCGGCAAGAATATCGTCGATGTGTTCGAGGCCGATGGAAAGGCGGACATAACCAGGTGAAACGCCGGTCTGACGCTGCTCCTCTGCGGTGAGCTGGGAGTGAGTGGTGCTGGCTGGGTGAATGGCCAGGCTGCGAGCATCACCAATATTGGCAACATGATAGAACAGTTTCAACGCGTCGATAAAGCGGCGGCCGGAGTCGATACCACCCGCGAGCTCGAAGCCGACCAGCCCGCCCTGCCCCTTTGCGAGATATTTTGCGGTGCGCGCGGCGGCTTCGCCCTTGTGGTGGCCGGGGTGGATGACGCGGCTGACGTCAGGGCGAGAGGCCAGGAAATTGGCCACTGCGGCGGCGTTGCGACTGTGCTCACGAATGCGCAGCGGCAGCGTCTCGACACCCTGGATGGTAAGGAACGCGTTAAACGGACTAAGCGCTGCGCCAAGGTCGCGCAGCAAGGTGACACGCGCCTTCAGAATGTAGGCAATTGGTCCAAGCGGCTTTGCGGCATCGACCCAGACGGCGCCGTGGTAGGACGGGTCAGGCCGATGCAGGGCCGGCTGGCGGGCCGGGTGAGCCGCCCAATCAAAATTGCCCCCATCGACAAGGATGCCGCCAATCGAAGTGCCGGGGCCGCCGAGATACTTGGTCAGCGAATGCACAATGACGGCAGCACCATGGTCGAACGGACGGACCAGCAGGGGGGCTGCGGTATTGTCGACGATCAAGGGAATGCCAAGGGGGCGGCCAATGGCGGCGACCTCGGCGATGGGAAAGACTTCAAGCTTCGGGTTGGGCAGGGTCTCGGCGTAGTAGGCCCGGGTGCGGTCGTCAGTGGCGCGGCGAAAGTTCTCCGGGTCGGCGGGGTCAACGAACCGGACCTCGATACCCTGGTCCTTCAGCGTGTTGGCGAACAGGTTCCAGGTGCCGCCGTAGAGATCGGTGGAGCTGACGATGTTGTCACCGGCATGGGCGAGATTCTGCACGGCGTAAGCAGACGCGGCCTGGCCCGACGCCACGGCGAGGGACGCTGCGCCGCCTTCGAGCGCGGCGATGCGCTGCTCCAGCACATCCGTCGTCGGGTTCATGATGCGGGTGTAGATGTTGCCGAGTTCCTCCAGGCCGAACAGGCGCGAGGCCTGGGCCGTGTCGTCGAACTGGTAGGACGACGTTTGGTAGATCGGCACCGCCACCGCATGCGTGGCGGGGTCGCGGCGCCAGCCGGCGTGCAGGGCGAGAGTCTCAGGGTGCGGTGTCATCTTACTGTCCTCACCTTGGGGTGTTCTTGATTTGCGGGCCGGCGCGCGGCCGGGCTGTCGAGGCGGTGAAATGACAGCCGTCATCCACGCCCAATGATGGAAGGCGCATCCCGCCGCACTCAAGACCGAATGCGAGCGACGGCGCAGGTTGCAAGCGGCAACTCCCGCAGGGCCGCGGCGCGGCATGGTGTTCGGCGTGCTGCGGGTTTCGTGAAAGATCCAAGCTGCAGTTCCTTCATTGCCGGCGCCCCGGAATCTGCCTTTACTGATGCAACGTCCTGCCACCGGCAGGGCGGGGTTTCTGGCATGCGGAGCGATGACATGGGTGGCGTGGTGATCAGGGGCGGGCGGGTGGTGGATCCTGCCAGCGGAATGGACGCCATCGCCGATGTGGCATTGCTGGACGGGCGCGTTGCCGCCGTCGGCACCAATCTGGGGGGCGCAGAGCGGGTGATCGATGCGGCGGGCCTGGTGGTCGCACCGGGATTCATCGACCTGCACGCGCACGGGCAGTCGATTCCAGCCGATCGGATGCAGGCCTTTGACGGCGTGACCACCTCGCTCGACCTGGAAGCCGGCGTGATGCCGGTCGCGTCCTGGTATCAGCGCCAGGCAGCGCAGGGGCGGGTGCTGAACTACGGCGCATCCACCAACTGGGCGTTCGCGCGCATCGGCGCCATGACCGGCTCGAACGAGGAATCCTCGCTGGAATCCTTCGGCCGCGCCATGCGCGACCGGCGCTGGGTCGAAAACGTCGCCAGCGAGACGGAAGTCGCCGGCATTCTGGACCGCATCGCCCGCGGGCTGAACGAAGGCGGCCTCGGCATCGGCATTCTCAACGCCTATGCGCCCGGCGCCGGCGTGCAGGAACTCACCGCGGTGTGTCAGCTGGCGTTCGCGCACGCCGTGCCCACCTTCACCCACATCGCCTACATGTCGCGCATCGATCCGGAAAGCGCGGCCGAGGCCTATATAAGGCTCATCGGCTATGCCGGCGCCACCGGCGCCCACATGCACATCTGCCACTTCAACAGCTCCAGCAAGACCGACGTGGAACGCTGCGCCGTGCTGATCGCCAAGGCGCAGGCGCAGGGACTGCCGATCACGGTGGAGGCCTATCCCTACGGCACCGGCTCCACCGTCCTGGCGGCGGCGTTCTTCAGCGATCCGGAGTTCGAGGCCCGCAACGGGCTCGGCTATGATTCGGTGCAGCGCGTCACCGACGGCCGGCGCTTCCACTCGCGCGCGGAACTGCTGACCGCGCAGGCCGAGGAACCATCGACACTGGTGCTCTGGCATATCCTCGACACTGAGACCAACCCCCATCACCGCCACCTGCTCGATCTGTCGGTGCTGTATCCCGGCGGCGCGATCGCCTCGGATGCGATGCCGTGGTCCCTGTCGGACGGTTCGGTCTACACCGGCGACGCCTGGCCGCTGCCGGAGGAAGCAACCTCCCACCCGCGTTCGGCCGGCACCTTCACCCGCTTCCTGCGCCACTGGGTACGCGAACGGCAGGCGGTCTCGCTGCTGGAGGGTGTGGCGAAGTGCACCCAGATTCCGGCCGATATCCTGGCCCCCAGCACCCCCGCCATGGCCGCCAAAGGCCGCCTGCAGCCAGGTGCGGACGCAGATGTGGTGGTGTTCGACTTTGAAACCCTCACCGACCGCGCCGAATTCACCGCCATGAACCACCCGGCCGAAGGCGTGAAGCACCTCCTGGTCAGCGGCGTCCCCCTCGTCACCAACGGCGTGCTCGACATCGCCGCCCGCCCCGGCAAGCCGGTGCGAAGGCCGGTCGCCGGCGGCTGAAGCGTGACAGTTCCCATCCTCCTGGTCACCGGCTTCCTCGGCGCCGGCAAGACCACGGTGGTGAACCATCTCCTGGCCAACGCCGCCGGCCTGCGCATCGCAGCCGTGGTAAACGATTTCGGCGCCATCAACATCGATGCCGCCCTGATCGAAGGCGCCACCGACGGCGTCATCAGCCTCGCCAACGGCTGCATCTGCTGCACCCTGGAGGGCGACCTCCTGCGCACCCTCGCCACCCTGCTCCGCCGCACCCCCCGCCCTGACGCCATCATCATCGAATCCAGCGGCATCGCCGATCCCGCCGACATCGTCCGCAACCTGATGGACCCCGTCATCTTCAAATCCGCCCCGCTGGAGACCATCCTCTGCGTCATCGACGCCGCAGCCCCCCTGGCCTCGCTCGACGACCCCCTCCTGCGCGCCCAGCTCGCCACCGCCGACATGGTAGCCCTCACCAAGCAGGACCTGACCGACGCCCCATCCGCCATCCGGCTCCGCGCCGCCATCGCCGCAAGCCGCCCCACCGCCGTCCTGCTCGACGCGCCAAACGGCCAGATCCCGCTCCCCCTGCTCTTCCCCGCAGACCCGGACCGCACCCCCCTCCCCCGCCCCCCCGGCCGCCGCCGCCCGATCTCCGAAAGATTCGAAAGCCTGAGCTGGACCTCCGACCACCCAATCTCCCTGCCCCGCCTGCAACAGGCCATCACAAGCCTGGCCCCCAGGCTCGCCCGCGCCAAAGGCCTGTTCGAACCCGCCGAACACCCCGGCCGCCGCCTCCTCTTCCAACTCGCCGGCGGCCGCGCCACCCTCGCCCCCGCCGGCCCCCAACCCGCCGAAGCCCCAAGCGCCCAGCTCGTCCTGATCGCCGAAATCGGCGCCCTCTCCTGGCGTGAAATCACCGCCGCCCTGGAATCCTGCATCGTCAAAAGCAGCTGAACCCGTGGGGTGGGTTGCGCTTCGGCAACCCACCATCACCCCACAAAAGGCATATATATTGCTAATACGTAACAATATGCACCAGCGTCCACCCGCCCCCTCACCGAATTCTCCCAAACCCCTGTCTTCGCGCGGCCGCAAGCACCCCCCGCGGCAACGGAATCCGAAACGGCTCCGGCTTCACCCGCAGCCGAACCGCCTTCACCACCGGAGCCTTCTCCACCGCCCCAGCCGGAACCAACGCAGCCGAAACCAACGCAGCCGGAACCACCCCCAACAAAGCCGGCTCCAACGCCAACATCCGACAAACCGGCGCCAGAACCCGCCGCGCCTGCGGCACCGAGGCCAGCAGCGCCGTCATCTCAGGATCCGCCAGCACCCCCCGCAACTGCGCTGCAAACCCTGCCGCATGCACCGGAACCAGCGGCAACAACCACCCAAACTGCCGCCCCACCCGAACCCCGGCCCCACCAACGACCCGAGCGC
>JBBILI010000085.1:0-4807 GCA_037445025.1 Rhodospirillales bacterium
CCCCCCCCCCCCCCCCCCCCCCCTTCCTCACTTTCTCCCTCCCCCACCACCGGCACGAGTTGAACATCCCGACGGGATCGGTCATGTAGGGCGGGTTCGAACCATCTCGTGCGGGAGAGAGCGGGCTTTGCCTGCCACCGAAGGCGCAACCGGTCCCCGGAAACGCTCAGGTATCCAGGACCGTGCAGGGAAAAAGAACCTCTGGAAAGCTGACCTCGCGTGTGGGGTTGCACCGACGGAGTAAGCTGGGCCGGGTTTCGGCGTGGTGAATCTCTCAGGTTCCGTGACAGAGGGGGGCCAATCTTGTCGCATCCTGCGGCGGGGCGGGCCTGTGTTCGGAGTGTTTCCCTGTGTCTGATATCTTGAAGACCACGCCGTTGGATGCGTTGCACCGTGAGCTGGGCGGGCGGATGGTGCCGTTCGCGGGGTATGCGATGCCGGTGCAGTATCCCGCCGGGATCATGGCCGAGCATCTGCATTGTCGGGCGCAGGCCGGGCTGTTCGATGTGTCGCATATGGGCCAGGCGACGTTGTCGGGGCCGGGCTGTGTGGCGGCGTTGGAGGCTCTGGTGCCCACGGATGTGGCGGGGCTGAAGCCGGGGCGGCAGCGGTATTCGCTGTTCACCACGCCGTCGGGCGGGATTGTGGATGATTTCATGGTGGCGCGGATCGGGGCGGAGGAGCTGTTCCTGGTCGTCAACGCGGCGTGCAAGGACGCGGATTTCGCCCATTTGGCGGCGCATATGCCCGAAGGGGTGACGCTGGCGCGGCACGAGGATCGGGCCTTGCTGGCGTTGCAGGGGCCGGCTTCGGTTGCGGTGTTCGCCCGGTTCGCGCCGGGGGTGACGTCCATGGCGTTCATGGATGTGCGGGATTTCGAGGTTGCGGATGTGGGGTCGGTGCGTGTGTCGCGCTCGGGCTACACCGGCGAGGATGGCGTGGAGATCTCTGTGCCTGACGCCACGGCCGCGTCGTTCGCGCGGCGTCTGCTGGCCGAGCCGGAGGTGGCGCCGATCGGGCTTGGCGCGCGCGACAGTCTGCGCCTGGAGGCCGGGCTGCCGCTCTATGGCAACGACATTGACACCGAGACCTCGCCGATCGAGGCGGGGTTGACCTTTGCCATCAACAAACGCCGCAAGATGACGTGGGATTTTGCCGGCGGTGCGGTGATGCGCGACCAGCTCGACCGCGGCCCGGCGCTGCGCCGGGTGGGCATTCTGCCGGAGGGGCGGGCGCCCGCCCGGGCCGGCACCGAGATCACCGACCTCGCCGGCACCGCCATCGGCACCGTCACCTCCGGCGGGTTCGGACCGAGCCTCGGGGCGCCGATCGCCATGGGGTATGTGGCCGCCGCCCATGCCGGCGACGGCACGCCGATTTTGCTGACGGTGCGCGGCAAGCCCCTGCCGGCCCGCATTGCGCCGATGCCTTTCGTCCCCCACCGCTATGTCCGCTGAAGGAACCGATCGATGAGCCAGACCCGTTATACCAAGGATCATGAGTGGGTGCGTCTCGAGGGCGACGTCGCAACCGTGGGCATCACCAACCACGCGCAGGAGGCGTTGGGCGATCTGGTGTTCGTCGATCTGCCGGAGCCGGGGCGGGAGATCGCGTCCGGCGAGACGATCGCGGTGGTGGAGAGTGTGAAGGCGGCGTCGGACGTGTATGCGCCGCTGGCCGGCCACATCACCGAGGTGAACAGCGCGATTGTGGATGATCCCGCCCTGGTGAACCGGGAGCCGGAGACGGCAGGCTGGTTCTTCAAGATGACGCTGGCCGACGCCGCCGAATTCGACGCCCTGCTGGACGAGGCCGCCTATGCCGCGCTGGTGGATGCCGAATGATGAACGCGCTCGACGAACTCGCAGCCCTCGAAGCCGCCGACAGCTTTGTCGCCCGCCATGTGGCGCCGTCCGAGGCGGAGATCGCCGCCATGCTGACGGCAGTCGGCGCGGTGACCTTGGAGGATCTGGCGGCCAAGACCGTGCCGGGGGCGATCCGCATCCAGCACGAAATGGCACTGCCGCCGGCGATCGACGAGGCGGCGGCGATTGCCGAGCTGCGTGATCTCGCCGGGCGCAACGTCCGGCTGAAATCGTTGATCGGCCAGGGCTATCACGGCACCCACACGCCGCCGGTGATTCTGCGCAACGTGCTGGAGAATCCGGGCTGGTACACGGCCTACACGCCGTATCAGGCCGAGATCGCGCAGGGGCGGCTCGAGGCGCTGATCAACTTCCAGACGATGATCTGCGATCTCACCGGCATGGCCATCGCCAATGCCTCGCTGCTGGATGAGGCCACCGCGGCCGCCGAGGCGGTGCATATGGCGCATGGCGTGGCGAAGGCGAAGTCGAGCGTGATCGCGGTGGCGGCCGATCTGCATCCGCAGACCCGTGCGGTGCTAGCCACCCGCGCCTGGCCGCTTGGGTTCAAGTTGGTCGATTTCGCCCCGGGCGACACCGCGGCGATTGCGGCGGCCGCTCCCTTCGCCGTGGTGCTGCAGTATCCCGGCACGACCGGCGCGGTGCGTGACCTCACCGCCGAGATCGCCGCGGCGCATGGCTGCAAGGCGCTGGCGATCGTGGCGGCCGATCTGCTGAGCCTCGCCTTGCTCAAGCCGCCGGGCGAGATGGGGGCGGACGTCGTTGTCGGCTCCGCCCAGCGCTTTGGCGTGCCGATGGGGTTCGGCGGGCCGCATGCCGGGTATTTCGCAACGTCGGACGCGTTCAAGCGCTCCATGCCCGGCCGCCTGATCGGGGTGAGCCAGGATGCGGCCGGGGCGCCGGCCATGCGGCTAGCGCTGCAGACGCGCGAGCAGCATATCCGCCGGGAGAAGGCGACGTCGAACATTTGTACGGCGCAGGTGCTGCTGGCGGTGATCGCCGGGTTCTATGCGACGTGGCACGGGCCGCAGGGCCTCACGCGGATTGCCCGGCGGGTGAACCTGCAGGCACGGCTGCTGGCGGCGGCGGCGGCGGCGGGCGGCTATCATGTGATCCACGCCGACTTCTTCGACACGCTGTGCCTAGCGGCCGGCGATCGTGCCGCCACGCTGCTGCAGGCGGCACGCGAGGCCGGGTTCAACTTCCGCGCGGTCGATGCCACCACCGTGGCCATCGCGCTTGACGAGACGGTGACGCGCGACGAACTGGTCCGGCTGGCCGAACTGCTGGGCGGCACGCTCGATGCGGCGCTGGCCTCGATTCCCGCCCCCCTCGCCCGCACCAGCGCGTTCCTGCAGGCCGCGGTGTTCAGCGCCTACCACGCCGAGCACGAGATGCTGCGCTACCTCAAGCGCCTGGAAGATCGGGATGTGGCACTCAACCGCTCCATGATCCCGCTGGGCTCCTGCACCATGAAGCTCAACGCCACGGCGGAGATGATCCCGATCACCCTGCCCGGCTTCGCCGACATCCACCCCTTCGCGCCGGAGGATCAGACCCAGGGCTACAAAACGCTGATCGACACGCTGAGCGGCTGGCTGATGGAGGCGACCGGCTTTGCCGGCGTGTCGCTGCAGCCCAATGCCGGCAGCCAGGGCGAATATGCCGGGCTGCTCGCCATCCGCGCCTGGCACGAGGCGCGCGGCGAGGGGCACCGCACCATCTGCCTCATCCCCAGCTCCGCCCACGGCACCAACCCGGCCTCCGCCACCATGGCCGGCTACCAGGTGGTGGTGACCGCCTGCGACCGCGACGGCAATGTCGACATAGACGACCTGCGCGCCAAAGCCGAGCAGCACTCCGCCAACCTCGCCGCGCTGATGATCACCTACCCCAGCACCCACGGCGTGTTCGAGGAGCCGATCCGCGACATCTGCCAGCTGATCCACAGCCATGGCGGGCAGGTGTATATGGACGGCGCCAACATGAACGCGCAGGTGGGCCTCACCAGCCCGGGGCAGATCGGCGCGGATGTGTGTCACCTCAACCTGCACAAAACCTTCTGCATCCCGCACGGCGGCGGCGGGCCGGGTGTGGGGCCGATCGGGGTGGCCGCCCACCTGCTGCCGCATCTGCCCAACCATCCCGGCCGGGCCGATTGCGGGCCCGCCACCGGCTACGGCCCCGTCTCGGCCGCACCCTATGGCAGCGCACTGATCCTGCCGATCACCTACGCCTATATCCGCATGATGGGAGCGGCCGGGCTCACCCGGGCCACCGAAGTGGCGATTCTCAACGCCAACTACATCGCAGCCCGGCTGCGGCCGCACTACCCGATCCTCTACACCGGCAAGAACGGCATGGTGGCGCATGAATGCATCATCGACTGCCGGCCGTTTCAGGCGGAAGCCGGCGTGATGGTGGAAGACATTGCCAAGCGCCTGCAGGATTACGGCTACCACGCGCCCACCATGTCCTGGCCGGTCACCGGCACGCTGATGATCGAGCCGACGGAAAGCGAGACAAAGGCGGAGCTCGACCGGTTCTGCAACGCCATGATCCAGATCCGCGCCGAAATCGCCGAAATCGCCGCGGGGCGTATGGACCGCACGGACAACGTGCTGAAAAACGCACCGCACACCGCAGCCGAGGTGACGGCGGAAACCTGGACACACCCCTACTCCCGCGCCCAGGCCGCCTTCCCGATCCCGACCGCGCAGAAATACTGGCCGCCAGTGAAACGCGTCGACAACGTCTACGGCGACCGCAACCTCGCCTGCACCTGCGCCCCTCTCGAAGCCTACGCCATGGCCGCGGAGTAGCGCGGGGCGCGATGATCGGGTGAAGCAAGCAAGCGCTGGGCTCCGCCCAGACCCGCATCGTGCGAAGCACGTGCTTCGCACGAGGGGGCCGAGCCCCTG
>JBBILI010000086.1:0-4348 GCA_037445025.1 Rhodospirillales bacterium
CCGCGATGCAGCGCTCGGGCACGTCGTCGTCCGCCGTGAGCGGAGCGCGTCGCAAGAAGCGGAGAATCGCAGCAGCAACGCCGGCATCGCTTGCTGTCCAGACGAGCTCCGAAGCGTACATCGCCGAGTCACGCATGTAGCGACGGATCGTGCCAGAGAACTTAGCGCGGGCGAACTTCTCGAAGATCTGCCGCTTCTCGAAGCTGCGATGACGGAGCTGCTTCTGAAATGTAGACATCACAGGGAAAGAGTCGTCTAGCGCGAGGCCATCCGGGTGGCGGGCACGGGTGAGCGCCACGAAGGCGACGCCGGGCCTCGCGGCTGCGGCTCCGAGCTTCACGACGACCTTCTCCAGAGACATACCCTGGGCTTTCCATGGCGTGAGCGCCCAACCCAAGACGACGGAGAGCTGCGTCCGGGCGACGCTGTTCTCGGACTCGGCTTCCGCACGTCGTGGGAACAAGGGAATCCAGTTCCGTCGTTCAGGGAACTGACGGACGTCGAAGAAAGGCTCGCCGACGAAGCCAGGGCACTCCACGAGGAGCACTGCCGGGAGGCGCGCATTCGGATCGTGGTGATCGGGTCGGCAGCCACGACGATAGACGATGGCGCGGAGCGTTCCGCGAGTGCCGTTCATGAGGCCTGCGGGCACCCACACGTTTTCGGTAAGGATCACCGGTGCACCCTCGCAAAGCTCAAGGATATGCGGGAGGCCACGGAACGCATCGTCGGCGAGCGCGGCGCCGTCCTCGACGGAAACTCCCTCATACATTGCATTGAAACGCGCGACCGGAGTCTCGGAGTCCTTCGCGAGGAGATACAGCAGACGCCTGTTGTACGCCTCGCAACTGGCCTCTCCGGCGTCGTCCTCGCGTTCTTTTCGGAACTCCATGATGGTCGGAGCTTCGGCGAAGGACGCCTTTTCGTCGAGAGTGAGCTGGCCGAGCTTACGGCGGCAGAGCCAGTAGTAATCCTCTTCCGTCCAGGCGCAGTCCCGCAGGCGGTTCATCACCTGGAGGAACCGACGCCCGCGCTCGTTGTAGGCCAAGTCCTCTTGAGTGCTTGCATCGGCTCGCTGGTGGACCCTATGGCAATGCTGCAGAACGATGACGTCGTCGAAGGCTTCGTAGACGAGTTTCCCTCGGTTCGACATCTTGACTCTTGTGGCGTCCGGCTCGGTCCGAGTGTCGCGGTGGAGGTCCGAGTCAAAGCAGGGTTCGTCGCGGATTGGAGGGCACTGGGCGGGGTCGCCGACACAAATGCAGGACATGCCGCCGAGATCGTCATCGCGCGGGTTGCTGGCCGCATCCTTCGCCTGGCGACAGCGCGAGGAGATCTTCCCCATCATCTGCTTGCCGATCATGCTGAACTCGTCGAAGATCAGAAGTCGCACATGACGCATTCTCTCTTGAAATGCCACCAGTTCCCGGCTGTCCTCTCGGAGTTCGCGCCACCTGTACGGGTTGAGCATACAAAAGAGCCGGTGCAGCGTGGTCGCCCCGAAGCGGAGGTTGAAGGCAGCGCAGCCCGTCGGCGCGGCGACCTTGCAAAAGTGGCCGGGCCACCCGCGAGCGCGCAGGAGACACTTCAACTCCTGGAGAAACGTCTGGACGGCGGTGCTCTTGCCGGTACCGGCAGTGCCGAGAAGGAGAAGTCGCAGCGCAGGAGGCTGCACAGCGCTTGTCTCCGAACCGCTTGCGTCGAGTACCTCTCGCACGTGAGCGAGCAAGATCTCGACGAAGAGGCGCTGGAAGTCGTCGCGCAACTCCTCCTTGCGCAGGTCCGGGCGGTCGTACTCGACGTCTGTGCTGCGTCGCTGCTCGAGGAGCCGACGGAGTTCGGCGACGTCGACATCGAGCCATCGCGTGTCCCACGAAACTTCGGGAGGGTTCACCTGCGGCATCCACGGCTGGCTCGACCCGTGGGACCCGAGCGGGTTGAGATTGGGCCCAAGTTCGCTGTGCCGCTGCCAGGGCTCACGCGGTCGCGTCCAAGGATCCAAAGTCGTCGCCGCCTCCTCGGCGCGGTCGACGGGGGGCTCGCCATCGTCCTCGAAGACGAAACGAACCTTGCGTTCGCGCTGACGATCGCCTGCGTCCGAGACAACAGAATCGGGGCATGCAGCCGTCGCGGGAGGAGCAACAGAAGGCATTTCGGTAGCAGCACCTGCGGCGTGCTCTTCCGCTGCAGCGCTGGTCGTCTCGGGCTCTTCCGCGCGGTCATTGACGATGAGGTAGTTGTTGCGGATCCAAGGCGGGCACCACTTGTTAAGGGGGTCCTCGATGAAGGCGCGCAGCGCGTCCGGCCAGGATCCGTGGAACTCGCGTGCGACAATCTCGTCGATGAAGTCGAGACCGCGGAGACCCTCACACGGCATGTAGGCGTAGAGCGTCTGTCGCGCGTAGAAGTCATGTTCGGCATGCGCACGCAGCGCAAAGCTCGGGAACCCCGTTCCAGTTAGCGAGATCACCCGCTCTACCTGGCGGCGATGCAGGCGGTCGTGCATGTGGTAGAACTGCCGCCAGAAAGCATAGAAGGAGAGCCCGGCGAGGTCCGCCCGGCGGATGGTCTGCGGCAGCGTCAGCGCGTCGCGTCGATTGAACACGTCGACCTTGTTCATCCGCAGCACGGACTCGCTCTCGCTGACGCGCGAGATGGAGGCCGCGCTCTGCAGGCTGCGATACGTGGAGATGCTGACGCTATGGACGTCCCCGAAGCTGGAGAGCACGGGGGGCAGCCGCAGGCCGTAGCGCACGACCTCGAAGAGCGTGTAGTCTCGGTCACCGAGCACGCGGTTATAGAATTTCATAATCGTTCGACGCCAGAGGTCGTTGTGCCCGTCCTCCTTCTCGAACTGGCAGACGTCCGAGAGTACGTTGTCGAAGAGGGTCGCCAGCTGCTTCGACGATTTCCCGGACTTAGCCGTGTACTTCGTAAGGTACTCCAGCACGGACCAAAGGTTGATCAGGGGGCGCCAGTCGACATTGCCCAGGTTTGCGAGAAGCAAGTGCGTCTCAAAGTTGTTGATGAGCGGATCGTTCCGCGCCAGCAACAAGTTATACAAGCCCGCCCGGAAGGGATCGGCGGCGACTATACCGGCTCCTGCCTCGGCGACGCTGACCAGGCGCTTCGGATACATGTAGCGACAAACAACATCGGAGGGCCGATCGCGGTGGACGCCAGTGCGAGCGCAAGGGTGGACCCCGCGAGTGGGGGGGCCGTGCCCATGCATCGTGTGACGCTGTCCGTCCTCGACCAAAGCGACCAAGAGTTTCTTGAGCGGCGTGAGATCCGGAGCCGCGTCCGCCAGAACGCGCTCGAGGAGGCTCCTGAGACAGACCGTCTGCGGGCGTCCGCCGTCAGGGTCGCTGATGTTCTCGATGACGAAATCGTACAGCTGGTCGCCTGCGGGGTCCTTGGCGGGGTGCCACTCGCAGGAGAGCCGCTCGAAGTAGCGCGCCAGATCGGCGGCGGTGTCAGCGAGAGCGTCCGCGGAGTCGCCGGCCGGAGGCTCGCTGCGATCAGCGGAGCACATGTCGCGGCGCACGCCCGAAAGCGAGGGGTTGCCGGCGGCATAATTCAGGCCATGCGCGTGGGGGTTCCCACCGGCGCCCTCCTCGAAGCGGACCCAATAGTGGAAGGGTTGCTCCGGACGATGCGGCACGATGGCAGGCATGAGCAGGCGAACCAGAAGCTCCACGCGGAGCACGTGAAGGAAGCAGACCAAATCGGCATTGTCGAGGCACCACTGAAACCGCAACCGCCTCGCCTCTGGGCTCGTCGGATGGAAGCAGTCGTCACGCCCCTGAAAGCGATGGATCTCGTAGAGGTAATTGTACGGACAATTCAGGGTGAACCAGAACGCAGGGATCCGGCCGTAACCGTAGGCGTCTCGCTGGCTCGGCCTCTGCGGTACGCTCGACCAGACGCGAGCCGCGGTCGGCGTAGTCGGCGTGTCGGCAGACGCAACATCGGACTTGCAAGTCGCCTCGGGCACCGAAGCCGCAGGAGCAGCCGACTCAGGGACAGAAGCTGCGTCTCGGTCGGCAGGGAGGACCCATGGCGGGCACCAAGACATGTGACGAACGATCCACTCCAGCTCGCGAGTCTGGCGCTTCCAGAACATAGGCGTCGTTGGGATTTCGGAGCCGAAGGTTGCCATCTCTCGTACGAGATCGTCGTGCGACTCTACCAGACCGCGGAGTTCGGCCTTCGTCAACGCCTGTCGATCGGTGGCCTTGAAGAAGGCCTGACCGTGATGCTTGCTCGACTGGAGGAGCGTCGTGTTGAAGATAGCCCACGTGACGCGGTGCCCGTGCCTGGAATTCACGAAGCGGCCATCGCGATA
>JBBILI010000087.1:0-3952 GCA_037445025.1 Rhodospirillales bacterium
TCCTGCCGCTGCCGCCCAAGTGCCCGGAACTCAATCCGGTCGAAAACGTCTGGCAGTTCATGCGCGACAACTGGCTGTCCAATCGAGTCTTCGATACCTACGACGCCATCCTCGATCATTGCTGCGAGGCTTGGAACAAACTCACCGATCAGCCCTGGCGCATCATGTCTATCGGCATGCGCGATTGGGCGCATCGGTTCTGATCAGTGAGAGTTGGTATAAATCGCCAACGGCTTCCCCATGGGACGGCTCGGCCATGTCGAGGAGGTGGCGGATGTCGTCACCTTCATGGCCTCGCCGCGGTCGCACTGGATCAATGGGCGGAATATTCCGGTGGATGGGCTCGAGCAGCCGTTTGCGGCGCCGCGGAAGTAATACCAACGGCCTTGATCGATGACTCTTCCATCGATCAAGGCCGTTGGTATCGCGCGCCGGGTTGGCCGGCGGCGGCGCGCCAAACCAAGATTCAAACCAACGGTCATTCTTTATGACCGTTGGTATAAGTGTCTTCTTTTTCTGAAGAA
This sequence comes from Rhodospirillales bacterium, assembly GCA_037445025.1. Taxonomy (GTDB): domain Bacteria; phylum Pseudomonadota; class Alphaproteobacteria; order Acetobacterales; family Acetobacteraceae; genus CAIQQQ01. The sequence continues at coordinate 525 of JBBILI010000087.1, forward strand.
AAAGAAGCAAAAAGACTTTCATTCGTTTGAGCGGACCTCTCTCCGGATTGGGGCGCCAGCCGATAAAGAAGCTTTTTTTGGTTCTTTTTTTCAAAAAAGAACCGCTTCCTTGCCTGGATCCTCCGGCGCCGTCGCCCAGGCCAGCTCCACCAGCGTCACAATCCTGCGCCCCGCGCCATCCAGCTGGCACACGATCAGCCCCTGCTCCTCGATATACGTCAGCACCCGCCTCGCCCGCCCCAGCGAACGGGTGCCGTAGGCGCGCGCGATCGCCGAATCGCTCGGGCATGGCAGCCCCTGCCGCGCCGCCCGGGCGATCATGAGAAAGATGCCCTGCATGTCCTCCGGAAGTGTCGCGGCGCGGGCCATGACGTCCTGCCACGGCGCGTCCTCGGCGATGCCCTCGCCGATGCCGGCCCGCGCACGGGTCAGCATGCGGCGGAACGCGCCGAGATCGGGCACGCCGGTGCCCAATCCCTCGATCCGGCAGCGCACCAGAAAATCCTGATAGAGCACGCCGACCGAGCGGAACCCCGCTTCGGGGTCCGCCAGGATCAGACGCAGAATATGGTCCAGCCGCACCCGCTGCTCGGCCAGCTCGGCGAGATCCCGGCTCTGCTCCACCGCATCCGCCCCGCGATCCGCCGTCAAAGGCTTGGCCGCCATGAGCTGGCTCAGCAGATCCGGCGCCGGGGTCTGCGGCGCACGCCGCGGCGCCCTGGCCGCTTCCGGCGGTGGGGCGGCCAGGATCACGGCGCGCGCGTCCTCCAAGGGCGCCGAGGGCAGCGGCGTCAGCCGTTGCAGCACGTTGCGAGGCTGGGTCTGCGTGGGCCCGATCCGCAGCCCGAGCGGCCGACGCGACAAGGCCGGGCCCAGCGCCATGAACTGGCCGCGCTCCAGATCGCGGAACGCCTCGGCCTGCCTGCGCTCCATGCCCAGCAGATCGGCGGCGCGCGCCATGTCGATATCGAGAAACGTGCGGCCCATCAGAAAGTTCGAGGCCTCGGCCGCCACGTTCTTGGCCAGCTTGGCCAGGCGTTGGGTGGCGATCACGCCGGCCAGGCCACGTTTGCGGCCACGGCACATCAGGTTGGTCATGGCGCCCAGCGACAGCTTGCGCGCCTCGTCCGACCCGTCGCCGGCCACGGCAGGGGCGAACAGCTGCGCCTCGTCCACCACCACCAGCATGGGATACCAGTGGTCGCGCTCCACCTCGAACATCCCGCCGAGGAACGCCGCCGCCCGGCGCAGCTGTCCCTCCGCGTCCAGCCCCTCCAGATCAAGCACGGTCGAGACGCGATGGATGCGCGCCCGCTCGCCCGCCAGCTGCAGGGACTGCTCGTTGTGCAGCTCGGCATCGATCACCAGATGGCCGAAGCGCTCGGCCAGGGTGACGAAATCCCCCTCCGGATCGATGATCGTCTGCTGCACCCAGGGCGCGCTCTGCTCCAGCAGCCGGCGCAGCAGATGCGACTTGCCGGAGCCGGAGTTGCCCTGCACCAGCAGGCGGGTCGCCAGCAGCTCCTCCAAATCCAACGTCACCGGCTCGCCCGACAGGGCAGACCCCATCTCAATCGCAACCGTCATACCCCGACTCGCAACCTCCCAAAGCCCGCCGCGTCTGCTGATGAACCCTGGGCGGGAGGTGAAAGCAAGGAAGGCGGGGGCAGCGCGCCCGGCCAGCCTCGCCTTCAGGCAGCCCTCAGGGATGCACCAGCGGCAGGGGCACCCAGCGTTGGCCAGAGGGGCCATGGACGAGAAGCAGCACGAGGTCCTTGGCCGAGTGCATCATGGTTCCCACCTGGCCCAGCAACTGCTCAGGTCTGGTCACATCCTCGTCCTGCACCTTGAGGATCACCTCTCCCGCCTTGAGGCCGCGATCGCTGGCCACGCTGAACGGTGCCACGGAGGCAACCAGGATGCCGGGGCTGCCCGGTGGCAGCTTGTTGGCCTGGCGCGCCGCGGCCGTAAGCGGTTCCAGCTTGAGCCCGAGATCCATGCTGCCGGCGTGATGGGCCAGCGTGTGCGAGACGGCGGCCTGGTCGATCTGTTCGCCGCTGAGCCATTCCTGCACCACCGGATGCAGCACGATCTCCGCCTTGCCGCGCCACACGGTGAGCGTGGTCGGCTGCTCCAGCGGCTGAACCGCCAGCAGCCTGGCGAAGCCGCGCAGGTCGCCCACGCCGACGCCTGCGACAGACTGCACGATGTCACCTTCGAGCAGGCCGGCGGCCTTGCCGGACGAGCCTTCCGGTACGTCGGTGATGATCACGCCCAGCGACGGCCGCCCGTTCATATCGGCCAGGCGGGCTTCCGGCAGGCCGGCGGCCCTGGCGATCTCGGCCGTGACGTCCTGCCCCTCGACGCCGATATAGCCGGCGCGGACGCGGCCGTACTTGGTGAGCTGCTCGGCCACGAACCTGGCGTTGTAGGAGGGAATGGCGAAGCCGAGGCCGACCGAGCCGCCATCCTGGCCGGGCGAGATGATGGCGGTGTTCACGCCGATCACCTCGCCGTTGAGATTGAACAGCGGGCCGCCGGAATTGCCGTGGTTGATGGCGGCGTCGGTCTGGATGAAGTCGTCGAACGGGCTCAGCATAATGTTGCGGTTGAGCGCGCTGATGACGCCGGTGGTGACGGTGCCGCCGAAGCCGAGCGGGTTGCCGATGGCCACCACAGGGTCGCCCACCCGCAGATGCGTGCTGTCCCCGAACGGCACGGCGGTGAGCTTGTGGTTCAGCGTGACCTTCAGCAGCGAGATGTCGCCGATCTTGGTGGCGCCGACCAGTTCCGCCTTGGCGATGGTGCCGTCCTCGAAGGTGACGTGGATTTCCGAGGCGCCGTCGATGACATGGTTGTTGGACAGGATCAGCCCGTCCGGATCGATCACAAAGCCGGAGCCGAACAGCGTGTGGGTGACGGGCTGCGTGTCATTGGTCATCTGTCCCGCGACGTTCATCATGCTGGTGGCCGGCGGCGGATCGATGATCTTGGCATTGATGACGACGACGCTGGGCATCAGCCGGGCGATGAGGTCGGCGAGGCCAGGCTGTGGCGTTGCGGTCTCGGCGCGGGCCGGCATCGGTCCAGCCATCAGGAAGGCGGCGATCGCGCCGGCGAGCACGATCGGGCGGGCGAGACGCAGAACGGTTTGGCGCATGGCGGTCTCCATGGACGTGGTGAGGGGCCGAGACTGGGAGCGCCATAGGCCGGATATGAGAGACCGCGGCGCATCTTTCGACACGCCGCGGTCTGATCAGGCCCTGACGCCGGAGGGGTTCAGGTTACGGGCAGGGCGTGGCCGCAGCGGCAAGCTTGGGGTTGTTGGCACCCTCGCCAGCGGCGAGCTTGGGGTTGTTCGCACCCTCGCCAGCGGCGAGCTTGGGGTTGTTGGCACCCTCACCGGCGGCGAGCTTGGGATTGTTGGC
>JBBILI010000088.1:0-3705 GCA_037445025.1 Rhodospirillales bacterium
TCGGCCCAGGGTGACGTGCTGAACCTGCATGCGGCGCTGGCGGCGGGCAGCACGGTCTCGGCCACGACGACGGCGACCGACACGGTGCTGTCGATCACCCCGTCTGGCGGCAGCCCGAGCGTGGTGGTGTGATGGACCTGCGTCCTGGGTTGATGGTGTTTGCGTCAGACCGCGCCCGGCTGGCGCCGTCGCGGCAGCTGGGCCTTGTCGGTCCTGTCGGCTTCCGCTTCGAGGCGCCAGTGCGGGCGCGTTGCCGGTCGCGAACCTTGGTGTCGGTGAGACGTGCATCGATGGCCGAGATCGGGCCCGGCATCGTGGCGGATCCCTCGGGTCGCCGGCGAGCCTATCCCCGTCCGCGGCGACACGCTACGGTGGGGCATGTCAGAGCCAGATAAGCCGCTGCGTCAGCAGATCGACGATGGGATGAAGGCGATCCGTCACCAGCTCGAGCGATTGGGCGACGGGCCGACCCTGGGCGAACCGTCCAACGACCTGACCCTCATTGCGGAGCTTGAAGCGGAGTACCAGGCGCTCAAAGCAGCGCGAATTGGTTTAGGGCCCGATGATCATGCGCGCGACGCACGCCATGGCGAGACACCTGATTAGCTCCGGCTCAGGTCCGCGGTGCATCCGGCCCGGATGTTCACGGTCGCTGTCGGAGCGATATGGCACGGTCAGTCCAGCTCAAGCCAAATTGCTCCAAGGCCAGTGCAGCCGCACCCGTCGACACGGCTTGACATCATCCTGATGGTGCGCGGGTGGGTCCTGCGCGGCAGACATGGAGTGGCCATGGCCCCCCTGGTCGAGCGGGGAACATGCCTATCCAACGCAGATATCACCGCGATCTGTCGGCACGCGATCCTGCCGCCCCGCATGCGGCGGCGCGGCCTGGTGGATCAGCTTCAGCGCCCAGCCCGTCAGGGGGTCGCGTTCCGCGCCTTCGCGCCAGAGCAGTTGCTCGGTCCAGCCAGCGAGTGCGAGAGGCGGTTCGTGCTGGCGGCATCCATGGGCGCCGGCCGCAAAGCGGGAGGGCACAGTGGCGATGGCATCGGTTCCTGCGAGGACGGCAGGAGCGGATCTCGCCGCGCGCCGTTGCCGGATCGAACGGCACCTCGTCCGCCACCAGCGCCCGCAGCTGTGCGAGCACCGCGCTCACCTGCGGCGCCAGTTCGGCCGCCCGGGGCGTGGGGCGCATGCCACCGTTCGCGCGCAGGAACAGCGGATCGGCGAACAGGTCGCGCAGCCGCTCCAGCGCCTTGCTCGCCGACGGCTGGGCCATGCCGATCCGGCCTGCGGCGCGGGTGAGGTTGCGCTCGGCCTGAAGCGCCTCGAACAAGGCGAGAAGGGTCACGTCGATGCGGGATAGATTCTGCATGCAGTCATTCTTAGCGGGAATGATGTGAATAGTCAGATGTCATTGGTGGAATGTCGGAGGGCGGCGCATCGTCCGCGCGAAAGCCCAGCGAGGAGCCACCTTATGCCTCAACCCACCGCCCGCGTCATTGCCGAGCGCTTCATCCGGGAAGGCATCGCCCGGGCCGATGCTGCGGTGTTCGACGATCTGGTCGCCGACGACATCGTTGTCGAAACCGGCCTCAGCCCGACCGCGCCCGTCACTGGGCGGGACGCCTATAAAGCGGTCTTCATGGGCTTTGCCGAGGCTTGGAGGGTGCGCGACTTCACCGTCCACCGCATCGACGAGGCGGGCGACACGGTGTTCATCGAGTTCACCGCCACCGCCGGGTTTGTCCAGGACTATTATGGTGTCGCCGCCACCCACCAGTTGGTGCCGATGCGGGAAATGCACCGTCTGGACGTGAAGAATGGCAGGATCACCCACAACCTTGTCGGCGCGGTAGATCTGCCGTTCGAATTCATCATGTATCCCGCACTCAGGGACGCGGTGCTGGGCGGACTCGAGCGCGCCACGACCGCCTGAACCCGCACGATCGAGGAGAATGATCATGCCATCCCCTGATCCCGTCGCTGTCATGATCGGCATGGGGCCGGGCCTTTCGGCAGCGCTGGCCGAGCGCTTTGCGGCCGGCGGCTACATTGTTGCCGGCGTCGCCCGCAACCCGGACAAGTCGGCCGATCTTGCGGCGAAGATCGCCGCACGCGGCCAGCGACTGATGCTTTGGGCTGCCGATGCTGGCGACTTCGCAGCACTCGGCTCGGTCATCAAGACGCTTGAGATCGATCTCGGTCCGGTCGAGGTGCTGATCTACAACGCCTATCGTGCCACCTATGCCATGCCCAGCCAGGTCCCTGTCGAAGAACTGATCGCTGATACGCGCGTGAATGTCGGCGGTGCGCTCGCTGCCGTTCAGGCGGTGCTGCCGGGCATGCAGGCACGCGGACGGGGCACGATCCTGCTTACTGGCGGCGGGCTTGCGATCGATCCGACCGGCTGGCTCCCTGCTGCCTCCCTGGCGGTGGGCAAGGCCGGCGTTCGCAGCCTCGCGCTGACGCTCAACAAGGAACTTGCGGATACCGGCATCCGCGTGTCCACCGTCACCATCGCGGGCACAATCGCGCCGGGGACCGATTTCGCGCCGGAGCTGATCGCCGAAGCTTACTGGCAGCTGCATAAGACGACGGGCAAGATCCCGGCTGAGCAGGTCTTTGCCGGCCACGCGGCGGCGTGAACCGTCCGATCGCGGAAGACGACCATGACCGAGACCATGCCCGCGGTGCGCTGCGATGCGTGTGGCTCCGCGGATGCCGGCCGGCTTGAGCGCCGTCGTGCGCGGTCTGCGCGCGATACCTGAGCCTGGGATCCGGATACCGTTTGGTCTCGTCTGATACCAACAGTCATAAAGAATGACCGTTGGTTTGAGTCTTGGTTTGGCGCGCCGCCGCCGGCCAACCCGGCGCGCGATACCAACGGCCTTGATCGATGCAAGAGTCATCGATCAAGGCCGTTGGTATGACATCGTGCCGGCGGAGCGGCAAAGGGATCGCGCGATCGCTCTGATCCCTCAGCCATCCTGCAGCCGCACCGCTGTCGTCGTGAGATCGACCACCGTCAGCCTGTGCCTGAGCACAGCCGGACTGTGACCCTGCGGGTCTGGGTTCACCCGAAGGTCTTCGCTTCCAAACTTGAACCAGCCCTTCCTTTCTTCTGCCCAGAAAGGCTTGCTTCCTACCCGATCCTGAAGCTTGCGGCCGACAGCATCTCCTTGGTCACCCCCGTGAGGTGAACCGAGCCCGACGCCCCCAGCGCGAGCGTGCTGTTGCCATGCCCGTCATCGACCAGCGCCGACCATGCCGCATTGGCCGTGCCATACCCGCCGGCGCCGCCGAGCAGATCGATCACCCCCGCGCTATCCGCCCCGAACGACGCCAGCGACAACGTTCCGGTGCTGAAGCCGATCTTCACCAGCAGCGAATATCCGGAATCGGTGACCGTATCCGCCGCCGCCGCCGTCACGATGTCACTGGAGCCGCTCACGCTGTAGGTTGAGGCCCCCGCCGAGTTCACTGTGCTGCCATCGCCATAGAACGTCGCGTTCGAGCCCATCAGCAGGTCCCACGTGATCGCGGCGCCGGCGCCGATGTCGGTCGCGTTGCCCGCCCCGCCGCCGCCCAGCGTCACCGCGCCGCCGCCGCCGGCATGCACGGTGAAGCCGGCGCCGTCGATCGTCTCGCCGGAGACCCCGCCGAGATAGATCTGGTCACCCGTGGTGGCACTGATCACGTCGT
>JBBILI010000089.1:0-3520 GCA_037445025.1 Rhodospirillales bacterium
GCGGGGTCGTCCGGGGGATGACCGTCATGACGTCGTAGTCGCTCCGGTAGAGCAGGTGCTTGTACTGGGCCGAGCCGTTGATTTTGGCCCTCCCGCTCTGCAGCTCGAAGTGGCCCAGGAGCCGCAGGGCGTCCCTGTCGAAGTTGTTCAATGATCTTTTCTCTAGGAGATCCATCTATAGTATTATTCGCGAAAATATCACTAGTACTTGATGTAGTAGCCGTCGTTGGCCAGGTGGTCGTAGGGCAGTATCGGGCTGCTCAGCTCCAGCTTGTTCCGCAGCGTCATGTTGCCACCGGTCTTTCTCCCCCTCCTGGCGTTCATGGATGCGAACATGGCCCTCTTCTTGCGGTCGCTTTCCGCGAACTGTTCCCTCTCGTTCTCCCTTATGCCTCGCCAGTTGTTGGGCTGCCGCTTGCGCTCGAGGTCTATCACCGGGTAGTTCGGGTTCGGGGGGCGCACTGTTCTGAAACGTTTTGGAGCGCTAGTGAGGTCTATCTCCTGTGAACCACGCGGGATGTAAAAACGCGCCGGTGCGCGGGGCGGTTGCTCCGCCTCGTCAGCTTTTGCGACGGTGCGGCGTCCCGGTGCAGTTTGCCGAGTTCGTCGCCCGGGCATGAGATCGCCCGCGTCCGGTATCTCTTGCGGGTTGTTCACTAACTCTTTAGCCCTGTTGGCGGTGCGTCTGACCACTCGCTGCACGACGTCGGCTGCATGAGCGAGACCCCTCGATGCAGCCCGGACGGCTGACCCTGTAGCCTCCGCGGCCGCCTTCACCTTGAGTTTCGTGTTTTTGACGGTCTTGTCGACTGCGGTTTTGGCGGCGCTACTGGCGCGACGGCCTCTCTGCACCGCTTCGCTAACCACTCGGTTGACTATCGGGGCAACAGCTGCGATGGTGTGCTTCGCTAGTGCGGTTGCGCTCCTGCCACTGCGCTTGGTCGCCAGTACCGTGTTCGCTGCGGTTCTGGCGACCATGGCGGAGGCCGCGTCTGCCGCTCGTATCGCCGCGGTAGCAGCGGCAGACGCGGCCTCTGCGGGCGTTGGCGCGTTGGCGGCGGCTCTCTTTGCTGCCTGCCCCGCGACCCGCTTCACCGCTCCCGCAGCGACAGCCGCCGCCATGACCGCTTTTGCTGCGGGGTTGGGTCGCGGCGCTTGCGATTCATCCAGTGCCGGGGTGCGTCCTTTACGGGCTTCGCCGGTCCTCGCCCGTCTGGGCCTGTCGCTCGGCTGTCCGGTCGGCTCCTCCGCCGCTCTGTTAGTCCCTCGGCGTGTCGTGGTTCTTGGCCGTACGGCTCTATCGCTTGGCTCTTCCGCCGCTCTGTTAGTCCCTCGGCGTGGCGTGTCGTCCTCCCTCTGCACTCCGCCGCCCTCGTCGCGAACCTGGGATACGTAGCCCCAGGCGCCGGAGCCTGGCTGCTGTGTCGGCGGCGGAACCACGCGGGCACCCTGCGGTAGACGCAGGTTAGGTGGGGGCAGTACTTGAGCACTGCCTTGAGCACTGCGCATCGGTAGGCCTCCAAATTCGCTCGCGGGAAATGCCCATGGCGCGTGGAAACTTACAGGGACGGGACCATGCGGTTGATATACTGGGTCCCTGTGGGCGGCGTACTGTGCCTGTTCCAGGGCGTCACTGTTCGTACCGACGACTTGTCTTGGTATGTTTGTCTGCGTGTTCTGTGGGAGAGCTCGCGTAAGGCGACGGTATGCGCTCGCAGGTCCCGGCGGTAGCCACGGATCTCCTCGGGCGACTCTTTCCGCGACGGACTCTTGCGGAGGTAGCAAGGGCCTCATCGCAGTGGGACCGACAACAATCGGCCTGAACTCGCTGTTGTCCCCGGGGCCGCCTGGGCCGGGAGGAAAATCATCGGGCCCGAACCTCGTGTCGACTCCCCACTGAGCTGCAGCGTCAGGTTCTAGGCCATAACGGGGTGTGCTGATGTCAAACTGCTGGGCTCCTCCTGGCGGGGCCCCGTCGTCGCCGTCGTTGCCCGGTGCGGCCTGCATCACCGCGTCTACGACGCCACGGGCGGGGACGACGACACGTGGCCGCCCGACTGCTGCAGCTCCCGGCGGCGGCGGTGGCGGGCGACCGTCGTCTCCCGGTCCCACCTGTGTCGCCACATCACCACCAGGACGACGGAAAACGGGCACCGCGCGCGGCTGGGGATGAGGACGTTCCCAAGCGTCTAAATCAGCGTTCCTGCCAAAAGGTCCTCGTCGAGGGGCAGGCCGCATAGATCCATTTGATGACGGAGTATGATAACCCGCTGCTTCATCATCGCTTTCGGCAGGCGTGAAAATGGGGGGCTGCTGGAGGCCGAAACTGGGAACGGAATCGCCACCATCGCTGAAACCGTCGCCGTCGCCGTCGCTGTCGCTGTCGCCGTTTCCGGGACCTGCGGCGTCATCACCCGGACCTGGCCCACCGCCTGGCGGTGGCGGCGCTCCGGGCGGGTGCAGGCCGAAGGCGCGGAACATCCGACCGAGGCGCCCGCGGAATAGGCCCGTGATGGTCGCATGCAGGTCCTCCAGGGTGATGCGCTTGAGGTCGTTTCGCAAAATCTGGTCCTCCATCTCCGTGTAGAGCGCGTAGCCCCAAAGCAGCGGGTACGAAGCCGAATTCGCGGCCTGGATATACGCGGCGACACGACCTGGGGCGGCCCGCCGGTAGAGGCGCTGCAGCAGCACCATACAGCCGGAGCGCAGAGACTCCACCGGCGACAAGAGCCGCCTCATCACGTCGTAGACGGCCTGCTTGGTGAACTGCGTCGGCTTCTGGTTCAGGTCCCCGAAGGGCGCGATGGACACGTTCCAGATGCCGATCGGCTCCTGGATCAGACCCATCTCGTTGACGGCCCGAATAAAGTCCGGAGTTCCTAAGGCGTAGCCGCCGTTCAGCAGCGTCACCAGGTCCGCCCGCTTCCGCTCCAGCAGAATCTGCAGCCCATGGCTGTTCTGCTGGGACGCCTCGACGTTCTCGTCGTTCGTCTGCTGATAGGGCAGGAGCGTCTCCGGCTGCAGGCCAACGTTCCTCCGCTCGATGGCGAAGGCCTTGGCGTTCATGGTACGATCCTCGTTCAAGGCTTCGTCAATCTGCCTCAACCTTATAGCTTTCATGCGAGATCTATAAGGTTCGGTTAGAAAATTATCTCTTATAGAGATTGTGATCCTTTATATATTTGCTCGCGGCGGGCATGCTCAGGCCGTGCTTCTGCATGACCGCCCGCACGAGGTCGTTCCGCGCACTGCGCGAGGCGGCGCCACCGGACACGCCGCTGCCGATGATACGGGGCACTGCCCTCTCGCCCACCGGCTGGTCCTTATGCGGGGCGGCCTGCTGCGTGATCTTCGCGGTGATGGTCTCCGGGGGCTGTCCCTGCATGTGCGCCGCGTCCTGGTCCGTCAGGAGCGCGCCGCCCCTCCTCGTTCGCTTCCGGTTGCCGCCGGAGACACCACCGCCGGAGACACCGCAACCGGTCGCCGGCATGTCGCCGTGGGCCCCGCCCATCATGAGGCC
>JBBILI010000090.1:0-3409 GCA_037445025.1 Rhodospirillales bacterium
AGGACTTCCCCGTCGGCGAGCTGGTGGAGCTGACGAAGCAGTTGGCCGCGACCACCCCCAAGGGCGTCCTCACCTTCGGCCAGCCCCACAGCACGGACCCCTGGATCTGGCAGGCGCCGGGACAGGCGCCCACCTCGGGCGAGCCTGCGTCTTCCTCGCCCGGCGCCGCGGCGCCGCCTCCCCCGCCCCCTGCCGGGGAGGGCAACGACGGCAACAGCGGGGACGAGGGGAAGGGCAACGAGGAGGAGGGGGACGGGGAGGAGGAGGGGGGCGAGGACGAGGAGGGGGAGGAGGACGAGGAGGAGGAGAGCGAGGACGACGAGGGGGGCGACGACGACGAGGGGGACGTCGGGGTGGAGGAGGGCGGCGTCGTCCGCCACCTCACCGTGATTGGCGCGCAGAAGGACGTGATCTTGAGGCGCGTCGACTGCCCCATCGACCCGCGCACCCTGCGGGAAATGGTCGCCGCGAAGCAAGGCTGGTTCCCCGACGACACGATCCTCATGCAGCTCTGCGAGCCGGGGGACAACTACCCCTACGGCGACGCGGACCCGGAGCAAGTGGGCGGCGAGGGGGGCGACAACGACCGGTTCGTCGTCCACGCCCTGAACCCGAGGAGGGACCTCTTCAGGGTGGAGTTGGAGGTGCACGTGGTCGGCAGAGACAACCAGTACCCGCCGTCCCTCCTCTTCTACAGCGACGACGACATCGGCGCGATGATGCGGAAGCTCGGCAGGATGCTCAACCTGCACCCGGAGTTCCTGGAGGTTGAGCACACCACGGGCGTGCTCCTCGACCGGGAGTTGAACTGGGAGACCCCCCTCTGGGGGCTCTTCTACACCGCAAATTTCGACATGCCCAACCTCATGTGGGGCGAAGAGGTGACAGGGCTGCCCAACTACATCATCGACGACGGCGACGATCTGAGGGTGTGCGTGGACGTGCAGGTGAGGATCGTCGAGGAGGGCTGCCGCTTCATGTGGAGCTGCAACCTCACCAGGGACGACGCCATGAACGTCATGGAGAACTACCTCGCGCGCATGGGGCGCGACGGAGGGGCCGAGGGGCTGACGAACGCGGAGTGGGCATTGATGCGGAACTACCTGCGGACGCTCTTCGACGGCACGAGGGAGGACGACGAGTTGGCGATGCGCGTCGAGGAGCACTTCGGGTTCGCGCGGGAGCGGGAGGCGGAGGAGGTGGTGGCGGAGGAGGAGGTGGTGGCGGAGGCGGAGGTGCCGGCGGAGACGCCGACCCCGACCCACCCCGACCCCCCTGCCCTGCCTGGCTTGCCTGTCTGCATCAGCGGGCGGTCGGGCGGGGCGGGGGCGGGAGGTGGTGGCGACGGGGAGGCAGAGCCGGCGGAGGGGGCGGCGGAGGCGGAGGAGGGGGCGGCGGAGGCGGAGGGGGCGGCGGAGGCGGAGGCGGCGGAGGCAATGGAGATCACGGACCTCCTCGGCCCGACCGTGCGCATCCGCCAGGGCTTCAAGGAGCGCAGCCGCGACACCACCACTGGTTTCAGAAACCAGAACATGAACATCGGGCAGCTCAAAATCCAAGTTGCCATGGAGCCTCGCCAGTTCGCGGCGATCCCACCGAACCAGCAGATCACAGCGAAGTGGATCCAGTTCTACGACCTCAACGGCTACGAGGGCAGTGAGCCGACGGTTGACTTGATGCCCCTGCTGGACAGCTATCCGGTCTACGACAACGCCTACCTCTTCATCAAGATCTCCAAGCCGGCGGCCGCCAACGACGAGGACCCCTTCGTCGACGACTCCCCGGCGCAGCAGCCTGGGTCCTCCTCGGCAGCGGCCGCGGCGTCGGCCTCTGCGGCGGCCCCGACCAACGACGACCCCACGCCCACGGCCGCCATCCCCGATGCCCCCTTCAACATCCACATCCCGATGCCCGATGACCACGGCGAGGAGTTGCACCTCACGGTCCGCCCCACCGACACGATGCAGAGCGTGGCGCAGAGGGTGTACGAGGAGCGGCACCTGACGGTGCACCACTTCCTTCGCCCGCTTGAGCATGTGCAGCAATTCAGGGAGCATAGGATGATGGACCCGCGGAAGATGCTGAAGGAGTACAACATCAAGGAGGGCGACGCCCTGACGATGGTGGTGGCCAGCGAGCATGACAAGACCTGGGCCAACAGCACCGAGACGATGATGTACAAGCGGACTTGGTTGCAAGCCCGCCTCAGCTTCCCCGTCACGGACACCATGTGGTTCGGCCACTGCCGGGACTTCTTCAAGGAGATGGCCGCGCGCTGCAAGGGCATGAAGACCGCCGAGAAGCAGAAGGCCTTCGAGACCCTCGTGGAGGAGACCGAGTGGAACGAGCTGGAGAAGGAGCTCTACGACATGCACACGAAGTTCGGCAACGTCGTCGTCCCCCCGCCGCCGTCGGTGGTGGCTGCCGCCGCAGCGGCGTCTGCTTCGGCTTCGGCTTCGGCGTCGGCTCCCACGGCTGCGGCAGCGGCAGCGGCAGCGGCGGAGGAGGAGCCCGAGAAGCCCGAGAAGATGCGCATCTTCATGTCCTTCATCAACCACCCGGTCCCGGGCCACGAGGTGGAGTTGTCGCGCACCGCCCTGGTGTCCGCTCTGCGCAAGTACATCATGAAGAAGGTGCCGGAGGGCGTGAAGGTGACCTTCCGCCCCAAGAAGGGCGAGTGGATGAGCGATGAGGCCAAGACCCTCGTCAGCTACGGCGTGACGGACGGGACCATCATCGAGATCGTGGTCCGGGGCGCCGGCGGCGTCGGCGGCGTGAAGAAGGGCAACGTGAAGGACAGGAAGCTCCGCGTGCTCCTGGCGGACATCACGGAGTCCGCCGAGGTGGTCAAGGATGCGTCTGCGAAGGACCCCATGGTGAAGGTCTTGCAACAGACGTTGCACGAGCTCATGACGCAGAGCAGCCAGAGCAGCGATGTGATCATGACGCTGCTCAACAAGAAGTCCAAGGATGATCTAGTGGCATTGTTGGCGGACTACAGCGCAACCACCAACTTGGCCACCCGCTTCGGCCTGTTGTCTGCGGCCCTGGTCCCCAACTTGAACACGTTGGAGTCCCGGGCCGCCGAGTTGGTCGAGTGCGTTCAGGTTGCCACCAAGGTGGTGCAGATGATCTACGAGAAGGAGTTCACGGCCAAAGGGGGCGATCAGAGCCTCACCTTCGTCGGGAAGTTGCGGGCGTTGTTGGAGGAGAAGGGCCCAGCGAAGTCGAAGGACAGCGCCCGGAAACTTCAATTCTTTAAGTTAAAGTTTCAATTCTTTAAGTTGAAGTTTCAATTCTTTGAGTTGGAGAATTGGACCCAATTCTTCAATTCTTTGAGTTGGAGAATTGGACCCAATTCTTCAATTCTTTGAGTTGGAGAACTCTGTATTTTGCACAGTTCTCCAAC
>JBBILI010000091.1:0-3248 GCA_037445025.1 Rhodospirillales bacterium
TCATGGCCGATTCCCGTGACGATCCATGCGGCCATTTAGGGCAAAATAGCTCTTTTTGGCAATGAGCATTTGCGGTGTTGATTCGGGGGCGCTGGATGCGTTCTGGCTTCGGGATCGGCCCCGAAGTGGTCGTGTCCCGGGACGTGGTGTAGGAGCTGTGGGTAAGTCGCCCGCCGTAGCGACCGTCGAGAGTCTGGCGTAGGCGGGCGACTTATCCACGGCGGTGGTCACCGTGGCGGTGCTGGGTAGGGTTGGGTTGCGAGACGCAACTCTAACCCGAGGACCTCCACGATGACCGATGACAAGATCGCCCTTCGCGCGCTGCTGGAGAAGGGCTCCGACACGACGTTCCTGCGCGAGATGATCGGCTTTGCCGCCGAACGCCTCATGCAGCTCGAGACCGACACGCTCTGTGGGGCCGGACCCCACGAGCGCAGCGCCGAGCGGACCAACCAGCGCAACGGCTACCGGGACCGGGACTGGCAAACCAGGGCCGGCACCGTCGAGCTGCGCATCCCCAAGCTACGCCGGGGCAGCTACTTCCCAGGCTTCCTCGAACCCCGCCGCATGGCCGAGAAGGCGCTCACAGCGGTCATCCAAGAGGCTTACATCCAGGGCATCTCCACGCGCTCCGTCGATGACCTGGTCAAGTCGATGGGCATGGACGGCATCAGCAAAAGCCAGGTCTCCCGCCTGTGCGGCGAGATCGACGAGCGGGTAAACGCCTTCCTGGCTCGGCCGATCGAGGGCGACTGGCCCTACCTCTGGCTCGACGCCACCTACGTCAAAGTCCGCCGTGATCATCACATCGTCTCAGTGGCTGTCATCGTCGCCGTCGGCGTCAACACCGACGGCCGGCGCGAGGTGCTCGGCATGACCACCGGCCACAGCGAGGCCGAGCCGTTCTGGGTCGAGTTCCTGCGCAGCCTCGCCCGCCGCGGCCTGCGCGGGACCAAGCTCGTCGTGTCCGACGCCCATCCCGGGCTTAAAGCGGCGATCACCAAGGTGCTCGGCGCGACGTGGCAGCGCTGCCGGGTGCATTTCATGCGCAACGCGCTCGCCTACGCGGGCAAGACGCAGCGCCGCATCGTCTCCGCCTGGGTCGGCACCGCGTTCGCCCAGGACGACGCAGCCGCCGCCCGCAAGCAATGGCGCGAGGTCGCCGACCAAGCCCGGCCTCGCGTGCCGAAACTCGCCGCCTTGATGGACGACGCCGAGGCCGACGTGTTGGCCTACATGGGGTTCCCCGTCCAGCACCGGGCCAAGCTGCACAGCACGAACCCGCTGGAACGCCTGAACGGCGAGATCAAGCGCCGCAGCGAGGTGGTCGGCATCTTCCCCAACGAGGCTGCCGTCACCCGGCTGATCGGGGCGTTGCTGCTGGAACAGAACGACGAATGGGCCGTCCAGCGCGCCCGCTACATGAGCCTGGAAACAATCGCGCCGCTCAGCGATGATGCTCCCGTCAGCCTGCCGCCCCTGGCAGCCTGATTGAGCAGCCAACCCTGCTCAGCAGCGCGGTTCCTACACCACGCAATGGGACACGATCGCGAGTTGCCTCGCTGCCGGACCTTCGTTCCTAAGTGTTTGTCTGCACATTGTTTTTTGCCGACGTTCCGCCGACGGCGCGAGGTGCGGCGGCGGCGCAGAAGTCGTTTTCCACAATCTTTTCAATGGAATTATGGGTGGCGCCCGCAATGTGCGCCGCTAGTGAGTCCGCCGCCTCTACGCTTGCGCAAGTCTTTTTATTCTACGGCCCTACGCCATCAGTTTCGACCTTGTGTCGGCCGTTTGATCTTCCAATCGTCGCCTTATGGCGAACGACGACGACCAATTCCGCATCCGTCCCGGCCGGGTTCGCGACCGTGCTGGCGGGCGCACAACGCGCGCCGTCCGGCCGCGCCCGAAGACTTTCCTCGCCGAGGTGCATCAGGCTGTCCGCCGGGCCGGCGGCGATCCCAATCGGCTGGGCTCGGCCGGGAAGGGAAGCGGCCGGTTCAACGCGCGAGGCCGCGGCGCTTCGGCTGCCGCCGGGCTGAAGGGGCGGAGCGCCTGGAGCCGGGACGCCAGCGGCGTGCGGACCCGCGCCAGGCGCGTGACGGTGAAAGCGCGGATCGTGAAGCTCAACCCGCAGCGCGGCGCGGCGCGCGGACGGTCGTTCGTCAGCGCGAAGGCGGTGGACGCCCATCTGCGCTATCTGGAGCGCGATGGGGTCAACCGCGACGGCGAGAAGGGACAGGTCTATTCGGCCGAGCGCGACGCCGAGGACGGCAGCACCTTCCTCGACCGGGGCCGCGATGACCGCCACCAGTTCCGCTTCATCGTCTCCGCCGAGGAAGGCGTAGAGCTGGCCGACTTGCGGGAGACCACCCGCGACCTGATGAAGACGATGGAAACCGATCTCGGCACCAGGCTCGACTGGATCGCGGTTGATCACCACAACACCGGCCACCCGCACACCCACATCCTGCTGCGTGGCGTTACCGACGACGGGAAGACTCTCAACATCGCCGGGGACTACATCGCCCACGGCATCCGCGAACGGGCGAGCGAGATCGTCACGCTGGAGCTGGGCCGGCAGACCGAGCAGGAGGTCAGCCGCCAGCTTGAGCGCGAGGTGGACGCCGAGCGCTTCACCCGCCTGGACCGTATGCTGATCGCCGAACAGGAGGCGAGCCAGGCATTCGCTGACCTGCGCCCCGACCAGGACATGCTGGAGACCGCGCGGCGGAATCGGGCGCTGCTGATCGCCCGCGCCCGCAGGCTGGAGAGCATGGCGCTGGCGACCGAGGTGGAGGTTGGCCGCTGGTCCATCTCGGCACAGGCCGAGCCGACCTTGCGCGAACTGGGCGAGCGCGGCGACATCATCAAGACCATGCACCGGGCGCTGGCAGACCACGGCCTAGCGGACGAACGCGCCCCCGCGCACTATGTGGCGCACGGCAAGCAGATCACCGAACCGATCGTGGGCCGCGTGCTCGCCAAGGGCTTGGCCGGCGACGAGATGGGCGACCGATTGCACCTCGTCATCGATGGCGTGGACGGGCGCACCCACTACGTCGAGATGGCGGACGCTGCCCGCCTGGACGAGGTCAGGCGCGGCCACATCGTCGCGCTCGATCCGGCGCCGACCAAGGCCGAACCCCGGCCGGCGGATGTCAACATCCAGATCATGGCGGAGGCCAATGGCGGCATCTACCGGCCAAGCCAACATCTGGAAGCGACGCGGGACATCATCGAACAGCGCC
>JBBILI010000092.1:0-3127 GCA_037445025.1 Rhodospirillales bacterium
AATCTGCAAGAGGATAACACAATTATACTATCTTTTTATATGGGAAATTCTGGAAAAGGAAAAACACAATTATATTATCTTTTTATAGTGTTAAACTGTAGCAAATAAAACAAAGTTATTATATAGGCGCCATCTGCTAAAATTGCAAATTAAATATTTCCCAATCCTTTTTACAATCTAATTTAACCATTAATTATTTTTAGCACCACTTCCAAATACCCCGTCTTATTATTCCATATTTTTAAGGCTATATCTATATATCCACTTCTTGGTTCTACTTGGTTATACTAACTAATTGTTATAACAGGATTATATTGTTATGGATAATATGTTAAAGACGAACCATTATATTAATTATTTGTTGGAACACCATTAAATTATAAAAACTAACATATTAAATAATACCTTAATATAATAATTCTATTGCAATTAGTTTGTTAATTTATTTTTTGGCATCGCCAAAAAATTAAGACCGTTTGTTAGCTGTAAAGAAATGGCTGTAATAACATTGTTTAATTAAGGGAACTAGAATATTGTCTAAATTAATAGCACCTAGATATTATACCATGTATTAGAAAGTAAGACATGGATCCACATGTAAAGATTATGCAAGCAGGAGATAACAATTTAATAGACAAACAAATTATTTTAATATAATGGTTTTGCATATTTAATATATTACACATGTGGAACCATGCTGTATAAGAGAATATGTATAAATAATACGGAGCAGTTTTATGTCTTCCTCTTCCTTTATATATTGTTATTGTTATCTAGGATATTATTACAAAAATATTGTTAGTTATTTTTTTGGTATTTGGAAGTGGTGCTAAAAATAATTAATGGTTAAATTAGATTGTAAAAAGGATTGGGAAATATTTAATTTGCAATTTTAGCAGATGGCGCCTATATAATAACTTTGTTTTATTTGCTACAGTTTAACACTATAAAAAGATAATATAATTGTGTTTTTCCTTTTCCAGAATTTCCCATATAAAAAGATAGTATAATTGTGTTATCCTCTTGCAGATTCAACCATATAGTAATATAATCTAATGGTGCTTATCCTCTGGCAGATTTACCAAACAACTTTCTAACATTTTACATAAATAGATGGATTGTAATTTAGGTAATAAATGGTTAATACCATACATTTGTATTATAACACTCTAGAAGACACCATACAAGATGTTATTAATAAATGGCGTTCCACTTGTTTTAAAAATACAGATAATCTAAACAATAGTATATCCATTACAAGGATACCATACAAGATATTATTAGTAAATGGCGTTCCACTTGTTTTAAAAATACAGATAATCTAAACAATAGTATATCCATTACAAGGATACCATACAAGATATTATTAGTAAATGGTGTTCCACTTGTTTTAAAAATACAGATAATCTAAACAATAATATATCCAGTGTAATGGAACGACAGCGAGGTAAGAATTATTATTGTTGTATCCAATATAAGGAAACCACAACGCAGAACTATTAATAATACTCCAGTAAAGCGGATATATGGATTGTAATTTAATTATGTTTCTAAACAGATAAGAATAAAGATGGAAGATATTATTAAATTTACAGTCTTAATTAAGATTGTAGATTTAATTAACATTGTAATTGTAATAGGATGGTTTTAATGCTTGGATTAACTAACATTTAAAATTATTGTGCTTCCTTTATTCCCTTTCGGCTTACTTGGAATAGTAGGTGCCCTTACCGGAATATTATTTATTAGACTGGGATGTAAAGCTGTAGGAGCTGTTTTAGGTCTAACTTGTTGTTGTTTGGCGATTGGAACCGCTGGAACAGATACACTTTTTACTATTGTAAGTTTGCCTATATTCTCTTTTTTTGGTCTTCCCCTCGGCAGATTTGTAAAATTTTGTAATAATGTTGGATCTACTTTTTTAGACGGGCGACCTGGTTTCCGTTCTGGTATATTGTCTTTTTGTCTTTGCTTCTCCAGATAGTTCTTATTATAAATATGTTTCTTATATTGTTGCTCTAGTATTTTATTATCCATATATTATATTACTATATATTAAATTTCCATTTATTTTTTATTTATATAATTATTGCTCTATTAAGTCCGGTTTGTATTATAAAAATTAGAATTAATAGCAAAGCGATCCACTATATCGTTATCTGGATCATAATGTAGGTTATAACGTGGATAATACATTGGCTGTATTATATTATTTGGAATATCTCCATATCCATAAACAGATGTATTAGAACCATTATCTGTTCTAATAATACTAGAATTATCCCCGCTAACCTTAGAACATTCCGATCCGCGAGGTGTTGCTATGTTATTTTTAACTGGTTCCTGTTTAAATACGTCTTCTATGTGTATAAAACCATTATCCTTAATCTTCTGTGCATTTTGGTGTCTACCAGATTCCCTTTCGTGTCTTGCTTTATTCTTCCGTCTTATCGTTAAAAAACAAATAGGACATATATAAATATCTTTGGCTTTGTTATCCATATATACTAGATATATATTTTATTATTTTAACTCTTTACACAGTAAATTTATTTCCTCTGTAAAGAGGAAATTAACCGGATAAAGAGGATGTTTTTTAAAATTATTATGTAGAGAGGTATTATAATAATATTGCGTTTAATTTTGTTAATAAAAATGGTATAAATTTATTATAATATGCCAAGAACTGCTATAGATTACAGCAATACGATGTTTTATAAATTATGTTGTAATGATCCGACAATTACAGAACTATATGTAGGACACACGACTAATTGGTATAAGAGGAAGCAAACACATAAACAGTGTTGTAATAATAGTAATAATAAAGGATATAACTATTATGTTTATCGGTATATTAGAGATAATGGCGGATGGGAAAATTGGAGCATGGTCTTAATAGATACTATGTCCTGTCCCAATAAATTGGAAGCAGAAAAGAAGGAACGCTACCATCTGGAAACATTGCAAGCAACTTTAAATAAACAAATTCCTAACAGAACGCAAAAAGAATATTACCAGGAGAACAAGGATATGTATGTAGAGAAGCATAAACAATATTATTTAGAGAACAAGGATATGGTCGCCGATAAACATAAACAATATTACCAGGAGAACAAGGATATGG
>JBBILI010000093.1:0-3040 GCA_037445025.1 Rhodospirillales bacterium
CCCCCCCACGAAACCGTCGGTGCGAGTGCGAGCACAAGCGCAGTCCTCTTTCACTTCGATAGCGAGCCCCGCGGCGCGGTTGCAGGGCATCCGGTCGGGACAGGTGCGGTTGCAGGGCATCTGAGACACCGGAGTGGAACATGCGAAAACACATGTGAACACAAGTGTACGAGAAGTGAAAAGGCTAACTCCAACCCCGCCGAAACAAGCTCTCCGAAGAAAGATGCCCATCAAAATCGTGCACCGGTCGCGACCGGTGCAGCTCGTGCCATCAGGATGATCCGTCATGATGTCACTTCCCTCATGGTGTCACTTCCATCCTGATGTCACTGAACTGCACTTGCAGCCGATCACGACCGCCTGCCGAGGGTGCGGCAAGAGCCCACCAAGTCGGCGATCTCGGCCGCCTGTGCCTCAGCCAGATCGGAAACCTCCATCAGAACGGGGAGCTTCAAGGGCACACCAGATCGATCCCTCTTAAATTTCAGCAGAAATCGGAGATCGTCCCTCAGGGACATCGCCGAAGGCACTGCATCCTGGAGGGTCGAGATCATCTGATGGGCCCACTTCGACTTAAAGCCGGGCCCCCCGAGGTCCATCTTGCCGAGGACCGTCTCCGCCTGCTGCACCATCCGATGCAGCTCCTCGGCATTCGCCGAGGCCCGCTCCATCTCGGTCGGAGGCAGCGGACCCTCATCCGATGACCCTAAAGCCTTCGGCCCCCCCTTCATCCGGTGCACCACCTGGTAGGCAGTCTCCTCGATGGCAGCCCCCACATCCTCGCGGTCGTAACAATGCGAAACTGCGAAGCATCTGCCGATTGCAAACATCGGAAACTGTGCAGCAAATGCCCAGATGTACACCCTTCCGAAACTGTGCAGCATCTGCCGATTGCAAACAACAAGACGTGTGATGGATGACGTGTGAACCGGAGATCCGATGGG
This sequence comes from Rhodospirillales bacterium, assembly GCA_037445025.1. Lineage (GTDB taxonomy): Bacteria > Pseudomonadota > Alphaproteobacteria > Acetobacterales > Acetobacteraceae > CAIQQQ01. The sequence goes on from JBBILI010000093.1 coordinate 945, forward strand.
TGGCATCCGACGGATGGCATCCAAGGTCCTGATGCGTGGCATCCGATATCGACTTCGACCGCTGGCTCACGGACCCGGTGCCGGAGGCCTCGAGCTCGCGGACCCGGACCTGGGGGAAATAATACATCCGGATCCCGCGGTGGCTCGCCTCGATGACCTCCCCCTTGGCCACCGCGGCATCCAAGATGAGCTCCCCGCCGCACTGCTGGGCCGCCACGCATCTGATGAGGCCTCGCGGGGAGACATCCGGCTGTCGACATCCGGATGTACAGATCAGCTGCACCCGCACCTCCCCCCCCCCGCCCGCCCGCCCGCCCGGCCCCCCACCCTCCGCCCCGGCCCCTTGGTGCAGTACATGCGGTCCCTCACCCTCCGCACCAGACATCGCTGCTCTTGCCTGACCAGGATGATCATCATGGTCATCATGATCATCATGGTCATCATGATCATCATGGCCATCATGATCATCATGGTCATCATGATCATCATGGTCATTATGATCATCATGATCATCCTGGTCATCATGATCATCATGGTCATCATGAGCATCATGAGCATCATGAGCAGCATGGTCATCATGATCGTCATGATCATCATGATCATCATGATCATCATGGTCATCATGGTCATCATGGTCATCACAATCGTCATCAGGGTCGTCATGGTCATTAGGTGCGGCCCAGCTGATCGGAGGCCATGGACTTCTCCTCCCGGCGGAAGTGGGACTCCTTGAACACCGGCGAGGACATCCACATCGGGTTCAGCTGGTACCCGCGGCCCGACGGGTTCTGCACCAGCGCAGCCTCGATGACCGCCTGCACCGTTCCCCGGCCGGCTCTGAAAAACAACACATGTTTGTGCACCTGTTCCGGTTTCTGCTTTCCGCAAAGCAACAGCAGCAGCAGCAGCACCAACAGCAGCCAGAAAGCTGACGAAAAAGAAAAACACCGTAGAAGCCATACAAGACTGGTGCAGCCGCCGTAGCATCCGATCGCGAGCTGGCAGCCTCGAAGCGGGCCTTGATGTCGCAGGGCAGCAGGTCGTACATGGCCTTGAACTTCATGGCCTTCAGCCGATCCCGGAGGCTCGGCTCGGCGGGCACGATCTGGGCGCACGGGGATGCTGCATCTGCTCCGTCATCCTGATCGCGGTCATCCGGCTTCTTCTTGCCATCCGCCTTGTCATCGCGATCCCCCTCCTCCTCCTTGGCCTCGTCCTCCTCCTTCTTCCTCTGCAGCCAGGCCGGGAGCCCCGTCTGCTTGGCCTTGGCCTTCCCCTTGCCCTTGGCCTTTCCCTTGGCCTTGCCCTTGCCCTTGGGGTTCCCCCCGGCGCCCTCCTCCTCCTCCGCAGCCGATTTCTTCGCCTTCCCCTTTGCCTTCACCTTCCCGCGGGCTCCCTCCTCCTCCTCCTGCCCCGCCGTCTCCGGCTCCTTCTCGCTCTCCTCCCCACCATCGGACTCCTCCTCAGCCGGTGCCTTCGCCTTGCCCTTGGCCTTCCCCTTGGCCTTGGGCTTCCCCGTCGCCGGCCCCGCCCGGCCACCCCGGCCACCCCTGCCCGGGGCCGTGGCCCGGCCCCGGCCGCCTCGGCCTCGCTGAAGGCCACGGCCACGGGGCTCCGGCGGGGGAATCTCCCGGACCATCGGATCCTCGGGATCCTCCTCCTCCTCCTCCTCCTCATCCGATTCGCCGTCCACGACGAGGGGCTCCGGCTTGCCCTTGGCCTTCGCCTTGGGGCGCAGGAGAGAGGCGCCGTCCTCGCCGGGCGACTTCCCCACCTTCTCATCCTTCTCCTCCTTCTCCTTGTCCTTCATGGCATCGTCCTTGGTGTCGTACATCCGGTCCTCGGCGGCGGATCCCGATGGGACAGCCGATGGCACCATCTCCTCGGCCGCCACCTCGGCCGCAACCGTGCGTGCGCGCTTGGCCTCCATTGCCTTGGGTTGAGGCTCCTGGATCGACGAGCTAGGGGGCCGGCAGGCACCCTGGCGGAGTTTGGGCAGAAACGCTTAACATCGGACGTACATGATTGGTGGGGGTGGGGGGGGCGTTCGGGGTGGGGGCGTCGGGGGCGGACACCTCTGCCTGCCGCTGCCAATC
>JBBILI010000094.1:0-2903 GCA_037445025.1 Rhodospirillales bacterium
AGCAGCAGCAGACCTTGTGGGTTTGTTGTTGTTTTTATTGCTAAGCCCATCGTAGACCTCGATGGGTTTATAAGACTTCCTTTGTTAGACCTTGTGGGTTTGTTGTTGTGTTTTATTGCTAAGCCCATAGTAGACATCGAAGGGTTTACAAGACTTTCTTCTCTTAGACCTCGTTGGTTCGTTGTTGTTTTTGTGGCTGAGGTCATAGTAGACCTCGAGTGGTTTATGGGATTTCGTTCGGCTAGACTCCGTGCGTGTGTTGTTCTTGTTGTTTTTATTAGGCTCATATGACACTTCGACTGGCATTTCGTAAAGATTCCTCAAGGCATCCATAGGTGTTGTCTATATGGTTCCCAAGCAGTTTTCATTGAGTTTCCGAAGAGTTTAAAAGTTTTCTAAGTGTTCCTAAGAAGTTTCTCAGAAGTGCACGAAGTGTCCCCCCAGGCGTTGCTCAGGGGTTTCCTACATGCTTCCGTAGGGTTCCTTAGCAGTTCAGACAGGCTTCCTGTTGGTTGCCCAGGGATTTAGGTGTTTCCTGCGGTTTCCCTGCGAGGTCTACTATGAGCTTAGCAATAAAAACAACAGCACACAAACGAGGTCTAACAGAAGGAAGTCTTATAAACCATTCGACGCCTAGTATGAGCTTAGCAATAACAACAACAACAACAACAAACCCACGAGGCCTAACAGGACGAAGTCTTACAAACCCATCGAGGTTAAGCAAAAACAACAAAAACATGAGGTCTAACCTAAGGAAACCTAACGATGTCTACTATGGGCTTAGCAATAAAACAACAGCAAACCCACAAGGCCTAACAAAGGAAGTCTTATCAACCCATCGAAATCTACTATGGGCTTAGCTTTGAAAACCACAACAACCTCACAAGGTCTATCATAAAGAAGTCTTATAAACCCATAGAGGTCTGCTATGGGCTTAGCCTTAAATTCAACAACAAAACCACAATATCCAACAGAAGGCAGTCTTTTGAATCAATCGAAGTCTACTATGGGCTTAGCATATGTATATATATATAAATAACAAAACCGCAAGGTCTAACAGAAGGAAGTCTCATAAACCCATCGAGGTCTATTATGAGCTTAGCTAGAAAGGCACAACAAGCCTACGAAGTCTCACAAAACAAAGTCTTGTACAACAGTCGAAATCTACTATGGACTTAGCATCAAAACAACAACAAACCACGAGGTCCAACATAAGGAAATCTCATAAACCCATCGAGGCCTACTATAAGCTTAGCAATAAAAAGGCACAACAAGCCTACGAAGCCTCACGAAGCTAGGTCTTGTAAAACAGTCGAAGTCTAATATGAGCTCAGAAATAAAAACAAAAAGAAGCGTACTAAGTCCAACAGAACGCAGTCTGGGCTTAACAAGAAACACACAATATCCATACTAAGTCTAACAGAACCAAGTCTTATAAACGAAACGAAGTCATATTAAGGCTTAGCAATGTAAACAACAAAACTTATACGAAGTCGAACAGGACGAAGTCTTTAAACAACGAAACGAAGTCTTATGAAGGCGTAACAAAAAAAACAAACAAACAAACAACCTACTAAGTCTAAAAGCACGAAGCCTTATGAACGAAATAGAAGCCTGCGAATACAGACGATGTACTAGAATTGAACACCAACGAATCGTCCTAAAGAGTTCTTCATGTATTTTCTTAGAGTCGAATGATGGTTTTGGGCATATACAGAACAAAGCTAGTTATTTTGAAGCCATTGTTTATTGTCTTGCTTCGTGTTCAACCATAGATTTGAATGTGTTTATAAGAGCGCGCTCTGATTGGCTTGGCAGTTGTCGGTGTTGTGTTTATGGTTAAGCGCCCATAAGACTTCGATTGGTTTATAGGACTTTGTTCTGTTAGACCTAATAAACATTTTGTTGTGTTTATTGTTGAGCTGATGTAATAGAGATTTCTTATGGGTTCCGCAACAATTCCGCAAAGGTTTCCTAGAGGCTTTTTCAGAGTTTCTATGGGTTTCCAAAGGTTTGCCGAAGGCTTTCCACGCATTCTTCAGGGTTTCCTGAATAGTTTCGTTAGTGGTTTCCTAAGCCTGTCCGAAAGGTTACCTGAGCATGTCCCAAGGTTTCCCATGGTTTCCTTCACGGTTTCCTGAGGGTTTCTACATGTTTCCTAAGTTTCCCAGTGACTTCCTGAGGGTTTCCGAAGCGCTTCCTAGACGTTTCCTGATGGCTTCCTAGGGGTTAAGGGTTTCGTAGGGTTTCCTATAGGTTGTCCAAGGATTCCCCAAGGCTTCCCCAAGGGTTTCCTGAGGTTCCCCTAGGCGTTCCCTCCGCAGAGTTTCTTGAGTGGTTTCTTAAAGGCTCCTAGAGGTTTCCCAAGGGTTTCCTCGGGGTTCCTAATACAAGCCGGCTTCGCAAAAACACACCGTAACAAAAACACCAAAACCACAAAACAGATCTGAGAGTCAACATATATGCTATCATACATAAATAACGCAAATTCGTAAACACACTCGTAAAACACGGAGGACTCATACACGTGTCACCACGCCCAGAAACAGCCCGGCCAAATAATACAAGCCGTTTTCGTAACAAAACACTATAAAATCACCAAAACCATTGAACAATCTGAGATGGAACACACGTGGAATGATCTCTAAAGTTGCAGAAACACAGTAAAACACTATATATTTACGCATATTTCATCAGGCGAAACAGAGCCCGGCCAAATAGGGCAAGCCGTTTTTAGCAAAACACATCGTAAAACTAAGTATTTTGAAGAAAAACGCACACTGAAACACTATCAAAAATATGTGAAAATTTACAAAAACCATGTAAAACACGATGAAATCCAACAAAAACACATACAACATCTACCGGCCAAATAGGGCAGAAAGGTAGCTGCCACGGGGGGG
>JBBILI010000095.1:0-2879 GCA_037445025.1 Rhodospirillales bacterium
CCATGACCGCGCGCACGGCAGCAACCGAGGGCTTCTCGGTCGCGCGCAGTGACATCGATTGGGCGGCCCTCGATGCTCCGACCCGCGACGAGTTGGAGCGGCTGTTCGCCGACCGTGATCCGATCATCGTCGATCCTTCCGCCTTGGAGCGGAAGTTCACCATTCCCGAGCGCAACCGCGCCATGGTGCGTGAATTCCGCGAGGTTCTGGAGAACGGCTACACCGGCCCGAATGGCATTCGCCGCGCGCCCGACTGGGGCAAGACCATCGTTTTCGCCGTCACCAAACGCCACGCCGAAACCCTGGCGCGCATGTTCGACGACGTGTTTGCCGACAAGAAACCCAGCCCCACCACGCGCTACGCTGACTTTGTCGTGTCAGGCATGGGGCCGGACGACAGCGTGGACGGTCCAGCCAAGATCAAGCGCTTCAAGAAAGAGGAATTCCCGCAAATCCTGGTCAGCGTAAACATGCTCGACACCGGCTTCGACTGCCCGGACGTGCGCAACTTGGTGATGGCGCGCTTCACCCACAGCTCGATCCTCTACCAGCAGATGCGCGGACGGGGCACACGCCTGGCGCCGGGCAAGGACCGCTTCACCATGTGGGACTTTACCGGCGTTACCCTGCGGCATGGCGACGATGAAACGCCGGGCGAAGGTGGCGTGGTCGTCGTGCGCGAAGGCAAGCCGCCGATCTATCGGGCCCGGCGCCTTCTAATGCTCGACGTGCATGACGAGATCGACCCGACTACGCGCGAATGGGTGACGGTCGATGAAACCGGCCACGCCTTCATGGATGTCGATGAGGCCCGAGCGGAAGCGCTCGGCGGCGCATTCGAGACGTGGCTGAACGGTCAGACATTTAACTCCGACCAGTTGCGCGTGCTGCATCTTGTCAAGGAACAGATCAAGGCGAACGCGGCCGAACTGACTGTGTTCGATAGCTGGCGCTTCGACGCGCCGCCGCTGTCCATGAACGGCGGCTTCGAGCGCGCCCGCGCCGTCTTCGGCGGTGAGGCGGAACTCGAACGCATCCTGAGCAGCATGAACGAAGCCGTGTTCGGCGTCGCGTCCCACGCCGCGCCGGGCGACAATGCCACCCGACCCGACAAACCTCTGAACTAAGGCCGGTTATGCCCTTCACCCCCGACATGCGCCGCAAGGTCGATCAGATCCGCGACTATCTTTATGGCGGCGGCTATCCCGATCCCCTCTCCAACGCCGAGCAGCTCAGCTTCCTGTTCTTCTTTTACATGATCGAGGGGATCGACAGCGCCAACCTACGCCAGGCCAAGGCCACCGGCCGCGACTATACCTCTCTGTTCGCGGGCGACTGGGCGCTGCGCAATCCGCTGAACGCGCCGGCGAAGGGCGTGGAGATTGTGCCGCGCGAACGGATGCGCTGGTCGGTCTGGGCTAACGCCATGTCCGGCGAGCAGCTTGTCACCTTCGTGCGCGACGAAGTGTTTCCGTTCTTCGCCACCATCGGCGACGCCTTCGGCATGAGTTTCATGGCGCAAGCCCGTCTGTCCATCGACGAGCCAACCGTGCTGACCCAGATCGTGACCCTGGTGAACGAGCTGCGCCTCGAACAGGCCGACCCCGACACCAAGGGCGATTTATTCGAGCATGTGCTGCGCCAGATCAAGCAGGCCGGTGAACTCGGCCAGTTTCGGACCCCGCGCCACATCATCCGCGCCATCGTTGATCTCGTGGACCCGAAAATCGGCGAGACGGTCTATGACCCGGCCGCCGGCACCGCCGGGTTCCTGGTGGCAGCCTATGAGCATATCCGCCTCGCCAACTCCTCGGCCAATGGCCGGGACGTGGCCGAACTGGAGGGCAAGACCTTCGAGCGTGGCTATGGCGACCGGCTGAACGCCGCCCAATGGCGCAAGCTGCAAACCGCGACCTTCTACGGCAACGACGTCGATCCCAAGATGGTCAGCCTCGCCTCGATGAATCTTTCTCTCCGTGGCCTCCCCGATGTGCGCATCCTCAAGCGCAATGTGCTGACCAGCAGCTTTGACCGGCAGGCCAAGGCGGAAAAAGGCTTGCCGCTGGACGGCTATGACGTGGTGCTGGCCAACCCGCCCTTTTCCGGGCGGTTGGACCGTGATCGCATCGTCGATGACGTGCGCATCGGCACGTCCACGGCGACGGAACTGCTGTTCGTCAAATACATGATCGACAACCTTAAGCCGGGCGGCCGCTGCGGCGTGGTCGTGCCCGAAGGTGTGCTGTTCGGCTCGACCGGCGCGCACAAGGAACTGCGCCGCATCCTGATGCAGAACAACCGGGTGGAGGCGGTGCTGTCGCTGCCCGGCGGCGTGTTCCAGCCCTATTCCGGCGTGAAAACCTCGGTGCTGGTGTTCGCCAAGGGCGGGCGCACGGAGCGCGTGATGTTCCTGCACGCCAGCAATGACGGCTTCAAGCTGGACGCCAACCACGAGCAGCCGATCGAGGCCGACGATCTGCCCGGCCTGATCGCCGCCTTCAACAGCCGGGACGAGATGCTGGCCGACTGGCAGAACCGCGACGCGGAAAAGCCCTGGACGGAAAACTGGTGGTTCGCGGACGCGGCCACCATCGAGCGCGAGGATTGGAACCTCTCTGCCTCGCGCTATCGGCCGGAAAGCCGTGAGGCGGCGGAGCATCGCGATCCCCGCGAATTGCTGGCGGAGTTGCGCGACGAAACGGCCGCGATCCTTGGCGACATCGAAGCGTTGGCGGCTGAACTCGGGGAGCCGGTGGCTTGAGCAGTTGGCCGGTCGCACGTTTGGGTGATGTCGTCCACATAAACCCGCGCGTCGGAACAGAACGCGCCTCGGCGGACATGCCCGTCAGTTTTGTTCCGATGGCTGCCGTCTGCGAGCA
>JBBILI010000096.1:0-2879 GCA_037445025.1 Rhodospirillales bacterium
CCATGACCGCGCGCACGGCAGCAACCGAGGGCTTCTCGGTCGCGCGCAGTGACATCGATTGGGCGGCCCTCGATGCTCCGACCCGCGACGAGTTGGAGCGGCTGTTCGCCGACCGTGATCCGATCATTGTCGATCCATCGGCCTTGGAGCGGAAGTTCACCATCCCGGAGCGCAACCGCGCCATGGTGCGTGAATTCCGCGAGGTTCTGGAGAACGGCTACACCGGCCCCAACGGCGTTCGCCGCGCGCCCGACTGGGGCAAAACCATCGTCTTCGCCGTCACCAAACGCCACGCCGAAACCCTGGCGCGCATGTTCGATGACGTGTTCGCCGACAAGAAACCCAGCCCCACGACGCGTTACGCCGATTTCGTCGTCTCCGGCATGGGACCGGACGACAGCGTGGACGGCCCGGCCAAGATCAAGCGCTTCAAGAAAGAGGAATTCCCGCAAATCCTGGTCAGCGTGAACATGCTGGACACCGGCTTCGACTGCCCGGAGGTGCGAAACCTGGTGATGGCGCGCTTCACCCACAGTTCGATACTCTACCAGCAGATGCGCGGTCGCGGCACACGCCTGGCGCCGGGCAAGGACCGCTTCGCCATGTGGGATTTTACCGGCGTCACCCTGCGCCACGGCGATGACGAAACGCCGGGCGAAGGCGGCGTTATCGTCGTTCGCGAAGGCAAGCCGCCGGCCGGCCCCGCGCGGCGGCTTCTCATGCTCGACGTGCATGATGAAATCGACCCGACGACGCGCGAATGGGTCACGGTCGATGAAACCGGCCACGCGTTCATGGATGTCGATGAGGCCCGCGTGGAGGCGCTCGGCGCGGTGTTCGAGACGTGGTTGAGCGGCCAAAATTTCAACTCCGACCAGTTGCGCGTGCTGCATCTGGTCAAGGAACAGATCAAGGCGAACGCGGCCGAACTAACCGTGTTCGATAGCTGGCGCTTCGACGCGCCGCCGCTGTCCATGAACGGCGGCTTCGAGCGCGCCCGCGCCGTCTTCGGCGGTGAGGCGGAACTCGAACGCATCTTGAGCAGCATGAACGAAGCCGTGTTCGGCATCGCGTCCCAAGCCGCGCCCGGCGGAGATGCGATCCGGCCAGACAAACCTCTCAACTAAGGCCACCCATGCCCTTCACCCCCGACATGCGCCGCAAGGTCGATCAGATCCGCGACTATCTTTATGGCGGCGGCTATCCCGATCCCCTCTCCAACGCCGAGCAGCTCAGCTTCCTGTTCTTCTTTTACATGATCGAGGGGATCGACAGCGCCAACCTACGCCAGGCCAAGGCCACCGGCCGCGACTATACCTCTCTGTTCGCGGGCGACTGGGCGCTGCGCAATCCGCTGAACGCGCCGGCGAAGGGCGTGGAGATTGTGCCGCGCGAGCGCATGCGCTGGTCGATCTGGGCCAACGCCATGTCGGGCGATCAGCTCGTCACCTTCGTCCGCGACGAAGTGTTCCCGTACTTCGCCACCATCGGCGACGCCTTCGGCATGAGCTTCATGGCGCAGGCGCGGCTGTCTATCGACGAGCCGACCGTGCTGACCCAGATCGTGACGCTGGTGAACGAGTTGCGTCTCGAACAGGCCGACCCCGACACCAAGGGCGATCTGTTCGAGCACGTGCTGCGGCAGATCAAGCAGGCGGGCGAACTCGGCCAGTTCCGCACCCCGCGCCACATCATCCGCGCCATCACAGGTCTGGTGGACCCGAAAATCGGCGAGACGGTCTATGACCCGGCCGCCGGCACCGCCGGGTTCCTGGTGGCAGCCTATGAGCATATCCGCCTCGCCAATTCCTCCGCCAATGGCCGCGACGTGGCCGAATTGGAGGGCAAAACCTTCGAGCGCGGCTATGGCGACCGGCTGAACGCCGCCCAGTGGCGTAAGCTGCAAGCCACGACCTTCTACGGCAACGATGTCGATCCCAAGATGGTCAGCCTCGCCAGCATGAACCTGGCCCTGCGCGGCCTGCCCGATGTGCGCATCCTCAAGCGCAACGTGCTGACCACCAGCTTCGACCGTCAGGCCAAGGCGGAAAAAGACTTGCCGCTGGATGGCTACGACGTGGTGCTGGCCAACCCGCCATTTTCCGGGAGGCTGGACCGTGACCGCATCGTCGATGACGTGCGCATCGGCACGTCCACGGCGACGGAACTGCTGTTCATCAAATACATGATCGACAACCTCAAGCCCGGCGGGCGCTGCGGCGTGGTGGTGCCGGAGGGCGTGCTGTTCGGTTCCACCGGCGCGCACAAGGAACTGCGCCGCATCCTGATGCAGAACAACCGGGTGGAGGCGGTGCTGAGCCTTCCCGGCGGCGTGTTCCAGCCCTATTCGGGGGTGAAGACCTCGGTGCTGGTGTTCGCCACGGGCGGGCGGACGGAACGGGTGATGTTCCTGCACGCCAGCAATGACGGCTTCAAGCTGGACGCCAACCACGAACAGCCGATCGAGGCCGACGATCTGCCGGGCCTGATCGCCGCCTTCAACAGCCGTGGCGAGATGCTGGCCGACTGGCAAAACCGCGACACGGATAAGCCCTGGACGGAAAACTGGTGGTTCGCGGACGCGGCGACCATCGAGCGCGAAGACTGGAACCTCTCCGCCTCGCGCTACCGGCCCGAGAGCCGCGAGGCGGCGGAGCACCGCAATCCGCGCGAATTGCTGGCGGAACTGCGCGACGAAACGGCCGCGATCCTCGGCGACATTGAGGCGCTAGCGGCTGAACTCAGGGAGCCTGTGGCTTGAGCAGTTGGCCGGTCGCACGTTTGGGTGATGTCGTCCACATAAACCCGCGCGTCGGAACAGAACGCGCCTCGGCGGACATGCCCGTCAGTTTTGTTCCGATGGCTGCCGTCTGCGAGCA
>JBBILI010000097.1:0-2755 GCA_037445025.1 Rhodospirillales bacterium
GTACTCCTCCATTATATAATGGATATGTAAAATACACAGTTTTCAAAATATTTATAATAGAATTGAAACCTTGTAATGCATTAGTTGCATTTGTTGAAATAGATGTAATTCCAGAATTATTTATATTTCCATTAACTGTTAAATTAGAAGAGATAACAACATTATTATTAAATGTATTTGCTTCTGAAAAAGTATTAGATACATTTCTATATACTCCATTGACATTTAATGATTGTTGAAGTGCGTTTAATTGATCTACAGTACAGACTCTTCCGAGTAGATTTTTGAGAGAGTCCGATACATCATAAGAAACTGTATGACCTGCCCCTTGTGTTAAAGGTTGTACTAAATCCACTTTTAAATAACCACTACCAACAGTTAAAGCATAAATATTACATGTATTACCAGATACACTAGCAGGATATATAGATGAACTTAAATTAGGTTCTAAACTAACGATCGATGTTTGAGTTTGGTAATTTGTTAATATATTAGTTAAAGTCGTAGTTTGAACTGCATTATTTAATAATGATTTAGATGTACTAGACAAATCATATACTATTGTATGACCGGCGCCATCTGATACAGGATACGATAAGCCGACCTGTAAATATTTATCTGTCCCTACATTCATGGCATATAGAGAGCATACACCTGATGAGGAGATAGAGCCTGGATATATAAATGAAGATAAATTAGGTTCTAAAATAGTTGGTCGTGTGTTATAATTTGATAATAATGATGGTAAGGTTATATTTGAAAATGTATTGAAACCTGTAATATTTTGATAAATATTTGATAAACTAGATATACTACTACTAATTGGATTTATTAAATTAGTTGTTCCTGTTATAGTTTGATAAATTGTATTTAAATTTGTGAAATTACTATTTACAGAACCTACAAAAATATTATGTCCTGTTATCGATTCGTAAATATTTGTTAAATTGCTAATATTATTATTTACAGAAGTTACAAATATATTATGCCCCGTAATAGTTTCATAGATTGTAGTTAAACCAGATATTAAACTATTGACACCTACAATTGTATAATAATTATTTAAATTTGAAGATAACCCTGAAATAGAACTAGTATTGGTTGCTATTAAATTATTTACGCTGGTGATCGTATAGTAATTATTTGTCAAAGTATTTGATAAACTAGTTATACTGCTACTGATAGGATTTACTAAATTAGTAGCTGCTGTTATTGTTTCATAGATTGTAGTTAAACCAGATATTAAACTATTGACACCTACAATTGTATAATAATTATTTAAATTTGAAGATAACCCGGAAATAGAACTAGTATTAGTTGCTATTAAATTATTTACACTAGTGATATTATAGTAATTATTTGTTAACGTATTTGATAAACTAGTTATACTGCTACTTATAGGATTTACTAAATTAGTTGCAGCAGTAATAGTTTCGTAAATACTTGTTAATCCTGAAAATAAAGTATTGACAGATGTTTTATTAAAATAATTACTGTTTAAATTATTGGACAATGATGAAACAGAACTAGTATTGATACTAATTAATGAATCAACATTTGTTTTTGTATAATAGTTATTTGATAAATTAGTTGCTACATTACTTATATCTGTTTCAGTATTATTAATCAAAGTATTTACGCCTGTAATATTAAAATAATTTAAACTGATGTTATTACTTAAAATACTTAATGATGTATTTAGAGAATTTATTAAATTATTAGTGCTAGTAATACTTCCATAGATAGTTGTTAAATTACTAAATCCAGTTATACTTTCATATACAGACGATAAACCAGATATTAAAACAGAAACAGATGTTTTATTAAAATAATTACTAGATAGAATACTACTTTGAGTTATTATTTGGCCTACTAAAACATTATAATTATAAGTGAAATCGCTTACTGTTTCGTAAATAGTTGATAATGAACTAAATCCTGTAATAGTTTCATATACTGAGGATAAAGATGATATTATATTATTAACACCAACAATTGTATAATAATTATTTAGATTTGAAGATAACCCAGAAATACTAGAAGTATTAATAGAAATTAAATTATTTACACTAGTTATATTATAGTAATTATTATTCAAAGTATTTGATAAAATAGTTATACTACTAATTATTGGATTTACTAAATTAGTTGATGCTGTTATAGATTCATAAATAGTAGATAAATTACTGATTTTATTAGTTAAAGTACTGTTTGTTGTATTTAACTGTCCTACTAAAGTATTATAATTGAGTGTGAAATCAGCCACTGTTTCATATGTACTTGACAAGTTACTAAAAGTATTATTTATAGAAGTTGCAAAAATGTTATGACTAGTGATTGATTCATAAATATTACTTAAATTGGAAATGTTATTATTAATTGTTGTATTTAATAAATTTGTTGCAGTAATAGATTCATAAATAGTAGATAAATTACTGATTTTATTATTTGAACTTGATATTGTATCATAAACAGTTGATAAATTACTAAAGTTTGTATCAACAGCTCCTTTGTTGTAATAATTTGTTGTTACATCTGAAATACTCTCTTTAGTATCTAAAGCAGCTTGTAATCCTTGAATTTGTGATATTGTAAGATTTTCATTATTTGTAACAGTATTTTGAATAACTGTTATAGTATCTTCAAGTGGATTTAAATTCAGAATATTTAAACCTATATTTTGGTTTGCCATATAATATATATTAGTTCAGATAATAATTAATATATATTATTTCTTATTTAATTTAACATGAAT
>JBBILI010000098.1:0-2743 GCA_037445025.1 Rhodospirillales bacterium
CCAACACCACCGGCAAGACACCCACGGTCACGCTGACCTCGGGCCAGTCCGCCCCCAACCAGAACGACGGCGTCTACGCCCCCGGCAGCCTCTCCGGCATCGTCTTCAACGACGCCAACGCCAGCGGCGTGGACACGGCCACCGACACGCCGATCGCCGGCGCCACGGTGCAGCTGCTCGACAGCACCGGCACGCCCATCGCAGGTGCCACCACCACCACCAACAGCAGCGGCGCCTACAGCTTCTCCGGACTCAACCCCGGCAGCTACGCGGTGAAGGTCACGCCCGGCACGGGCGAGACCTTCTCCCCGGTCGGCACCTCCACCACCCTGCCCGACAGCGTCGTCAACAGCCTCGGCGTCACGCCGCAGGCCACCGTCGTGGCCGGCGCCAACACCGCCGGCCTCAATGCCGGCGAATACGGCAAGGCCTCGCTCTCGGGCACGGTGTTCACCGACAGCAACGACAACGGCGTGCTCGACACCGCCGAGACCGGTCTCGGCGGCCAGACCGTCACCCTGTTCGACGGCTCGGGCAACCCCGTGACGGTCGGCGGCAACCCCGTCACCACCACCACGGCGGCGGACGGCACCTACAGCTTCACCGGGCTGAACCCCGGCAGCTACGAGGTGAAGGTGACGCCTGCGGCCGGCGACAGCTTCTCGCCGGTCGGCACGTCGACCACGCTGCCGGACAGCATCGTCAACAGCGCGGGCCAGACCACGGCCGTGACACTGACCTCGGGCGAGGCGCTCGGCGGCCAGAACGCCGGTGAATTCGCACCGGTCAGCGTCTCCGGCCACGTGTTCAACGACGTCAACGCCAACGGCGTGCAGGACAGCGGCGACCTCAACCTCGCCGGTGTGAAGGTCCAGCTGCTCGACGGTTCGGGCAACCCGATCGCCGGCAAGGTCGCGACCACCGACAACAACGGCGCCTACAGCTTCACCGGCCTCACCCCCGGCAGCTACGCCGTGCAGGTGACCGCGCCGAACGGCGACCGCTACGACCAGGTGGTCGGCACCAACGCCAGCGCCGCGCTGGACAGCATCGCCAACACCACCGGCAAGACACCCACGGTCACGCTGACCTCGGGCCAGTCCGCCCCCAACCAGAACGACGGCGTCTACGCCCCCGGCAGCCTCTCCGGCATCGTCTTCAACGACGCCAACGCCAGCGGTGTGGACACGGCCACCGACACGCCGATCGCCGGCGCCACGGTGCAGCTGCTCGACAGCACCGGCACGCCCATCGCAGGTGCCACCACCACCACCAACAGCAGCGGCGCCTACAGCTTCTCCGGCCTCAACCCCGGCAGCTACGCGGTGAAGGTCACGCCCGGCACGGGCAAGACGTTCTCCCCGGTCGGCACCTCCACCACCCTGCCCGACAGCGTCGTCAACAGCCTCGGCGTCACGCCGCAGGCCACCGTCGTGGCCGGTGCCAACACCGCCGGCCTCAACGCCGGCGAATACGGCAAGGTCTCGCTGGACGGTCACGCCTTCGTCGACAACCTCGCCACCGGCATCCAGACGCCGCAGGATGCGCTGATCCAGGGCCTCACGGTCACCCTGCTCGACGGCTCGGGCAACCCGGTGCTGGTGGGCGGCAATCCCGTCACCACCACCACGGCGGCCGATGGCACCTACAGCTTCACCGGGCTGAACCCCGGCAGCTACGAGGTGAAGATCACGCCGCCGGCCGGTGACACGATCTCGCCGGAGAACCAGGGCAGCAACCCCGCCCTGGCCTCGGCGGTGAACCCGTCCACCGGCATCACCGCGCCGGTGACGCTCACCTCCGGCCTGGCGGCGCACAACCTTAACGAAGGCGCCTGGGCGCCGGTCTCGCTCGGCGGCAACGTCTTCAACGACGTCAATGCAAACGGGGTGAAGAACCCCGGGGACAGCAACGTCACCGGTGACACGGTCACCCTGCTCAACAGCAGCGGCACCGCCATCGCCACCACGACAACCGATGCCAACGGCAACTACAGCTTCACTGGCGTCACCCCCGGCACCTATGCGGTGACGGTGACCGACCCGGCGGGCGAAAAGTTCTCGCCGGTTGGCACCGCACCGGCGCCGGCCATCGACAGCGTGGTCAATGCCGCGGGCCAGACCCCGCAGGTGACGCTGAGCTCCGGCACCACTGACAACAACCTCAACGCCGGCGTCTATCCCGCCGGCAAGATCAGCAGCTTCGTCTTCTTCGACGGGCAGTGCGACGGCGTCTACCATGTCGGCGATGCCGGCGTGGCGGGGGTGACCGTCGAGCTGCTGAGTGCCGACGGCAAGACGGTGGTGGCCACCACCACCACCGACAGCGCCGGCGGCTACACGTTCGGCAGCCTCGCGGCCGGTGGCTACGAGGTGAAGGTCATCGCCCCCACCGGCATGAGCTTCAGCGAGACTGAGCCGACCGCCAATCCGGCGATCGACAACGACGTCAATCCCACCACCGGCATCTCCAACGTGTTGACGGTGCTGCCGGGCCAGACGACGGGGGGCGGCAACGCCGGCCTCGAGTTCAACGGGTATTTCGCGGGCACGACGCCGATCCAGGCGGTGGGCGGGGTGTATGACGGCAACGGGTCGAACGGGGTGATCATTTCGAGCCAGGATGGCGGCAACAACATCCATACCGGCTCGGGCGGCAACAATGTCGTGGTGCTCGACGGCAGCGGCAACATCATCGAATTGGGCGCCGGCAACGGCACCGATATCGGCACCAGCTGCGGCGC
>JBBILI010000099.1:0-2572 GCA_037445025.1 Rhodospirillales bacterium
CGTCGGCTCTGATGTGGAGGTGGCCGTCCCATTGGTGGAGATGAAGGCGAGCGAGCACCTAAGCGACGAGGCGCGTTCGATGCTTGCTCTCGTTGCGGGGCGACGTTCCATGGGGACTGAGGCCGCGGCGCCGACTTCCGTTGACATCGCACAAGGAGAACACTCTCGCGTTTTCTTTTTCGTGATTGTGCCCGGACCGGAGAATGCAGTGGAGCGGCCGTCGATCGCTGCGTTGGCGATGACGCTGTGCGCTTGGCGTCTCTTCTTTGTCGGCTGCCACATGGAGGGTCCACTCTGCCTCCTGGGACGTGCCCGGGAGATCTGGTGGGCACGCCGTGCGGGGCGTGTCCTGGGCTCTGGTCGGCGCCGGCCGCATGCGCGGCGCTCGCCCGGCATTGGCATTCGCCGCGCCTCGGACGCGCTGCGCAGACGTGGAAGCCCGGCCGGCAGCTCAGCTCAGCGCGAGCGGCCTGGTTTTGCCGATGGCGAGGCAAAGGCAGGTGCGATTGTGGCGGACGTGCAGTGCGAGGAGTGCGATCCGGCATCCTCGAACGCCGATGCACGGGAGGATGCCTTCCGGCAGTTGTGCGAGATCTTCTCCACGCTGACTATCCCGTGGGTCGTGTTGAAGACAAGGAAACGAAGGAGCAACTCGTCACGCGCGGCCCTCGGTACCTCCCCCAGGCGTCTTCGCCCGATTCGCCCTACGTGGCCTCGCCCGCCGCGGCCCGTGTCTCCCCGGTGTGGCGTCTGCGGTCAGGGGCCGCCCGTCGCCATATGTAATGGGTGTGGCCAGGGTTGTTGTGCTCTCTGTTCGGGGCAGTGTCTCGACTGCGGCGGTGAGTTCTGTCTGCCTGTCTGCATGGGGACGCATCCATGCACGCCGCAGGGCCGACCCGCTGTTCGGCACTGCACATCGCAGCCTGCCTGGCGATTGCGCGCGCTGCGTCCGGTACGTCGCTTCGTTTACGATGAGACTCGCATGGGCGCAGTGGCAGCCGAGGTGGAGCGCGAGCGAGTTGTGCTGCGCTCTCGCTGCGAGTCCGTCCCCTTCGCGTTCCAATCCGAACTGGCCATGGCTGTGCGAGGCAGGTCTTTCTCGCGCCCTCCGATCTCATTGACGACGGCGCCGCCAGTAACGCTCCGGAAGTGCGTCAGTTCGGCAGACCGTCGCGCGGCCGACCGTCGTTGGACGCGCCTTCACTCCATGAACGGGCGTGCGCGTGGGAACCCCCGCCCCGGAGGGCAAGCTCGGACACCGGAATGGGTCTTGGACGACGTGAATTTCGGCGAGCCCTCCGAGTGGACTAGCGCGGAATGTCGGCGCTGCGGAGTGTGGGAGCTGCAGGCGCAAGGTGGCATGTTGCTATCGAAGTGCTTGTTCGGCGCTCCGGAATGCTCCCGCACGGCGTACCTCTCGCGCCGGGACCGCAACAGGCTCGCGCATGTCACCCACGGGAACACACCTGTGTGTACGTCCAATGAGATGGATCGTTCCTCCGGTGCACACCTCCTGTCCAGGCGAGAGCGGAATCGTCTCATGCATGCTCTCCACGGGAACGCGCCGCCTGGCGTCGCCTCTCTCTGCTCCGCCGCTGCGCAGCCGTCTCCGGCTCCGGTCTCAACCAGCTACGACAGTGCTAGGTGCATTGCGCGTGTCCTGGCGGGTGGCGACGCTCGGCAGTGTTCGCGGAAACCTCGCGACGGCTCGCGATACTGCGGTCTACATCTCCGGTCGTGCCCGCACGGTACGATGGAGGGCGGAGTGGAGCCCGCCGTCCAGGCGCGCCTCGACGCCGCACGCTGCCGTCGCAATCGCACTGGGCCCTTCGATTGGTATTCGCGGTTGAAGCTCTGGGACGAAGCGCAGCTCCTCGGGAAGGAAGTTGCGGCTTTGACAGACGCGGAGTTCGAGGCTGCGCTCGCGCGGATCGACCGGTATTTCAAAATGAACATGGCTGTCGTGGTCTCTTGGAAACTACGGAAGCGCGTCGGGCCGCAGTCCGCTGCCGACCGCGGAGATCCCGAGAAGGTGGACTACCTCGGCGGCTCCCGTCGCTACAAGTGGTTCTCGGCACACATCTTCGGGCAGGAGTTGGGCGCGCTCGCTCCCGGCCAAGCCGTGAGGGACGTGTCGGAGAGCGTCTTCGTCGCTGCTCTCCAGCGCACCAGCGCTCGCGCTCAGAATCATAGCGTCGTCCGCAACTACTTGGCGCCCTTCTCTGGGCCGCAGTGCTGGACGCAGCGGCTTCACGTCCGGCTCATGGCCCTGGAGCCCTCCGCTGCGGCCGCGTCGTCTCGACGCGTCGCGCCGGATGCCGCTAAGTCGTTTCAATGGCTCTATTGCGATTCGCCGGGGTGCGGCCGCTCGCGTCGCGTCGACCTCGCCACCGCTCGCGCCTTCGATAATCGTTTTTGGCGGCGAGACGCCGAGGACGCGCGACGTCGCGCGTTGCTCGAGGAGTTCCCGCAACTTCCGATGAAGTTCGAGGAGTGGCTTGCCATGATTGATGACCCGACTTTGGCCGTGGGCGCAGAGGCCGTTCGCGACGTTCTCAGCGAGCCCATGCTC
>JBBILI010000100.1:0-2388 GCA_037445025.1 Rhodospirillales bacterium
GTCGTCTTGGACCCCTGCGTGTTCTCATCGTCGGGGCCCCCGGCCCTGTTGGCACAATTTGCGGTGCCACCGGCACCGGTGGTGCCGCCGGCACCGGTGGTGCCGGTGCCACCGGCACCGGTGCCCTATGTGATCGACGGCTTCATGGACAGCCTCAAGCACGCCGGCCTGGAGAACCTCCAGGCGATCTCCCGGGGGTTCGGCCTGCCGCAGGCGGGCACGAAGGCGAGGCTGGCGCTGAACATCAAGAAGCACCTTTGGAAGGCCGAGCGCGCGCAGATCTACCACTTGAACTTCCAGGTCTTCGGCAAGCTCGTCGCCTTCTGCAGCAAGTACCAGTCGGGCGTGATCCGCTTGAAGCACATGTACGAGAAGGCCCAGGAGTTCCTGGTGGAGGTCAACCCCAAGGTCGGCTGGAACCGCTTCGAGGACTACGCCTTCGGTGGCGTCGGTGCGGCGACGCACACGCCGGGGACGCCCGCAACCGTCTTCGCGCACGACGTCGGTGCCACCGGCACCTTTTCCGCTGCCTTCGGCACCGACCACAACTACGTCATCGTGCCGTCCGGCCAGTGCCTGACGCTGAAGATCATGGGACACGACGCGAGTTTCGCCGACAGCCCCGTCAAGGAGCTCATCAAGGAGCTCATGACCGTCGGCGTTCGCATCATCGGTGCCCCCGGCACTGTGATCCATTCATACTTCCCTGTCCACATCAAGGCGTCGACAACCGTCGGGGAGTTCAAGACCTTCGTTGGGGGGCTGAAGGAGTTGGCCCTGAGCGACTGGCAGGTGACCCACAACGGGACGGCGTTCGACGAGGCCGCGCGCATCGAGGACTGCATCGAGCCCCACACGACCGTGGTCATCATGAGGCAGGTCGCGCCGCACATGGGTGTCGCCCCGGTCGGTGCCGCCGGCACCACGGTCGGTGCCGACGGTACCGGCGACATCGAGATCTCCTTGACGGAGGAGGCGGCGTCGGTGGTGGAGACGGACTACGACGAGGCCAACGGGTGGCGCCCGATCCACACCTACGTCGTCGTCGGGCGTCGGTTGCTCTTCGTGGTCGACGGGGCAAACCACGACACGGCCTGGGCGGAGGACTTCGTTGCCCCCGGCAACGCCCGCCGAGTCCTCAAGTTCACCCGTGCGCCCGGGGAGCAGTGGTCGTCGGAGAACAGCGAGGTGGTGCCCAACGCCGTCGGCCTCACGTTCGGGTACGAGGAGGAGGGGCAGTTCCCCAAAGACCGGATCAAGATCGTGTACATCGGTGTCCCGGGCACTGATGGTGCCTCCGGCACCGACGGCAGCGGCGGCGGCGGCGGCGGTGCCTCCGGCACCGACGGCAGCGACGGCATGAGCGACCACCAGGAGGCGCCCTACCAGGAGTACACCGACGCCTTTGCCGGCTTGCCCAACGTCCTGAACCTTCACGGCGGCGGCGACGAGGCGGAGGAGGAGCCGAACGCGAAGGCCATGATGGAGCTCTTGAACCAGCTCTACGACGCGGACGGCAACATCATTGACCCCACCGCCGCGCCGGACACCTGGGCCGCTGTTGCGGCAGAGGCCAACCTCGTTGCCGCCGGCAACGAGAGGTTGTTGGAGAGGTGGGGCGAAGCCATGACGCTGATGAGACGCCTGGCGGATGAGGAGAGGGAGCGCAGGAGGGAGCCGGAGCCGCGCCAGCTGGAGCCCCTGGATTGGAGGAGGGTCATCGGCAAAGCCACGGTCGACGGCGCGTTGCACATCATGTGCGAAGGCAGGGCTGGCATCGCCCTCCTCGGTGCCACCGGCACCGACGGCGGCGCGTGGCAGACTTGGACCCACCACGGCAACCCCCCGACCTACACCTACGCCCCGTTGTCCGACGCTTACCGCATTGTGTTCTGGTCCCATCTCTTGGATGACGAACCCACGGAGCACATCGGCATCGCGCCTTTCAACTACGAGCCCTTTGAAGGCCAGATGTTCCTGGACCCGCCGGCGCCGACCGGCGACAGCGAGGAGTCCGTCGACGCCTTGGCCGGCCTGCCCAACGTCCTCAACCTCCACGGCGGCGGCGACGACGAGGAGACGGGTGCCGGTGCCGCCGGCACCGAGCAGGAGGTGGTGATCCGGGTCTACGACGCCGGGAGCGAGGACGAGTTCGAGTTCGACCCCGTGCTCCTGAGCTGGACCGTCGGGCACCTGAAGGAGAAGATCGCCCTGCTGCGGAACTACTGGCCCGCCGACGTCCGCCTTTACTTCCCCATCGAGGCGCCGCTGAACGACGAGACCCTGACGCTGCGGGAGTGCGGCTTCACGCACATGTGCACGGTGATGCTGACGATCGAGGTGTCGGGTGCCGCCGGCACCGAGGGGGGCGGTGCCGCCGGCACCGAG
>JBBILI010000101.1:0-2163 GCA_037445025.1 Rhodospirillales bacterium
CTCCGACGGCCCCGGACGACATGTGGAACAAGGAGGGCCTGCACAAGGAGGCCTGGCGGGACTACCGTTCTGAGGGCAAGAACTGTGTGGCGCAGCAGCTGGCAATCTGCCTGGCCGAGGGGAAGACAAAGCTGACCATCGCAGAAATTGAGAGGCACCTGGACGACCTGCTGGAGGAGCTCTACCCGGGTTCGAACCCCGCACCGGAGGCGGACTGCTCCCACCTCCGCAAAATGGCAGAGGCCTGGCAAAGGTATTTTAAGCGTGGCAGAATCCGCTCGATCGAGTGGCTGCGGCGCACGGTGAGGTGCGGCCACTTCGGGAGGGACACGCCCTTCTGGGGCTCCGACTTTAACGCAGTTCTCGCCGAGTGTGGAGACTACGAGGGCTTCTTCTCGCGCTTCGGGTTCAGGTGCGCCGACGGGCTGGTGTCGTTCTCGCCCGAGCCGGAGCTGTCCGCCGAGGAGCGCGAGGACCTCGAGGAGCAGCGGCGGCTTCCCAGGACGGAGCCGTACACGCACGCGGGCTGGCGTCAGGTGGGCGTGACGGCCCAGATGGTGGCCGGCCTCTGCGAGCGCCTCGGGCGCAAGGTGCGCGTCATCCACAACGACACCTGCATTTTCGAGTGGACGCCCGAAAAGCAGAGAGATGGCGAGATGATCGCCTTCTCCGTCTGGGGGGACCACGCGTTCTTCTACAAGGACACCTCGGGCGCGCAGACGCTAAAGGTCGGGCACGTTTCCGCCGTTCCGGAAACGAAGCTCGCCAACCGCGTCGAGTACGAGCGCACTCCCTACCGCGACATGCAGGATTTGGCCGACGCGGAGATGCCAGAGAGCGGCATATTCCGAACGACCCGTATCGAGGACGCCCTGCATGCAGCGCGGGAAATGAACAGGCGTATCAGGGTGGCGTACAGAACGGCGAACCTCGTCTCGTCCCTGTCCTACAAGACCGCCAAGGGCGTTGTGCGGATTAAGAGCATGCCCCCGGCGGCCGGCCTGCTAAACGATATTGCCGAGGCCCTAAACAGGCGGCGGCCGGCGTTCTCCTACTGCGGCGAGGCCGAGGGCGCGTTCGCCACGCGGTTTATGGAGCACGTCCTCTCGAAGCGACGGCCCAGCTACGTGAACCGCGAGGCCGTCTTCGCGCGGCAGAAGGGCCTCTGCGGCAAGTGCGGCGACCCGCTGGATGTGTACGAGGTGCACCACGAGATGAGCGTGCGCGACGGGGGCGGCTCCGAGGAGGGGAACCTCAAGGCGCTGTGCGTCCCCTGCCACGTCCTCGAGACGGAGCGCCAGGGTTACTTTGCCCGGCACAGCTTCTGGTCGGAGTTCGGCCCGGACGCGATGCAGCTCTGGGAGGACACCCCGAAGCCGGCGCAGCTCGTCTGGGGCTCCGGCTCCAGGAAGGACGTCTTCTGCCTCGACGTCTGCAGCTGCCGGCCGTCCGGCCTCGGGCGGCTCCCCGTCTACGGCCCCGCGGACGACCCGGAGCCCTACGACCGAGATAAATTTCTCGAGTACGACTACATTTGGGTGAGGCGGGACTTCCTGCAGGACGACGCGACCGACCTCGCGCCCTACGACGGCGAGCACCTGTACTGCCTAGAGGCCGTGAAGTACATGCTGGACAAGAAAATAGTGAAGCAGGAAAACCTCCTCTTCGGCCTGCCTGCCAGCCGGCACATCGAGGCGGCGGAGCTGCGCCAGGCCTTCGACACCCTGGCGGCCTGCGTGGCCGAGGCCGGGGCGGGCGAGGACGTTTTCAAGAAGCTCCGCCTCTGCTGGATAGGGGTCTGCAACGGGAAGCGGCGGTACGAGTGGACGGTCAGGTCCACGACGCACGTAGAGGACATGGGTGGGAACGTGTCCATTAGGACCTTTGGGGACGGCGTGCCGCAGTGCAAGGTCCCGACGAGAATTATCGACTCCCGCTCCGCCTTCCCCATCGGCCTCATGGCCCTCCAGATGGAGCAGGTCTTCGTTGACCAGGGCATGCGGCTGCTGCGCTCCAGCGGGGCTACCATCCTCGGGTGCAGGGTGGACGGCATCTTCTTCGCCGGGGAGCCCCCAATCCCTCTCGGTCTGAAGCGGAAGCGAAACTGGGAGGACTGGGCCACGGCGCCCTGCCGGTTCCAGGTCACGAGGGAGCCGGCGAGCA
>JBBILI010000102.1:0-2155 GCA_037445025.1 Rhodospirillales bacterium
AGCCCTCGGGAGCCAGGGAGCCCTCGGGAGCCAGGGACCCGTCGGGAGCCAGGGGCCTGTCGGGAGCCAGGGACCCGTTGGGAGCCAAGGGCCCGTTGGTCCGATGGGAAGCCAAGGTGTGCCAGGGCCAGCTGGAACTGCCGCGAGCCAGGGAGCGCAGGGCCCTATCGGAAGCCAAGGGCCTGCCGGAAGTCAAGGACCTGCCGGGAGCCAGGGTCCCGTTGGGAGCCAAGGTCCGATGGGGAGCCAAGGCGCCCAGGGATTGCAAGGCCCCGTCGGAAGCCAAGGGCCCGTCGGGAGCCAAGGAGCCGTCGGTCCGATGGGGAGCCAGGGGGTGTCTGGCACGTCCTACACCGGGCCGACGGGCGTTTTCCAGACTTCCTACACGGGGACAATCCAGGCGGGAGGGTTCGTTACGACGACGGGAGGCCTCGTGACCTGCTACGGCGTCAATACAACGGCCGTTCTGGCGACGGGTCCCCTCGGCAGCGTTACCACGACGAACGTCTTTGCGAGCTACGTCTCGACGACCGGCGCCAACGTCCAGCAGACCGTGCAGGCCGGCCGGGTGTTTACGCCATACCTCACCGTCCAGGCGTACGCCGACATCTCTGCGACCGGCATCTACTTCACTGCCTCAGGCGCGCCCAACTCTGGGACGCTCCACTGCACAAAGGCGCTGACAACCGACCTAAGCGTGCCCGGCGTCGCTGAGCTGAGCTCGACGGGGATCATGCTGACGGGCGGCCCCGCGACCTATGCCAAGACCGTCTACGCGGATACCGTCTACGCGAACACCCTCTACGCGACGGGGGCGGCGCAGATCGTAGGCGCGTCGTTAAACGCCGGCGATGTTTCGACCAACTCGTTGGAGACCGTGACGGCAACCGTGAGCGGCGCACTAACCGTGCCGGGCGCCTCCATCAGTTCTTCCGGCGTCTATTTGACCGGCCCCGCGAGCTACGTGAGCTCCATCAGCGGGCCGACCGCGACGCTCTCGTCCATTAGCTGCTCGACCGTCACGGGCGGCACGGCCTCGTTCCAATCGCTCGTCGTCCCGCAGGCGGCGTTCTCCGGCACCTTGAGCGTGGGGACAGTCACCGGAACGGGGCTCTGGAGCGGAGTTGCAACCCTCTCGCGGAACCTCGCCCTTCCGCAGTACGCCATGGCCTCGAGCTACCTCACCTCGCAGACAGTGGTTCATCTCGGGACCTGGACGGCGCCCGTGGGAGGCCACGTGCTAAAGCTGAACTACCTGTCCTGCTGCGGCTTCAACATCAACCAGGCAGTCTCGTCGACGTACCCCGGGACGATAACCTCCTACGGTCCGCAGATAGTGGACCTGGACATATACTTTTACACGAGCGACGGAGTGAGTCACGCAACGCTGGCCAACGGCTCGCCCTTCTACGGCTACGGCTATGGCGTCAGCACGCAGGTGACGGCCACCCCGCAGGGCATCTGGGTAACCATGAACCAGAACATGGTCTTCGACTTCTACGTCTGGACCGGCCCCATGATCGGAAACCCCGTCCTGACGGCAATGACCAGCCAGACCTGGGTGACGGACCTCACGTCGTCGAATGGAGTTCTCCCGGCCAACGCGCAGAGGCTCAGGATAGCCGCGAACTGTACCTCGATGGTGAAGAGCTACGCCACGTTAGGATAAATGAGCTACACCGATTTCGGCCAGCCCGCGCCAACGCCCCTTCCGTCCGACTTTGACGCAACGGTTACGGGAGCCACGGGGCCCGCTCAGCCCTTCCTGAGCGCGGACGCCTCCGGCAACGTCGTGCTCGGCGCGGCTCTCGTGACCAGCAGCTTTGCCGCGCCCACCGGTGCTTCGACCGTCAATTTCTCGTCCGGCGTCGTCGTAGGAGGCACTGGCTTCCCACCGTCGACCCCGGCCGTGGCCCTGGAGATTCCCATCCATCAGAGCGTCGGCCTGGCCCAAGCAACATCACTCCTCGTCTCCGACTTTAACTCGAACCCCGTGTTCTACGCAACTTCGAACCAGCCGCCGCTCTACACCGGGCCTGCAGCGCGCGTGTTCGGCGATCTAACGGTCGACGGATACATCTACGGCCCGAGCGGCGCGTACTCGCAGGTCGGACCACAGGGGCCGGTTGGCAGCGTAGGCCCCGTAGGCAGCGTA
>JBBILI010000103.1:0-2080 GCA_037445025.1 Rhodospirillales bacterium
CCTCCGACGTCGGTGCCTCCCGCACCGGTTCTGCCTCGACGACTCCTACCACGGCAAGGACTTCGAGGTGTACGGCGCGGAGATCGCCACCGACATGGTCCGGTGGCAGCAGGTCAGCGACCGCGCGGAGCGGCGCTTCTCGAACCTCGGGGCCCCGACCGCGGACGTGACGCGAGGGGACGGGATCTACGAGGCGATCGCCGAGCTGGTCCCGTGGCGGCTGACGAAGGTGCAGTTCGCCCGCTGCCCGAAGACGCGAAGAAACCCGGCCACAGCGTGGCAGCGGCGGGGGGCGCTCCTGACCTACGCGACAGGGGAGGTGGAGGTCGAGGCCGAGACGATGCGCGAGATCGCGGCCCTCAAGGGCCGGTTCGCACGCCCGGTCCGGCACGCCATCTTCTTCTACGGCACCAACGAGGACGAGCCGGACCATCCGGCGCTTCGACGACCTCCAGAGCCAGAGGAAGACGGCGACGACCTGGACCCTCCAGGGCCTACCGAGACCAAGGAGTTGGACATCGACTTCCCCGGCCTCTCCCTGAACGAGCTGCCCCGGCACCTCCGGACGACCCTCGCGAGGCTCCACACCAACCTCGGTCACCCCTCGCGCGCGGACATGGTCCGGATGCTCTGCAACCAGGGCAGCCCGAAGCCTCAGACTCTGGCCGGAGTGAATGCACTGCGGTGCAGTGTCTGCCAGAGGACGGCACCTCCGAGTCGCCACAGACCAGCAAAGGTGCCCCAGCGCTTCTTGGGACAGTTCGCCGAGCGCATCCTACTGGACATCTTCTACGTGACGGTGCTCAACGGCAACACCTACCCGCTGCTCGGCTGCATCTGCGACAGCACCCTGCTCCACATGGTTCAGAGGCTGAACAACCGCGAGCCGGCGCACATTCTCGAGGTGTTCAAGCGTATCTGGACCAGGCCCTACGGCTACCCGGTCGAAGTCATCCTCGACCAGGACGGCGGCTTCGCGGGCGAGATGGAGGCCGACCTGCTGCAGAGCGGCGTCCTCATCCGTGCGGTGCCCGCAGGTGCGCATCATCAGATGGGCCGCATCGAGCGGCACAACGCAGCCTTCCGCATCATCCTCCACAAGATGATCGACCAGGCGGCGGTCACGAACGGGGAGGAGCTCGACAGGGCCGTAGACGCGGTGATCTACGCCAAGAACTCCATGGTCAGGACACACGGAAGGAGCCCCTTCCAGCTGGTGTTCGGCCGTGTTCCACGAGTTCCCGGAGAACTTCTCACCAGCGACACCTCCCTCATCGAGAACGAGGAGACCCAGAAGTTCGGCGAGCGCTACGTGACCTCCGAGATCATCCGGGCAGAGGCCATCAAGGCGGTGGCCGAGTTCCAGGTCGACGCGGAGATCAAGCGCGCGATCTTCCGGCGGGCGGTCAAGCTCCGTCCCGACGGCATCGACCTGATGCCAGGCCAGCCGGTGGCGTTCTGGCGCGAGAACATCCGGAACCGTGGAACGCGGAGGGGCGGCTACGTCCTGGGCAACTTCATCGCCTACGACCCCAGAGGCTCGGCCAGCGCCTGGGTCGAGTCGGGGGGACGACTGCGACTCGTCTCTCGGGAGCAGTTGCGGGCGGCCGCCGGCTTCGAGCAGTGGACGCCCACGCAGGCCGACGTGGAGTCTCTACGTCGTGCCGAACGACAGCTACGAGAAGGACGGGGCCAAGACGAGCGCGACCTACCTCCCGAGCCCGCAGACGAGCTGGGGATGAACATCGTCTTGCCGCCCCCTCCGACACCGGTGCCCGCGCCGGGCACGCCAATGCCGAGCTCTTTGGCTTTGGTGCCTCCGAGAAGGGTGAGTTTCGAGACCAGTCTCTTGCCGCTTCCAGGAGCAGCCTCGGGGTCGACGGAGCTACCAGGTCTACCACGGCAACCTGAGCTACCTTCGGCTTCCGACGACGGCCTCGGACTCAGCCTCATTGAGCCCATCGACATCGACACCACTGCGCCACCAAAGCGCGAGCTCGACCAGGCCGAGGACGGGACGGACGAGCCAGCCCCTCGACGACCTCGGCTAGAACCTGAAGGGCCGAGCACCTCGGCCCTG
>JBBILI010000104.1:0-2070 GCA_037445025.1 Rhodospirillales bacterium
CTTTCCACGAGGGGCACAGCGTCTCTGACGAGCGCGGGCCGCGAGTACATTGAGCGCGGCGGCGACGAGCGGTTGACGCACCTGATACCGCCGAACGCGGAGACCTTCCGCCGCGGACAGCAGGTGCTGGCCCACAGCATCCCCGACCTCATCGGCGCTCGTCACGCCTTCCGCGTGCACACCGAGCGTCCCAGCGGCGAGCACGCCCTGACGCACGCGGGCAGGCTCTTCCGTGGCCCCGAGGTGAACGAGTACGTCGTTCACGTCCCCGTCTGGGTTCGCTACAAGCGAGGCGACGACGGTTGGAGCCAGCCCTACGAGCGCCAGGAGGTCCGGGGTGCCGACGGAAGGCGGGTCCCGGGGAGCTACTTCACCATCCCCATGGACCACATCGAGGGCCTACAGGCCAACGCCGACTACGCCGACGCCGGCGAAGCGGGCTTCGCGCACATCAAGGCGGCAACTGCCGCTTGGATCCGGCAGCAGCCGCGAAACGAGGACGGTGAGGTCGTCCTGTGGCAGGAAAGCCAAACCTACTACTTCGCGAAGCCCGACGAGGACATTGCCGCCAAGCCCGGGTGGAGCTTTGACCTCGCACAGACCGTCCGCACCCACGGGCGGCCGCAGACCCACGTGCTGCTCAACCTTCCCCGTCGCGGCATCATCGACATGCCCGACGAAATGTGGGGGAAGATGAAACTGCTGCCCGAGGCCGTTCGCGACTACAGGAGCGAAGGCCTCAACTGCGTGGTGCAGCAGATTGCCGTGGCCTTCCGCGAGCGCTTCGACGCCAGAGCGGGCAGCTCGCGGGACAATGGCCGGCGTGAAAAAGAGCAGGTGGCCCAGTTTTCGGTGGAGGACGTGGAGTGGCACCTGGACGTCATCCACGAAAGCCTCTACCCGGGCTACTATGTCGACGAGCGCGGCAACAGGCGCGATCCGCCGCGCGTAGCCCGCACCGAGGTGCCGCAGAGCCTCGATGAGTTCGCGCAGGCCTGGACGGGCTACATGCAGCGCGGCCGGCGGTACACCTTCAAGGAGCTGCGCGCGGTCGTCGACAAGGGCAATGGAAAGCGCTACGGCATCATGGGCAAGCCCTTCCATGATGCAATAAAGCGCAACTTCGCAGTTGGGGACCTGCTGAAGAGTTACCAGCACTTCTTCAGCGGGTATCCCGAACTGTACACCGTCTACGGTGACTTCGTCGCTGCCACGCACTACCACTACGACGGCGAAGACGAAGACCGCTGGAACGAGCCCAAGGCCGCCCCGTACACACACGCGGGCTGGCGGGAGCTCGGTCCCAACAGCGCCATGATCATCGAGCTGTGCCGGCGGCTCGGGCGCAGATGTCGGATCATACACAACGACATCTGTATCTACGACTTCGTGCCCGACACCCCCGGACCGGACAGCATGGTCGTCTGGGCGGTCTGGGGCGACCATGTCTTCTTCTACAAGGACTCCGCCGGCGCACAGACACTCAAGGTGCGGCGTCCCAAGGACGACGGCGAGCCCGTCCTCCAGTCGCGCAACGAGCTCGACGGGGACGCCGCCTACAGGCGGGTGGAGTTCAAAGACATGGTCGAATGGGACCTCGACTGCTTCACGCAGCGGCTGCGCGAGAAGGTGCCCACTACCTTCTGGACCGCGCACATTGCCGAGGCGGCCGACGAGCTGCGGGCCCAGGGCGTCCAGTTCTACGCGTCCTGGCGCGACCAGAACCACATGAAGGCTCTGTCGGTGCCCCTCGGCGCAAAAAGCTGCATCCGGGTGAAGCAGGTGGCCCTGTACCCCGAACTCCTAGGGGACATCTGCGCTGCCGCCGAGCGGAAATTCGGCGCGCCCTTTCCGTACTACGGAGAGGAGGTGGGCGGACTGGCCGCGCGCATCACGGAGTATCTGTGCATGCAGCACCGGCCGCGCCACAAGCCCGAGTGCGAGCCCGCGGGCCTCTGCTCGGTCTGCGGCGACCCGCTCGGCGCCGAATACGAGCTGCACCACCCCGTGCAGCCGCTCCGCGGCGGTGACCCAGAGGCCGTGGTGCCCATCCACTCGGAGTGCCACGCC
>JBBILI010000105.1:0-2004 GCA_037445025.1 Rhodospirillales bacterium
CGCCTTGCCGCTGCGGTCCGTTGGGCCGACGAAGTGAGCGAGGGGGAGAATACCGGTGTCCCGCATGGGACACCGGTAGCCCGCTGGGCCGACGAGGACAGCGACTACGTCCCCACCGTGCGCGCGGAGAGCCCGAGCCCGATGGAGGACGTCCCGGTGCCGACCGTGCCGACCCCCTTCATGAAGGAGTTCCAGATGCCGCCGCCCGAGCCTGCGACCCCCAAGAAGTGGAATGATGACACTGGAAACGGTCCCTGGGAAAAGCGCGACAAGTCCTACGGCAAGTGGGAGTCGCAGTGGGGGAACGGAGGCTGGGGCAGCGGCGGCAACGACTGGAACTCCTGGAGCACTTCGTGGAGCTCGTCGTGGGAGCCCACAACCTCCGCCTCATCCTCGGCGGCGGCGGCGGCATCCTCGGCAACGTGGAGCGGGGCGGCGACGCCGAGGGCCGGTGTCCCGCATGGGACACCGGCCCGCGCTGCCCCCGTCGAGGACGACAACGATGCCGGGAGCGACTGCTCTGTGGGCGAAACGCACCACTCAGGGCAGTCGCTGGCAAGCGCTCTGTCATCGCTGGGGTCGTCAAGACGCTCGGGCCATTCTATGAGGAGTGCGGCCCACCGGCAGAAGCGGCGCCAGCAGAGCATGGCCAAGCTCCAAAAGAAGTTGGGTGCCAACTTCGCACATGCCTTATTTCTCTTTGCGGATTCGTATCGGATTTGTTGCAGATTGCCCAGGGATTTTGCGCGGGATCTTGCGAGCGATCTTCTCTATGACCTACTAGCTACTATAACCTACTAGCTACTATAACCTACTAGCTACTATGACCTACTAGCTACTATGACCTACTAGCTACTATAACCTACTAGCTACTATGACCTACTAGCTACTATAACCTACTAGCTACTATGATCTACTAGCTACTATGACGTACGAGCTACTAGCAACACGCTAAGAAGCCGTGGGAACAGCGCTACGAGACGGACACCTGGATCGGGGAGGAGGCCAAGCAGGCATTCGATCACAAGCGCAACTTGTTGAACGCGTTCTTGGCGGCCCTGCAGGCGTGCACGAACGCCGAACGCATGGAGATCATCCATGCACTCATGCACGGGAACACGCTGCAGGAGCCGGCGGCCGAGCCGGCGCCCTCGGCCTATCCCGCCTTCAACGCCGCGACCGCCCGCGAGGTGATCGGCAAGCGTCCGGACAATGTCGTGGCGGAGCCGCATCCCGAGCCGGTGTCCCGGACGGCACAGCCCCTGCCGAAGCGGCGGCCCACACCCCCGCCGCCGCCGCCAAGGCCCGCATCGTTCTCTCCGCCGGCCGAGATGGAGGGAGGCTGGAGCCAGGCCGCCTTGACGATGCCGGACGGCTGCTGCCGCTGGTGCCCCGGCACCATGTGCGTCTGGGAGCACTTGCAGGGCGCGAAGCACCAGCGGGCGAAGAAGGTGGAGGCGGGGTTGAACGCGCTGGCCGGTGTCACGAAGCACCCCCGCTTCCTCTACGCCGGGGCGGAGGGAGCCTTGAACCGCCCCCTCATCGAGGACTTCTGGGGCCCCTACTTCAGCAACGACGCCACCAGGTTCCAGAACATGGCGTGGTCCGTCTTGCTGGCCCGGTCTCGCGTGAGCCTTCGCCCCAGCAAGTCGGGCACCATGTACAGCTGCGCCGTGGGCCACCCGGGCACCGGTGCGGAAATTGTTGGCGTTCGCACGTGCGTGGTTAGCTACCACGTGCACTGCCGGCAGTACAGCGGGCAGCAGATGGTGGCCTGGAGCAGCATCGGCAGCTGCGGCGGACCGCAGGTCCCGCCGCCGTTGTCGTGGTGGCCGACCGTGCAGTTGGTTTTTGAGGAGGGCACATGGTGGGAGGCCCAGGGCATCGCCGCCTATGTCTGTATTTATCAGCTTCTGGAAGACCAGGTGTTCGCCTGGTGCGATTTGAAGACGTGCGGCTAGGCCGCACGTGGTGGAGGTGTCCCGCATGGGACACCCACCAAGT
>JBBILI010000106.1:0-1988 GCA_037445025.1 Rhodospirillales bacterium
GGGGTTGGGTTGGGTTGGGTTGGGCGGGAGGGTTGGGAGGGGGTGGGTTTGGGCCGAAGCCCGGCTTCTTGAGGGTGCGGGGGGGTCTGGCATCCCTTGCAACACCGGAGCTTTTTCCCTCTAACCCTAGCCAGACCCCCCCATGCTCCCGGCGTGCGCCAGGCGCCGCGCTACGGCGCGGGGCACGCAGGGCCGCGTGCGGGAACAACAAGCACGCCGCGGGCTCACGGGTTCCGCTCGGCGGCGTGGCGGGCGGAGAGGGCGCGGATCTCGGCCATCATCTGGACGAAACGCTCCATGCCCATCTCGTTCCGCAACTGGGTCACCATGGCCATCAGGGTGGCCTCATCGGGAAGGTCGCGGGCCCCCTCGAGGATGGCGTCGATGGGCTGGGCGGCGTCGGCGGCGCGGGCGGCGGCGTTGCGTGCGGCGAGGGCTTGGAGCAAGTTCATCATGTCGGCGACGCCCTCATTGCCGATCTCGCGGCGGATCGCCTCCCCCAACTCTGCCGTGTCCTCGCGGTGCATCACCCTGAGCTCGTCGAGGTTCGTGGTGTCCGGCAAGTTGCTCTCGAGAACCACCTTGGCCGCCAGGATGCGGCGAACGATGATCAAGGTCTCGTTGCTCGTGTCGATCGTGTACTCGTGGTAGAACCAGCGCACGGACATGAGGATCAACTGGAGCTTCTGCACGTCCGCGCCGAAGTCGTCGTCGTCCAGCACCGCCTTCACGTAGCCCAGCAGGTTCGACATGCTCTCGTCGAGGGTCGACGAGTTGTAGAAGAAGAGGGTGACGAAGTTGATGAGGCGCTCCGGCATGACCCGGCCGATGATCTGCGAGTGAAGGGGCTCCGCGAAGAGGAGCATCTTCGTCCTTGCGATCTTGTCCAAGATGTCGAAGGAGTTCTCGCCCATGATGTAGTCGAGGCGGAGGCGCGCGCGGCCGAACTCCCCGGCCGCCTGCCACGCAGCCGCACCGGCCGCTCGCAGGACGGCCTCCTCCTCCGTCGGCGCCGGCACGGGCTCCGTCGGCACCGGCACGGGCTCCGCCGCCTCCGCGGGCTCGTCGGGGGTCTGGAGCGCCCGCGCAACGATCTCGTCCAGCATACGCCCCTGCGCGGCGTACGTGGGAGGCCGGCCGCCAAGGCCGGCCGTCAGGAACGCGTCCACGAAGCCCTTGATGTTGGCGAAGACGACGAGGCTGCGTCCGTGGGCGCCGACGCCGCGGGGATCGTTCATGCGCTCGGGCGTGGTGTACCACTCGATGAACTGCAGCAGCGACTTCGCCGCCTCCACCGCGTTGCCGGTCGTGATGTTCATCAGCACCGACGGGTGCAGGGGCGGGCGGATGGTCGAGAGATC
The DNA here is from genome assembly GCA_037445025.1 of Rhodospirillales bacterium. Taxonomy (GTDB): domain Bacteria; phylum Pseudomonadota; class Alphaproteobacteria; order Acetobacterales; family Acetobacteraceae; genus CAIQQQ01. The sequence continues at coordinate 1,362 of JBBILI010000106.1, forward strand.
TTCGACCACCGCTTCGATCTCGGTGTCGTCGTAGACCGCGTCGACGATCTTGGACACCTTCATGGCGATCGGCGCGTCGCCGACGACGTCGTTGCGCAACACCTCCAGGAAGATGCGCGCCATGCCGTTCTGGTCCATGCCGTCCACCGCCGCCATCATATCCTCCCGGGACATGCCGCGGAGCTGCGCGAGCCCGGGCACCGCCTTGGCCTTGGCCTTGCCCTTGGCCTTGGCCTTGGCCTTCGCCTTCGCCGCGGCGCCGAAGGCCTGCAGCTGCTGGCGGAGGTAGCCCTTGCAGCTCGTGGCGTACTCGGCGAGGTCGATCCCTGCCGGCATGGAGGACAACGGAACGCCGGGCATGCCGTACTCCTGCCAGAACCAGGAGAGGATGCCGACGATCTCCGCCTCGATGGTCTGCGCCGCGACGGAGTCCTGCGCTGCCTGCAGGCGGGCAGCTGCCCTGGTCATCTGCCTCCGCGTCCAGGACAGCGCGGCCACGACCGAGTTGAAGGGCGCGCCGTCCGCTGCCGTGGGCGGCGTCGGCGCCTGGGGACTTCCGGCCTTGAAGAGCACGTAGGCGCCGAAGATGCAGACCGCGTCGATCGTCTGCTCGCTCTGCACGGAGAG
>JBBILI010000107.1:0-1917 GCA_037445025.1 Rhodospirillales bacterium
CCCTGCGGTTGTATCTCCCTCAGAGAACAGTATTTCAAATTTCAGATTATTACCTTTAAGTTCAGTTTTTAAGTTTCCCAGATTAATCCACGTCCAGCCAGAGTTTGAAGCATCTACAGAATACTGTTGAACACCATTAGCAGATACATCTATTGCGGTTTTAGATGATGCTGATAAATCGAGTTGAATAGCTTTGTCAGTTCCTGTTCCTTGTGTAATTGTTAAATAATTAGAAGCTACATTAATAGGGTATGTTATAGATGATTTTGTTGTTTCAGTAGTAAGTGCAACCGGATATATTCCAGTTCCACTTGCTTGAGTCATTTGAACATATTTAGAATCTGTCTCATCCTTCCTGTAAAAATAATTAAAAGATTGATAATTTGCAAGCCATGACAAATCATTAGATGTTATTGGATTTACAGTTGAAAATATAAATGCTGTTGGAAGTGAAATAAACGCATTAGCAGATGTGTTCAATGATGTGGTTTCTCCTGGGTTTGTTAATGTAAAATTTTGGTTATCAACAATAACCATAGGTGTTCCTGCAGATAAAGACCCCGAATGATAATAAAATGAATAAGTATATACAGAATTTATTACTGATTGTTGAACCATAAAAATAGGATTAACTGTCCGTAATGAATTACTAGTCGTTATATATACTTGACCAGCTCCATAAAATAAGGAACTACCATTAACTGCTAGTTGGCTACCATTACCTGCTGTTGAGTGGAACCTTATATCATAAGTCTCATCATATCCTCCTGTGCTGACATATTGAGAACATTGTATTATTTGAATTCTAATAGATGTCCCTTGTGTAGTCCCAGCAGGTATGATTAAGTCTCCAAGTTTATTGTAAGTTGATGTACCATTTATTGTAGTATCTGCAAAGTATTTTGATTGCGGCGTGAAATTCTTATATGCGTATGAATTAAGTGTTGATACTAAACTATTATAATCTAAATCTAATTGTGTAGCGTTTGATGTATCTTTATATAACTTAATTAGTTGGCTAGGATCTGTTGTCTTATTACTTACTGTTGATAGAGCATTGGCAATAGATGATGTGGGGATATCAGATACATTAGCTTTACTATTTAATGTTGTTATTAGTTTATCGTAATTGTAATCAATCAGTTTTGGATTTGATGCATCAATTGTTAATGATATTAGTTTAGGATTAGATGAATCTGTAGATGTTGTATTTGCTAATGCATTAAAATAATTTGTGGGTATTGCTGAGGTGTTGGCCTTATCTGATAATGCGTTCATTAAATTAGTATAATCATAACTAAGCTGTTGTCCTGATAAACCAATCATTAAAAGAGTTGATGGATCTGAATTAATTTTACTAACACTTAATACTCCTGTTGAGCCCGTAGCTCCAGTTGGCCCCGTTGCACCTGTAGGACCTGTATCACCTTTAGGTCCTTGGGGTCCTGTAGCTCCTGTTGCTCCTGTTAAACCTATTGCACCTGTGGAGCCTGTTGCTCCTGTATCTCCTTTAGGACCTGTAGCACCTGTGGGGCCTATTGGTCCTGCTGGACCTGTTGGCCCAGCTGGTCCCGTCGCACCTGCTGGCCCTTGAGGTCCTTGCGGTCCTGTAGCTCCTGTATCACCTTTTGTTGATGCTGCTCCAGCAGGACCTTGGGGTCCAACAGGTCCCGTTGCACCTGTGGCCCCCGTATCTCCTTTAGGTCCTTGAACACCTGCGGGGCCCGTGGCTCCTGTTTCACCTGTATCTCCTTTTAATCCTTGTGGTCCTGTTGGTCCTGTTGGACCTGTTGGGCCTGTTGGGCCTGTTGGGCCTGTTGGCCCCGTTGGTCCTACATCTCCTTGTGGGCCTTGTGGTCCTGTTTCACCTTTAGGACCTGTTGCACCTGTAGCTCCTGTTGCTCCTGTATCTCCTTT
>JBBILI010000108.1:0-1909 GCA_037445025.1 Rhodospirillales bacterium
TCATGAACGCCCCGATCGTCCCCACCACGCGTCCGCGCACGCCGCTTCTGGATCGTGTGCGTACCCCGTCCGACATGCGGAACTTCTCGACGGAGCAGCTGACCGAGCTTGCGGCGGAGCTGCGGGCCGAAACCATCGATGCGGTGTCCTCCACCGGCGGGCATCTCGGCGCGTCGCTCGGCGTGGTCGAGCTGACGGTGGCGCTGCATGCGGTGTTCGACACGCCGCATGACCGGCTGATCTGGGATGTCGGGCATCAGACCTATCCGCATAAGATATTGTGCGGGCGGCGGGATCGGATCCGCTCGATCCGCCAGGGTGGTGGGTTGGCCGGGTTCACGCGGCGCTCGGAGAGTGAGTACGATCCGTTCGGGGCGGGGCATTCCTCCACGTCGATTTCGGCGGGGCTGGGCATGGCGGTGGCCTCGGCGCTGCAGGGGCGGCCGCGCAATGTGATCTCGGTGATCGGTGACGGCGCGATCTCGGGCGGCATGGCCTATGAGGCGATGAACAATGCGGGCGCGCTGAAGTCGCGCCTGGTGGTGGTGCTGAACGACAACGACATGTCGATCGCGCCGCCGGTGGGGGCGATGTCGGCGTATCTGTCGCGGCTGCTGTCGTCGCAGAGTTTTCTGTCGCTGCGGGACATCGCCATCAAGATGGCCAAGCGGTTCCCCAAAGGTGTGGAGCGGACGGCCAAGCGGGCGGAGGAATATGCGCGCGGGCTGCTGACGGGCGGGACGCTGTTCGAGGAGCTGGGGTTCTATTACGTGGGCCCGATCGATGGGCACAACATGGAGCATCTGCTCCCGATCCTGCGCAACATTCGCGAGGCCGACGATTACGGGCCGATCCTGCTGCATGTCATCACCGAGAAGGGCCGCGGCTATGCGCCGGCCGAGGCTTCGGCGGACAAGCTGCATGCGGTGAGCAAATTCAACGTGCTGACCGGCGAGCAGGTGAAGGCGCCGCCGGGGCCGCCGACGTATACGAAGGTGTTCGCCAACGCGCTGATCGACGAGGCGCGGCGCAACGACAAGATCGTGGCGATCACGGCGGCGATGCCGTCGGGCACCGGGCTCGATGCGTTCGGCCGCGCGTTCCCGGAGCGGACGTTTGATGTGGGCATCGCCGAGCAGCATGCGGTGACGTTCGCGGCGGGGATGGCGTCGGAAGGGATGGTGCCGTTCTGCGCGATCTATTCGACCTTTCTGCAGCGCGCGTATGACCAGGTGGTGCATGACGTGGCGATCCAGTCGCTGCCGGTGCGCTTTGCCATCGATCGGGCGGGGCCGGTGGGGGCGGATGGGGCGACGCATGCGGGCAGCTTTGATCTGGCGTATCTCGGCTGTCTGCCGGGGATGGTGATCATGGCGGCGTCGGACGAGGCGGAGCTGGTGCATCTGGTGGCGACGGCCGTTGCCATCGATGACGGGCCGAGTGCGGTGCGCTATCCGCGCGGCGAGGGCACGGGTGTGGCGGTGCCGGCGCGGGGCGAGATTCTGCAGATCGGCCGGGGGCGGGTGCTGCGCGAAGGCTCGCAGGTGGCGCTGCTGGCGCTGGGGACGCGGCTGGGGGCGTGCCTGGCGGCGGCGGATGTGCTCGAACAGGCGGGGATTTCCGTGACGGTGGCGGATGCACGCTTTGCCAAGCCGTTGGATCTCGGGCTGATCGACCAGCTGGCGCGGCATCATGCGGTGCTGGTGACGATCGAGGATGGCTCGGTGGGCGGGTTCGGCTCGGCGGTGCTGCAGCATCTGGCCTGGGCGGGGCTGCTCGACGGGGCGCTGAAAGTGCGGCCGATGGTGCTGCCGGACCGGTTCCTGGAGCATGACGCGCCGGCGAAGCAGATGATCGATGCGGGGCTGACCGCGCAGGATATCGTGCGGACGGTGACGCAGGCGCTTGG
>JBBILI010000109.1:0-1853 GCA_037445025.1 Rhodospirillales bacterium
TCATGGCCGATTCCCGTGACGATCCATGCGGCCATTTAGGGCAAAATAGCTCTTTTTGGCAATGAGCATTTGCGGTGTTGATTCGGGGGCGCTGGATGCGTTCTGGCTTCGGGATCGGCCCCGAAGTAGAGGGCGGATAGGAGGGCAAGATAAAGCGAGTTGCCTCGCTGCCGGAACTTCGTTCCTAAGTGTTTGTCTGCACATTGTTTTTTGGCGGCTTGGCGCTGAAGGTGCGAGGTGCGCCGGTGCCGGGAAAGTCTATTTTGCCAATGTTTTCAACGGTATTTTGGGTGGCGCCCGCAACGTGCGGCGTGCGCAGTTCCGCCGTTTCTACGCTACGGCAAGTATTTCTACGCCCCAGCACTACGCCGCCATTTTCGACCTTGTGTCGGCGGTTTGATCTTCCAATCGTCTCCTCATGGCGACCGACGAAGACCATTTCCGCATCCGTCCCGGCCGGGTCCGCGACCGTGCTGGCGGGCGCACCACGCGCGCTGTCCGGCCGCGCCCGAAGACCTTCCTGGCCGAGGTGCATCAGGCTATCCGGCGCGCCGGCGGCGACCCCAATCGGCTGGGTTCGGCCAGGAAGGGAAGCGGCCGGTTCGACGCGCGAGGCCGGGGCGCTACGGCGGCCGCCGGGCTGAAGGGCCGCAGCGCCTGGAGCCGGGACGCCAGCGGCGTGCGGACCCGCGCCCGCCGCGTGACGGTGAAGGCGCGGATCGTGAAGCTCAACCCGCAGCGCGGCGCTGTTCGGGGCCGCCGATTTGCCAGCGGCAAGGCGGTGGACGCCCACCTGCGCTATCTGGAGCGCGATGGGGTCAACCGCGACGGCGAGAAGGGACAGGTCTATTCGGCCGAGCGTGACGCAGTGGATGGCCGCGCCTTCCTCGACCGAGGCCGCGACGACCGCCACCAGTTCCGCTTCATCGTCTCCGCCGAGGAAGGCGTAGAAATGGCCGACATGCGGGAGACCACCCGCGACCTGATGAAGACGATGGAGACCGACCTCGGCACCAGGCTCGACTGGATCGCCGTCGATCACCATAACACCGGCCACCCGCACACCCACATCCTGCTGCGTGGCGTTACCGACGACGGGAAGATACTCAACATCGCCGGCGACTACATCGCCCACGGCATCCGCGAACGGGCCAGCGACATCGTCACGCTGGAGCTGGGCCGGCAGACCGAGCAGGAGGTCAGCCGCCAGCTTGAGCGCGAGGTGGACGCCGAGCGCTTCACCCGCCTTGACCGTATGCTGATCGCCGAACAGGAGGCGAGCCACGCATTCGCCGATCTGCGCCCCGACCAAGACATGCTGGAGACGGCGCGGCGGAACCGGGCGCTGCTGATCGCCCGCGCCCGCAGGCTGGAGAGCATGGGGCTGGCGACCGCGGTGGAGGTTGGCCGCTGGTCCATCTCGGCACAGGCCGAGCCGACCTTGCGCGAACTGGGCGAGCGCGGCGACATCATCAAGACCATGCACCGGGCGCTGGCCGACCACGGCCTCACCGACGAACGCGCCGCCGCGCAATATCTGGCTCACGGCAAGCAGATTGCCGAACCGATCGTAGGCCGCGTGCTCGCCAAGGGTCTGGCCGGCGACGAGATGGGCGACGGGCTGCACCTCGTCATCGATGGCGTGGACGGGCGCACCCACTATGTCGAGATGGCGGACGCTGCCCGCCTCGACGAGATCAGACGCGGCCACATCGTTGCACTCGACCCGGCGCCGACCAAGGCCGAACCCCGGCCGGCGGATGTCAACATCCAGATCATGGCGGAGGCCAATGGCGGCATCTACCGGCCAAGCCAACATCTGGAAGCGACGCGGGACATCATCGAACAGCGCC
>JBBILI010000110.1:0-1846 GCA_037445025.1 Rhodospirillales bacterium
CATATCCAATTTTATTAATCCTGTATTTGGTTGATTATTTTGTTGTGAAAAATTATATGAAAAAGAACCAGTTGTTTGGCTAACCTGAACTAATGGCTGCCCGTGCCAAGGGTAACTCTGAACCCATATATCAACTTTGTTTAATGGATCAGCAGTGGTACCCATAAATACTCCTAATGGATTAGTAAAAGGACTAATTATATTTACAAAGCCTGAATAGAAGATACCCCAGATAGAAGGTAATGTTCCATTTATATAGGTGTTATTGTCCTCAGATCTTGAACTGCCTACATAAGGAGGTTGAATAGCATTTTGGATAGGATTTAGATACCCATTCGAGCTATATATATTTATACTAAGTTGATAATTTTGAATTTTGTAATGTGATTGATTTAATCCACTTGAAATATTATACCCGTAACATAAATTAATTTTTATCTCTGCTTGATGTCCTCCCTGTGGTAAATTTAATGTCCCGATTTTATAATATTGCTGTACTCCTCCATTATATAATGGATATGTAAAATAAACAGTTTTCAAAATATTTATTAAAGATTGGTAACCCTGTAGTGCATTACTCGCATTTGTAGAAATAGTTGTAATTCCAGAATTATTTATGTTTCCATTAACAGTTAAATCATTTACAATTTGAGTATTACCGCTTGTATCAATTTTAAAACAAGCACCAATATTAGATGTACCTATAATAAATGAAGACAGGTTACCCCATAATGACATACCTGCTAACCAAACATCACCAGGATTTACAGTTTGTTTATTTTTATATTTAAAAAATCCTATAGCTGTTTCATAATTATCTGTCGGTGGAGATACTTGAACTGTGCCATAAGGTCTATTATCAATTATATTTAAATCTGAATTAATAATAACATTATTATTAAATGTATTTATTTCAGAAAAAGTATTAGATACATTTCTATATACTCCGTTGACATTTAATGAAACTTTGATAGCGTTTACTTCGTCAGTCGTTGCAACTCTTGCGAGTAAATTTTTTAAACCATCTGATAAATCATATGAGATGGTGTGTCCTGCTCCTGTTGTTAGAGGCTGTATTAGTTGCACTGTTAAATTATTAGAACCAACAGTTAAAGCATAAATATTACATGTATTACCAGACACACTAGCAGGATATATACTAGATGTTAAATTAGGTTCTAAACTAACGATCGATGTTTGAGTTTGGTAATTTGTTAATATATTAGTTAAAGTTGTAGTTTGAACTGCATTATTTAATAATGATTTAGATGTGCTAGACAAATCATATACTATTGTATGACCTGCACCATCTGATACAGGATAAGATAAGGCAACCTGTAAATATTTATCTGTACCTACATTCATAGCATATAGAGAACAAACACCTGATGATGAGATAGATCCAGGATATATATTTGAAGATAAATTAGGTTCTAAAACAGTTGGTCGTGTGTTATAATTTGATAATATTGAAGATAACCCTGAAATAGAACTAGTATTAGTTGCTATTAAATTATTTACACTAGTTATATTGTAATAATTATTTATTAAATTATTTGATAAACTAGTTATACTGCTACTGATAGGATTTATTAAATTAGTGGTTCCTGTTATAGTTTGATAAATTGTATTTAAATTTGTGAAATTACTATTTACTGAACCTACAAAAATATTATAACCAGTAATTGACTGGTAAATCGTTGTTAGTCCTGAAAATAAACTATTGACTCCTGTAATTGTATAGTAGTTGTTTAAATTTGAAGATAACCCTGAAATACTAGAAGTATTAATAGAAATTAAATTATTTACACTAGTTATATTGTAATAATTATTTATTAAATTATTT
>JBBILI010000111.1:0-1840 GCA_037445025.1 Rhodospirillales bacterium
AGGGAAAGAGAGAGTGAGAGACTGAGAAAGTGAGAGTGAGAGAGTGAGAGAGTAAGAGAGTAAGAGAGTGAGAGGGTGAGAGAGTGAGAGAGTCAGTGAGACGGTGAGAGTGACAGAGTGAGCGAGTAAGAGAGTGAAACAGTGAGAGAGTGGAAGAGTGTGAGTGAGTTTGCGAGGGGGTGAAAGCAAGAGAGAGTGAAAGACTCAGCGGGCGAGTGACGTGATTCGGGAGTGAGAGAGTAACAGTCCTTTCACTCTCTCACTGTTTTACTCTCTCACTCTCTCACTTCTCATTTTCTCACACTCTTTCTCTCTCTCTCTCTCTCTCTCTTTCTGACTTTCTCATCCTCATCGTCTCATCTTCTGACCTTCTTAGCCTCTCACTTTCTCACCCTGTCACTTCTGATGTTCTTTCTCTCTTTATCTCTCTCTTCCTTTCTTTCTCTCTCACTCTCTCGCCCTGTCACACTTTCTCTGTCACTTTTATTTTTGCCCTCACTCTCATTCTTGCTCTCTTCCTCTGAGCCTGACTCTTACTGTCTCACTCGCTCACTCTTACTCTCACGCAGTCGTTCTCTCACTCCCTCACTCTCTCACTTTCACTCTCACTTTCACTCTCACACTCCCGCTCATTTTCACCCTCACTCTCTTCCTCTGGCTCTCGCTCTCAAGTTCACTCTCACTGTCACTTTCATTCTCACTCTCACTCGTTGCCTCGGTCTTTCTCTGACCCTTGCTCGCAATCTCGCTCTCACTCTCATTTTCATCCTCAGCTTCACTCTCACTCTCGCTTTGCCGTCACTCTCACCCCCTTTCTCCCTCTTTCTCTCGCTCACATTCATTTGCATTCGCTCACAATCCAATCAGTCTCACTCTCAATCTTCGTCTCCTTCTCAGTCTCAGTGTGAGTCTTAGCCTCAGTCTCACTCTCATTCTTATCAAGCCTGACCTTCCAACACGACATGCACTGCTCACGAGCAGTGCATTCCGCAGCAAGGTGTGTCAAGATGCCTGCAGCTGTGGAGGAGGGGCCGCATTGAAAAGTAATCTTGCGCTGACACACGACAGTGTGAGTGAGGGTGAGTGAGAGTGAGAATGAGGAGTAGGGTAAGTGCAAGAGTGCAAGTTGAGAGTGAGAGTGGAAGGGGAGAGTGAGAGTGAGAGTGAGAGTGAGAGTGAGAGTGAGGAGTAGGGTAAGTGCAAGAGTGCAAGTTGAGAGTGAGAGTGGAAGGGGAGAGTGAGAGTGAGAGTGAGAGTGAGAGTGCAAGCGAGCTTGAGGCTGAGAGTGAGAGTGAGAGCAACAATGTGAGTGGGAGTGAGGGTAAGAGTGAATTGAGAGTTAGAGTCAGCGTAAAAATGAGAGTAAGAGTTAGAGTAAAAGTGGCAGGATGAGTAAGGGTAATTAAGCGCCAGAGTGCGAAGGAGAGCGAGCGTCAGGCTGAAGAAAGACTGAGAGAGAGAGAGAGAGAGAGAGTAAATGTAACAGCAAAGTCAAAGGTAGAGTGCGAGTGAGATTGGGATTGAAAGTAGGGGTAAAGGAGAGGGAGAATGAAAGTGAAAGTAAGAGTGAAATTGACATTGAGTGAGAGTGAAAACAATGGTGACAATTAAGACTAAGAGTTGGAGTGTCAGGGGAAAACTTGATAGAAGAGTATGAGTGAGGGTGAGAAATAGGGTGAGACAGTGAGACGCAGGCTTTTCACTGCTTGACCCTGTCACTCTTTCACCCTCTCAAACTCTTTCACACTCTCTCACACTCTCTCACTCTCTCTCACTCTCTCTCACCCTCTCTCACTCTCTCTGACTCTCTCACCCTCTCACTCTCACACTCTCTCTCACT
>JBBILI010000112.1:0-1834 GCA_037445025.1 Rhodospirillales bacterium
CTTGGGCGGCTTCTCAAACCGGGCCAGCCGGGACTCCAATTCCGCGATCCGCGCGAGTGCTGCTTCCAACTGGCCAACAAGCGGCAGCAGAGACAGGATCAGCGCGTCCTTCTCGGCGACCGTCAGCGTGGTGAGATCGATCTTGGGTGCCACCCCGATGTTGAATCGAGTTGCCCGTGATCGCGTCAACTCCCTTCGTGGTCACCCCGGATGTGGAGGCCCAAACCGCCACAGGCTACCCACGTGAGCAATTACGATCCGACAGCCGACATTGTGGCGGATCATCAGGCGGGTCAGTTGCTCGCCGTCGATCAGGACAATGCGCTTGCTCAAGTAGTCGGCGGTTTCGCGCGCGCTGCTTGTAAAGCCCGAGGTTGTCACGAACAGGCCCTTTGCGGCCTTGTGCCGGTCCAGGCTGCCGAAGAAGTCTCGTATCGCGCCCGGTCCCACGCTGTTGCCGGCGGCGTAGCGCTTGGCCTGGATATAGACCCGGTCGAGCCCCAGCGCGTCCTGATCGATCACGCCGTCCACCCCATCGTCGCCGCTACGGCCGAGCGCCCGTCCGGCATCGGCCGCCGAACCGCCATAGCCCATGGCCAGCAGCAGGTTCACGATCAAGCGCTCGAAGAAATCCGGGGGCGCCGCGCGCACGCGGTCCAGAAGCTCCTCGGCCAGCGCCGCCTCGATCCGCCGATGTGCTCCGCGCATGATCTCGTCCGGCGTCTGCTCGGCGGCGTTGGCGGGTTCGGGCACGACCTCGTCATCGGTTGACTGGGCGGACCGGTCGCTGAACTGGCGAAATTCCTCGAACCGGCTGAGGAAGCGATTGTCGATACTTTCGGGGTTGGCGGCGAGCACGTCGGCGCCCCGCTGCGTCAGGCGGAAATGCCCCCGCTTTGTTCCCTCCACCAGCCCGGCCTTGGCCAGGTAGGTCTTGGCCCAATGGACGCGGTTGGCGAATATCGTCTGGCGGCCCGAGGCCAGCAAAGCGGCGCGCGCCGCCTCGCTCAGCCCCAATTCTTCGCCGAGGCTCTGCACCACCGCGCCAATACGCTGTTCTCCGGCGGCGGCGGCCCGCAGCACGGGCAGCATCAGGCTTTGGTAGTCGGGCACGGTATCGGCAGGAACGGGCGCGTTCATCCGAACACCTCCGCCGAAAGCCCGGCGGCCATGGCTTCCGCCTTGGCGGCGGCGGCGTCGAGATGGCGGGCGAGGGAGTCGAGGCGGTTGGCCTGTTCCGCGAAGGCAATCTGAAGTCCAAGAGGCGGGCATATCATTTCCAAACCCCTCAAGACTTGAAGGTTTATATTCTTTTGGGCTGCTTGCGGCGCGCGGGCTTCAACTTCCGCCTGCATGAAATCCAGTGATGCTTGGATGAATTCTGATGTGACTTCACGCCAAGGCTTGAAGCCAACGACGCTATCCGGGAAACAAGCGTCGAATTCCAAAATTCCGGTCTTACCGATGTTGGCGGCGATGGTGATGCACAGTGTACCAGATGGCCACATTTTGCTTTGGGCCAGACCCGCTTCCGAATAGCTCTGCTCATGGCGTCGGATGCGGCCCTTTGAGTTCGCAACATCCCCTGTTTGGACGAAGGGATAGGGGCCGCCGTAAAGCTCAGGCGCGTTTCTTGGCCGATGGCGCGAACGGCCACGGTCGAGTTCACCAAGATTGCCAAGTGTTTTTACGGGCCACCCTTTGGGGTTGGTGGCGGGGTCGCCGAAGGTGTCGAGGAAGAGGGCGGGGATGATGGCGCGGGCTTTGGCGCGGGCGGCGTCGGCGCGGCGCCTGATCTCCGCCGCCCGGTCCAACAACCCCACAATCCGCCGCT
>JBBILI010000113.1:0-1750 GCA_037445025.1 Rhodospirillales bacterium
CTGCTCTTGCTCTGGCTCTTGCTCTGGCTCTTGCTGCTCTTGCTTTGGCTCTGGCGGCACTGGCTCTGGCTCCGGCGCTTGGCTCTGGCCTTTGGCTTCCTTCTCCTGCTGTTCTGCTGCATGATCATCGTGCTCGTCATGATCCTCACAGTCATCATGATCAGCATGAGCATCATGAGTATCATGAGCATCATGAGCATCATGAGCATCATGAGCATCATGAGCATCATGAGCATCATGATCACCATGAGCACCGTGAGCATCATGAGTCTCATGAGCATCATGAGTCTTGTGAGCATCATGAGCATCACATGCATCAGGAGCATCATGGGTGTCATGATCAGCAAGATGATGCTCATCATTGGAGTCAAGATCATCATCATCATCAGCACCGTCCGTGGATCCTTGCTGGGCTTCGAAAACGTTTGTGCAACTGCACGCCAGTCTTCTGTTTCGTGATGCTGTTGAGCCTTTGAATATGGTCGTATCAGTTTATATTCCACCCGCGCGTTCGCGTTCGCGGCTCCCACCCATTAATGTTCTAGCCGTTCGGGCTCCGATCGAGTGCAGCCAGTACCCTGGGATTGTTCAACTATTGAATCTAATTGAATTCATTGAAGTCGAACTGTTGTTCCTCTAAGTTTAATAAACCCTTAACCTTCGACCTTTCTCCTTGCGAGGTCCTCCGTCCTCGCGATTCTAATTGAAATTCCGTAAATTGTATGTTTGCAACGTTTCCTTGAACGTCGTTTCTCTGACGTTTCTAATTGAAATTCCTTAAACTCTTTGTTCGCGCAGTTCTTGAACGTCGTTCCTGTTACGTTTCGAATTGACACTCTGCGAGCTATTCGTTCGCGCAGTTCCTGAGTAAGCTCTCTTCTCGGGCAGTTCCTGAACGTCGTTTCTGGTACGTTTCTAATTGGTACTCTGTAAACTCTTTGTTTGCAACGTTTCGCATTCCCAGGTTTGCAAGTAAAAGTTTGAAACTCACCCGGCCGGGCGGTCTCCGACGACGCCCGGGAGTCTGCTCCAGCGCGCGCATTCAATGAGTCAGTGGTTTTCTTAACAGAAATCAATGAAATGAAGCCTCGAGTCCATGAATCATGATCGTTTGTGGGCCAGGAGTCCATCCAGAGTGCTTTCAGAAGCATATTGTATTGAATTTCTGGAGATTTCATGAAGGTTCAATGATTCATCAAATTTTGGGTCATGAATGCTTCGGATTTGCTTTCTGATCATTGATTCCTTTTCGTTCTGATGCCAGCTGCTCCGATCTGGATCCAAATCTCAATTCGATTGAGATTTCATTGATTTGGTGAAGCAATCATAATGAATTAAATGATTGCATTCATGAGCTGACGCTTTCCTTCATGAAACCCCATGGAATCCAATGAAAATATTATCAAATATGATCATTAATAGATTCGGAGTCCATTCGACGTGGTTTCAGAAGCATATTCTCATCAATTTCTGAAGATTTCATGAAGGTTCAATGACACGTCAAATTTTGGATCATTGATTCGTCTTCGTTTTGATGCCAGCTGCTCCGATCTGTTTTCAGATCTTAATTTGATGGCGAATTCATTGATTTGGTACCGTAATCATATTGAACAAAATGAGGAGTGAAACTTGATCCTTTCATGCTCTGGTTGTGCCTTGGGCTCTGGACTCCTCACTGCTCTGGCTCTGGCGGCCGCGTTCTGGCTCTGGCTCGCCGGCTGGCTCGCTGGCTCTGGCTCCCTCAGGCTCT
>JBBILI010000114.1:0-1744 GCA_037445025.1 Rhodospirillales bacterium
GCCTCCCGATCGATCTCGTCGACGTCATAGGCGACTTCGCGGACCACGGCCTCTTCTCGCGGGCGAGCCGGGGGACGACGATGCCGGAGCTGCTCGCGTCGATCATCCTGCACAACGGGGGAGCGCTCATCACCGGCGGGCCCGGAACGGGCAAGACGGTGCTGGAGAAGGCGATCATCGCCGAGGCGAAGCGGGTCTCCCCTCACCTGCGGATCATAACCTGCGCCCAGACGCACGCCGCGTGCCGCCTCATGCCCAACGGAGAGACGCTGGCCCACGTGCTGCACCACGAGATGTACGGCAACGTCGCCGAGACGCTGCTCATCGTGGACGAGGCGAGCATGATCGGGCTGGGGGCGTGGAGCGTCATCGCCGAGTGGAAGCTCCTCGGGTGCATCATCGTCGTGCTCGGCGACTTCGAGGGCCAGTTCCTGCCGATCGCGGACTCCTACGGCCCGGACATCCGCGTCGACAAGCTGGACATCATGCGGCAGGTCGCGAACTCGCTGCACGTGAAGCTGACGGTCCCGAAGCGCTTCGAGGAGGCGCACTTCGCCTGGGTGATGTCCAAGTACCCCCTCGCCGACGGCCCCTTCACCGAGGCGCACGCGGCCGAGGTTCGGGCCCGCTTCCCCTACCGCGGCGAGCCCATCGACCTCTACATCGCGATCTCGCATCGGGACCGCCGGAGCCTGAATGCCCTGGCGAACGAGAGGGACAGGCACGGCGGCGTGCTCGTCCGCTGCGTGCCGGCGTCGGGCGCGAATTTGCCGCAGGACATGTGGCTGAGGCCGGGCATGGTGCTGCTCGGCTGCTCCCGGAGCTGCGCCGTCATCACCAACGGCGTGCCCTACGCGGTGCTCGAGGCGACGCAGCACGTCGTGAAGGTCAAGATGGTCCCGGAGTACAGGCGGGACCTCACCCTCTCCGTGAAGCAGGGCAAAGCGCGAGAGCGGGAGGCGCTGAACGCCGCGCGGCAGGAGCAGGAGCTCGTCCTCAGCCACGCGCAGGCGAGCAAGTGGCTGCGACTGCCCTACTGCGTCACCTACAGGAGCGCGCAGGGGATCACCGCGCGGAACAAGCGGGTGATGCTCATGAGCCTCGACAAGCGCGCCTTCGACGTGAGGAGCCTCATCGTCGGCACTTCGCGGGTGACGAACGCTGCGCTCCTGCACGTGGCGACGGCGAACCAGGAGAGGGACCTGCTGGCGAGCTGCCCCGCGGTGCCTGAGCCGCCCACCTCGCCTCCCAGCGAGGCTCCGGCGTCGGAGGACGACTGACCCGCGGCTGCACCGGTGCGAGCGGGCGCGGAGAAAAAGGATGGCCGGCGTCCCCGACTTGCACGAGTTGTGGGTCAAGCTGAACAGACCGAGTGCAGAGAGGTTCAGGCAGGCATTGGTGAAGCGTGGCATAGCCGCACCTCCCGTCAGGCAGATTCGCGAGTTGTTTCTCAAGTATCAGTCTTCGAAGCAGCTGTTTGCGCCGCCGCCGCGGTACACGGGTCATATTTACGCACCGTACCTGGATTCGCGTTGGCAAGCAGATGTAATGTTGTACTCGCAGCCGAGTGAATACAGGGGTGAGAAGTGGACGGCCGCGTTGGTGGTAAGCGACATCTTCTCGCGCACGGTGTGGGCAGAGCTGATACACAGTCCCATGCAGGCGTCCGTCGGTTTCGCCGCGATTTTGGCTCGAGCGGGGAAGGGACCCACGAGCCTCACTACCGACGCGGACCCGGGGTTCA
>JBBILI010000115.1:0-1740 GCA_037445025.1 Rhodospirillales bacterium
CTGCTGCTGGCTTCAAACTGCTGCTGCTGCTGCTGCAGTGTGGGTCACCATCATGCTGCTGCTGCTGCTGGGCTGCAAAACAAACAGCTGCTGTGGAGGTGGTGGACCTGGAACCATCATGACTGTCTGAGGCATCCAGCTCCCCCAAGGCCATGAAACCTGAGGCACCATGTGGCCCATCCCCAGCTGTATCATTGCAGTTGGTGCTGCTGGTGCAGGTGGGGGTGGTGGTGGGGTGGTTGGTGGGGCAGCTTCCTGGCTGGCTGCCTGCAGCACCAGTGCCCTCCATTCCAGGAATGGAAGGGGGGTGCCTGACTGCACCCATGCCTCCCTCAAAAGAGTCCTGTCCTCCCTTGCCTGTTTGCCCTCCTGCTTGCTTTCATGCACCCCTTCTGCTTGCCATGCAAACAGAAGCAAGAGGCCTGCAATCATACCTGCCAAGATCCTTGCCATTGCAAGCAAGGATACCTACCAGATTGGAAACAATGAATGCAATCTCTGTCTATCCAGGAGCCAAAACAATGCATTGGAAAGGCACATTGTCTGCTCATTGTGCTTCATCAAAAGGCACATTGCATGCTCAGGTCTATGTCTGCTTAACCACTGCATGTCTGCTCAATCTCTGGGCCAATACACTTAACCATTGCCTGCTCAGGTCCTGACTCTGAACAACAAGGATGGTGCCATCATGATGTGGCTGGGCCTTTGTCAGCTTAAATCAGAAAGCAAAAATGTGTGTGTCAGGCCAGCAGGTACAAAGCCTTGGCATCACACCCTGTGCATGTCCTTTATTCTTTTCTTCTTTTGCCTCTCCTTGGCATGAGCTATGGACCTCACTGTGTGGGCCTTAAGCTGGGCCCTCATCTTCTCCTCATACAATCTTTGTCGCTCAATTCTCTTCACCTCTGCTGTCATCAACATCTGAGCCTGATTGAACTGGGTCAGGTTGCTGTCATGTGGAAGAGCCAGCACAGGTGCTGGCTCAACAGTTGGCTGCACTCTTCTCCATGCAATCTCCCTGTCTGCTGATGCCTTCCAATTCCTTGGCTGATAAGGGACCTGTTAAACATCAAGCCAGGGTCATATCATGCAACATTACACATCAAACAAACCATGGACTGCATTGCCTCTCACATCAAGGCTGCACAAGAACAAAAGGCCTTAGGTGTGGCTGAGGTGGACCTTTCCTCATGAATGCAGGTCAATGCATTCTGCTCCATCACAAAGATCAGCTGAAGACAGGAGGGAAATGGTTTGAGCCTTCAATGATGCCACACAAACATGCAAAAGTGTTAGATCATTGCACTCATGATTACTATTTCCCAATCCCTCAGCAGGATTACTATTTACCCCACACCCCTTCCAAACCCAGGATTGCTATTTCCCCCATCCCAACAGCCAGGATTACTATTTTCCCACCACCCCAAAACCCAGGATTACTATTTTCCCCCATTTCAAAACCCAGGAATACTATTTATTACTTTTTTGGGTTCTATTTTCCTACATTTTGCATCATTTTTCTATTTTCTATTATTTGTACCTATTTGTTTCCCTTTTGTTTTTGGCAAAACAGAACAAAGTAGAAAAAACAAAAGAAAAAATGGAGAAAAAAGAAAAATAGAAGCTAAAGGCTTCGAGCAAACAGTAAGCCATCCCAAAAAAGAGGGAACAAACAAAGGGAAATGCTGCCCTTTTCCCCCATCCCAAATCCCAGGATTACTATTTTCACACACTCCCAAG
>JBBILI010000116.1:0-1634 GCA_037445025.1 Rhodospirillales bacterium
TACTGCTAGGTCATACCCGTACCAGGCCCACTATCAGTAACACTGGCAGTGGCAGTGTCAGCGACACAGCTAAAGCCAGCACCAGCACCGACACCAGCAGCAATTTTGAGCAGTATTGGTTGTGGTACTGACGCGAGACCAGTGCCCATACCATAAAAGAGTACCAGCACTGGTGCTGGACTGGACGTGCGCTCGCATTTGTACTGCTACAGGTGGATGTACTGGTGCTAGTCCTCTTAGTGGTGTTGGTACTATTCAGTGATGGAGCTGCATATTGGTGTTGATACTTGTACTGCTAGGTGATACCGGTGCCAGTACTACTACCAATACCATGCCCAGTACAGTGCAAGTACCAGTACTAATGCCGACAGCAGCACCGACTTCTGCAATCCTAATGCCAGCACATGTACCAATACTTGTCCCAATACCAGTGCCAGTACCTACACCATGACCAGTACATGTATCAGCATTGCGACCAGTACTGGTGTTGCCACTCGTGCTGGTGCTCAACTTGCAGTGGTGCTGGCTGGTACTGGTAATGCTATTGCGCCTCGTACTTGTGCCACTAGTATCGCGCCTGGTACTGGGGAATTCTTCTGGTACTACTAACGCTGCAACTGGTATGGAGCATTGGTACTTGTGCTGGTACTGGTGCTGGTACTGTGGTACTAGCACTGCTGCGGGTACTGGTATTGTTGCTGGGTACTCGTGCTTGAAGTAGTGTTGGTACTAGTACCCATACCAGTAGTAGTAAGAGTACCAATAACTCCATCAAGAGTACCCCCACCAGTACTGGTAGTACCAACTCCACTACAAGCACCAGTACCGCTAGCAGCACAGGCACTGGCAACTCTGCCAGCACCAAGAGTACTTGCGACAGTGCGGGCTACCCTGGGTACCCACCGGAAAAGAGCCAACCGCCAAGGGAGCTACCTTGGGCACCCACCGGACAAGAGCCGACCATGTTCAACCCACTAGAAAACAAAAAGGCCTTGGTACTGGCACAGCACAGTTGCTAGCGCCTGTGCTGCTAGCGGTACTGGTGCTTGTAGTTGTGCGGGTACTAGCTCCCGTTGGTGGTATTGATGATAGCACTGCTACTCGTACTGGTACTAATACCAACACTAGTTCAGGCACCAATACCAGCTCCAATACCAATACCGGCCACAATACCAGTACCCGCAGCAGTGCTAGCACCAAAAGTACCAGCACCAGTACCAGTACCAGTACCAATACTCCATACCAGTAGCAGTACTGGTAGTACCAGAAGCATTCCGCAATACTAGGGGCGATACTAGTGGCACAAGTACGAGGCGCAATACAACTACCATTCCCAGAACCAGGACCACTGCCAGTTGAGCACCAACATGAGAAACAACACCAATACTAGTCGCCAGACTGATGCGGTACTGGTACGTGTACTGGTGCTGGTGTAGGTACTGGCACTGTCATGGGTACAAGTGCTAGTATATGTGCTGGAACTAGCAGTGCAGATGTCGGTGCCGCTGCTAGTATTAGTGGTGGTACTGGCACTAGTACTGGGCATGGTACTGGTACTAGTACTGGCGCCGGTATGACCTAGCACTAGTACGGGTACTGTTCGGTCATACCCGTACCAGTACCACTACCAGTAT
>JBBILI010000117.1:0-1607 GCA_037445025.1 Rhodospirillales bacterium
CTACTACTACTACTACTACTGCAATTTTAAAAACAAAAACAAAAACAAAAACAAAAACAAAAATAAAAACAAAAAATTAAAGAAAAAGAAAAAGAAAAATAAAAAGAGAAAACAGATAAACAAAACAACCAATCCCCAAGGATGCCCACCGCAAGCCGGACTTCGCCAACATCCAGTCCTTGGACTGGTGGAACGACGTCGCCAAGCAAACGGTGTCCATGTTCATGGTCAAGACCAAGACCAAGACCAGCGCCAAGGACAAGAAGGACAAGAAGGACAAGAACAAGCCCGGCAAGGTCGCCCTGACTGCAAAAACGGCGCTCCGCATGATCAAGGAAAGCATGAGGGAAAAGGAGACGGAGGAGATCATCAAACAGGGTGAGGCAACTGACACCATGGGGGTGCAATTGCTCCAGACGGTCAAGGATCAAACCGCATAAACATGTTTAGTTTATTTCAAAAAAAACAAAAACCAACCATAAACACGTTTCAACTATTTTTCACTTTCGCAAGGATCGAATCACCCTCTTCAACAGCCTCCAGACGGGTGGCAAGTTCGAGTATGCGCTCAAGCTCCTCGCGTTCTCGACCAACATCAAGGAGTTGGACGAGGCAATCCGCTGCGCAGGGAAGTCAAGCGGTAGTGCCCACTCAACCGGGTCGCGCACGGAGAAAATGTGCGAACACCTCTTCGGGTGCAACTTGCTCCTTGACCTCAACAAGTCCTGCAACAAGTTGATGCTTTACGCCGCCAAAGTCATGTCCAACTCCCTGGACGACAAGAAGGCCGAAGACGAGGACTTCAACTTGGGCGTGCTCAAGTTGATCCTCAAGAACACCAGGGACGACATGATGATCAAGCTGTCCGCCGGCAAGTCCCAGGCGGACATTTACAACGCGGCGGTGGACGACCTCGCCAAGTTCATGGACATCGACGACGACAACGGGGGCAAGCAGGACAACTGCTCCGACTCCTCGTCCAACAGCGACGACGAGGACAAGCGCATGTCCATCACCAAGGCGATGCTTGCCAACTTGGCGAGTTTCAAGATCTGAGCATCCTCAAGGGATGCATCCTAGGCAAGCCAAGGCATCCACTTCAAAATCCGCGGGCTTCGCGGTTAAACAACAAGCATGAACATTCAAGTTCAACCTAAGTGAAGGAAACTTGCAGAGGTGCCACACATGCAAGTTTCCCTCGCTTAGGTTGCCGACAAGTAGTTTTTTTTTTCAATTTTGCTTTCACGTTTGAAACAACGACAGGTTTTCACAAACACATGGATTAACAATGTCTTCAAGCTTGGCCGGCCTGCAATTTCAAGTGCCCGGTTGCGGGCAAACGCCGGGGTCGGCAAAGGCCAACCCACGGCAAAAGGGAACAACCGCTCAACTAGTGGTTATTCAAAGAGGGTCAAAACCGACCGCGGCGGAACATGACACGCATGAGACAGGGATAGGAGTAGGAGTAGGAGTAGGAATCGTGCCGGTCAGTTGGTTGGTGTGTCGGTCAAGTTGTGTTGTTTCTTGTTGTAAAAATTCTACCGTTAAACAAAATAATATTTTTAACGGTAAAATAAAAAAAAGAAAAAAGACAAAATTTGTTTAAT
>JBBILI010000118.1:0-1598 GCA_037445025.1 Rhodospirillales bacterium
GCCGGTGGGCCGAGAAAAGGAGAAGAAAGAAAAACAGCACATGGTGGGGTAGGGGAAGCCGACGGGGGGGACCTGGAGGACAGGGAGTTTGGAGAAGGTGAAGAGAGGGTGAAGGTGAAGGCGAAGAGAAGGTGAAGACCGAGGAGGAGGGGACAGGGGACGTGCATCAGTGCGACAGTGACGGTGACGAGGAACTGGAGGGCGGGGGGGATGACAAGAGGGGTTAGGGGGCAGGGGAGGACGAGAAGGTGAGGAGAAGGTGAAGATGAAGGATGGGGAAGAGGGCGCAGGGGAGGTGTGTGAGCGCGACAGTGACGGTGACGGGGAACGAGAAGGTGGGGGGTGATGACAGGAGGGGAAAGGGGGGCTGAGGGACGGAAGGCGCCTTAGCCGCCTAGGCCGCAGGCTGGCCACCCGGCAAGCCCTGGATCGCTAGGCGGCCCGAGCGGAGGCAGAGAAAGGGGTGGTCGGCCCGCAGACGCCAGGTGCTGGGCGGGACGGGATGTGACTGAACGAAGTCAGAGAGGGCCCACCAAAAGTCAGCCACGCTGGCATTGGCGACGGCTGCGACAGTGTTGGGAGAGAGCTGGGAGAAGCCCGCCGCGGTCCGGGCAGCCCAAAGGCGGCAGCGCCCCCGCTCCATGGCGAAGACAGCCACCATGCAGACCAAGGCCCAAGCGGACGCACAGATGCCCGGCGCCGGTGGGGACAGGAGCCAGATGGAGGGGCAGGTGGGGGGCACTTGCCCGAGGCAGGTGAACTGAGAGCGAACAGCCACAGCCACCGGGCAATCCCAGAAGGCATGCCGCCGACTGCAAACAGGCGAGGGGAGGTTGGAGGCGCAGGGACATGTCCATGGACGGAAGCGTGAGCCAGGGATAGCGTCAGCCGCCAGCCGCCACAGGGGCTCTTTGAGGTGGTTGGAGCAAGGAACACGCCAAGCCCGGGCCAGAGCGGCCCTGAAGGCAGGGAGGCTGCCCGCTGGCGGCGAGCGGCCAGGCTCAGCCCCGAAGGCCTGGCAGATGAAAGAGAGGTGGGCTGCCGAGCGAGCGGCAGCCAGGTCGGCCGTGAGAATGTCGGTGAGACGGCGCACGGGGGGGGGGGAAGATGCAGGGCAGAGAGGGGGATGGGATGGACCAGCCGGGTGGGGCCAGAAGAGGGAGCGGATGTGAGACAGGGAGGTGGCAGGGCCAGTGAGGACGGAGATAGGTGGCGGAGACGAGGCGGGCGCAGAGAGCGGCCCAAGCCGCGCCAAGGCCGCGGCCATGAGGCACAGGGGGCCAGGCGGCAGGCGGAAGGGCTGGTAGACGGTCCTGGGCGTGGGAAGGCCCGCTTGTGCCTGGTCCAGCGCAGAAAGGGTCGACAACAGGAGGGTCTGAGCCGGATGGAGGGAAGGGCACGCCCACCGGAGGATAGTGCCGGCCAAGTGCGTCCACGCAGGGACCGGCGGTGGCGCCGGCGGTTGAGGCGCCGGGGCTGGGGCTGGGGCTGGGGCTGGGGCTGGGAAGAGGCCAGCGAAGCGCGTCCAGAGCCAGCGCAGGAGCGACAAGCAAGCGGCCCACAAGGCTGACAAGACGGTCGGTGAGGGAGGGGGGTGC
>JBBILI010000119.1:0-1584 GCA_037445025.1 Rhodospirillales bacterium
ACAGGTCGGTGATCATCGTTACGATTAGCAGCGTCTTGCCGCAGCCCGAGGGCCCGGCAATGACCGCGCGGATGGGGACGCTCGGCAGATGCTCGTGCTTCGACTGGTCGGAATGGTACTCCGGGATGCCTTTCGGCGGCCTAACTGGCGGCATTTACTTAAATTAAATGGCGACAGTTGGGGTGACGCGAAAGCTCTTCATCGACTCGAGGTTCAAGGTGTCCGGCACGGACGTGGACTTCCTCATCGAGCTGCCAGCCGACGTCGACTGCACGCGGACGAGCTCCTTCTTCGTGGCGTCGTGCTCCTTCGCGAACACCTTTGGGACCGTAACGGTCGCCAACAACAAGTTATATTACTTCGCGAATTTCGTGGGACAGGCGTACACCCTCTACGTGGCTACAATCCCGCCCGGCGCCTACGATCCGGCCGGCCTCGCCGCCGCAATTGTGCAGGCCGTCCCCGACCTCCGGAACAACGGCGGCACGGTCACCTGGAACCCTTCTACGGGGACCTATACGATCGATTTCAAGCTTACGGGGCAGAGCCAAATCTCGTTTTTTATCCCAGGCTACGGAGCGGACATCGACCATTTCGTCGGGTTGTACACGCAACCGGGCGCCCCCTGGGCCTTCATCGTGCGCGACATCGCGACGGACCGAGAGATCCCCTACACCCGGGGCGACAAGTCGTCCTCGGTGAACGGCCTGCTGAACATGCCCTCGGCCATCGGGCAGGCTAACCCGTACCAGACCGTTCCCTTTCAGACGGGCATCATCGATCTCGCGTCCGTCCGCGAGGTCTACATCCACTCCTCGCTGGCGAACAACAGGACGCTGCACGTCAACGGCGCGCGGGACTGCATCTGCAGGGTGCCCATCGACGTCGACTTCGGGAGCGTGGTGCAGTACCGGTACCTCGGCCCGACCGACGCCATCTCGTGCTCCGACGTGCACTTTCGGACAATTAGCTTCCAGCTCCGAGACTGGGCAGGAAACCTCGTGCCAGAGCCCTTCAGCTTCGTTGTCATCGAGCTGGCCTTCCTGGACACCGACCCGTACGCCCTGTAATCGTTGCCGACGCCTAAAGACAAATGGCACACAGCTGGACGCAGCGACTGAACCAGGGGCTCTCGACGGCCGCGCAGGTCGCCGGGGCGGCCCACACGGCCTACCAGGTGGGCAAGGCAATCTATGGCATCGGGCAGGCCGTCCTGCCCTATGCCGCACTACTACTGTAGAGAAATGGCTCATATGTGGCACCGGCTGCGACACGGTCTGAACGTGGCCGGCAAGGTCGCCGGCGCCGTAGGAGCGGCCGCTCTGGCCGCGCACGCTATACACAAGGGCCTGAGCCTCCACGGCGAGGTGGCGGCACAGCGCGCCGGCGTGCACGCCCTCGCCGACTGGAGGGCGGCACATCGCTAGGCATCCGGTAGTATAGAAATGGCATACATGCGAACCCGCGTCGCGCTGATGAAGGCGGCCCACGCCGTCAGGCGAGCCGCGGGAGTGGCGAGACCGCTCTACGACGCCGCGCGACCGCTGCTGCACCACCACGGCGTTGACACATCCATTCCCGACA
>JBBILI010000120.1:0-1572 GCA_037445025.1 Rhodospirillales bacterium
GCCAGACCCAGAGCCCAGAGCCCAGAGTCCAGAGCCAGAGCCTGAGCCAGAAAGAGCCAGCAGCCAGAGCCAGAGCCGGAGCCTGAGCCTGAGCCAAGCGAGAGCAGTCAGTGCAAGCGCCAAGTTTCGGAACGAAGCATGCGCAAAGCATTTCATGAAATAGAATTGCTTCACCAAATCATTGAAATCTCAATTGAATTAAAATTCGGATCCAGATCGGAGCAGCTGGCATCAAAACGGAAACGAATCTGTGATCAGATCGCAAATCCGAAGCATTCGTACTCGAAAATTTTATGAGACATTGAACCTTCATGGAACCTCCAGAAATTCAAGAGAATGTGCATCTGAAACCACGTTGATTCGATATCAAATCTATTTATAACATATTTCATTGATTTTTCAATGGATTTCATTTGCTTTCATGAAAGCATTCACTCGTGAATACAATCATTGAATTCAATATGATTGCTTCACCAAATCCATGAAATCGCAATCAATTTCAGATTTGGATCCAGATCGGAGCAGCTGGCATCAGAACGAAAAGACATTAGCAATCGGATTGAAAATCCGAGGCATTCATGTTCCAAAATTTGATGAGTCATTGAATCTTCATCAAATCTCCAGAAATTGAATAGAATATGCGTCTGAAACCATTCCGAATGGACTCCTGGCCTTCTAATGACAATCATTCATGGATTCGAGGCTTGATTTCATTGGTTTTCGTTGAGAAACCCACTCACTCATTAAATGCGCGCGCTGGAGCAGACTCCCGGGCGTCGTCGGAGACGGCCCGGCCGGGTGAGTTTCGAACTTTTACTTGCAAACCTGGGAGTGCGAAACGTTGAAAACAAGGAGTTTCAGAACTGCCAATTAGAAACGTAACAGAAACGTCGATCGAGAACTGCGCGAACAGAGAGTTTACAGAGTGCGAATTAGAAACGTAACAGAAACGTCGATCGACAACTGCGGGAACAGAGAGTTTACAGAGTGCCAATTAGAAACGTAACAGAAACGACATTCACGAACTGCGCGAACAAATAGTTTACAGAGTGGCAATTAGAAACGTAACAGAAACGACGTAGAAGAACTTCGCGAGCAGAGAGTTTAATTACTTTCAATTAGAAACGTTGCAACCCCGGTGGTAGGGGACGGCCGGCCAGTAAGATTTGAGGACTTGTGGGCACCCTGAGGGCTAAAGGTGTCGGGTTTAAGGTTTCTCCTTTCTAAGAGAATCAATGATAGATCTAAAACGATTAGTAAAAGAGATTGAGCAACAAGCGTTTAGTGAGCAAACTGGATAAACTATCCATTTGAGCGCATTCCCAGGATACTGGTATGGGCTGCGGCTGGCACTGAAAAGCAATGATAATGAAAGGGTGGGTCCGGCCTAGCAGCCGGGGTGGGAATTTAGGGTTTAGGGTTTAGGGTTTAGGGCTTAGGGTTTAGGGTTTAGGGTTTAGGGTGTGCTTCTCTGAACACGTGTGCTGGCGTTGGTGCACCTTGCTCCAGGGAGCATAACGGTGCACCCTCGCCCTGGCCGCACACGTACGCGGGCGCGACTCGCCCACCCCA
>JBBILI010000121.1:0-1558 GCA_037445025.1 Rhodospirillales bacterium
TGACCGTGAATGCCGTAGAAGCGGAGTTCCGGAGGGCGCGCGGGGCAGTCATGCAAGCGGCTTTGTCCCGCCTCGGCGAGCTTGACTAGCACGACTGCCCCAAAAGGTCATGCGGTGGGCTTTGGCAAAGCGCGCACTTTTCGACATTCCCCGAGCAATGCCGCCACTCCCACAAAAGCCGTGTGAGCTCCCTTCGTCGGAGTGTCTCACACCTCACCCAGGAAAAGCTGCTGGACCACGCCCGGCGCGACGCGGTTGTCAACGCGGCGGTCGGCCTTGGCGGCCTTCTTGTTGGCCTTCGCCGCACCGATGTTGCGCGCCGCCAAGGCCGCCCGCTCGGCGTCGTCGACTGCCGTCTCCAAAAACTGAGAGTCGCCAAGGCCCACGGCCATCGCCGGGGCAACCTCGCGTAGAAAGGCCGCGTCGTGCTCCTTCTGCAAAGCCTCCGCGCGTTTCCGATCTTTGCCCAGCTTCTCCGCTGCTTTCTCTTGTGCTCTGCGCAGTCGACGGTTGAGCTTCGGCTCCTCCGGCATCGTGACCTCCACCGCCGGAGGCTCGTGAACGACCAGCGCTGGCTGCACACCACGGCGGCGGGCGGCGCGCTGTGCCGCCAGCTCCCTGTTCTCGGCCTCGATGTGGCGGGCGCGCTCCTGCTCCGCCAAAGCGGCAGCCTGGCGTTCGGCCCGCTCGCGCTCCGCGGCAATCCGCTGCTCCTCCAAAGCGGCAGCCTGGCGTTCGGCCCGCTCGCGCTCCGCGGCAATCCGCTGCTCCTCCCGCTCGTCGGTGACGCGTGTGGGACCCTTTTGCTCCTTGGTGTTGCGCTCGGTTTTCCATACCAAGTCGGTAGCCATCAATGGGTCCACGCTGACGTACTTCCCCGTCCGCAGTGTGCGGACACACCAACGAGTGGCGAGGGCGGTCATCAAGTCTTCTGGCGGGGTGTAGAAGACGCATCCGTCGTTGATAATGCGTTCCATGTACAGCATGGTCGACTGGAGGAATGCGGCAACCTTGCCGTACACCTTGCCCCTCTGGAACTCCCGCTTGACCAATTGATCAATATCGCGCTCCACGCGCTCCTCAATGTCCGGTGCCGGGTCAAACTCCTTCATCTTGATCTCCAGAAGCCTGCGATTTTCAGCGTCCAGGCGCACTGTCTTACGCCGAACTCCATCCAGCCATACCATGGCGGCGTCCAATTGCTCAAAGTGCCACTCCGTCATCTTGGCGGGGTACACCATTTGAATCTGCTTGAGGTCACACACAGCTCGGTGCCCATCCCACATTCGAAGGAAGACAATGCCAATGTCCAAGCACACCTTGTCCACAACGAAGCCGCAGTCCCCCATAAAGCGGACGTCCACCCGGTCGCCCTCGGCAAGCCTGCTCAGCACGTCGCGGGAGACCATGCCGTCCAAGTCGCCAAAGAAACGGCACGGATCTGTGGGGTTGAGGCGCGCCATGACTAGACAAGTGCGACGTGGGTGGCAACTCCTTTCTTTGCTGTCTCGAGCCGGCGACGGCTCCTTCTGTTTCCGAGTGCACAAGCCGTCGACCG
>JBBILI010000122.1:0-1551 GCA_037445025.1 Rhodospirillales bacterium
TGGTCGTCGATCGCGTCGGCGAAGATGGCGTGGACGCCGATCGGTGCTGTAGCCACGGTCTTGATGGCGTCAAACAGCAAGGCTTCTCCGAGCCCTTGTCCGGCGTAATCCCTATGACGGCCAAGCCAGCCGATCAGCACCGCCGGAACGGTCGGGTAGCGCGGCAGTTTCTTCGCTAGCGGCTCGGGAACATCGGTCAACGGCACGTTGCTGGATGAGAGCGTGTAGAAGCCCGCTACCCGATCCGTCGCAATCTCTCTGGCGACGAAACAGGTGGCGTATTTGCGCTTCACGTCCTGGGAGACGGTCTCACGGAAATAGCTGTCGATCCGGTCGTTGCCGCAGGTGAAGTCATCCCGCTTGTGCGCTTTCGCCAAAGGCTCAATGACGAAGCGGACGCTCACCGGCGCTCGATCAGCTCAGCATGGCGCTTCGCCGCGCGGGCCAGCCGCGCGTTCGGCTCGGGTGGATTGATCAGTGCTTCAGCGAAGCGGATTTGGTCCTCGCGCGCCAGGCGCATAATGTCAGCGTCCTCGACGACGCGGCGCGCGTCCTCGCCGGCCGTGGCGATGAGATAACCGGTCAGGGTCATGCCGCGCAGGCGGGCGGCGCGCTGCATCTGGTCATAGACCTGAACTGGGACGCGCGCTTCCAATCGGGCGGTCTCGGCTTCCATTTGGGGCTTGGGCATGGGGGCCTCCTTCGGCCCTATGCGATACGGCATATTGCCGTATAAATCAAGGCTCATCACAACCCCAGCCCGATCTGCCGGTTGCGGCTGAAGCTCCACTCAATGCCCCCATCGTCACGACGGATGCCGCTGATGTGTTGGTCAAGGCGCTTTTCCAGCACAGGCTGCCAGGGCACGAGCTGGAAGCCGAGTCCGTCCTCAAGCATGGCGAAGCGCCCGCTGGCGAGATTGGCGACGCCCGCCAGCCGGCCGGAGACATACTCGCCGGGCCCAGACGGGCTGTAGGTCAGTCCACGCTCGACGGCCATCTCTTTGCCGACGCGATCGATCTCCTGGCGTTCCAGCGCGGCGATCGTGCGCCGAGGGATGGAAATGAAGCCGTCCTTGACGCTGGCATGGCCCATTTCGACGAGCCGCGCGGCGCGCCGGTCGAGCGCCGCGTTCACCTCCCGGCCGAAGCCGGTCCCGGCAAGGGGCAGGTGGTCTTTCGCAACCAACTCCCTGTCGAGCCAGGTCGCGCCGTCGCTGCCAACTTGCCGGTCGAGATCGAGCGTGGACAGCGTGCGGATGCCGAAATCCTTGGGTCGGCTGGGGGCGTCATAGGCGATGCCTCGCTCGGCGATGTTCTCCGGGATTTTCCAATGGTCGGCGTCGATGCGCTCAACGTGTCCGGCGCGGCGCAAGGCTTCCAGCCGGCGCACATGCGAGCGGATGAAGGCGTCGGGGTCGCCGTGGCGCTGTTCGATGATGTCCCGCGTCGCTTCCAGATGTTGGCTTGGCCGGTAGATGCCGCCATTGGCCTCCGCCATGATCTGGATGTTGACATCCGCCGGCCGGGGTTCGGCCTTGGTCGGCGCCGG
>JBBILI010000123.1:0-1543 GCA_037445025.1 Rhodospirillales bacterium
CCCAGACCCGCACCCGCGCGAGACGCCCCCCGCCAGCCCCCCCCGCCGCCCGCCTCCGCCGGCGGCGCGCGCCCCGGCCGACTGGTCACCCTCCCCGGCGGCCGCTTTCGCCGCGGCACCGATACGCCCCTGGTCCCCCACGACGGCGAGGGCCCCGCCCGCCCCGTCACCATCGAACCCTTCGCCATCGACCCCCACGCCGTCACCAACGACTCCTTCGCCGCCTTCATCGCCGCCACCGGCACCACCACCGAAGCCGAACGCCACGGCTGGTCGCTGGTCTTTCGCGGCTTCGTCCCCCGCGAGACACCCGGACGGCTCTCCCCCGACGGCCCGCATTGGTGGTGCCGCGTCGAAGGCGCTACCTGGCGCGAACCCGAAGGTCCCGGCTCCACCCTGCAAGGGCGCGGCGACCACCCGGTCGTCCATGTCTCCTGGAACGACGCCAGATCCTACGCCGCTTGGGCCGGTGGCCGGCTGCCCACCGAGGCGGAATGGGAATACGCCGCCGCCGGCGGCCAGTCCGGCCTCATCTACCCCTGGGGCGATCGCGCGCCCAACGACGATACCTTCCTGCCGTGCAACATCTGGCAGGGCAGCTTCCCCGATCGCAACACCGCCGCAGACGGCTTCCCGGCAACAGCCCCGGTGTCCGCCTTCGCCCCTAACCGCTTCGGCCTCTACAACATGGCCGGCAACGTCTGGGAATGGTGCGCCGACCCGTTCCGTGTCCGATCCGTCTCCCGGTCCGCCCGAATGCGCAACGCAGCAGGCCTGGCCCAAGGCGAGAAGGTCATGAAAGGCGGCTCCTACCTCTGCCACCCCTCCTACTGCCACCGCTACCGCATCGCGGCGCGAACCGGTGTGGGCGCAGACACAAGTGTCGGTCATGCCGGGTTTCGGGTTGTCTATGACCTGGGGGGAAGGGGAGGGGAGCAAGCGGTTCTTTATTGACAAAAAGAACCAAAGAACTTTCATGATGAAGGTGGAACGAAATGGCGGAACGGAACCGAGGGGCTCAGCGGAGCTTTCCGAAGCCTTGCCTTCGCGCTGCTGACAGAACACCCCTTGGAAGCGGTATCCGCCAGGCCGGCACCACCCGCTTCTCCCGAACCACCTTGGCCCGAACCGGTGCCACCGGCCGCGGTCCAAGCACCTCCGGCTCAATCCCCAGCATCCGGCACAGCGGCGCCAACACCCGGCGCGCCTGCGGCGACGCCTCCAGCAGCGCCCGCATCTCCCCATCCTCCAGCACACCCCGAAGCTGCGACGCATACCCCGCCGCATGCTGCGGCACCAACGGCAGCAACCAGCCGAACCGACGCGGCAGAACCGACGCACAAACCCTGCGAGCCCCACCCGTCACCCGAACCCGCGGCGAAACCCGAACCAGAACCCGCCCCGCCCGGAACCGCGCCAGCAACCCCTGCAACCGCCCCTCAATCCGCCGCACCCGCCCCCAGATCAGCACAATCACCGCCGCCGACAACGCCCCCCCAACAATCCGCGCCGCCACAGCCCGTCCCAACTCCTCCAGGATCAG
>JBBILI010000124.1:0-1543 GCA_037445025.1 Rhodospirillales bacterium
ACTCAACCGTCGGCGCTCGCGCCCGCTCTGAGCGCTCCGCCTGCTGCCGAGAGCGAAGCTGCGAGCGCCCCGGAGACAAGTGCCACGGGCCCCGGTCTGTCCAGTGGTGAACTCCCACTGCCTTCGTATCCTCCACCCCTGCAGAGCGCGGACGCGAGCTTTGCTTTCGCGGCCCCCTCGACGCCGCCTTCCACACTAGCAGCAGATGCGGCCGAGAAGCGAGCGCGCCTTGCGGCCGCGCGCGGAATCGGAGACATGGCAAGAGTGCTGAAGATGCGCCGTCGTTCTCAGGAAGCGGACGTCAGCTATGCCCAGAAGATGCCCTCGACGCGTGAGGACACCGCGCCCGTGCCTTCAGCCACTTGCTCGGTCATGCCGCCAGGCCCGCTCTCGGTGCCCCCGCCGGAGCCGTCCCCAAAGAGCAGCTCTGGTTTCCGCCCGATTGCGCAGCTCCCAGTTGATGCGCCCGAGCTTTCCTCGACCACGGCGTTTTCGTCTGCCTCGTTGCCTGCGCCGTACGTTCTG
Source organism: Rhodospirillales bacterium (assembly GCA_037445025.1). Classification (GTDB taxonomy): domain Bacteria; phylum Pseudomonadota; class Alphaproteobacteria; order Acetobacterales; family Acetobacteraceae; genus CAIQQQ01. The sequence goes on from JBBILI010000124.1 coordinate 526, forward strand.
CAGGTCCGGGAACGCCCCGTGAGCGCCGGCCTGCGCGACTTCTTCTACGAGGCTTCCGCAGGTGCTTGCGCTCTCTCCGCCTTCGAGGCTGGCGCTGGCGGCGATTGCCTTTTCCATAGCGTCGCGGCCGGCCTCGAAGGCCTGCTTCGCGCTTGCCCGGAAGCTCGGGCAGAGGTGCTGCGCGCGGTTCCTGCAGAGTACTTCGCAGGGGAGGTGAGAAGCCTTGTGGGCCGCCTGCGGCGTCTCGTCGCCGATCGCTTGGCCCGACAACCGCCGGAGGAGTTCCTCAATTTCCTCGTGAGTTGCGCGCTGCAGCAGCAAGCGAACCCTGGACTCTGGTTCGACCTCTGGCACCCAGTAGACTTGCTCGACAGGCAGAGCTTTGGTTTCCTGACCTCCGCAGAGACCGTTGAAGCAGTCGGCTCACTCGGCGACGGCGGCCCTGGCGCGGACGACCACCTAGTTGTCACTTTCCGTCATGAGGGCCAATCGGAGACGCGCCGCGTCGAGCGTGGCGAAACGTTCCTCGTGTCCCTGCGCGAAGAGGTCCGCGATATCTTCGCCACTCCAGGCAACATTCACTGGGGGACTGCGACCGATGTCGTGCTGCTTGCAGAGGAACTCGGTGTTGGCCTCATCGTGTTTTCCAACACGCCACAGGGGGTAGACAACCGTTGGATCTATGGCGTCAGCGCCGTTCGAGGCGACTATCCCTTCTGGTTGCTCCTGTACTGCTCTGACAACGTGCACTTCCAGCTCGCTGCGGCAACCTCCACGGCCGGCGCTGCCTCAGCGAGCGCCTTCCGACTGCGAGACTTGCCCGACGCTCTCGTGGCCCACTACAACCTGTGCAATTCCTCGATGCCGATCGGCCGCGCTTTCCATGGTGGCATCAGCTGAATGTATCCTTCTGCCCCCAGGTTGTTTCCGTCGCAAGCACCCGTCGAGAGCTTCGGCGTCGTGGTCCAAGGTAAATTGTCGCGGTGGCTCCGGCCGAAGGCGAGAGTGCGGAGCACCC
>JBBILI010000125.1:0-1428 GCA_037445025.1 Rhodospirillales bacterium
CATCATATGCCTGATACAATGGCACCAAGCATGTATTCACTGCAGTGGTACAGTAGCTCCCAACACTGGCTATACACTGCACTAGGCACATGCCCCATCACGGGGTTGCTCAAGACCTAACTGTTCTGTCGAGCATGCCTCAAACAGCACATGATTGCAAAGCATGCACACATACACAATGCTCACTCACGTCACCAAGTTTACGGTTAGCCATGTCTAACCGCCGGTAAAATGCATGTGTTGTGGGGATGGGCTGCACCAGCTGCCAGCTGGCATCTGCCAGCTACTGGCGTGCCGCTCTGCGCACCGTCCGTTGTTCCGCTCAGCCGCCAGCCACCTGCCTCCAGCCTCCTGCACCACAAGCACGCATGGCACCCTGGTGTGCAGACCTGCAGACCTGCAGACCTGCGCATAACAAAGCAGCTGAAGTGCACATGCAGCTGTGCGCGCAAACATGTGCAACTGCATAGGCTGTAGAGCTGCGGCTTTGCAATGCTGGCTTGCACACATGCATGTGTGCTGAAGTGGGGATGGGCTGCACCAGCTGCCAGCTGGCATCTGCCAGCTACTGGCGTGCAGCTCTGCACACCACTCTGCAAGTCATGCTGACCGAACGCTCACCTTCAGGCAAGGCAACTGCCACCTCAGCTTGACACACCACTGGTGGGCTGCCATCTTGTGCAGGGCCGCATGTGCGGTCTGCATTCAGGCAAGAAACAGGCAGGCAGATACTCAAGGCCAAGAACACAGGCGCATGCAAGCAGTGGAGCATGGTCTGATGAGGCAAAGGCAGAGGCAGGCCAGGTTGGTAGGATGGCAGAGGTATGCACAGGTCAAGTGCAGGCAAGTGTCAAAGCTGTGCCGCCAGTGTCAGGGCAGTGGTGTCAGGAGAGCTGAGCTGCAAGTCTGCATTCAGGCAACAAACACGCAGGCAGAGGTAGGCAGGGATGCAGAGGCAGGCAATCATATGCAGTCGGACTTTGCCATATCCTCACCTGTGCGCAACCGGCTGGGTGCTTCATCATATGCCTGATACAATGGCACCAAGCATGTATTCACTGCAGTGGTACAGTACTCCCAACACTGGCTATACACTGCACTAGGCACACGCCCCATCACGGGGTTGCACAGGGTGCCGTCAGGTGAGTGATGGAGTCACGGGCAATGTATGAAGGCGAAATGTAGGCTGCTTGTCATCAACACATTACTGACTGGAGTCGTAAACAAATGTACACATACAAGTATCACACTATATTTAGAATATACAAATCCAATCTCCTATGCAGAGTGCAGAATGCGCACAGGGACGGTGCAGCATTAATGTTGTTTGGCAAGTCTGTGGCATCCATTGTATAGCTTTGTGGCATCCAGTCAAAGCCTGCGAGGCTCAAGACTGAACTGTTCTGTCAAGCATGCCTCAAACAGCAC
>JBBILI010000126.1:0-1389 GCA_037445025.1 Rhodospirillales bacterium
TTGGTATGCAAACTTTGTTTTTTCATTATCAAATGAAATGTTGTTTCTTGAAAATCGGGGTTTGCTACCTACCCGCGCTTGAAATTGCGGAAGCCCTCGCTTGATGTTGGCCACCTAGACCTTGTTGAAGTCGCCGGCCTAGATCTTGTTGTCCTTCTTGGCCTTGGTGTCCTTCTTGTCCTTGGTGGAGTCGCCGGCCTTGGTGGAGTCCTGGTCGTTGTCCTTGTCCTCCCCGTTGTTGGAGTCCTCGCCGTTGTCGGACTCCTCGCCGTTGTTGGAGTCCTCGCTGTTGGACTTCTCCTCCTGCGCGCATGTTCGAATGTTAATTAACAAATGGGTGTTTAGTGGTTGGGCTCTAGGAAGCAATGGCGGTAAATGGTGGTGAATGGCGGTATTTTGTGGTTGAACGTTTTTTTATCCTAGACCCAACCACTAGCCACTCACTTGCTACCTAACATTTGAACATTGTTTTTCCTCTTCCTCCTCTTCCTCCTCCTGTTCCTGTTCCTCCTCCTCCTCCTCCTCATCCTCATCCTCCTCCTTGTCGTCGTCGCTGGTCTTGGCCGGCGCGGCGGAGGAGGAGGTTGCCGCGGTCTTGATGACTTTGATCGCGGTCTTGACCTTCTTGTTGAACTCGGCCTCCAAGTTGTCCTGACGGGGGGGATAATTTAAAGAATGTTATTTTTTCGTTATTCGTTTTTGGTTTTCGTTTTCGTTTTCGTTTTTCTTTTTGTTTGTTTTTGTTTTCATTTTAGTTTTCGTTTTAGTTTTCGTTTTTGTTTTTTTTTGTTTCTTTGTTTTGGTCATTTATGTCCTCGCTGTCGTCCGAGTTGATGAAGTCGTCGCTCTTGGACTTGGCCTTCGCCTTGGTCTTGGACTTCGCCTTGGCCTCGGCGATGTCCTTTGACCGCCAGATGTCAAACGCTTTGTCCATGAGTTTGTGCAAGTCGCTGTCTTCCTTTGTTGTGTTTGAATTATCAACTTGTTTTAAAAATAAATTTTCAAAAGTTTAATAAAAACAAAATTGAAAAAAGAGGCTCCTTGGGCTCCGCCTGCGTTGGCGTGGGCTTGTCCGTGGTGCTGACCTTGACCCACATTCCGTCCTTGAGCGAGTAGGCGCGGACCAAGTTGGTTCCGTCCATCTTGAGCTTTGCACCGCCGCGCTCGATGAAGAGGTTGAACTTCCTCCCCGCCAACCACTTGACGTTCTCCTTGATCGCGTTGATGACCTCGTCGATGGTCATGTTGATGTCGATCTGGTGCGCGAAGGTGTTGAAGCGCTTGTTGCCCTCCTTGTGGCTGTAGAACTGCACCGCGACCAAGTTGGCCGGGATGCTGTCCTTATTTTGTTTTGTTTTGTTTTGTTGTTTTGTTGTGTTTTGTTTTGTT
>JBBILI010000127.1:0-1341 GCA_037445025.1 Rhodospirillales bacterium
GCAAAGACAGAACTGGGAGTGTGAGAAGTCACACCGTGATCCCAGGTTCCATACCGCATCTCTCGCGGCATTTGGCTCGCGGCAGCGCCGCAGGGCCCCGCCGCGCACGCAGTGTGCTGCGCACACCGACACACAGAGAAGGGACCGGCCGCGCCGCACCCATCAAAAGGAGAGTGAGCTCCACAAGCATTCCACGCTCCACTTGCCTTCCAGTCAATCGATCGAGTTCGTTTGCACTCGTCGGCACGTTCGAGCGGCATCACTCACACTGGTAGCGTCGCACGGGTACGGTGCGGCGCGCTGGTCCTTCCCTCGACACCATGTCTGGGACCTCCGATGGCGGCCTTGGTCGCGGCGGCGCCGCAGCCTCGGGTGCAGCACTTGGTCCGGAGGATCCTGGCATCTGGCGTGACGAGGATGAGTTCGACGAGGCCGCGGTCAGCGGCTCCCCAGCATCCAGCGACCGGTCACGACGGCGTCGACCGGCAGATGTCTTCCAAGGTGTCCCGGCTGGCCGAGGACGTGGCGACGTACTACCTCCTGGCGGTCGGGGACGCGGTGTTCTTGCTGCTGGACTCCCTGGCGGTCGCGGTGGCGCACCGCCTCTTCTACGTCCGGACGGACTCCCAGCTCTACCTCTTCGACCAGCACCGGGCAGCCCTGCTGGGTCGGCCGGTGGCGGACGGCGCTCCCCGTGGGATCCCACCCAGGGACCCAGGCCCGGCGTGAAGTGGCGAGGAGGACGGGCACCGAGCCCGCCGACGTGGAGCTACGACAAGCGCGACAACCAGGCCTACGAGAAGTTCGAGAGGCGTGTGGAGATCTGGCGTCGGCAGGTCCAGGAGTACATGCCGCTGGCCGAGGCGTCGCTGCGGCTCTTCACGGCCATCAAGGGCCCGCCGGAGGACGAGCTGCAGTACCTCCCGCTGGCGGACCTGGACCACCCCCAGGGCATCCAGCTCATCCTGGACACGCTCCGGGCCGCCTACCAGGAGCGGCCCATCAACAGGAAGACGAAGCTCCTCAGCGACTACGAGCGCATCCGTCGGTCGACGGGTGAAAGCATGCGGGACTACATCAACCGCTACGCGAGGTGCGAGGCCGCCTTGCAGGCGGTGGGGATCAACGTGGCCGCGACCTACGACAGCGAGGCCCGCGGCTTCAGGCTCCTCGAGTCCAGCCTCGTGGGGCCAGAGGCCCGGCGCTCGGTGGTGGTCGCCGTCGGCTCGGTCCTGGAGTTCCCCAGGGTCCGAGACGCCCTGACCCTGCTCTACCCGGACAACCGCCCGGCCCCGCCGTGCCTCACGGCCACCGGCACACACGTGCCGGCACCTTCGTCGG
>JBBILI010000128.1:0-1286 GCA_037445025.1 Rhodospirillales bacterium
AAGGTTTCTGCCAATGATCCATACATCTCCGATATTGTTTATGCTTGAGTCTGAATTAGCAAAAAAACCTATTGATGCCTCATTATTACTTACAGAAGGCAAGCACCTGATATTACCCCAATTGCTAGTGCTTCTATATGACGACATTAAACCGTCAATCGTAATACTTGTTGCATAAAGTGGAAAATCGAAATATATGAAAACCGCTGGATTCAGACTCCGAAAGCCAAACAGACTCCGGGGTGTTGGGATCTTGTGGTGGCGGGTATGTGAGAGCAACGCAGGCGGGGGAGGTTGCTCGAGCAACCCAAGGGATGAGGGGGGGGGCCGCGCGCAACGTCCAGTGGGGGGTCCACGCGAGCGACAGCCCGGAGGCTGCGCGAGCAACGGGCAGGGAGGAGGCGGGAGGCGGGGGAGGGGGGTGGGGTGGGCGAGAAACATCTAGTGTGAGGGAGCAGAGTGTGCACACGCGCACACACACACACACACACACGTGCGCACACGCACGCTCACGCGGATTACCCGTGCCAGTACAAATGCCACGACAAGTACGAGTGCCAGAAATAGCACGGGTACCCCTCAGCGCCAGCAGCGGTATTGGTGCTTACAGTACCAATACCAGCCCCAGTACTGAGATCGGTAATGGTACACCACCAGCACCAGTGCCAGCCTAAGCACGAGATTGAATACTAGTGCCAATATCTATAAAAGTACTCGGGCTGGTATGAGTACGAGTACCACTAGCCGTATCAGTGCGTGACAGTATCAGTATCAACGCGAGTGCCAATACCAGTACCAGTACTAGTACTTCTACAAGTGCCAGTACCATGACAAACATCCGCACCAGTATTTCTACGAACACCAGCATCAGCGGCGGTGCCATGGCCAACACAGATGCGAGAAGTGACAGTACCAATACCAACAGCAGTGCCAGTACCAGTGCGAGTACCAGTACTAACACCAATGCAAGTGTCACCGCTACTACTGGTACTAATCACAATATCCAACAGATATTGGTAAGGGTATTGGTACCGGTGCTGGTACTAGTACTGGAGTTGGTATTGGCATGGCACTGGTACTCGGACGGGTACGGGTTTGTTGCCTGTGGTGGTACTGACACCGGCATTGGTGTTGGTAGTAATACTGGTAGTGGTACCGCGCAGGCAACTGGTGCTGTTACAGGTACGTGGTACTTGCAGTTGCATTGGTACTGGTACTGTTACTACCAGTACCACAACTGGCCCCGGAGCGGGAATGGTACTGCTACCACCACCGGGGCCAATACA
>JBBILI010000129.1:0-1205 GCA_037445025.1 Rhodospirillales bacterium
GGTGGTGGTGGTCGTGGTAGTAGTAACAGTAGTAGTACAAGTTTTACAAGTATCTCACTTATGAAAAAATATTATATTGATAATATTGGTTGTTTGCAGTAGTAGTAATGTTAATAATATGAATATTAGTATTCATACTCGTAGTGCTACTTATTATGAGTATGCGTATTGTTACTGTTCTGTGCGAGGCGATGGCCACACAGAGATGGGCGACGACAGCGACATCGATGAAGACATATTCATCGCGATGATGCAAGAAAGTGATCGCCTTGCACCACCTGAGCAGCGGTTGGAGGCCATTTCGCAAGCCAACATGACTTTCATACGAAGCCAGCATGACTTTCATGATGCAAATCATCGTTTTATTAATGAGGGGGGGATGGGCTTTTTCGCGAGATTCATCTTCAGTTTGATGTATGGCCAGGCCGTTCTGCAGGCCAGAACTTCTGAGGCGGCCCGGCCGCGCCCGACATCTAGGCCGGCTGCCGGATGAACATCGGGCTGGGGCTTCCGTGCGCTCGGAAAGCAGCCACGGCTCTGCAGCATGTGGCCTGAACAAGGCCTGCGTCATGCATCTTACTGTGTGGCCTGAATCAGGCCTTCGTCACGCATGTAATTGTTCATGTTTGTGTTTGTTGTTTGTTTGTGTGGTCTGTTTGTCTGTCTGTCGTCTGTGTGTCCTGTCTGTCTTTCTTGTCTGTCCTGTCCTGTCCTGCCCTGTCCTGTCCTCTCCTGTCCTGACCTGCCCCGTCCTGTCCTGTCCTGTCCGGTCTGTCTTTCTGTCTGTCCGTCTGTCTCTATTGCATAAGAAAGCTATAATATTTATACTTTTCAAATTCAAATATCTGTGCATTGAAATCGTATCGTGTTTTGAATATTATTTATAGCTTTTCTTTATGTTTTAAGCAAAAATGTAGAAATGTATATGTTTTTTGTTGTTGATTTTTGGTTTTCCGCCAAAAAATCAACAAACGTTTTTGTTTGTGTTTTTGTTGATTTTTGTTGTTTTTTGACAAAAAAAACAACAAATGTTGTTGTTTGTTTTTTGTTGATTTTTGGTTTTTGACCAAAAAATCAACAAAAAGTTTTGTTTGTTTTTTGCTGATTTTTGGTTTTGGCAAAAAAAACTAACAAAACTGTTTGTTTGATTTTTTGCTGATTTTTGGTTTTGACAAAAAACTAACAAAACTTTTTGTTTGATTTTT
>JBBILI010000130.1:0-1195 GCA_037445025.1 Rhodospirillales bacterium
GGAGGAGGGGTGGGGAGAGAACGAGGAGAGGGAGCAGACGGCGCTGGCGCCACGCGCGGACAACGGGGCGGGAGGCTCCCTTCGGAACCGACGGTTTTTCCCTCTAACCCTTGCCTCCCGCCCCCAACCCCGTCGTCCGCTTCGCCGCACACGGCGGCCTGTTGCCAAAGACGCCGCGGCGTGGCATGCCGCAGACCCTAGTCCACCTCCTCCACGTCGAAGTAGCCCTCCATGATCAACCAGGCAACGAGCACCTCATTGAGCCACTGCTTCACGCAGGTCGCCCACCAGCCGCCCGCGGTCGCCAAGAGCAACTCCTTCGTGGACGGCGACGCGTTCGACTTCGCACGCCAAGTCGTGATCGGCCACCACTGCCCGTCGATCTCCTGGCGCCTCGTGTCGGGGCCGGTAGTGCTCAGGCTCCACGCGTCCTCCTCGTCTTTGTCCTCCTCCTCCAAATCCCAGGGCCCTCCCTGTGGAAGGTCGGCGAAAGGGATCATCTTCTCCCGCCCCCACTTGTACTTGCCGTCGCTGGCCATGTAGCTCACCAGGCCCGTGAAGGCTGGCTCGATCTCGTTGGCGGGCAAGTCGTAAGTCTTGCCCGACTGCGTGGAGAACTTCACGACCTTGTGATGCTTGAGCACATTGGACGCAACGAGGTGCATGAGGCCGCAGCCCTCGCCCCAGTAGAAGTTGGCGAGGAACTGCGTCATGCGGCGGCAGCTCAAACCGCGGTAGACGGGGCGCCCGTGCGGCATGGCGGATGGCCCGCACAACATAGTGACACCGGCGGAAACCTTCATACGCTCCTGGTGGCGGCTCGTGCCACAGTGGGCATCGTCGCTCATTCGGTCGCACAGGTGGCACCGTCCGTCAGGCAAGGTCCAGCGGACCGAGGGAAGGATCGCACGCACGGCCTCGGAGATGGAGGACGCCACCGTATCGTCCCCGATCATCATCTCGGCAAAGCGGCGCTTCCGCTCCTCCTGGCTCAGCTGCACGGCTGCCCCGACGATCGCGGCCTGCGCCGCCGCTGCTTCCGTGCCGCGCAGCCCCGTCGCCAGCTCCACCCGCTTCTGCGCCTCCACCCCCGGTGCCACCGGGCGGATGCCGTTCTCGGCCCTCGCCTGCTGCGCGCGCAGCAGGTCGCGCTGCTTCCTGGCGGGGCCTCGGTGTCTCGAGCTGCGTGCCTTGG
>JBBILI010000131.1:0-1192 GCA_037445025.1 Rhodospirillales bacterium
AGGGTAGTGGTAGCGGTAATGATAATGGTAAGGGTAGTGGTAATGGTAATGGTAATGGTAATGGTCATGGTAATGGTAATGGTAATGGTAGTTGTAATGGCAATGGCAATGGTAGTGGTAATGGGAATGGTGATGCTGATGGTAATGGTAATGGTAAGGGTAAGGGTAGTGGTTATGGTAATGGTTATGGTAATGGTAATGGTAAGGGTAAGGGTAGTGGTAAGGGTAATGGTTATGCTTATGGCTATAGTGATGGTTGTAGTTATGGTGATGGTGATGGCGATGGCGATGACGATGACGACGATGATGATGATGATGACGATGATGATGGTAATGGTAAGGGTAGTGGTACTGGTAATGGTAAGGGTAGTGGTAATGGTAAGGGCAAGGCAATCCGGGATTTGGGCGTTCAACCCCAAACCGTCAAATCCGGGATTTGGGCGTTCAACCCCAAACCGTCAAATCCGGGATTTGGGATTTGACCCCCAAATCCGAAATCCGGGATTTGGGATTTGACCCCCAATTCCGAAATCCGGGATTTGGGATTTGATCCACCAAAACGACAGGATTTGATTGTTTTTTAATGTCAAATCCGAAATCCGGGATTTCGGATTTGACCCCCAAATCCGAAATCCGGGATTTCGGATTTGACCCCCAAATCCGAAATCCGGGATTTCGGATTTGACCCCCAAATCCGAAATCCGGGATTTCGGATTTGACCCCGAACGGTCAAATCCGGGATTTGGGATTTGACCCCAAACCGTCAAATCCGGGATTTGGGGATTTGGGGTCAAACCCACGGCTTCGGGATTTGACGACGCAGCGACCGACGACGAGGACGGGAACGGTGGATGACGAGGCAGATGAGGAGGACGACGGGAAGGGAAAGCGGGATGAGGACCTGGATGCGGATGTGGATGACGATGATGATGATGATGACAATGATGATGATGACGATGACGATGGCGATGATGATTATGATGATGACGATGGCGATGATGATGGTAATGGTAAGGGTGCTTGAGGACACATGGTTAAACGCCTAAGCAACCGAATAATATGATTAAAAAATCTTAATTTTTAGATTATCAGCCTGATCTAAAAATTAAGAATTCTCCAAACAATGACCTGGCTGATGAAAATTGTAGTCAGCTGACTAGGATTTGATTTTTATGTTTTTGTTTTTTTTTAG
>JBBILI010000132.1:0-1188 GCA_037445025.1 Rhodospirillales bacterium
CTTCCGCCCTTCCGCCAATCTTCCGCCCTTCCGCCAACCTTCCGCCAGCCTTCCAAAAGTTTTAAAGTTTAAAGGTAAAGTCGGCAAGGCATTCCCCTGCCAGCCCGTTTCATCGACCGCAAGGAGCCGAGGGCGCCACGATCTCTCGCCCGTCCGCTTCCCACCACTGCACTCGGCGGGCAAGGGGGATCCGTCGCAGTCCGCTCCCATACTGGCAAAGGGCACATGAATGAAAGATGCTTGAAGATCGCACCAAATACTGATTCCGACCGTTCTCTGAATAATCCCCATCATCGCTTTGAATGATGGCCCATCATCATGTTCGATGATGGGCCATCATCATGTTCGATGATGTGCATCATCGAGCGAAATGATGTGTAAAACACAGGCAAAATGATGCACGAAGCACTCAAAAATGACCCCCATCATCGATGATGATGATGGGCCATCATCATCATCGATGATGGCCCATCATCATCATCGATGATGGGAAAACGAGATGTTTCTGAGGTGCCCGAGTGCCTTGCAGGAATGTGCGAAGAGAGGATCCACGGGCTTTGAAAAAGGGGAAGGCCTGGCGAGACGCCTACCGACGGGAATCAGCCCACCTGCATGCTGGCCGCCGCCGCCAGGCGAGCGGCCAGCTGCTCGTCGACCCGCTCGTCAGCCACCTTGTCGATGTAGATCTGATTGACAGTCTCCTTGAACTTGCCGAAGCTGATCTGCATGGAATTGTCCATGAGGGCGGTGGGCGCATGCCAGCGGGTGGCAAAGGCGGTGTTGAAGGCGCTCAGCAGGTTGTGGTAGAGGTGCTGGATGTGCATGGAGGAGTCGCCCAGCTTCGTGATCTGCTCGAAGACCGCCAAGGCGATGGACTCGAGCTTGCCGTCGCTCTTGCCGCCAACATAGGGCGCCTCGGCGAGCTCGTAGATCGCCTTGACCCCCTCGGAGGACATGCCACGGATGCACCTGATGATCGCATCGGCACCATTGGGCTTGACCAGGTCGTTGTAGATCTCCTGCGCGGCCTGCACGACCATGCCGTGATTGGTGCGGGCGTCGAAGTCCTTCCTCTTGTCCAATCGGGTCAGGAGGTTCTCCAGCTTGACCTTGTCGTCGATCTTCGTCGTCTTCTTCTTCGGCTGCTTCAGCTTGCTGGTGCCGCCGACCCCTCTGATTTTGAGCTCC
>JBBILI010000133.1:0-1186 GCA_037445025.1 Rhodospirillales bacterium
TGCTGAGCGTGACGCTCCAGCTCTGATTAGCGACCGGCGCAATTTGCAGGTTGTGCATGGTCGTGCTGTAGCTCGTGAAGTGCATGGGCAGCGCCCCGCCGGCCAGCAGCACCCGGCTGAGCTAGCGCCTCCGCGGCCCATCACAGGCAGATGGCGGCCGACACCGGCCAGTTGTTTATGACGGCCTTCAGGCAGGCCAGGGAGGCGCTGGAGGTGACGGCAAGCTCCTCGGGCCCACCTCCACCTCCGGGCGGCGGAGGCGGAGCGGTTGCCATTCAAGTCAACGTCAACGCGGCGATGCGCCCCAACGAGGGCGCCCTGGCCGGGTCGGAACCGTCGCTGACACAGCCACTGGACGCGGCGCACGAGCTGGAGGTGGAAATGACCCAGCCAAAGCGCCCTGTGAGCGCCCACTCCGTCGAGGCGAACGCCAGAAAGGCCACGAGGAGGCTCGCAATTGCGGCAAATGAGGGCGCCGCTCGTGCCGCCAACGCGAGCAACGCGCCCGCCACGCACGAGGAGGAGACGCCCGCCGCGCCAGGGCACCAGCCTGAGACCGCCGAGCCCGCGAGCGCCGTTACACCGTACGCCGCGGCGAGGCGGGTTGCGGTTCCGACGAGGGCACCGTACGCCCCGGTGAAGAAAAGGGCGGTTCCGACGAGGGCACCCGCGCCGTACCGCGGCAGATCTGCGCCGCGCGCTGAGCACGACGAGTCCGGCAGCAGGCCAATCTCGGCGCGCCCGCAAAGCGAGCCGATAACGACGATCGACCTCTCGGACACGCATCCTCCCGCTTCCCGTTCGCGATCGCGCGAGGCCGGCGCGGCCAGCAGCAGCGCGGCGATTCGTGTGCCCAGCCGACCAAAACAGAAGAAGAAGTGAGTAAGGAAATGTCAGGTGGTTTGGAATCGATAGCGGCCGCGCAGCAGGACATGCTCATTCCGGGCTTAAACTTCAAGCTGCCGCAGGGTGCCTCGTACGTCTCCGCGCGGCGAATGGCCACGTTCTTCCCCCAGGGGTCCAACATCTACTCGCCCACTGGAACCCGGCTTATCCGCTTCGTGCTTAGCGACGCGACGAATCTCCTCGATCTGAGCACCTTTAGGCTGGCCTTTCAGCTCAGCAACAACGACAACGCGAACTACCTGCAGCCCACGGGGCACCCCGGAATGTGCTGGTTCCAGAG
>JBBILI010000134.1:0-1176 GCA_037445025.1 Rhodospirillales bacterium
GGTGAGGGGGAGCCCGAGCCTACTGAGGCCCTGGTTGTCCACCACCTTGTGATGGTCGCCGCCCCCTGCCTGGGGCACAGCCCGAAGCACAAGGACACAGGGAAGGCCATCATCGACACTGCTTGTGGCAAGACGGTGGCCGGGGCCGAGTGGTGGAATGACCACCACAAGCGCCTGTGCGCGCTTGGCCTCGAGACCGAAGTCCGTCGACACGAGGTTCGCGAAAGCTTCAAGTTTGGAGATGGATCCACGGTACCCTGCAGCTCCGCAGTCTCCTTCCCGGCAGTCGTGTGCGGAAAGCCGATGCTTGTCAAGACTTGTGTCATCCCTGGGGGGCTTTCCCTTCTCCTAGGCCGGGACTTCTACGAGTCGCACTTGCCAGAGATCTCTTACTCTCGGAGGACGATCACCATCGCCGGTCAGGCCGAACGCCTGGTGACCTCGACGAATGGCCACCTGGCGATCGACCTGAAGCCGGAGTCGTACAGGGCCCTCCAGGGTCTCGCGGCCGAGGCTCCGGGCGTTGTCCCCCGTTGCCTCGAGCCGCGGGGCCGGAGCGTCCTGGCGACCAGTGTGGTTGAGCCGCCTGCCTCCTCCCCGCCGGGGGCCCGTCCGCGCCCCGGCGGGGATTCGGCCGGGCGGTTCTGCTTGACCTGCGGCGCAACCTCCGAGACGAGGTGCGTCGAATGCGCTGCAACTCTTTGCACTTCTTGCTCTCGGGGCGGACTCTGTCTCCGGTGCGCCGCGGAAAATGGCCCGCCGGAGGACGTCCCCCCCGCACAGCCTGTCCAGGTCCAGTCGTGGAAGCACATGCGCAAGGGGACCGAGATGCAGCTTGAGGCTGGGCGCCGTCAGGCACGTGTCCAGGCTCAGAACGGCATCTCGCCCCTGAGGGTTCGTGACGTCCTGGCCCTCGCCGTGGTCGCGGCCGCCTCCGCTCTCATGGGGCGGGCCGTGTCGGCGCCGCCAGGAAAGGTGTCCTTCCACGAGTACTGCTGTTCTCCTGGGTCCCTCCTGTGCAAGGTGGCCGGCTCTCGTGGCCACCTTGTTCACCGGTGGGGGCTCGAGAACGCAGACCTGTCGACGGAAAGGGGGTGTCAGACCGTTGTGGCCCAGTGTGAGGAGGACCTCCGCCACGGGCGCCTGGTGTGCTTGTGGGCCAGCCTCCCCTGCACA
>JBBILI010000135.1:0-1172 GCA_037445025.1 Rhodospirillales bacterium
AAACCTGTCGTTGTTCAAACGTGAAAGCAAACTTAAAAAAAAACCACAACTTGCCGGCAACCTAAGCGAGGGAAACTTGCATGCGTGGCACCTCTGCAAGTTTCCTTCACTTAGGTTGAACTTGAATGTTCATGCTTGTTGTTGAAGCGCGAAGCCCGCGGATTTTGAAGTGGAGGCCTTGGCTTGCCTAGGATGCATCCCTTTGGGATGTTCAGATTTCGGTTGCGCGCAGGCTTGCGGCCAGGCTTTCCACCGCGTTTGCGCGCGCGGTTGCCTCGTTGGCGCTTGAACTACCGCCCTCACTGGCGTTGTCCACCTCCACGTCCATGTTGTCGTCCTCGCCGTAGTTGTCGTAGATGTCCTTGGCCACCTCCTCGTAGATGCTTGTCGCGGTCATGCCCTTCTTCAGCTTGTTCTGGATGTCCGTCTTGATGAACTTCAGCTCGGCCTTGAGCACGCCGAGGTTCCAGTCCGGGTCGTTTGTCTTCTTGTCGTTGCATGCCTGCTCCATCGCCGTTTGCGCGTAGAGGATGACGGAGTTGATCTGTTTGTTCATCTCCAATAAAATGTTGATCCCGAACATGCACTTGGTCATCTCCTGGATGCGCTTTTCCGTCGAGTGGGCTGAGGCCTTTGTGTTTTTGCCAAGGAGTTCCACGGCTTGGGTGAGGTTGGCGACGGACGTTGAGTAGCCCATCAATTTGATGGCCGTGTCGTAGTCCTCTTGTGCCATTTCCAAGAACAGTTGCACGCGCTCCTTGGTTTTTTGGAGCTCCGGGATGTTGTCCGTCTGCGCGTTGGCTCCTTGTTCAAGGATGGTGGCTATTTCGACCTTTTTGATCTGCTCCCTGATCATCTTGAGCGCTGTTGTGGCTGTGAGGGCGACTTTGTCCGGCTTGTGCTTGTCCGGCTTGTGCTTGTCCGGCTTGTGCTTGCTCTTGTCGATGGTCTTCTTGAGCATGAACACGGACACGGTCTGGTTGGCCACGTCCTTCCACCAGTCCAAGGACTGGATGTTGGTGAAGTCCGGCTTGCGGTGGGCATCCTTGGGGATTGGTTGTTTTGTTTATCTGTTTTCTCTTTTTCTTTTTCTTTAATTTTTTGTTTTTGTTTTTGTTTAGTTTTTGTTTTTGTTTTTGTTTTTGTTTTTATTTTTGTTTTTTTAAAAATTG
>JBBILI010000136.1:0-1111 GCA_037445025.1 Rhodospirillales bacterium
CCCTTTACCCAAAATGACGGGCCCATGAGCCCGAACATTCATGTCCGAACCTATATATTTATTTTATAATATGTTGCGGTCGCCCAGCGTCCCTTCCTTCATAAACATACCGAGCCTTGGCTTTCAGTTTCGTGGTCAACCATATTTATATTATTAAATTGTATTTTAGTTAAACACAACAACACCAAACAGCAAGTGCCCAACCAATGGTTGCCGCCATTGGTTGGGCACGGGGTGCAATCCCAGTTTGCGACTGGGATTGACCCCAGTCGCAAACTGGGATTGACCCCAGTCGCAAACTGGGATTGACCCCAGTCGCAAACTGGGATTGACCCCAGTCGCAAACTGGGCTTCGCGTTTTTGCGAATGCTTCGGGAAATTCGGACCCCAGTCGCAAACTGGGATTGACCCCAGTCGCAAACTGGGATAACCCCAGTCGCAAACTGGGATTACCCCAGTCGCAAACTGGGATTACCCCAATCGCAAACTGGGATTGACCCCAGTCGCAAACTGGGATTGACCCCAGTCGCAAACTGGGATTCCCCCCTGTTCAAAAACACCGTAATTTACGAGGGTTTTAGACCAGTCAACCCAAAACCACCGTAATTTACGACGAATTCGGCCACAACAACAGCACCAATACCATACGACAAACATATAGATTACATTAAGCATATACTTATATATCTATCTTACCTTTAAGTGGTTTTTGACATATTGTTGATTAACTAATGGTTGAACTGTGAAGGGGGTGGAACACAACAGAGCAACAACAACCAATAGCGATAGCCCGACCGATGGTGGCCACCACTGGTCGGGCTATCGCTGTTTATGTTGGGCTTACCTTACACCAAGCATGTACTTATATATCTATGTTCCCTTTAAGTTGGTTTAGACATTGTGTTAACCAATTGGCTCCTTAACTTGGGAAAACACCGTAAATTACGAGGATTTTAAACCGACCAACCAAACAATACCGTAATTTACGAGGAATTTTGGCAAAGCAGCAACCATTACCAACCCCAATCCGGATTTGGAAATAAGCCCAATCCGGTTTTGGGAATGAGCCCAATCCGGTTTTGGGAATGAGCCCAATCCGGTTTTGGGAATG
>JBBILI010000137.1:0-1106 GCA_037445025.1 Rhodospirillales bacterium
GATGTCTAAGTCAAATGATTTCAGAAATAGTACCAGTGATTGAATAGCTGCTAGATAATTGTACCCAGTTTAACACCAAGAAGACCTAAACTTGATAAAGATGAAATGATTCCTATATCCAAAATTGTATTAGTGAAGGAGCTAAGAGATAAAGCATTCATCTTTGGCACGAATCTTGTTTTCATATGAGATTTAATTCTCCCTGCAAAAATAAGACCTATACCATTGGGTGCAAATTCAATCTTGTATAAAATTACCAATCTCATCTTGCTACACACAATGAAAACAAGGTGTGTAAGATTTAATCCTTCCAAAATTCTATGAGCTAAATGTGATGAAAAGATATAAGGATTTTGAAAATGATGTGTACAATAAGATTGCAATAAATATGATTTGTGCAAAGAAGTTGGAATAATCTTAGCTGTCACAAGAAATAGTACATCACATAACCTCACCAAAGAAAGAGATGATAATCTTAGTATACTTCTATAGCTTGCACAAAGAAATCTTAAATTGATGATACCATTTAGGCATTCAACCGAAGGTTTTACACCTCTCCAAGAGATAAATACAAGTACAGCTGTCAGATAAAAAGATCTAACTGAATTTAATCTACTTATGAATGGAATGTAAGCTGAATTTCTCTAAAAACATCTACACAATTTCATGCCCAGAAATGAATCCTCATATACTAAATGCCCTGCCCAAAAGATTAATGTCATATACTAAATGCCCTGCCCAAAAGTTGATAATATTGATTTTAGTTGATAAATGCCTTGTAAAGATAGGAAATAGGAAGACCTTTGACTAAAGATTCAGGTGCTGATAGAAGAAAGATTAAACGCAATTAAGTGAGAAGTTCTGATAGACGAATAGACGATCTGTTGGATTTAATTGACACAATAAAGCTGGACTTTCTGAACTGATAGAATAAAAGCTGTAATCCGAAGTGTGGAAAGATCTGATTGACTATATGCTTGATAGATTTTATTCTCAATCCTGGACTTTAACTAGAATTAATAGGACTTTCAATGTAAATGCTGGACTTTCATCTCAATTAGGAGGACTTTGGTTGATATTTCATAGCTGCAACTAGAAGATTGACT
>JBBILI010000138.1:0-1103 GCA_037445025.1 Rhodospirillales bacterium
ACCGAGTGTCCCTGGCGGAAGGGGTGCTCGCCGCGGTCCAAGGCGAGCTGCACGCGGCGACCGGCGGCGGCCGGACGGAGCGGCATGGCTCGAGCCTGCAAGGACACGCGCGACGAGCTTGTGCGTACGCGACTGCGAGCAGCCGCACTGAGTGCCTTTTACACTCAGCCGCACAGTCCGTGCTTGTCCGAGGACACTGCCGAGAGGAGCTCCTTTTATATATGGCGCCCGGCCGCCTCCGCTGCAAGGGGGGAGGGATCGAGCCGCGCTGCGGGCGACGGGCGACAAAGACATGCGACCCCGTCTCTTCCTACTCGAACTGCCTGCAATGAGCAACCACTCCAACGATAGACAAGATCCTAAAATATTTGTCCCTCGTCATTTGTCCCCAGGGAGACAAATGACGAGGGACAAATACCCGGCGAGCGCTCGATCGTCTTTTCCCCGACGCCAAGCGCGCCATCCGGTGCCGCGGACTGTCCTCCGCGCCGCCTATGCCGCCCCGCCCCTTAGCCGCGCCAACTCCGCCTCGAGCGCCGCGACCTTCTGCTCCAGCTCGTCCCCGCGCTTCCTCTCCCTCGCCCCATCCTCCGCGAGCGCGTCGGCGTCCTCCACGATGGCCTCGATCGCCTTAATCGCATCGGCCTTCTTGCCGTGGATGCCCTTGGTGACCGGCAACTGGAGCTTCTCGTGACCCGCCAGGATGGCCCTCCGCACCTTGACAGAGTTCGCCTGCACGGCGTCCGCGGACTTGCCGGCCTGGGTGAGGCGCGTCACCTGCCTGTCGAGGGTCTTCTGTGCGACCTTGGCAGCCTTGAGCTCCGTCAACGTGTCGAGCTCGCCGCCGGAGTAGATCTTCTGGAGGAGCTTGACGGTGTCCTCCTTGGGCTCCCGCCCACGCGCTTTCTTCTTTGCCGGCGCCTCGACCTTCTCGTCCGCGTCCTCGACCTTCCGCTTCGACGCCGCCTTGGCCTTCGCCTTGGCCTTCGCCTTGGCTTTGGCCTCCGCCTTGGGGTAGTCCGGCAGCGTCATGGCGTGCTTGCGCGCCTCGTTGAACGCCGACCTGCCCTCGTAGCCCTTCTCCTTCTTGATCCGGTTGATGA
>JBBILI010000139.1:0-1094 GCA_037445025.1 Rhodospirillales bacterium
CGCAGCCACAGCCAGAGCCGGAGCCTGAGCCTGAGCCAAGCCAAAGCAGTGACAGCAATGCAAGCACCAAGTTTCGGAAGGAGACATGCGCTTCTCATTTTCAATGAATTGGAGTGCTTCACCAAATCAATGAAAACGCCATGAAATTCAGATTCGGACCCAGATCCAAGCAGCTGGCATCAGAACGAAAAAGAATCAATGCTCAGAACCGAAATCCGAGACATTCATGCTGAGAAATTCGATGAGTCATTGAACATTCATGAAATCTTAAAAAATTCAATACAATGTGCTTCTGAAACCACTTCGTATGGACTCCGCACCTACTAATGATCATAATTCATTTACTTTTCATTGGATTTCATGGGGTTTCATGAAGGAAGGCATTCATGCATGAATGTAATCATTGAATTCAATATGATTGGTTCACCAAATCGATGGAATCGCAACCAAATTGAGATTTGAGTCCAGATCGGAGCAGCTGGCATCAGAACGGAAGGGAATCAGTGATCAGAACGCAAATCCGAGACATTCATCATCAAAAATTTGATGAGTCATTGAACCTTCATGAAATCTCGAGAAATTCAATACAATATGCTTTTGAAACCACTCCGTATGGACTCCTGGCCTACAAATGATCATCATTTATGATTCGAGGCTTTCATTTCATTGATTTTCGTTGAGAAATCCACTCGCTCATTGAATGCGCGCGCTGGAGCAGACTCCCGGGCGTCGTCGGAGACGGCCCGGCCGGGTGAGTTTCAAACTTTTACTTGCAAACCTAGGGGCGCGAAACGTTGCAAACGCAAATTTTAAACAATGCCAATGAGAAACGTTAGAGAAGCGACGTTCAGGAATTGCGCAAACGGAAACTTTCAATAATGATAATCAAAAACGTTAAAGAAACGACGTTCAAGAACTGCGGGAACAAATAGTTAAAGCAGTTTCAATCAGAAACGTTAGAGAAACGACGTTCAGGAAACGTTGCGGAACTAATTCTAAGCATTGAAATCCAGATTAACATTAACAAAAGCTGATCCCTTGCCAAGTTCAATGGCGAAGCTGCGGCAGGCACATTGAAGCATAGACTAACATGA
>JBBILI010000140.1:0-1090 GCA_037445025.1 Rhodospirillales bacterium
CCCCTCCCCCCCACAACTCACACCCCCGGCAGGCGGAGACTCGAGTCCACCTCCTCCACCCATGTTCCTGCAAAAAGAATGGCCCCTGCAAATCTTCGATGAGCCCCTGCAAAAGAATGGCCCCTGCAAACCTTCGATGAGCTCCTGCCGATTGCTGAATGGCCTCTGCAAACCTCCCATGAGCCCCGGGATCTCCGACCGGCGAAGGCAAGCGAGCTTCCCGAGAAGATTTCTGAATATAGCCCCTGCGGACCTGGGATCAACCCCGGGGTCAAGATCCGAATCGGCCCCCGGCAGCCCCGCTCACCAACGCGAGCTGGAGCTGGGGGTGACCGCGAAGAGGTCCCCGCCCGGGATGACGAAGGTCTCCCCGTCGTCCTCGTCCTCCGCCTGCTCCTGGAGGTACGGAGGTACGGAATTTCCTATAAGAAGAAGCCATGATTTTTGACATGCCCAAAACACTGTAAATAACAGTGTTTTGGGCATGCCCAAAATCATGGCTTCTTATTATGAGAAATTCCGTACCTCTGGGAGCTCCTCTGCTTCCTCCTCCTCCTCGACCTCCTCCTCCTCCTCCTGAACGGGCTTGTCGTCCACGGACTCGATCTTCGGCTTCTTGCTTCGCTGCTCCTCATCGAGACAAGGGAAAGGCAGGAAAGGAAACAAAGGGAAAAGGTGCCTGATTCTTTATTTTGGGAAAGGGGGGGAAGAAACAGAAATCGTTGCTTCTCAAATTGTTCCCGGTTGGGGCTTCCTAAACTGAGAGATGGGCTTGCTGGAACCGCAAGAACATTGGGGGCAGTCGTGCTTCCCCTACAACCACTGAAACACCACAGCTCCTCTGCACTGGCCGGCCGCTTCTTCACCTGCATCGCCCCGCGGCCCGACTCTGGGACCACCCCCATCTCGGACATGATCTCGTCCCTGATGCTGTTGCCCGAGAGCTCGGAATCCTGCTGGCAGCTCTTTTTTGCATGTGCAGAGTGGGAACGGGTTTTGTTTCGCGGGTGAGAGTTTCTCCCGGGGTGAACAATCCCTCACCCCACAGCCCGGGCCACCCCCCCCCCCCCGTTCCCCGCTCCCCCTCCCG
>JBBILI010000141.1:0-1066 GCA_037445025.1 Rhodospirillales bacterium
ATGTTCCCCCACCGGAAGAGCCCCAAGAGGATCTCGATGTCGAAGAGCTCGCTGAACGCCGCCAGCATGTCGTCGACATGAAAGATCACCACGGCGTCCAAGACCGGCTCGGAGCTGGTCTTCGTGTTGACGCAGTAGTGCATCCACATCATGCGATCCAGGGAGTGGTTCTGGAACCCTGCCTCGTTCAGCTTCTCGGAGACCCTCCTCGTCCACGCCCGAGGGGCGTTGGCCAACCCGTAGACCGTCGAGGTGAGCCGGTAGAGCGGTGCGTCGAAGCAGCCTGACTCCTTGACCAAGGGGTCCGCCGGTGGCTTCATCCAGATGTCGCCTGGCCTGCCGGCCGATGCGTCACCTTGAAGGAAAGCCGCCTCGGCGTCTGCTGCCAGCAGTCGCCACTTGTGGCCGCCAGTCCCGACCTTCCTGTTCACGCCGCTCGCGTAGAGCTGGACGACGATGAGGAAGGAGAGCCGTGTCGGAGTAGGGCTGTCGCGGTCGAGATCTCGAAGATCTGGGTCTGAGCAACCCAGCACGACGCATCGTGCCTTGGCTCGTAGAGGGGGTTGTCCGAGATTCTTGTCGCGGTAGACCATGCGAGACCGCAGGATCCGCTTGGCCTTGTTCGCGTCCTGGAAGACCTTGTTCGCCTCCTTCTTGTCGAGAGGCTCCGCCGAGTCGAACTTCATCCAGCTGTCGAACTCCTTCTTGATGGCCGCGACGAACCCGAGGCGGTAGTCGTCCGGGGCCCGGTAGATCTCCCGCCAGGGTAGCTCGCGGTCAAGAGCTCGCTGTTCTCGTCGGCTCAAGGTGTCCGGCGCCTGGTAGTCCGTGTCCTGGGAGTCGGTGTCCGCGACGTTCTCGGCCGCGTGCACCTCGAAGACGTCGTCGATGTCCTCGTCGTAGACACCGTCGTCGCCGTAGGCGCCGTACCGCTGGTAGTGGTTGTCCTCCTTGTGGTAGAGGCCGTCCAGGAGGTCTGCGAAGAACGTAGAGTGGCCGAGGGTCGCCTCGTCCTGCGTCCCGTCCCACGCGAGGTTGTCGAAGAGCCTCGCAGAGCCGTCGGGCA
>JBBILI010000142.1:0-1055 GCA_037445025.1 Rhodospirillales bacterium
GGGCCCGGTCGGCCTGCGCCTGGCGCCCGGTTAGGGTCCGGCCGCGAGACCTCAAGGTTGTAGCACCTGACGGTGCTACACCCCGGGGGTAAGCGGCGGCCCCGGGCGTAGGCCTGTCGTTGTTTCGTTGTTCGTTGGGTCGGCGTGTGTTGGGGCTGTTGTTCCGTTCTTGTGTTGTGTTGGTGTTTGGCCCGTTCGGGGGAGTCGTCCCTCCGGGCGGGCCCTCGCGGGGGCCGGGCCGTCGGGGGCGTTGCGCTCCTGGCGGCTCGGCCTTTCGCGGTTGGGGCGCCGTCGGCGCGGCCTCGGCGGACTAGCTTGGCCCTTGGCTCCCGGTCGGGGTGCCCGGGGCTCGGGTCGCTGCCTAGCCCCCCCCTCTCTGCCTAGCTTCCTACGCCAGGGCAGCCGCCTCGTTGGGGGGGCCGCTGCTCCTTGGCCGTTTGACCCGCGCGCCAATGTGCTCCTGCACATTGGCCGTGGCGAGGCGGGCGTAGGGGAGGCTTTGGGGCTTGGCAGGGGGCCGGGTCCTGGGTGTCCCTTGCCCCTGGGGGCCCCTGGGGTGCCGGTCTGTGGTAAGGAGACCGGCCCCTGGGGGTCCTGGGCTGTGGTCTGGGGACGGTGGGTTCGGCCTGGGGTTACCTAACCTGGTGGGGCGCAGTGCTTCGGCTGCCCCACCCGGGAGGGGCCTAGTGGGCCGGCCCGGCTGTTTCCAGGCTTGGCTCGGGCCGGGAGGCTGGGGCCTTGGTAGGCTCGTCGGGGCCGTCGTTTCGTTGCCGTTCGGTGCTCTCCCCGGGGCTTCTTTTCCGCCCCGGGGCTCCTGCTTGTTTGCGGGGGTTGTGTAGGTAGGCCTCTCGGTCGTCGCTGGGGGCCTGCCCCGGCGCGGGTGCGGCAACCTTGGGGTTCGCGCCCCCTTGGTTTCCGCCGCAGTGGTCACCCTGGGGCTTCGTGGTGGGTGGCGTCCGGTTGAGGTTTTCCTCTTCCGGGCGGCTCCCTCTGCGCCAGGGGGGCTGCTGTGCCGCGCGGGTTGCGGGTTTGCGTCTGCGGCGGCTCTTTCCTCT
>JBBILI010000143.1:0-1051 GCA_037445025.1 Rhodospirillales bacterium
AATTTTCAAAATTTTCTGATCTAATTTCTTTAAGTCAAAATGCGTCGGGATTTTTTTTTGAGATCCAAAAATTTTCTGATCTTTTTGCATCAGAAAATTTTTAAAATTTTTAAAAATTTTCTGATCTAAAATTTTTTATGGTCGGACCCTGGCAATTGCTGCCACGGCTGCGGGTCGGGATGCGGATGCGGATGAGGAGGATGGGGATGGGGATGCCCAGGAGAATGCCGATAAGGATGCGGATAAGGATGCGGATGCGGATAAGGATGCGGATGATGCGGATGATGCTGATGATGCTGATGATGCGGATGCAGGGCAGGATGACGATGACGATGATGATGATGATGGTAAAGGTAATGGTAGTGGTAATGGTAATGGTAATGGTAAGTGTCATGGTAAGTGTAATGGCAATGGTAAGGGTAGTGGTAAGGGTAAGGGTAGTGGTGAGGGTAATGGTAATGGTAAGGGTAATGGTAAGGGTACTGGTTATGGTAATGGTTATGGTAATGGTTATGGCTATTGGTATGGTTATGGTCATGGTTATGGTAATGGTTATGGTCATGGTCATCATCGACACCATCTTTGGCATCATCCTTATTATGCCCGTCATGCCCATCATGCCAATTATGCCCGTCAGCTCCGTCATGCCGATGCCCTGCTGCAAAGTCATGGTATATTTCGCAACATGTTTGAAATCTTTTTCGTTGAGATTTGGCGAGATGCCCCCAAGTCTCAAATCTTAAGATTTGAGATTTGGAGGCATCTCTCCAAATCTCGGAACAAAAGATTTGGATATTTGGGCGGCGTTTCTCGAAGAGGTGCTTCCGAGAAGCGAAATTGTTTGCGAAAAGATTCCAACGCATCGTTCGCTTTCCCGGGGCTGGCGGGCATGATGCTGATGATCCTGACGACGAGGACGACGACGATGATGATGATTATGATGATGGTAATGGTAATGATAATGGTAATGGTTATGGTTATGGTAATGGTTATGGTTATGGTAATGGTAATGGTTATGGTTATGGTAATGGTTATGGTCATGGTTATGGTA
>JBBILI010000144.1:0-1031 GCA_037445025.1 Rhodospirillales bacterium
ATGGGGAATGGGAGGTGCCATAGATGAGGGGTTTAAGAGGTTATGGCACCTCGGCCTCCCTGTGCAAACCAGTAAGAGGTGCCATAGATCTATTGTTTAATGGGGCATGGGAGGTGCCATAGATGAGGGGTTAAAGAGGTTATGGCATTCAGTGTGGCTCAGTGGTGTGTCGCATGTCTGTACATGTTGCTGTGATCTGCTGTGTCACCAGCAGCATGTCAATCCTTAAATGTACACCTGGCCAGGATTGAGCTGGCGACCTTCAGCGTGTGAGGCTGACGTCATAGCCACTAGACCACAAGTGCTCTGGCACCAAGGGGCTGGTTTTGTTGGACTTGTGGGGTCCCAGCGCCATTGTATCCACACCGCCAGCATGACCGTGTCAGCCGCACAATCACCCACCGTGGGGCTCGAACCCACGACCACAAGGTTAAGAGCCTTGCGCTCTGCCGACTGAGCTAGGCGGGCTGGTGACTCAGGTACCTTCCACCTGCGTGTTGACGACACTGCTGCGACTCGACCACCATTTATGTAGAGCACATCCGACGGAAATCTAGGCATTTGAGCGCGTCTTCTCGCTCTGTAACAACGCTAGGGAGGAGACGTCGTTCCGTGGTTGTTTACCAATTCCTCAGTCTCACCAAATCGTTCTGGTGCCCTTTCCAAGATTTCATCCAAGATCTGAATAAATTTGTGACCATTTTCCCCAATTTCACGGTAGGGTTTCTGCCATGGGGTAATCAGGTGCAAAAGAGAAATGATTGAGAGCGTCTGTAATGCAAGTGAGACAGGGAGGCTGAGGTGCCATAACCTCTTTAACCCCTCATCTATGGCACCTCCCACGCACCATTAAACAATAGATCTATGGCACCTCTTACTGGTTTGACAGGGAGGCCGAGGTGCCATACCCTCTTTAATCCTCATCTATGGCACCTCCCACGCCCCATTAAACAATAGATCTATGGCACCTCTTACTGGTTTGACAGGGAGGCCGAGGTGCCATACCCTCTTTAATCCTCATCTATGGCAAC
>JBBILI010000145.1:0-1030 GCA_037445025.1 Rhodospirillales bacterium
ATACAACCGTGACTTTCAATTAGAAAAGTTGAAGACCTTTAACTTTTCTAAATTGAAAGTCACGGTTGTATGCGCCTGGCAGGCGGTTGTATCGCGGTTGTATGGGTTGTATGGGTTTTTGACGTTTTTGGTGTTGAAATGCATTTTCGCCTAAGGCTTCTCCCATTTCCAGCGCTCGGGGCCCCAAAATCAAGAAATTAACGCCAGCGGCGCCTGTGTTGTGGCTACCGGCGGCATTTTCGCCACGAAGTTTGGCATCCCCGACCCACGATGTGACTGCAAGGTCCATTAGTTTTCGACATCTTCATAGATCGTAAGCCTTATCAGGGCGTCACCTGATTGCGCTGTACTCAGTGGCAATGCTTCACTACTCTCTGGGAGCGTGGGTGACTGACTCTTCATGTACAGGTTGCGCCTGCTGCCCTGCTGCAACCTAAGCAATCAGTTTTTCAAACGGTGCATGGAATAAATATTGCAACACGCCAGGCGCCGCCGAACCAACAACATGTCCAGAAGGCAAATGCCCAACACAATCATACTCCCCTCCCCCCAGAGACGCAATGTTGGGTAGTTGCAATATTTATTCCGTCCGCCCGGGGGGGTCCCCCACGCGAACGGCATACCGCAGGTGCAACTTTGAGCTTGGGGGGGGCGTGCGCGGAGTGGGCGCTCTGGCGGTGAGGTGTCGGGCTGCGGCTGTTGCAATATTTGTTCCATGCACCGTCTGGAGAGTTGAGCTTTCAATGTGGAGAATCCGGCTTGTGCCAGATTTCGCGGCGAAAATGCCCGCGGTAACAATGGCGCCGGTGCCGTCGGGATTTATTCCTTGAGTTTGGAGCTCCAAGCGCTGGAAACGCGAAAAGCCTTAGGCGAAATTGCAATTCAATCAAAAAAACGTCAAAAACCCATACAACCCATACAACCGCGATACAACCGCCTGGCAGGCGCATACAACCGTGACTTTCAATTAGAAAAGTTGAAGACCTTTAACTTTTCTAAATTGAAAGTCACGGTTGTATGTGCCTGGCAG
>JBBILI010000146.1:0-1027 GCA_037445025.1 Rhodospirillales bacterium
AGCGCCCACAGAGCACCCGCCCCCCCAAGCTCAAAGTTGCTCGCGCGGTACGCCGTCCGTGCGGGCACCCCCCCGGCGGATGGAATAAATATTGCAACTACCCAACATTGCGTTCCGGGGGGGGTGGGGGTACAACTATGTTGCGCAGTTGTCTTCTGGAGAGAGTTCTGTTTGAGCGGTTTCTGCATGTTGCAATATTTCTTCCATGCACCGATGGGAAAGCAGGCAATGGGAAAATTGCTTTCTTGATGGCGCGCAAGTCCATGGGAAAGGTGGTGTCGCTTTCGCGGCACTGAAAGCTTCACTTTCCAGGCAATGGGAAAACTGCTTTCTTGATGGCGCGCAAGTCCATGGGAAAGGTGGTGTCACAGACAGCCAGGTCACGTGGGCCAGCGTGTCTTAGGCCACTTCACAGACAGCCAGGTCGCGCGCTCCAGCATGTCTTTTCTTTGGCTCCACAGCCTTCAAGTTCCAGGCGATGCAGGAACGGGCCGCTTGAGTTGGCGCCGGACGGCCGCCTGCACGTCGAAAACGTATTTGAAGACCTTGGCCAAGAGCAGGCGATGACTGCTTGGGGTGGCGCCGGACGGCCGCCTGCACGTCGAAAACATATTTGAAGACCTTGGCCAAGAGCATGAAGCGTCGGCGCCTCGCTCTGCGCGGCGCGCGCGGCCAGGATATTGAGGAGCGAGCGCCTCAGGGTGGCAGGGGCAGCGGTGCCTTTTTGTCAGATGGGCGGGATATTTTGTCAGAAAAGCGGCTTTCGAGTCAGCGAGTTGCACCCCGAAACTAGAATTGGAAAACCGGTGGCGCTCGCAGCGGCGGCGGCAGGGCCAACCGGCAGCCCTGGGCCCCGCGCTGCAGAAAAAGGCGGAAGCGCTAGCGAAAAGTGGACGTCGGCGAGAAAAACGTCAAAAACCCATACAACCCACAGAACCGCGACAGAACCGCCTAGCAGGCGCACACAACCGTCATTTTCTTTTTGAAAAGTTAAATATTTTAATTTTGTTTAATAGAAAGTCAGGGT
>JBBILI010000147.1:0-1019 GCA_037445025.1 Rhodospirillales bacterium
CCATTTGGATACATTTGGGGCCATTGGGAGCCACGTGGAGCCATTTGGAACCGTTTGGAACAGTTTCGAGCCATTTTGAGCCACTTGGAGCCATGCGGAGCTGTTTGGAACCATGTGGAGCCATGTGGAGCTATTTGGAAACATTTGGAGCTGTTTGGAATCATTTGGGGCCAGTTGGAACCACCTGAGGCTCGGAGAGTACCACAGGTGGGGGGCCTGGGGGGGGAACGGCCATTGTGAACATGTTTGAGAAATTCTGAACGCGTTTGAACAATGTTTGATGAATTTTGAGCAAATGTTGAACACCATCAAACAAATTTGAAACAAATTTGAAAATATTCGCAAATTTTGAACAAATTCTATACTAGTCCAGCTAGTCTGAGCTGTGTTTTTTTCCGCAAGGTTGACATGCTCCATCACGTTTCAGCTTTCTGTTTCTGTGAATTTTGACGTTGTGCCAGCAATCTAAACAAATCGATGTTTCATCTTTGTTTTGTCCAGCATTCTTTAGTGAGCTTGATTCATGTTGAACAGGTTTGAACAAGTTTGATCAGTTGACCATATTTTGTTCAGCTTTTAACAACACATGGTTGTTCTGTAATTTTGATTTGTTCAGCAAGTTTGAGCAATTAATTTGTTAACCGCTTTGACTTACCGCTCAGCATTTTTCAAACATATGTTTCGAACCAATAGATGCTGTTGAGCAAATTTGGTATGTGTGATCACTCTTGAACATGTATTAAATAATTTTGTGGTGTTGCTTAATTAGTTTGTGTTCAGCAATTTTGAACAAGTTTCGAATAATTTTGAACACATTTGGAGGAGGGCGGAAAGGGGACGGGGGATGTCCGCCCCTGCTGCCGCCCCCCCGGCTCCCCGCACCCGCCCATCCCCCCGCTCCCTCCCTCCCTCATCCCCCGCCACAGCAGCAGCAGCAGCAGCAGCAGCAGCAGCAGCAGCAGCAGCATGAGCATAAACGTCAGCAGACTAGGTGGAGGAGCAGGAGCAGGAGCACCAGG
>JBBILI010000148.1:0-1007 GCA_037445025.1 Rhodospirillales bacterium
ATTACATCTTCCCTCGCGCGATGTTGTATACTATGCCGCCGGAATTATGTAGGGAAATAGCCGTAGCCGCAAGCTAGCCTACACAAGCAAACACAAGCGAGCTAGACTAGAGCAAGCAAAGTAGCAAACACAAGCGAGCTAGACTAGAGCAAGCAAAGCAAGCAACACAAACAAGCAAGCAACACAAAAACGCAAGCAAGCAACACAAACAACAAGCAACAACAAGCACAACAAAGGGGGGATAATACCAAAATACATTTGAGTGTAGGGTGAATTTTTCTTTTCTTTTTTCCCTGCGGGGCAACACGCCTCCCCCCCCTGCCCCCCTCCGTAAGCGGAGGGGGGAGAACCAGAGTTTTGTTGCGACATGTGCATGAGTTTCATCATGATAATGTTCATGACGACATGAGCCACGGTTGACATGAGCATGTTGTGATGTTTTGATGTGACGCTCGCAAGTATCAATTGTAACAGACACCAACTTGAAAAGGAAAAGATGCCAATCCCAATCGCAGTCATGCAAGCTCTTCGTGACGACCTTGCAGTCGTTGAGGACAATGTGCATAAAGTCATGTGTTTTGCTGCACTTGAATCTTGATGAGCACGCCTTGATTATACAACCTTTTGCGAGGATCTCATAATGGATGAGGACAGCGTCGAGGCGTGCATCTGGACTGACGAACAAGAGCGCCTACGAGCATGGCGGACACGCCTGCCCATCGAATTCTGCGGCACCAACACCGCGTCTGTCATGACAACGTTGTCTGCTCTGCAGGTGTTCTTCGACATCTGGCTGGACACTGACATGGTGACGCTCATGAACATCAACCAGGAGTGCTCCAGCTACATGTTGTTCGACTGGCACATCTACACACACGTCCAAACTCTCCGTTGTCTTCGGGATGTTGGAGACTTCTTCACTCCGGCGCGGGCTCTACTTGAGCAAGACGCCTGGGCCAGTCTGGAGAGACGGCTTGCTGATCAGGAGCATGCTAGCGCTTCTTCAC
>JBBILI010000149.1:0-1001 GCA_037445025.1 Rhodospirillales bacterium
GCCCTCGGGGCCGCCGCCGTGCAGCATCCCGATGAGCTCCAACTTCGGGTTGCCGGCGTTCGTGCCCCCCGCGGCGAAGGCGGCGCCGCCGCCGCCCCCGCCGCCCCCGCCGCTCTCCGAGGAGGAGGCCCGCACCCTGAATCGGCTGATGCTTCATCGGTCGGTTCAGGGGGCGGCGGGGGCGGCGTGGTGGAACCCGGGGTCTTGCCGCGTCTGCGGCAAGATGAACACACCCGAGCACCTGACGGGCAAGACGCACATGGAGAAGCAGTCCGAGGCGAGCTTCCTCGACGGTATGCTCGGGCGGGCGGTCTCGAACCACCCCCGCAGCCTGAGCACGGTGGCTGCCAAGCCCTTCTACGGCGACCTCAGCTGGAGCGCGCTGTGCGCGCACTGGGGGTGCGACCTGGGCAAGCTGGCCGAGAAGGCGAAGGAGGTGCTCCACCGGAACGGTGGCCACCTCTCCGTGAACGGCAAGCATATGACCTTGACCGCCGAGGCGATCAGCCAGGCCAAGTTCGAGGGGGGGTTCGTGCCCTACAGCGGGCAGGGGAAATACGACCCCCGGAACCCCTTCATCCCGTTCACGGCGATCAACGGCCACCCCCACCAAAGGTGGGAGCAGCCACCGGTCAATGTGCCGGTCGGCTGGGGCTGGTGGCCGGTTCTGGCCATCACGGAGACCGGACTGGATCTCCATGTAGGGGAGCAGATCATGGTGGTCGGCGGCACGCTCTGCGTTGTGTGCGTCCTGCAGTGGGGTTGGCCGATCCCCACGGGGTGGTGGATCACGGTCCAGCCCCTGCAGTCCCGCATGTAGGCGGGCCAGCCACTCTTCAACCCCCTTCGCCTGCCATGAAGTTCAAACACTTACAAAACAAAGAAATAAAAACAAACATATTTAAACGCCTGGGTCTGTCGGCTGATGCTTCATCGGTCGGCAGTTCCTGGGCGTTTAAATACATCTGGCAAGGCTGGGGGGGCACAGAAGAGAGGCTCTA
>JBBILI010000150.1:0-498 GCA_037445025.1 Rhodospirillales bacterium
GCGGTGCACCCGGCGGTGGTTGGCCACCGGGTGGCCAACCACCCGGTGGTGGACCACGGGGCGGTTGCATGCCGAAGGCGCGGAACATCCCGCCGATGCCCCCGCGGAACACGCCTGCGATGATCACATGCAGGTCTTCTAGGGTGATGCGCCTGAGGTCGCCGCTCTGCAGCTGGTCCTCCATCTCCGCGTAGAGGGCGTAGCCCCAGAGCAGCGCGTACGAGCTCTGGCGGAAAATCTGGGCATAGTAGGGGTTCCTGGTCTGGACGACCAGCTGGAAGAGGCGTCCGAGTAGCGCTGCGCATCCGTCCTTGAGGGTCTGCACCGGGGCCATGAGTCGCTTCATCACCTCGTAGACGGCCTGCTTGGTGAACTGCGTCGGCTTTTGGCTCAGGTCGCCGAAGGGCGCGATGGACTCGTTCCAGATACCGATCGGCTCCTGGATCAGGCCCATCTCGTTGATGGCCCGCACGAAGTCCGGCGACCCCGTGCCGTACC
>JBBILI010000150.1:508-849 GCA_037445025.1 Rhodospirillales bacterium
ATTCAGCAGCGTGATCATGTCAGCCCGCTTCCTGTCCAGCAGTATCAGCAGGCCCTGGCTATTCTGCTGGGACGCCTGGACGTTCTCGTCGTTCGTCTGCTGATAGGGCAGGAGCGTCTCCGGCTGCAGGCCCACGTTCCTCCGCTCGATGGCGAAGGCCTTGGTGTTCATAATCCGGTCCTCGTTCAAGGCTTCGTCAATCTGCCTCAACCTTATAGCTTTCATGCGATATCTATAAGGTTAGGTTAGAAAATTATCTCCTGTAGAGATTGTGATCCTTTATATATTTGCTCGCAGCGGGCATGCTCAGGCCGTGCTTCTGCATGACCGCCCGCACGAGG
>JBBILI010000150.1:859-2043 GCA_037445025.1 Rhodospirillales bacterium
CCTCGCCCGAACCCTGATCGGAAGCGGCTCCACCGGAAACGCCGCTGCCGATGATACGGGGCGCTGCCCGCTCGCCCACCGGCTGGTCCTTATGCGGGGCGGCCTGCTGTGTTATCTTCGCGGTGATGGTCTCGGGGGGCTGTCCCTGCATGCGCGCCGCGTCCTGGTCCGTCAGGAGCGCGCCTCCCCTCCGCGTGCGCTTCCTACCACCGCCGGAGACGCCGCCGCCGGATACACCGCAGCCGGTGGCCGGCATGTCGCCGTGGGCCCCACCCATCATGAGGCCCTCCGCCACGGCGTCGCTGGGCACGAGGGCCGTCTCGGGCGCACTGCGCCGCGATCGGGCCCCGCGCCTGGGCACCGCCGTGGCGCCCTTCGTCGGATCGTAGCCGAGGTCCTGGATAGTGGCCGCCGCGTGGCCGCTGCCGCCCTCGATGTGGTTCGGGTACTTCGCGACCGCGGACTCCAGCGGCGAGGCCACCGCGAAGCGATTGGTGTCGCTGATGGAGTTCACGCGGTTGATGTAGTTCTGGTCTATACGTCGCAGATCGGCCGTGACGTCGTGGTTGTACGTGTTGTTGTATGGCATACTATACTATATATTTTTTTTTAACCCGCGACGCGATCCGCAATTCGCCGGCGCCCGCCGCTCACGCCGTAGCCCAGCGCCCCGAGGACGTTGGCGCCGACCTGCGCCCCGGGTACGGCATTGCCCACTGCTCCCAGCGCGGCCTTCACGTGGGGCAGTATCTCGTTCGCCTTCGAGCGGACCCAGCCCAGGGATGATTTCAGGTTGTCCAGGAAGCCGCCGCCGATCATCCGGTGGATCTGGTGGTTGCTGTAGGCCGGCTGCTGCAGGCTGTCCAGCACCTCCTGCCGGGTCAGCAGCGTGGTGAAGGTGCTTGAGGTACCGCGCTCGTTCACGAAGGTCCCGCTGTTCATGGGAATGATCACCATCTCGTAGCTGTTCTGGTCCCAGTCGTCCTGGTGGTTGTTCCTGACGTCCAGCGTGATCTGCAGGTTGAAGGTACCCAGACTGCCAGGCGCGTAGTACTCGTCAGTCAGCTGGATGACCTCGCCGAAGTTGAGCACCAGCACGGAGCCGGTAGTGGCCACGTACTTGAAGCCGGGGGCGCCGTTAACCCCGTTGCCCGGCCGCGCCCCAACCCCCGTGAAGGGACCGA